>DPGI01000004.1 GCA_003522085.1 Clostridiales bacterium | reverse complement strand
TTATTTTATTTTTTATTTATTTTTCAAATATTTATTTAAGAATTTTTTAAGTTCCATTTCATAGGCCATTTCATCGATTGGATAACTCATCGCATGATCCGCCCCTGGAGCTATATAAACCTGCCTTTTATCTTCACTTATGGCTGACGAAAGTTTGTAAACATTTTCGACTGGAACAAACTTGTCGCTGTCACCATGAATAAACAAAACTGGAAGTTTGCACTTTTTAAGTTGCGCCGTTGCGTCGGCTTGTTTTAAATCAAACTTGTATGCGCTTTTTAAATACATGTTAAAAACATTCAAAATTGGCCATGCTGGCAAGTGTGCTTTTGACTTAAATACATATTTAAATTCTTCATAGGCATTGGCATATCCGCAATCTGAGATTATTGCTTTTACATTGCTAGGAAGATTTTCACCCGAAGCCATACACACCGTGCTGGCGCCCATTGAAAGCCCCATCAAAACGATTTGATAATTCGGATTTTTTTCAACCATCAAATCAATCCATTGCAATAAGTCTAACCTATCAAGCCAACCCATGCCCATCATCTTGCCTTCGCTGTTGCCGTGCGCGCGGTTTTCGACTGCTAAGATGTCATAATTTTTTTCTAAAAAATATTTGGCATATTTTTGCATTTCACGATAATCTGCGCCATAGCCATGAACGATGATTGCCAGTTTTTGATTTCCGCCACTAAAATAATGTCCAACAAGTTTTAACCCGTCTTTTTTTGTTATGAGCGTCAAGGTCTCAAACTCAAATTTATCCCACCAACAAAGGTCGATTTTGTAGTTTTGAAGCGACTTAGCCATAGTTTTGTTGACGATGCGTTTGGCTGTGCTCTTTCGCGAAAGAGCGATTTTAAAGCAAACCGAGCCTATGATCAAATATGCAATCATGCAAAGCAGTATCAACCCAACAATGCTTAATATCACTATTGATAAGATTTTCATTTGTTCTCCTTTATTCTACAATCGCCTTTATGCTTTCTCCGCTTTCGGCGTCTTGATAAGTCAACCAATATCCAAAACTTTCAGGTCTGGTTTTGTCAAGTGGAAACCAGACAGGAAAGCCAGACAGATTTTTTGGCGGTTGTTTTTGATAGATTCCCGGCACTCCATAGCAAACATATCTAACATTTTTGTCTTCATCAAATATTAAGCCTAAAATATAATAGTCACCGTTGCCGTCAAACTCAACTCTCACCCACTTAGACGAAGGAATCGCGTTTTCAAGATATTCTTCTTTGGGCGAGTCTGAAAAGAGTTTGTCAATCTGAGTTGCAATTTCTTCAAAAAATTTATGTTTTTGCTGCTGCTCTTCTTCTCCGAAAAAGCATTTTTTATATTTGCAGTTTTCGCATTTGCTTTCTTTTGGTTGGTTTTCTTTTCCCGAAAGAGCACTAAGTTTTGTATAAAGCTGCTCAACCTCTGCCACTTGGTCATTTTTAGCCATTTCGCTGTCGATTGCTGCGTCGATGTCATCTTTCAAAGACTTATCATACTCGATGTGATTTTCATCAAGAACTTGTTCCGCTTCTTTTGCAGTTTTGGCGTCAAGCGCTTCGTTCGAAATCGCTTCAAGCAGCTTTTGTGCACTAGGCTTTTCGTCGGTCGAACCAAACAAAATCGGCTCGGCATTTGCTCCGTTTATGTTTACAACGGCGCATGAAAATTCGTTGCCAATTTCAGGCTTTGTTTTAAACGAATAAAGCATGGTCGAAATGTGAACCAATCCGCATTTGATCACTTTTTGATTTGAATAAATGCCTAGACTTAAAATCCCTTCGGGCTCGCGACCAAAATTGTAAAGTCGCAATCTGCCCGTAATCAGTTCGCCATCATTTTCAAGAGTTAAAACCGCCTTTTCGTTGTCTGAATTTTCGCTTAAAAGAACAAGACTTTTTTTTGTAAACATATTTCACCTCGTATATATTTCTATTCTACTTTTCTAATGAAATATGCCTACATAAGAAAAATCTTGTTTTTTGTTGAATACTATCGCACTTTAAGTTTTTTGTTTATTTGCTTCAAAATTTGCTTTGTTGAGAAGCCTGCTTTTTGATAAAGGTCTTCGCCTTTGCCGCTGCCCATATAGTCGTTAAGTTCGATTCTTAAATCGCTTGGCGAAAGATATTTATACCAAATTGCGTCGTTTGATGCTTCGATTGCCACGTGCAATTTCGCATTTGGTTGCAAAACTTTGTCTTTATAAGCAGGTGATTGTTGCTCGAAAAGATCAAAACAAGGCATGCTTACTACGCTTACGTCGAAAGTCTTTTCAAGTTCGGCTGCAACGTTTAATGCAAGAGGAACTTCACTGCCCGATGCCATCAAAACAATGTCTGCTTGTTTTTTTGCAGGTTTTAAGACATAGCCGCCAAGCAACGCTGATTTGATTGATGTAAGGCCTGTATTTTGAATTTTTTGTTTTGCTAAAACAAGCGAAAGTGGCTTGCGTTCGGTTAAATAAAACTTATAAGCCGCCAAAAGTTCATTCGCGTCACATGGTCTAAACACATTTAAATTTGGAATGCTGCGAAGCATGCCAAGCTGTTCGATTGGTTGGTGTGTTGGGCCGTCTTCGCCGATAATAACGCTGTCGTGTGTGAAAATGTCAAGCACAGGAAGCCCCATCATAGCGCGCAATCTAAGTGCTGGAAGCATATAGTTTGAAAACGACAAGAAGGTTGAATCAAAAGGCAAAAAGTCTTCATAAAGGCTTATGCCGTTGCAAATTGCAGCCATTGCGTGTTCGCGAATGCCAAAGTGAATGTTTCTGCCACGTTTGTTACCTGCGACAAAATCTCCGCCACCATGAATGTATGCTTTTGACGATGGGGCTACGTCGCCTGTCCCGCCAATAACAAATTGAAGTTTTTCAGCAATGTCATTTAACACGATTTCGTTTATTTCGCGCATTGAAAGCGAAGCAAATTTTTCGTCTTCTGCAATTTTTTCGTAATCAATTCTTTTGTTATCAAAAAATGCAAGCAATTTTTTGTAAAGTTCAGGGTGTGTTGTTCCATAAACGGCAAGTTCTTGATTCCATTTGTCGTGATAGAGTTTGCCGTTGATTGTTGACTCCATGCAATATTCACGCACGTCATTTGGAATGAAGAAGCTTTCTTTAGCGTCAAGTTTCTTTTTGTATTCTTGCAACTCTTCATTTGACATTGCATAGCCGTGAACGGCACTTGTTCCCTCTTTGTTTGTTCCAATACCAATTGTTGTATGGAAAATAATCAATGTTGGTTTTTGGCTGCGTTTTGCTTTTGCAATCGCGTTTGAGCAATCTGTTAAATTATTGCCATTTGGAACATTGATGACTTTAAAGCCCATTGCTTTAAATTTTTTTGCCATGTTTTCACGATTTGACAAATTGATGCTGCCGTCCATAGTGACGTCATTTGAATCATACAAAATAATCAAACGTTTTAAGTTGTAAGTTCCGGCAAGCGAGCACGCTTCTTGCGCAACTCCTTCCATCAAATCGCCGTCGCCTGCAAAGCAGTATGTGTAATTGTTTATAATGGGAAATCCGATAGCATTAAATTTTTCTTCCATAATGCTTTCTGCCATAGCCATTCCCACTGCATTTGCAACGCCTTCGCCCAAAGGTCCAGTTGTTGTTTCAACTGCATTTATAAGTCTAAATTCTGGATGTCCCGAAGTGATTGAGCCGTATTTTCTGAAATTTTTAAGGTCTTCAATCGTAACTTCAAAGCCAAACATTGCAAGCAACGAATAATAAAGCGCACTAGCATGTCCAGCCGACAAAACAAAGCGGTCACGATTTAAGAAATCGGTGTCTGAAACATCAAATTTATAGTGGTCTTTAAAAAGCGCAAACAAAATGCTGCTCGCTCCAAGCGAAGCACCCGTGTGCCCCGAGCCAGCATGAGAAATTGTCTCTGCTGTCAACGCTTTAAGATAATTTAACGATTTTTGAGCGATTTTTTTCATAATTTTGAGTTAATCTCCTTTATAACCTTTGAAAGGGCGCTTTTGTTTGCTGAGTTTATGTCGACGATTATGTCGCATTTTGCTTTTAAAAAAGCACTATGTTCGTCGTATGCAATCGAATTGACCGTCTCTTTTACAGACAGTTTTTTCTTTGGCAAGTTTAGATAGATGCTTGGATGAATGTCTTTAAACAACTTGATGTTGTTTTTGTATAGGTCAAAGTTTATAAATATCACGCTGTCTTCATATCTTGAAATATCTTTCATGACAGACTGTTCGCGCTTGGCAAAGTATTCGGCTCCGCACTTTTGCAGTATTGCTCCACTGTCAAAAAGGTCATATTCGATAATCTCTTTGCAGCAAGCAAAATGCAACCCCAAAAAATTTGCAAACTGCTGCGCAAGATTGCTGCCGACCACTTCGTCTAAACATGTTATTAAAATGCTTGTTCCAAGTTTTTCCATATTTTTATTTTAGCATAATTTAATTTAATACCAAATTATTTACGACTATTTTTTAATTTCTTTTTTGTCGAAGTATTTTCGCCCGAATTTGTTTCGTTTTGCGTTTTTGCTTTTTTGCGCCAAAAATCTGGGACTCCCCAACACAAAAGAAGTGCCGCTCCCAAAATTGAGCAAATCAAAGCATAATCAATCATCTTGCCGCCGCCTGCGCTGCAAACAAGCTTTTCATCTTTGACGTCAAAAACCAAACTTCCACATTCCATAGTTGTGAAATATTGAACATTGTAATTTTTAAGATTTGTAAGTGCCTCTTGCGTTGGATGGCCATAATTATTTTTGCCAACACTGATTGCGGCATATGTAGGTTTTGCCACGCTAAGCAGCTTTTCGCCAGTCGAAGTCTTTGCTCCATGATGGCCAATTTTAATTACGTCGCATTTTAGCTGGGACGAAAATTTATCTGCAAGTTTGTTTTCAACCTTTATTTCAGCATCGCCCATAAGCAAAAATTTCTTTCCGCTAAGGTCAGCCATGATAACTGCCGACGTGTCGTTGTTTTCAGTGTAAACAGCATCAGGATAAAGCAATTTGATTGAATAGTTTTCGCCGGTTATGTTTATCGCATCGCTGTTGTAAAACATATTTGCGCCTTCTTCATTTTGATAAGCGACAATCACGTCATTGTAGGTTGCAGTGCCATGCAATGGATATTCGGCGGGAGTCGTTTCTGACGAAGATCTCATCATAGGACGATAAAAGTTTTTGATGGCAAAATTTTCAAAAACCGCCTTCCCTCCGCCAACATGATCGGCGTCTGCGTGAGTTAATAAAAAGTAGTCAATAGTTTCAACCTTTTGGTCGTTTAAATAATTTACAAGTTTCTCGCGTGATGCCTTTGGTCCACAATCTACAAGCATATTTTTGCCGTCGTCAAGTTTAATCAAAGTCGAATCACCTTGACCAACGTCAATAAAGTGCACTTCAAAATCAGCGTTTTCGATTGAAGTTTCGCCGCTCCAGTTGTAAACCTTTTTAGAAATCTCTTCCTTATACAAAATTGTCAGTGCGATAGCCGCAATTAGAAAAACACTGATAATTATTCTAACTATCAGTGACACTTTTGAAAAATGCGACAACTTTCGTTTAAGACTTTTTGCTGTTTTCATCTAAACTCTATCTCACTTTCAAATTTTTTCTTAAAAAATGGTTTCCCCTTTTTGAAGACGTTCATGATGTCTGGCATACAATCAATGGTAGCTTTATAGCCTTCATCAATCATCTCTTCAAAGCCCTGAGTTTTTGTTGATTTAAAACGCTTTGTTTCTGGCGCGATAACAACGTCTGCGGCATAATAGCCCTTTACGGCATTTGATTTCATCAGAATTCGAATTGCGCAAGTTACAACATCAAAAAACTTTGACGACTCAGTGCCATAGGTTCGAGATTTATTGCAATCAACGCAAACCACATAGTCGCATCCAAAATGCTTTGGAATATCTGACGGAATTGTGTTTTGCAGTCCGCCGTCGCAAAGCAACATATCATCAAATTCGACAGGAATAAATATACCGGGAACGCAGCACGAACCCGCCACCGCTTTTGCAAGATTTCCATGCGAAATGCAAATTTCTTTTGTGGTTTTAATATCAACGGCAACCGCCGAGAATGGCGTTGGCAAATCTTCAATGTTGATGTCACCTAAAAAGTCTTTCATCACCTTTTCGATGCCGTCCGTTTTTGACGGCAAAAGTGGTATTTTGCTTGTGCGAATATCTTTGATTTTTATGTCTTTTGCAATGTTGTAAATTTCTTCCCAAGTCTTACCTGCTGCATATGCCGCGCCAATCATACTTCCAACGCTTGTGCCCGCAACATAGTCAAACTTTAAGCCATATTCTTCAAGTGCTTTTATCACGCCAATATGAGTGAAGCCGCGCGCTCCACCACCGCCAAATGCGATACCAATTTTTGGTCGTCGTTTAAACATAGACATATTATTTCCTTTTATTAAATTATGTTACACATACAAAATGTTGAAAACCAGCAAATAAAGCGCATTTGTTTGCAGCACTGCTCCAGATTTAACGGCATAGTCCATTTCTTCAAGCAGCGAACAAATCTTTTTAAGTTGTGCTTTTGAAAAGCCTTTTGCAAGTTGTCGCGCTTTCATGATAGCAAACTCTTTTACTCCTAGTAGCCCCGCCAGTTCGGCATTTGTAAGGTCAGAAATTGACGCATAAAATAGTCTTCTAAACTGATTTGAAATAAGTGCAAACACGCCTTGGTCTTTTTCCATAAGTTTAAGCAATCTTATCGCTTTGTCGCCGTCTTTTTTTGAAAGGGCTTCGGTGAGTTCGAAAACCGAAAACTCAATATCTTTATTGACAAGTTTGTCGACACTTTCCTTTGTTATGTTTTCACTGTCAAGGTCAAAGCAAACAAGTTTGTTAAGTTCGTTCATGATTCTGGTCAAATAACCATTGCAACTTTCAATAAGTTCGTCCATTGCGTCGGCATCAATCTTTTTGCTTATTCTTGCAAGATATGCCGTGATGAGTTTTTTAACCAACTCTTTATCCATTCGATTTGCATCGACAAGCACAAAATCTTTTTTCAAAAATTCAAAGTTTTTGTTGTAATCCAAAACCACAACAACAGTTGTTTTTGGAATGTGGAGCAGAATTTCGGTTGTGCGTTTTTTATCTCCTTCGCTAAGTTTGCCGCCTTTAATGACAACTAGGCGTTTTTCATCAATTATTGGCAATAGTTCGGTCGCCGCAAACAATTTGTCGGTTGAAAAACTTTCTTCATCAAAAACATTGACGTTGAAATCATCGAGAGTTATACCACAGGCGTTTTTGATCATTAAAAAGGCTTTGTCGAAAAGATAATAGTCATCACCTTCAACAACATAAACTCTTGCAAGCCCTTCAGATAAACGTTTTTTTAATGTTTTCAATCTATACTCCTAACTCTTTTGTTTGCTAAGTTAAAATTAAAACTTCCGCTGCTCAGCGAATAATCGCCACCGCTTAGACTGTTGGCTAGAAAATAAGTGCCAGTTACATCATAGTTTTTTGCATACACAAAATCATATTTGTCGCTGGACAAAACTTGTTCTATCCTAGAACAATTATAGCCTGATTTTGACAAATTTGTAAAGAGAATTTTATGCCCGTCAAACTCAAAAGTATAAATTCCGTTGTCAATACTGTATTTGATCGAGCCGGCAAAGCCTTCGCTGTCTAATATAACCTTGGCGCCATAATAGTCGCTTAGATAATCAACAGGACTAATCACATAATCAACTTTGCTTTCGCCAATGGCGGAAAGATAATATTTTGTGTTGTTTTTATCAAAGCCAACAACAAGCACTTCACCCGACTCGGTTTTCAAAACAAGCGAAGTGGAAGCGTGATTTTCATAAATGCCAACGCTCGCTCTGTCCGAATAAAGATTTGGACGAATCATCATATATGTGCCCATCATCAGAGTAATAGCCGCCACGATAATCCACTTAATGCGTGCGTTTGTCAAAACATAATAACTGATAGTTACAGTCGCCGCGAAAATCAAAGTTGTCACAATCGCGTCAAAAGGAATTAAATTTATTTTTGCATTTGTGCCAGCAAAGAAGCGTGCGACATATTCAATTGCAGTAAATCCCCACTCGCCCACTTTCAAAATAGGAGCGATTGGAGGAATTAGCAATGTGACAACCATAAGCACAACAAGCAGCGGAAACAGCACACCGAAGAAAGGAATAATCAATAAGTTTGCAAACACGCTCAGCAAATTGAAAGTCGAAAAGAAACTTGCCAAGAATGGAAGCACTCCAATTTGCGCAGCAACTGAAACTGCCAGCGTTCCAGCAACCGATCTTGGAAGAAATTTTCTAAACAATTCAGCCATTGGTCTTGCGATAAGCATGATTGTGCCAACGCAGGCATAACTCATTTGAAAGCCGACGTCATATGCCGTCAGCGGAGAAATCAGCAGCGTCAAAATCCCAGCGACCGACAGCGAATTCAGCCCGTCATATTCTCTTCCAAACACAAGCGACAAATTAAAACAAATTCCCATGATTGTCGCTCTTACAACCGACGGAGCAAATCCGCAGATATAACTGTAAAGCAGCAAAATGATTGTAATAATCGAAAAATTTACAAATCTGTTGACACGTAATTTCTTTAAAATCCAAGCAATCAAGCCCGACAAGAAAGTGATATGTAAACCTGAAACAGTAATCAAATGCACAATGCCGGCAGAGCGATAAACGTCGTTGACCTCGCTGTCGATTTCATCTTTGCCACCAGTCAAAACAGCATATGCAACGCCCGCTGTTTTCTCACTCATGTTTTCTAGCAGAATTTCCTTAATCTTTGCACGCGCACTTTCGTCCAAATGTGGATTGCCTTTTACAATCGTGAAAGTGGAAATGTCGGCATGCATTTGGTATGCAACCTTGTTGCGATAATAAGTAGAATTAAATTTGCCAATTTCAAACAACTTTATGTGTTCTAGATCGCCAGTGCAAACTATGCTGTCACCTACCGAAAAGTCACCTTCTTCTGCACCGCGAACATAAATTATTGCACCACTTACCTTATCACCATCTGCGACCATATTCTCAAGACGCAAATATGTATAATCATCATTGCAATCAACTTCGCAAACACGAGCACTGATTGTTGCATCAGAGTATTCCTTCCCCATAAAGTGCGAAAGCGAAGCAAAATACAAGCCATGTCCACCAAAACAGAATATGACAACAAGCAAAATCGGCACATACTTCTTCTTTACTATGCAATATGCCGTAGTTGCAACAAGCACGATTGCAGTAAGCGCAATATAAACACCATCTCCACTGTAAAGTTTTCTTGCAGAGACAATGCCAAACATTAGACTCAAAAATACGACCACTAAGGGTCGAAAATTTATTTTAATTTTTGCTCTCTCTTTTGCAAACATGCCACTCGCCTAAAAAATTAGTCTTTAACTCTTCCTATTAAATAATCTACTGATACATTAAAAAAATCAGCCAGAGCATTTAACCAAAAAATATTGGGTTCGATTTGCCCCTTTTCCCAAAAACTAACCTGTCTTTGAGTTGCGCCAATTTCGGAAGCGAGAGCGGTTTGTGTAAGCCCCACTTCTTGTCTGAGTTCTTTTAGTCGTTCGTTAAAATTGATAGTTTCCATATAATGCAGTTTAGATTATTTTTAACTAATTTTAGCCACTTAGACAATTTTTGTCTAATGTTTTTTACAATTTTCTACTTTCTTCGTATTTTGCTTATGCATATAATCCGCCAAAATTCTCAATCTAAACTTGAATAAACGGCAAAAAAGAGGTGAATAACATGAGCGATAAAGAAAAATTTTGCAAGAATCTTATTCGCACAGTAAAAGAATTTGAAGAAAAATATGGCGATGTGACGAATATTGCTTGCGATGCAACAATTAAGCCCAACCAGCATAAACTGCTAAAAAAGGAAGATTTTTTGCTGCCCGCTTCAGTCAGACGCGAACTAGCAGAACTTGAAATGGCAGATTTAATCGACCTTATGAGGAGCGATGGAAGAACTTAACATTAGACGTGGAGAAATTTATATGGCTGATCTTAGCCCTGTTGTTGGAAGCGAACAGGGAGGCGTAAGACCGGTTTTAATCATTCAAAACAACGTTGGAAATCGTTTTTCGCCAACAGTAATCGTCTCAGCAATCACAAGCCGCCTTGACAAAGCAAAATTGCCAACGCACATCGAACTCCCATCAGAAAAATACCACCTGCCAAAAGACAGTGTTGCACTTTTAGAACAAATCCGAACACTCGACAAACGTCGCCTTCGCGAAAAAATCACAAGTCTTGAAGACAACAAAATGAAAGAAATCAACCGCGCAATTTTAATTTCACTTGGTTTCGCCGAAAAAAGTTGACCGCCCTATAAGCGGTTATTTTTTATAAAATCTCTTGCTATTTTTTTATTTATTTGCTAGAATATAGAAGTCTCAATTAGCTCCCTTGGTCAAGCGGTTAAGACGCCACCCTCTCACGGTGGAATCAGGGGTTCGATTCCCCTAGGGAGTACCAAACTATCAATAAAACCTGGCAATCGCCAGGCTTTTTTATTTAATTAAAATTTTTCTTTGTAATTTTGTTCATTTTCCAACTGCTGAATCAATTTATAATATTCTTCCCAATGTTCTTGGCGAATTGGCATTGGTTTGTGCGACAAAAAATAAAGCACCATCGCAGGTTTTATTCCGTGATAGTCGTCCATAATTTCAACATATTCAAGTTCGCCACTTTTTATCAGCGATTTCGCTTTAGCATGATAATTAAAATACATATTGCTATTTTTTGCAAAATCACATCAAAAAAACCGCATTTAGCGGTTTATTTTTTTATTCTGATGCGTAATTGTCAAAATAACCTGTGATAAGCACGATTGGCGTTCCTTTATCACCGCTTCCGCTGACAAGGTCAGAAAGCGAGCCTACAAGGTCGGTTATTCTTCTTGGTGTAGTTCCAAGCGATACACTTTGTTTTCTAAGGTTGCCGTCTTTTTTGCGGATAAGCTCTTTCATTTTGTTTATCGCTTCTTCTCCGTTTAAGTTTGCGATTTGATTGTCGGCAACATATTTAAGTTTAATTTCGTTTGGAGTGCCAACAAGTCCGTCGGTGTATGCTGGACTTACAACAGGATCGGCAAGTTCCCAAATTCCGCCAACAGGATCTTTGAATGCGCCGTCTCCATAAACCATACATTCAACGTGTGCACCTGTTCTTTTCAAAAATTCGGCTTGCAATTTGTCTACAAAAGGTTGGCAATCGCGTGGGAACAATTTAATTTTTCCTTCACTTGACATATTCGAGCCAAGCACTCCAAATTGAGAGTGATAGCCATGTTTTTTTGATTTTTTATTTAAGATTTCATCAAGGCAAATAACCTTTTTTGCTCCGTGCGCAAGCAAAAGTTTTTTGCTTCTAAAACGCGAATGAATGTCGGCGCAAATAACTTTGTTGGTATATTTCAAAATCTCGCATGGGTCGTTGCTTAAAATTACTTCGGCTTTATCTCCGCAAATGTCGAGATATGTCTTTATGTAGTCAATGCCTGTAAATGGGTGCTCTACACTGCCAACAAGTTGATAAAATTGCTTCGCCGAGAAAGCTTGGCTGAAATTGTGAATGCCAAGTTCATAAAGTTTGTCGATTGAAACAAGTGGGTTTCCAACTTCGTCAAATGGATAAGAAAGTTGAATCACAAGTTTGTCAACACCTGCGACAATTCCGCGCAAAATTTGCGAAAAACGATTGCGCGACAAAATCGGAAAAATAAGGCCGACTGTGCCTCTGCCCATCTGCTTTTTTACATCAGCGCATATATCGTCGATTGTAGCAAAGTTGCCTTGGCTTTTTGCCACGACCGCTTCGGTGACTGTAATGATATCTTTATCTTTTAAAACTATATTTTTTTCTTCGCAAGTTGCCAAAACGCAATCAGCAACAATTTTTACAAGGTCGTCGCCAGGTCTGATGATTGGTGCGCGCACGCCCATTGCCGTAGTAGTAACAGTTCGCATAACTTTCTCCCGTATAATTTACTATACAACAAAATCATCAATCTTTCCAAATAAAATTCCGCTCTTTCAGCATTTCAGGCAAATCTCCTGCCCCTAAAATCACTAAATTGCCATCTTTTATGCCTTGAAGAAGTGAAATTAAAGCATTTAAATCATAAAACAGCATAACTTTCTTTCCAGTTTTGGAAAGTTTTTGAACCAACTCAATTTCAACCTGTGTTTGCTCTTTTTCGCGAGCGGCGTAGGTTTTAAACAATATTATCTCGTCAAATTTTGAAAGTTGTTTAACAAAATCGTCCATAAAAGCGACTGTGCGCGAATAGGTGTGCGGCTGAAAGAGAACTACATTTTTACCACCCAATTTTTTGATTGAATCAAAGGCTTTTGAAATCTCTTTTGGATGGTGAGCATAGTCGACAAACGTTTTGCAGCCCGACTGACTTTTCACGCGCTCAAAACGCTTTCCAAGACCGGAAAAGTTTTCTAGTCCAAGTTTTATCAGACATTTATTTATTCCAAGCATTTCGCAGGTGCGGATTGCAAATAGTGCATTTTCAACATTATAGACGCCACCAAATTTTAAATGAATTCTGCCCCATTTTTGGTCTCCACTTCGAACATCAAAAACAACATTCCCGTGTTTGTCAAGGTGGACATTTTTGCTTTTATATTGATGAGAAATCAACGTTTGCTGGCTACTTTCTAAAAATTTTTTATACGACTTTTTTTCGTTTTTGAAGGTTTTAAAATAATCTAAATGTTCGGGCTCAATGTTTGTAACAACTGAAAAGTATGGCTGCAAAAACAAAAAGTTGTCATGATATTCACACGCTTCGGTGACGAAATATTCCTGCCCAGCAATATCGAAATTTTTACCGTTTTCTTGCAATTTTGCCCCAAGATGAAGAGTCGGCTTTTTGCCCGCAACCTTTAAAATGTTGTAAATCATTGCCGTTGTCGTGGATTTGCCATGCGAGCCCGCCACTGCAACAACTTTTTCATAATGCGAGGCTATTTCGCCCAGTTTTTCGCCGCGAACAGTAAGCTTTTTTCGGCAAATTAATGCATAATTTAAAAGCGGAAAATCCATAGAAAAAGCAGATGAATAAACTATTTCATCTGCCCATAAAATGCTCTCAAAATTGGGCTGCAATTCAACTATGATGCCCTCATTTTCAAGTTCAGCGCAAGGATGTTGGTCGTATCCTTTTACTTCGTTTCCTTCGCTTTTAAGCATAACTGCAATCGCAGACATGCTTATGCCACTGATTCCTATCAAAAAATATTTTTTCATAGAAATTTAATATGCGTTTTTTGCTTTTTTAGTGCCTAATCCTTTTTGTTTGGCTCTAAACCCTGTTTTTGCGCGTTGAAACGAACATATTCCGCGATAAGTGCAATAAGTTCGCTGCTGGTTGGTTTGTAATTTAACATTTCTTCTGACATGCCAAATATTTTGCAAAGTGGCTTAAAGTTTGTTTTGCAAAATCCTATATCAGTTGAATGGCGCATACTTCTTTCAACAACTCCGCCATCAATGGCAAAAACTTTGCCAACCATTGGATACAATCTTTTTGTAACTTTTCTAAGTAAAGTAGGATCTTCAATAACTTTCAACGAACATTCTTGCAAGCATCTGAAACCTTGCAAGTTTGCAGGAATGCCCAACTCTAATAGTATTTTTGTTACCTCTTCCCTAGCAAAGATATCAAAATCAGTCATTTCTCCCTCCTTTTCTAAAATCTTTGTTATTATACACTACTTTTTTACAAAAACCAAACATTTTTGCGCAATATTGTAAAAAATATAAAAAATTTTACAAAAATAAACATTTTAAGGGCTTTTAAGCATCTTCCGACACCACCAGAGACATCAATGCGCGCCCCTTTCGCAGGGCATCCGCCCCCGCAGACGGCTTGCCGGCCGCGGGCGGAGCCCCGCACTTTGTTTGCAAATTCGCAAATTTGCAAACAAAAAATCGGCTTGTTTTCAAGCCGATTGAAAGGGGCGCGCACATTATGGGTTGTATGCTGATGGCCTTTCCTTTTCTATTTTTGCTTTAACTGTTTCAGTTGTTGTGTTTGTAACCTTTTGAGCAGGAATAAACTTCACATCATTTTCAGGAAGAGTCATACCTTCTCCCAGTTCTTCCGTTCCTTCAACAATTATTCCGTCTTGCGGCCAATAATAGTCGTGTCTAAGCTCTTTTTCTTCGGTCACTTCGCCATCTTTAAGATATTGCACAAAACCTTTGCTTTCGTATCCTTCACGCGGATATCGAACGCGATAATACTCGCCTTTATAAACCACTTTATCAGAATATTCGCCATTTGTGTCTTGAATAATTTTATCACCGTTGTGTGGCAAAACTTTTATAAATTCGGCGCGAGTGCGAATCGACTGTCCTTCTTCAAAAGGCTGGCCATAAATTTCGGCATAAACATTTTCATCATCGTGATATGTTTTTATATAGATAGGCGCTTCCAGCGAATTTCTGAAAACAAGATCTGAATAACCTTCCGACACCATGGCATCAAAAGAGAGTGGAACATAACTTGCCGGCAACGAATGATGATTTGATTCTAATATTTCAACATCAGCAAGCACAAGAGCATTGTAAAGCGTTGTCGAAGCCTGGCACACTCCACCGCCCGATCCTTTAACATATGCGCCGTTTAAAATAATGTTTGCTTGCTTATAACCGTTTTCGGCAGTTCGCGAGCCGGTAACATTATTGAAGCTAACTTCTTCGCCTGGCATAATCACTTTGCCGTTGAATGATTTAAGCGCTCTTGAAACATTGTTTTTTCTTGCTGCTGAAGAAGAAGCATAACTGGTTGAAAAACTTGAGCGCTTAGTGATTGCGCTAAGCACTTCTTTTTCATCAAGCGCGAAAGGCACTTCAAGCACAGGAATTTTAATTGTCGCTTCTTTTTCGTTTGCCAGCGCTTCATCTATTAAATAATAAAGTTTACCGCGATCCACAACTTTTGCAGGTTTGCCTTCGATGAGCGAAAACATAGGCTCTGCATTTGGATCAAAAACAACATGTGGCTGCTGACCTGTTGTTTCAATTGCTTGTGAAATTGTTTCAATCTTCTCTTCCAGCCCGCCAAGCACGGTCTTGTAAGAAACCTGCACAGCAAGTCCATCTTTTTTGACTTTGTTTAAATCTTTTCGGCGCTTTAAAAAGTTGCCTTCATGTCCAATCTTTAACACTTCGGTCAAAACCGGCTCGACTTCGTTGGTCACTTCAAAATCGCTTCCCGAAAAAGTCCATTTCATATCGTTATATGTAAGAGTCAGTTTGATGTCTGACCTAGCCGAAAGCAACGAATATGACACTACGTTTTCAGCCTGCGATCGCGTCATGCCCGACACGTCAATTCCGTTGATTGTAGTTCCATTTAAAAAGGTGTCATTTGGAGAAAGTCCGTCCACAAAATAGAATTGACAAAACACAAGGACTGCCACCGCAAACAGCGCTGCCGACAACCCCCAAATAAGACCTGCATGATTTTTTCTGGTTTTAACTTTTTCTTTTTTCATGCTCTTATTATGTGAAGCTATTTAAAAAATAAACAAAAAAAGTGCAATCCCTTGCACTTAAAATTTGTGATAATGATGCTTTCCAATATCTTTTATAAGTTCGCTAGCGTCATTTGGGCATCTTCCGTCAAAAACATCGCTGAGCGCTTCCATCAACACGCTTTCATACATTTTTTCAGGCATTGAAGGAAAATGCTTTTTCAAATCTTTTTCGCTGATTTTTAAATCACTTTTTCTAATAACCAATTTGTGCGATATGATGTATTTATAAAAGAAATTGTATTTTTGGGCCACGATTTTTGATTTTTTAGCCAATATTTTGTAAATATCTTGAAAATTATCAAAATATTTAAAGAAATATTGTTTGTTGCGCATATGGTTTAACGCATCATAATATCCCGATATAACATTAATAATTTTTACAAATTGCTTTTTTGTGAATCCTGCATTTTCACAAATATGAGAAAGATAATATGAAACACTTGCGGGGTTAACAGTGTCGACAATATCAATTAAAAATCCAATAAATTTGTCTTCACATTTGCCAACCATTCTTGGTTTTACTATTGTAAAGTCAAGACCAATTCTCTTCCAAACTCCCAAGCGGTTGTAAAGTTTGATTGCCTTAACTGCGCCTTTGTTTGTTGTGCGCGTAAGAAGTTTTGTAAGTTCTTCAGTTATCTTTGCTTTTGAAAGGTCGTTGATGTTTTGAATATTGGCTTGTGCTGCTTTTAATGTGTGAAATTCAATGTTAAATCCATACTCACCTGCAAGTCGCAACATTCTTAAAATACGCAGACCATCGTCTTTTAAAATATCTTGGTTGATTGCGCGAATTCTTTTGTCTTGCAAGTCACCAAACCCGTTGAATGGGTCAAGAATTTCACCTGTTTTTAAATTGTAATAAATTGCATTAATTGTAAAGTCACGGCGATTTGCATCAACCTCTAATTCTTTTACAAACTCAACGTGCTCAGGGCAATGTCCCTTAACATATTCTTCTTTTCTGAATGTGGCATAATCATAACTTTTGTCACCACAAACAATTTTGCAAGTTCCAAAACTTTTGTTTTTGTTTTTAAGCGAAAATTCGCTGCCTTCAAGTTTTTTTTCTAAATCTGCAAGAGTATACGCACTGCAAAGGTCTTCGTCGTCACATTTTTTGCCGAGAAGAGCGTTGCGGACAAATCCTCCAACGATATAAACATCGCCACCCAAAAGTTTGGCAAGTTGTTTTGTTTTTCTGTTTGGTTCAATAGTAAACGCTTTCATGTTTCAATCGTATAATAATCCAAAGTTTTTGTCAAGCAAATGCCAATTTATTTGACTTATTGTATGTATTTTTGTAATATAATTATACAAATGAAAAAGAATAAAAAAGATTTTGTTTTAGAAAGATACACCCCCAATATTTGTAACGGGCTTAGCGCTGAACAGGTTGCTGAGCGTTCTATGCACGGGCTTATAAACGATTCAAAAGTAAGATCAACCAAAACCTACACTGCAATAATACTCAAAAACACTTGCACATTTTTCAACCTTATTTGGCTTATTATTGCCATAGCGCTGATTGCCGTTGGTTCATACAAAGATTTGTTGTTTTTAATCGTTATTGTGCTTAACACTTCAATCGCTATTATACAAGAATGTCGCGCAAAACATACCGTTCAAAAACTGTCGCTGGTAGCGCTGCCACAAGTCAAGGTTATCCGCGAAGGCAAACAAATCGAACTTTCAGCAGACAAATTGCTGCTTGACGACATCGTGCTGCTTTCAAACGGCGACCAAGTTCCATCTGACTGCATAATTATGGACGGCGTGGTTGAAGTCAACGAAAGTTTGCTTACCGGCGAAAGTCTACCCGTAAAAAAGTGCATTGGCGAAACGCTTCTTTCTGGAAGTTTCCTTGTGTCCGGAGCATGTTATGCAAAAGTAGAAAAAGTAGGCAAAGACAACTATATTCAAACCATTGCATCAAAAGCAAAAGAGTTTAAAGCCCCACATTCAAGTTTGTTTAAAGACATTACAAAACTTATCAGATACATTGGAATCGCGCTTATCCCGCTTGCAATTTTGACTGTTATAAAAGAATATTATCTTCTTCCAAACACAATTGAAGAAGCAGTCACAAGCTCAGCTGGCGCGATAACAGGAATGATTCCAGCAGGAATGTTTCTGCTGATAACAATTTCACTTTCGGTTGGCGTTGTTAAACTTGGCCGAAAAAAGACACTCGTAAAAGACATTTATTCAATCGAAATGCTTTCGCGAAGCAACGTGCTTTGCCTTGACAAAACAGGAACAATCACCGACGGGACAATGAATGTTAAAGATGTGATTTATACATCAAAAAAACACAAAACCACAGTCGACAAAATTGTTTCAAACATTTTAGGATCACAAAGAACACAAAACGCGACATCAACAGCACTGCTAAAAAAATTCGGAGCAAAATCCGATATGAAACTCGAACAAAATCTTGAATTTTCTTCACAGCGAAAATTTTCTGCAACAACATTTAAAAATGGAAAAACTTATTATCTTGGCGCACCAACTTTTGTAAAAGCACACTTGAGTGATGAAAACAAAAAATTGCTTAACGAAGCAATGGAAAACGGCTATCGCGTGATTGCGCTCACCGAAACGAACTCGCCATTCAATGAAGACGAAGGTGCAAAAGAAGGCGAAACTTTGGCTTTGTTTGTGCTTGAAGACCACATCAGAGAAAATGCAATCGAAACGATTAGATGGTTTAAAGAAAACGAAGTTGAAATCAAAATCATTTCGGGCGACGATCCCCTCACCGTTTCAAAAATTGCACAGCGCGTCGGCGTTGAAAACTATGACAAATACATCTCGCTTGAAGGCATGTCACTTGAAGAAGTCGAAAAAATCGCAGCCGATTTTACAGTCTTTGGAAGAGTGTCGCCAGAACAAAAATATGTAATCGTAAAAACACTTAAAAAGAATGGAAAGGTCGTCGCTATGACCGGCGACGGTGTAAACGATACACTCGCTTTAAAAGAAGCTGACTGCTCAATCGCTATGGCGGACGGAAGCGAAGTAGCCCGCAATATTTCAAATCTTGTGCTGCTTGACTCAAACTTCACTTCCCTTCCAAGTGTTGTAAAAGAAGGAAGACAGGTCGTAAACAACGTTCAAAATGCATCAGTCCTGTTTTTAATGAAAACGCTTTTCACACTTGTGATGTGCACGCTGACAATTATGATGATTGTCCCATATCCTTGCGTGCCAAGACAACTGTTTTTGCTTGAACTATTTGTTATCGGAATTCCATCATTCATCTTGACATTCCAGCCAAATACAGATTTAATCAAAGGTGATTTTATCCCGCAGGTTTTAAAGAAATCCATTCCACTTGCCTTTACACTTTTTGCATCTGTTTTTACCGTGATTATAATAAACTCAGAATACTTCAACTTGCTTAGCTCAACCGAATATGACACACTCATCACACTGGTTTTCACATTTACTGGATTCTTGAATTTGGTGTGGCTGTGCTTTCCTCCAACAAAGTTAAAAGCGATAACTACAATACTTTCGCTTGTATGCTTAATAATCGCAATAACTGTTATGCCAGGATTTTTCACAATGACGGATTTTACAAACAATGTGCTGGTTTACTTCTTCTCAATTATGGGTTGTGTTGCACTTATGCTTACGACTTACGCAATCATTACAAGAAAAATACCAATAAAATTCAAAAAGAAAAGCAAAGATGCTAAAAAATAACGCGAAGAACGGGTCAAATTAACCCGTTCTTTTGTTTTGTGGGTAAGTT
Organism: Clostridiales bacterium; assembly: GCA_003522085.1. Lineage (GTDB taxonomy): Bacteria > Bacillota > Clostridia > Christensenellales > UBA1242 > Caccovivens. Next base: position 122,308 of record DPGI01000004.1, on the reverse strand, counting down.
TTTGTCATCTTTGCCTATCTCATAAATTAAGCCGATTTTGCAGGCAAATTTCAGCGCCTGCCATTGATAAAATCTTTTGTTTATGCAAAATTTTTCCCAGCCCGCCATCAGCCTGCCGCAAGTCCACTTTAAGTCCGCTGTCAGCCCACAGCCAACCTGCTGTCAACCCACCAAGTCTTATTACAAAACTACAAGCGCTCCCTGCAAGCCGTCTTTTTAATGATTGGCAATCCCCGCCGCACCACAAAAAAACACCCTGCTGGGTGTTTTTTAATGTTTTGTTAAACTATTTAAAAATATTTAATTAAAATGTTTTATAGTCTGTAATATGCTCAAAAATGTCGTGAGTGTTTGCTTTTTGCGAAATGTGCAAAGCATATGTGTCAGATTTTGAACGATACTTAACTGGAATATAAATGTTCAAAGTGTTAAGTCTATCTGTTTCTGAAATTGCAAAGTAAACTGAAGTGTATGTGAGTGTTTCATTTGAGGCATAAATGCTGTAATGAATTGAGCCATCTTGATTTTTTAATGTTTGTGGTTGATCATATTTAAATTCAACATAATAACCTTTTTGAAGCTCGTCACTCATAACTTTGCTTAAAAGCACGTTTTCTTTTTGACCTTCAACATTGTATGATCCAAGTCTGCCACTGAAAAGTGAAACAAGATAAGAAGCATCATACATATTGTTGAATTTTTCCATAAAAGAGTTGTATTGGTCTCTATCCTTTTCAAATTCGCCATAACGAGCAGTTTGGTTGTAAACTGCGATTCGGTCTGGTGCATCAATATTTGGTTTGAGATTAACTGGAACACAAGCCGCAATTATGATAAGAACTGCCAGCACTGCGGTCAAAACAAGAGCAATCAATGCTGTGATTTTTCCGGCCTTTTTCTTTCTCTTGACCATTTCATGGTCAAGCATAAGTTCTTCGTTTGCCATGATTATTCTCCTTTGTCTTCTGTGTCATTCTTTGTTGTTTTTCTTGATTTCTTTGGAGTAGTCTCTTCAGTCTTTTCGCTGCGAGATGCGCGCACTCTTTTAGGCTTTTTAGTCTCTTCAACTTCTTGTGCTTTTTCTTCGCCCTCCACTTGTGCCTTTTCTTCTGTCTTCACTTGTGCTTTTACCGCCTTAACTGCCGGTTTTTGTGCGCTTTTTTTACTCTCTTCAATAGCCTTAGCTTGCTTTTCATATTCGGAAACAATCATTTCATATTCTTCTTTTGAAATAACTCCGTTTTCAAGCAATTTTTTGCCTTCTTCAACTTTGTTTTTATAGTCTTCAAGTTTTTTGTTTGCTTGGTTTTTAGCAACGATTTTTGCTTCTTTTGCCTTTTCCGCTTTATCGCGTTTGTTCATAAACTTAACAATTTCTTCGGTCTTTTTGCCGTCCATAATCATGTCTACTTCTTCTTTGTAAATTGTTTCTCTTTCAAGCAAAAGTTTAGCCATTTCTTCTAAGATTGGTCTGTTTTCAATGATGATTTTCTTTGCTCTTTCATAGTTTTCAGCCAAAATGCTTCTTACTTCATCGTCAGCTTCAGCCGCAAGTTTTTCAGAAAATTCATTTTTTGTTTGATAATCTCTCCCAACAAAGATTGTTTCTTGTGATGAAAGTGTCATAAAGCCCAAAGTTTTGCTCATGCCCCAATCAAAAACCATGTGATGGGCAACTTTTGTCGCATGTTGAAGGTCACTTGAAGCACCCGTTGTGATTTCGCCAAACACAACTTCTTCGGCAATTCTGCCGCCCATACTCATAGCGATATCGTCCATAAGTTTGTTGTAGCTTGCAAATGAATTGTCGTTTTCAGGACGCGACATTGTATAGCCGCCAGCCATTCCACGAGGAATGATTGAAACTTCTTGAACATCATCACAATTTGCAAGTTTCTTAGCCAATATTGCGTGGCCAGATTCGTGATAAGCAGTGATAAGTTTGTCTTTTTCGGTGACAAGTTTTGATTTCTTTTGAGGTCCCATCAAAACTTTGTTGATACCTTCAGTAATGTCGGTCATGATGATTGTAGGTCTGTTTGCTCTTGCAGCCAAGATTGCTGCTTCGTTAAGCATATTTTCAATGTCAGCACCAGTAAAGCCAGCTGTGATTCTAGCAAGCGTTTTAAAGTCAACTGAATCATCGATAGGTTTGTTTCTAGCATGAATCTTTAAGATTCCTTCTCTTCCCCTAACGTCAGGAACATGAACATAAATTTGTCTGTCAAATCTGCCAGGTCTTAAAAGCGCTGGGTCTAAAACGTCACTTCTGTTTGTAGCAGCAAGAACGATAATTCCTTCGTTTGGTTCAAAGCCGTCCATTTCAACAAGTAATTGATTAAGTGTTTGTTCGCGTTCGTCGTTTCCGCCGCCAAGGCCTGCCCCGCGTTGACGTCCGACAGCATCAATTTCGTCGATAAAAACGATGCAAGGTTTGTTTTTCTTTGCTTGTTCAAACAAATCTCTCACACGCGATGCTCCCACACCTACAAACATTTCAACAAAATCTGAACCCGAGATTGAAATGAATGGAACATTGCTTTCGCCGGCAACGGCACGGGCAAGCAAAGTCTTTCCTGTTCCTGGATTTCCCACAAGCAAAATACCTTTTGGAATTCTTGCTCCAAGATCGGTAAATTTTTTAGGATTTTTTAAGAACTCAACGATTTCTTCAAGTTCTGCTTTTTCTTCATCAGCGCCGGCAATGTCGTCAAATTTAACCTTTGTGTTTGCATATGCTTTCGCCCTTGTTTTGCCAAAACTCATAGCACTTTTGTTTGAATTTGTCATCATGCGATAGAATGTGTAAACCATCACCCCACCAAACACAATAATCAAAAGCGTTGGCAAATAAGTCAAGAACCAGTTGTTGCTTGGCTTGTTTGTTGAATATGCAATTTTTACTTCTGGAGCAGCTGCCACTCTCGCGTCAATTTTTGATATGACAGAAGCAATCTCTGCCGATGAGGAATATTCAAAATAATAATCCGCATTTTGAGGGAAAGATTTTTCGTTTTGACTGCCAACAACGATGATATAGCCCACTCCATCTTTGTAATAAAGTTCACTCATCTGCAAATTTGCCGCGCCGCTGTCTTCGTCGGAATATGTTCCGGCAATAAGTTGGTCAACATCGCTTAGTTTAATTTGCTTGCCAGGATTTGTTGTATCAACAAACATCAAACATACCAGCAATACAACTACCAGCAAAAGAATGAGATAAGAAAACTTAAATCCACTTTTTTTCTCTTCCAAGTCAGTAACCTCCAATATATACGTGTTTATTTTATCATATAAATAAAATTTTTCCAACAAATTTAATACTAAACCTACAGCACTATTTACTTTTTGTTAGTGGATGTTGTCATTATTATGCACATGACAGCCAATAGAATACAATAAATATTTTATGCGACCAGCCCAGCACATTTTCAAATAATCTTAACTTGGATAGACATTTACAATCACTTTAAACACAATATTTTCCAAAAAGTCTTCCTCACTATCTAAATTTGATACAAACTTTTTAGTTTGCGAGCGCTTTGACTTGAAAAATTTATCATAAAAGTTTAATACGTCTGATTTTTCTTGTTTTAAAACTTCAAGTGACTCAGATATTTGTTTTTTAACAAACTCCTCCGCCCTGCTTCTGACTTCTGGACTGATATAATTTGATTCATAATGATTTGAAAGGTCGTTTTTGTCGCCATTTATTTCGTTAAGCGAAACAAAAACTCTAATGTTTGTCAAAAGAACTGGATAGCCGTCTTCAAACTCCGCCTTTTGTCTGATTTGCTTGCTTGCAACCTTATAAACAAGTTTTGCGTCTGAAAAGTTTGCATCATTAAAATCATCTAAAATAATCAACTGCTCATTTGCTTTTGAATTAAACCAGTTAAGCCCATGCACAATTTGATTTGTAAGCAATTTTTGCTTTCTTCCATTTTTCAAAATCATTTCACTTTGATCGTTTATAAGTTCGTATTTTTCGCCTTTGCTTGAACCGGGAGTGTCCGACTGACCGCTTTCACCGCCAACGCCTTGACTTGCAGCCGATGATTCACTTTCCCCGCCCGTTTGTCCCGAGCCCGACGCCTCATCTGGAATTTCGTCAATGGCAATGCCGTTGACATCTCCACCTGTGAGAGGCAAATAATTGATTGCCGAGCACTTGCTTGGCGAATAATAACCTTGCAAAAACGAATTGATAGTCGTGTCTCTCCAACTTATATAATTTGAAGTGTAAAATCCGATTTCTTCCAGATTTATATCTGATTTTGCATCTAGTTTTTGAATAAAGTCCAAAAAGGTTTTTGACTTTTGATTTGTTGCAACAAGCAAGCAACTTTGTGGCAAAGATGCCACTCTCACCAAATAGTCAAGCGTTGGCGCAATATCTTCGCCTTCAAGCATTTTTTCGCTTACAATAGCGGTACTTGTGTGAAAAAGTGAGATTTTTTTGCCAATTTGCATGCCCGCGGTCGAAAAAGCTTCGCTAAGCGTCGAGCCTGTGCTTGTGAAAGTTTCGTATTTTTCAAGATATGATTGGTTTGGATATGACAAAAACGCAAGCAGTGTAACTTCGTATTGGTCGTCTTCTTTGTCAATTCCAATAGCCGTAACAATAGAGTGTGTTAAACTTTCAGGCGGCGATGCAAGTGCGGCAGGAAAAAAGACAAGTCCAATGAAGACAAGCGCAAAAAGTGATGGCGTTTTCTTTATAATAGTCCAAAAACGCTTCATGTTCCCTCCTTCCTTTTAGCTGCTTTAAGGGCACACACAAACAAAATGGCAGGCACGATAAAATGGATAAAAGGCGCTGCAAGTGAGAACACATTTTGCGCCAAAAAAATTACAGAGACATAATTTATTGCCGCTGAAATCATAATAATTGTAAAAAGTAAATTGTAAAAAGTTGCTATATACACATCGGTAATTTTTGTAAAAACCTGCTTAAAGCAAACCATAAGCATATAAGCGTAAATGCTGAGTTGCAGAAATGACAAAAACGCATTGGCTATAATCGCAACAAGGTCAAGCCTGCCGAGATCCAAAAATCTATAAGAAAATGTGATAATGTCCGACAGCGCGTTGTTGTGAATAAAACTTGTCACACCAAATATACTGTAAAACATGAAAAACACCAAAAGCACAATCAAGCAACTCAGCCCTGAATAAATCAAAACTTTTTTGTTGAGTCCTTTACGCAGTTCGATTTTGTCCATAATCACGAAAAGCACTAAAACATCGCCACAGCAGCATGCCGTATGCCACGAAGAGTTTAAAACATTGCCAAATTTTTGCTCAAAAAAGATTGGGAAACTTTTAAAGTTAAAGAAGGATAAAAACAGGCAAAACAGCAAACTTGCCACAATAAAAGAAAATACAAATTCCGCTCCCCTTGCAAGTGGTCGCAGCCCGCGCAAAGCCGAAGTTGTCATCACAAACAAAAACGCAAACATGAAAAGATAATAAGTCGCGTCTAAATACACTTGAATGTGCAAATACATAAATGTCACATTAAAAAGCAATAACGCTTTAAAGAAAAAGTAAACCATCAGTAAAACGAAAAAAAACTTAGCAAAAACAACGCCTAGTTTTTGTTTGATAAGTTCATAAAATGAAAGATTTGGATAAGCGTTTTTAACTTTTAAAAACATAAAAAGCAGCAACATTTCAAGCGCCAGCAAAATTAGAATAGCAAAAAAGCCGTCAGCTTTGCTGCGCTCATAAAGCAGTGATGGCAAAACCAACAATTTGTTTGCAAAAATAAGCAACGCAGATATAATTGCGGTTTGTCTTGTAGAAATCGTCTCTTTCATTTTTGCCTCGTCAAATTTTTGTTGCTAAACGATTTTGGTCTTGTTTTCATGTTGAAGGTCGCACTCATTATTATCGCATCTTTTAGGTCGTTGTTCACTTTTGGAGAAAAAGGAGCCAAGTATGGCGCGCCATAGGAATCTATTGAACACAAATATATTATTAAATATAAAAACAGCCCAATAATTCCAAGCATGCCCATCGAGCCTCCCACAATCAAAAACAAATATTGCAAAATTGTGAGTTGATAGGCCTGTTCTGGAACGGTGTAAAGAGCAATTTTTGCAAGTGCGATAATAATAACGCCGGGTGGCGAAAGCAATCCCGCTTTAACTCCGGTGTCACCCAAAATTAGCGCACCGACGATGCTCGTTGCAAGTCCCAAATAGCTTGGCAAACGCAACGAAACTTCATACAAAATTTGAAACAAAAGAGCGATAAAAAGCATCTCCAAAAATGGTGTAAATGGCAGACCTTTTGTCGAATTTGTGATAGTGATTAAAAACTTGATTGGAATGACATTTTGATGATGGACTCTCAACGCGATATAAACACTTGGCACAACCACTGCAATCAGCATTCCAATCACACGCACGATTCTTATAAACGAAGAATAAATATGGTTGTTGTAATAGTCGTTTGACGACTGCAATTCTTCCAAAAACACGAATGGAACAGTTAAAACCATGGGTGATCCATCAACGATAATCGCGACTCTTCCTTCAAGCATTTTTGCCGCGACAACATCCGGTTTTTCAATGTTTCCGACCTGCTTAAAAAGTGAATCCGGGTTTTTTTCTAGATATTTTAATATGTAGTGCGAATCAACGACGCCGTCGACATCAATCTTTTTTAGGCGCGATTCAACTTCTTTGACCACATCTTTGTTTGCAACGCCTTTGATGAATGCAATAACAACTTTTGTGCCCGAATATTTGCCTACGCTCATTTGTTTAAGCACCAAATTTTTGCTGTAAAAGCGGCGGCGAATGAGTGTGATGTTGGTTTTTATATCTTCGGTGAATCCTTCGCGTGGACCCTGTATGACCGACGATGTAGGCGGCTCGGACGGCATTCGCGACGGAAATTTTTGTATGTCCACTGCAGCAATTTGCTTTTCCCCTTCCAAAAATATAACTACACTTCCGTTAAGCACCTTTTGCGCCGCGCCCTTTGGGCTTATTTGTTCAACTTCTGCGGTCTTTATAATTTCGCTGGATAAAAGTTTTATCGAAATGTTTGGCGCGATTGAAATCGGGTCACATATCCCCTTAACAAACAACGTTTCATCAATCATGCTTTTAAGATAAACTAGCCCCACTTTTGTGGAACCAACTTCCAATATCCTGCTTGCAACATCGCTTGAAAAGTTTAGTTGACTTTTTAGCGCTTCGATTCGTTTTTCAACGCTTAAAAAAAGCATACCGACCATCCTTTGAAAGTAGTATGCTTTTAATAAGTTAAAAATATTCTTTATAAAATCACTATTAAATCACTCTAAGCTCGATTGCTTCCCCACTAAAAAGATTGTATGCGTCAGCAAGTGGTTTTACAGAAAATGTTTGCTCGTCGGTTGTATAAATCAAGTTGATTGAAAATGTGATAACATATCTATCTGCCGATTTTGCTACTGTAAAATCAACAATATTATATTCTACATTATTCAATAAATCAGTCAAAACTATGCCGTCTACGCTTTCAGGCGAAATGATGCTAACTCGCTTTGTAATCTTATCAACTGTTCCGCTTGTGAAAGCCTTCATTTGATGTGTAACGTTAAGGCTTACAATATTTGACTTTTCGCTTTCACGAAGCCCCATTCTGTTTGAGGCGCTCGTTACAAAAACTTGTCGCTGCCCACCCTTTATAGCACTTAAATCAAAACTTGTTTGTGTCGTTTTTATTTTTTCTAACATTGAGCCATCATAATAACACACATTATAAAAATCGGCATACTCAACACTTTGCCAAGAAATAGTTTTCCCATCTTCATCATTGAGTGCAATCGAAGTGTTTGCAAGCCTAAGCGTAGGCGTAAAACTTGTTGCTTTTCCGTAATCCCCAGCTAAAATCCCCGATGGATCAACATAGCAAACCTGAACATCATAAGTCGTTCCTAAGTGCAATTTATCATCAAGTAAATCTTGAGTTATTTCAAGCATATTTGATTCGCTGCTAATCACAACACTTTTACCATTTGCAGTAAATTTAAAGCGATAAGTTCGCTGATCTTCTTCAACTTTTGTTTTGACAAAAACCTGACGATCATAAGATTTAATTTCAACCTCGCCCGCTTGTCCCGGCTTTGATAAAAAGACTGCCAAAAGGCATGCTGTAAGCACAAGAACAACGCCCACGATTACAGGAATCAATATCATCAAAAGTTTACGATTTTTTGAAGGCTTTTTTGAAGCATTTTCTGCCTTATTTGTATTTTTTTCTTTTTCTTTCACAACAATATTATACAACAAAGCAAAAAAGTTAACAAACGAATTTAATTTAAAAATTAATATTGACAAAATTATACTGCTGTGGTAAAATATACGTATAAATGGAGGCAAAAATGATTAATTTCAATTTTTTAACACCTTTCCAACTCACAACATTCGTTCTTGGAATCGTATTTTCAATTTTGACAATAGGCATGGTATTCTATACACTTAGACGTCCAAGCGGATATAGAAACACAGTTTTAAAAGTAATCTTCACATTCATCTTACCTGGAGTTACAATGATGCTTTGGTTTGCGTGCGTATTCGCAGCATACGGAATCTTTGAATCAAACGAACTTTACATTATGCTCTTATCACTCGGATGTGGCGCAGCAATTTCAGGACTCACCTTCTTAGTAGCATGGCTTATCAACAGAAACTATGGCAAAACAACAGCTGAAGAAGAAGCAGACGAAGAAGCAAAAGCAATCGAAGAAACAGACAACGCTGAAACAACCGAAACAACTGAAGAAGTTAAACCTGTTGAAGAAACAGAAACTCAATCAGACGAAAGAGCAGGCAACGAAGTAGTTGAAGAAACAACAGCCGAAGAAAACAACGAAGAAGTAAGCGTAGACAAAACTGAAAATGCTGAAGAAAACACTGAAACAGAAGTTGCTCCAGAAGCGGAAGTTGAAGAAAACATCGAAGAAACAGTTGAACCTGAAAACACAGATGAATCAGTTGAAGAAACAGTTGAAATTGAAGAAGTTGAAAACGATGATGAAAATAAAAATGACTAATATTTAGTCATTTTTTTATTGCAAAAAACCAAGAAATACAAACTAAAAAAGAAATAAAAAAAACGGCCGCTATCAGCCGTTTTTATTATTCTATTTTGTTATGCTTCTTCAGGTGGAGCAACATAGCTTAAATAAGGTTTTCTTAAATTTATTTCTTGATCCATTGCTGAAAAATCTTGCTGGAATCTTGTTTTTGAATAAACTGTAATTGCACCCTTAAGTCCTGGGCTTGTAAATTCTTCATCACGAATAATTCTTCTAAGTTTTCCTGTGCGTTTGTTGATTATAAAAGTTAATTTATAATCTTGATATGTCGCGATGCTAAGTTCTGAGTTGCTGCAATAGTAATATTTGAAATTTTCTGGCAATTTGTTGATTTTGTATGAGACTGTTACATAGTTGTATGTCTTATCTTTTTTGGTGTTGTAGTTTGTAACCTTAACTGTATTATTGCTTATTTCAAGTGGAAATTCCATACAGTAAATTGCAATAAATCTGTTTTTCCCTTTCTCAATAGTAAATTCGTCTGCACCCCTCGTTCCAGATGTCAAATCATAAGTTTGAGCAGCACGATTGTAATTGTTTGTGTAAACATAATTTACTTTGTTTGCTGAGGCATCAACATTGACAGCACGATATTGGTTTTGAAGTAATCCATATTGATTTACAAGCGCTTTAACGATAGGTGAAACTTCGTTGTCTTTGTAATAGAGATATGTTTCTTCTAATCCGTTTCTTCCACTTCTAAGCAGGTTTCCAGTCGCATATTGATTGAGCGAAAGTGCAACTCCTTGGAAAACTCCCCTGTTTGCTACTGTGTAAGTGAAAGTCGATTGACTGCCTTTGCCGTTGTTGTAAATGTTGATCGCATAGTTTATAAGGTCAATAGGATCTGTTGGAATGACTACCTCATTGCCGCTATTGTTGGTATCGCTTGTATCATTTTCTCCCGGAGCGTCAGGTTCTTCTGGGTCGATTGGATCCACCACCACAGAATCGTCCGGGACATCAGCAGAAGCAGTAGAATCCGTGAAAAAGTTCATTCCGATGTAAACACTCGCCAGAATGACTAAAAACCATAAAAGTATCTGATACTTTATTCCTCTTTTGACTTTTTCTTTTTTCATACTTTCTTATTTTATTCAAAATGCTTGTCCAACGTTACGATGTGACAAGCATTTATAAACGGCTTAATTTTACCTTTGTTATTATATTCTATAAATTATCTGCTAAAATCACGTTTTTGTTAACTTTTGTAAAGGATTGCTCAATTGTGATTGCCGATTGGAGAGCCATCGTTCCCAAAGCAGGCACATTGATTGCAGTTGAATGCAAAAGTTCATTCCTTCTAATTTTTGAAATGTAACCCGTATTTTTATTGATCACAAATGACATTTCAATTTTCTTGTAACTAATGTCTTTCATTTGGTTTGTTGAGGTGTAAAATTTCAAGAAATTTTCAGAAAGTGAAGCAAAATTATTTATTGAAACAGTGATTGTTCGATAAGTTTTGCTTTTCTTTGAATCGTCTTTAATAATCATACAATTTTTCTTTGTAAGTTTGATTGGATAATCTTGCGTATACAAAACTTTAAATTCGTCGATCGCATTGTTGATGTCTTTTATTTCGTTTCTATATGCTGCTGCTACGTTATAAGTTTTTGCTGTGTAACTGTAATCTTTTGTTTCGATAATATTCACTTGGCCGGTTGCTTGGTTGTCATAGAATCCTCTGAAGTATCTAGCAAGCATGCCGTCACCTGTTCCCGAATAGTTTGAATAGTAATAATCTTTTTGGATTCCCACCTTCTCGCCTTTTGAGTTAACACCGCGTGAAATAACGCTTGTAAGGTTTTGAGTTGGTTGAATTCCTTTAAGTGCATCTGACAATGGAGTATTGACAATTGAAGAATTGAATGTGCTTTCATAACCTGTTCCATTATTTAAAATGTCAAGGCCATAATTAATAAGTTCAATCGCATCGCTTGGAAGGTCAACATCTTCGTCGCCGTCATCTTCGTCGCCGTCGTCAATAGACAAATCTGGATCTTCAGGATTTGTTGGATCTTCAATAGGTTCTTCTTGCGCTGATCCGCCGTTATTGGCATTTGAGCTTGATTGAGTAAAAAAGAGACCCATGCCAATGTAACAACAAACAAGGGCAACAAGTCCTATAACTATTAAATTATATCTAATCTTTTTAAAACTCATAATTCAGTTCTATCAAAAGCCCAAAAAAGGGTGCGTTAAATATTCTATTTAACGACCCTAATATAACACAAATTATTACACGTGTCAACACAAATTGATAAAAATTCCATAAATTCTTTATTTATGCATATTCGCTATTTGACAATAATATTCACAATTCGACCTGGAACGATAATTTCTTTTAGGATATTTTTGCCTTCCAAGAGTGGTTTCACGCGGTCATTTGCCTTTACCACTTTTAAAATTTCGTCATTTGCGGCATTTGCAAGAATATTCATTCGTGTGATGATTTTGCTGTTTACTTGAACTGCAATTTCAACGCTTGAACGAACAAGTTTTGTCTCATCGCAAACAGGATAAAGTTGATTGTGAATTGAGTATTCTTCGCCAATATCCTGCCATAATTGCTCAGAAAAATGAGGTGCAGCAGGCGCAATAAGACGGATAACATCTTTTGCAACACTCTTTGCTAAAACGCCGTTTTTGCGCTCATTTTTGTCGTATTTATACATGGCGTTGACAAGTTCCATAAGCCTTGCAACTGCTGTGTTAAACGAAAAATCTTCAAAACCTGCGCGCATTTCTTTCACGCAATATGCTCGTGCATACTCTAAGTCTTGCTCTTCACTTCCATTCAAATCGGCATTGTCGTCACCAAGAGCACACCATTTTTTAACAATTCTCTCAACTCTTTCCATGAAAGCGGTCATGTGTTTAAGGCCCTCGTCGTTCCACGGTCCGCCGTCTATATAGTTCATTGAGAACATCATTGTAAGTCTGAGTGCATCACTGCCGAATTCATTTACATATTCGTCAGCTGTTTTCCCGCCGTTACGCTTGCTCATCTTCTTGCCGTCGCTGCCAAGCACCATTCCTTGATGAACAAGGCGCTTGAAAGGCTCTTCAAAATTGATAAGCCTTAAATCATGTAAGAACATTGTGATAAATCTTGCATACATAAGGTGTGCGGTTGCGTGTTCTACCCCACCTACATAAGTATCGATAGGCCCAACTTTGTTGGCTTTTTCTGATGAGAAAATTTCTTTATCGTTGCGAGGGTCGATATATCTAAGATGATAAAAGCTTGAGCATACAAAAGCGTCAAGTGTGTCAGGATCGCGTCTAGCAGGCGCGCCGCAATGTGGACATTTGACGTTCATATAGCTTTCAACTTTTCCAAGAGGGCCTTCACCTTCTGGCTTATAGTCGTGAATGCGAGGTAAAATTACTGGAAGGTCACTTTCTGGAACAGGAACAGTTCCGCAGTGTGGGCAATAGATGATAGGAATTGGGCAGCCCCAATATCTTTGACGAGAAACCGACCAGTCACGAAGTTTATAGTTGACTTTTCTGCGTCCTGCGCCCATTTTTTCAAGTTTTTCAGCAATTTTTTCTCTCGCTTCTTCGCTTGTAAGTCCGTTAAACTCAGCAGAATTGATTAAACGACCAGGTTCTGTATATGGCAATTTGACTTGTTCGCCATTTTTGCCCTCAATGACTTGAACAACTTTAACGCCATAAACTTTTGCGAAATCATAATCTCTTTCATCGTGAGCAGCAACGCCCATAACTATTCCGGTTGCATATGTTGCAATTACGTAATCGGCAACAAACAAAGGCACTTTTGCACCCGTGAGTGGATTGATAACATATGTCCCAGTAAACACACCCGTCTTTTCATTGTTTGTGCTTGAACGAGCGATTTCGTCTTTTTTTGCTGCTTCCGCAACATATTTATCAACTTCCGCCTTGCGATCAGAAGTTACAAACTTTGAGAGCTTTGGGTGTTCTGGCGCGATAACCAACCAGCTTACACCATAAATCGTGTCAACTCTAGATGTGAATACTGTAAGTTTTTCTTTGCCATCTTCTGTTTTAAAATCGACTTCACAACCCACCGATTTGCCGATCCAATTCTTTTGAAGAATTTTGGTTTTTTGAGGCCAGTTAATTTTATCAAGTCCGCTTAAAAGACGTTCGGCATAATCTGTGATTTTAAAGAACCATTGTTTCATGTTCTTTCTCACAACTTCTGTCCCACAACGTTCACAAAGTCCATCAACAACTTGTTCATTTGCAATCACTGTGTTGCAAGATGGGCACCAATTCACAGGCGCTTCTTTTTGATAAGCAAGTCCCTTTTTATAAAGTTGAACAAAAAGCCATTGTGTCCATTTATAATATTCCGGCTTGCAAGTTATTATTTCATTTTCCCAGTTGAATGTCCCCCCAATATTGCGAAGTTGTTCTTCCATAACATGAATGTTGTGCAATGTTGAATCTTCTGGGTGTATGCCTGTTTTTAGCGCAAAGTTCTCAGCAGGAAGACCAAAGCTATCAAATCCCATAGGTTGAAAAACATTATAACCTTGCATACGTTTAAATCTTCCAAAACTATCCGACAGCCCAAAATTCCACCAGTGACCAAGGTGAAGATTTAAACCACTTGGATATGAAAACATCTCTAGCAAATAATATTTGTTGTCAAGTTTTGTTTCATCAAAACGATAAAGCCCGTCTTTCTCCCACTTTTCATTCCATTTTTTCTCTATCTTTGCATAGTCCATACCCTCATCTCCTTTAACCTGATTATTTTAGCACTCAACCCCACCTTTTGTCAAATAAACGCGCGACATTTGCAAGCGGAAAGCGCCCTTGCCGCTTGGCCCTTGCTTTGCGCAGGTAAAAGCAAGGGCTGGCTCCGCGCCCTAGCGGCGCGCAGCCCAAATGTCGCACTCCATGTCGCTTCGTTTGAGTAAAAATCTAAAAAACAAATTATTTTTAATCAAATATTAAAAATTTGTTGACAAATCAGATAAAAACCAGTATAATAACAAAGTCTAAAATAAATCTTTCCATAGACAGCAAGTGCTTAGTCGTAAATGCAAACTGCATGCTTGCCGAGGAAAAAGGATGAATATGAGTTTATATCTCTTGCCCTTTTTCTTTGGCGCAAGAGATTTTTTTTAGAAAAACACAAAACAAAAATTTAAAAAGGAGGAAAGTAATGAGTGCTAATTTTGAAGCAAAGAAACTGGTAGTCGCAGAAATTAAAGAAAAGCTTTCAAAAGCAAAATCAGTAACTTTTGTTGACTATCGTGGACTTACTGTTGAAGAAGACACTAAAATGCGTAAAGAGTTCAGAGAACACGGCGCAGAATACAAAGTGTATAAAAACAGACTTATGCTCCTTGCACTTAACGAACTCGGAATAACAGGTGCCGAAAAATACCTTGAAGGCACAAGTGCCGTTGTTTTTGGGTATGACGACGAAGTATCACAAGCAAAAATCGTATGTGATTATGTAGACAAAACCAAAAAACTTAGTATCAAATTTGGTTTACTTAATGGACAGAGCGTTGAAGGCAAGGAAATCGAAGCTCTTGCAAAACTTCCAAGCAAAGAAGTTCTTGTTGCAAAGCTTCTTGGAACACTTATGGCCCCTATCTCTGGGCTTGCTAGAGTTCTTAATGCCCCAACCCAGGGGCTTGCAATTGCTCTTAATGCAATTGCCACAAAGTAATCGGAAAATCCGATAAAAAATTTTAGGAGGAAAATAAAATGGCAGATATTAAAAATCTTGTTGAAGAAATCAAAAAACTTACAATCGTTGAAGTAAGCGAACTTGTAAAAGCTCTTGAAGAAGAGTTTGGAGTAAGCGCTGCAGCTCCAGTTGCAGTTGCTGCTGCTCCAGTTGCTGGTGCTGCACCAGCTGCTGCTGCAGAAGAAAAAACAGAATTTAACGTAGCTTTGAAAGAAGTTGGAGCAAACAAAATTGCTGTAATCAAAGCAGTTAGAGAAATCACAGGTCTTGGACTTAGCGAAGCAAAAGCTCTCGTTGACAATGCACCAAGCGTAATTAAAGAAAACGTTCCTACAGCTGAAGCTAAAGAAATGGAAGCTAAACTTAAAGAAGCTGGCGCAACTGTAGAACTTAAGTAATCAAATTGGCTTAAAAAATCTTTGTTTTGTGTTAAAAAAAACTTGTCGCTCCCGACAAGTTTTTTTTATTTTATTTCATTACCAACCCAAAAACGCTTATGAATTTTTAACAACAAAAAACCTTGCAGCAAGTGCAAGGTTTTGTATATTAGGGTTATTCTTGTGTTCCTTCCCCTTCTTCTGTTTCAAATGTTGCAAGAGCGTTATCAACTTCAAGAAGGTCAGCTTTGATTTGTTCGTTTTGTGCTTTCAAAATGAAATACATTTTTTCAAGAACTGGAAATCTGTCTTTGTTTGATTCCATAACTTCGTGGCAATGTTGAACTGAAAGTTTAAGTCCATCAAGAAGATCAAGTTCTTCAGCAAGTTTCTTTGCTTTTTCTTCGTCGATGTCTTCATAGTTGTTTACGCCATAAAGCATAACTTTTTGTTTAGCAACGATAGCTTCTTTTCTGCGAAGTTTCTTTTCGTCGTTTGCAAGAGTTTTGTTAACTTTTGCAAGTGGAATGTATTCTTTTTTGCAGGCTTTGAGTTCTTTTTCGTTGTCTTTGAGTCTAGCTTCAAGTTCAGCTTTTTGAGCTTCATAGTCTTCTTTTGTTCCAGAAACAACAGTTTTTTCTTCTGCTTCTGTGTTTTGAAGTTGTGTTGCAAGAGCTTCATATCTTGCTCTTTCTTCTTCCAAAGCTTTCTTAGCTTGTTCAAGTTCAGCCTTGATTTGTTCTTTTTCTTCGTCAACTTCAACTGTTTCTTCAACAGTTTCTTCAACTTCTGGCTCAACGTCTTCTTCAGCTTCTTCAGCTTCTTCAGCTTCTTCTGACTCTTCTTCGGTTTGTTCTGGCTCTTCTTCGATTTGTTCTTGCATACGTTTTAAGATTTCAGCTTTTCTCTTTTCTAAAGCTGCTCTTGCTTCTGCAAGTTTTTCTTCTTCAGATTTTTCTTCTGTTTTTTCTTCAACTTTTTCGTCAGCGTTGTATTCTTCAACAACTGGAGTTGCTTCTGCAACAGCTGATTCTTCTTTTGCGTCTTCAATTACTGCTTCAGCAAGTGGAGATTCTGCTTTAAGTTCAGCTTGGTCTTCAGCAGGCATTGCTTCAACCTTTTTAGCAAACTTTTTAGCTGAGTCCTTTCTTTTAAGTTTAACTCTTTCTTCTTCCCCTTTAGGATTTACGATAGACATAAGAAGATCACCAAGGAAGAAAATCAAAAATCCGCCAGCGATAATGATTCCCAAGATAATCACAACATTAAGAATAACTGTACCCATAATTTTTACCTCTTTTTTGTAATTTTTTTATGTTTTCAAGGTTTTGACCTTGTAAAAACCAATTTGGTGGAGACGGCGGGAATTGAACCCGCGTCCGAAACAAGTTTAAAAAGCCTTTCTCCGTGTGCAGTTTGTGTTTGAATTTAAATTGAGAATAGTCCACAAACAAATTTTCTCAATCGAACCTATAAAATTTCAATTTTTAACTCAAGGTATTGCTAAAAATCGCTATCCACTTTTAGTTTGACGCTTTGGCTATCCAAAGTGGAAAGACATCCATAAGCGACTGTTAGGCAGCAGCCTTTACAGTTTGATAGTTATTATTTGCGTTTATTTTTTTGACCAGTTTTTAGGTTTCAAGTCATCAACCACACGCTTTATACTTTCCTCACTCACCCCGTCGAAACCTTATCGCCCCCGCTGCTTTAAATATCTGTCAACTTCTCGCGCTGTTGACTTATCTTTCAAAGCGTCACGTTTGTCAAAAAGCTGTTTGCCTTTTGCCAGTCCAATTTCAACCTTAACTTTACCTTTTAAAAAGTAAACTTTGGTTGCCATGATTGAAAATCCCTTTTCTTTAACTTTACGTTCAAGTTTTTCAATCTCGGCTTTATGGAGCAATAATTTTCTGTCGTGCCGTTCATCAGGTTTGAAGGCTGATGTTGAGTCATACAACTTAATATAAGCGTTTTTCAAAAAAATTTCACCGTTTTTTACAAACACGAAACTTTCATTCAAACTCATACCATTAAGTCTGAGTGACTTTACCTCACTTCCTTCCAGCACAATGCCGGCTTCGGTCAGATCTGAAATGAAATAATTGTGATAGGCTTTTTTGTTTGAAGCGATCAACTTTATTTCGTTATTCATTATAACACCTTTATTGAATGATTTCAAGACCCTTTTTTAATTTTTTTTAATTATTTGTGCTTTTTTTGCTATTTTTCTGGCACAAAATCGACTTTTCTTGTAAATAAATTGACATTGACAAGTTTTACGCGCATCTTGTCGCCAATTCTAAATGCATGTTTTTGACCTTTAATTTCCATCGAACGCTCAAAGAACAAATATGCGTCTTGCGGCAGGTCTTCAATCTTCACCAGCCCTTCAACTGAGTTTTCAAGACCAACAAAAACACCGTAATTTGTCACGCTTGTAATCGTCGCGTCAAACACTTCTCCAATGCGGTCTTTCATCAAATATGCTCTCCAAAGATCGTCAACTTCCCTTTCCGCTTTTTCGCTGTTGCTCTCTTGCAAAGAGCTTTGATCAGCACTTTCCATAGTGAATTCATCAAGCTCTTCTTTGCGCGATTTAGTCAGTTTTTTATGCAAAACTTCTTTAATAATTCTGTGAATTGTCAAGTCAGGATAGCGGCGAATTGGCGATGTGAAATGACAATAATTTTCAAGAGCCAAGCCAAAATGCCCTAAATTTTCATTTTTATAAACCGCTTTTTGCATACTGCGCAAAATAATTTTGTTTGCGGCTTCTTCATAGGTTTTGCCCTTAATTAAATCAAGCAAACTTTGAACATACTTTGGCGAAACCACTTTTGGCAGCGATGGGCATGACACGCCAAGCCCCGCCAAGAACGACAAAACGGCCTTTGATTTTTCGATTGTAGGTTTTTCGTGAACACGATAAACAAAAGGCACGCCAGCAATTGAAAAATGTTTTGCGACTGTTTCGTTTGCAAGGACCATAAATTCTTCGATAAGTTTGTGCGCATCGTTTCTCTCGCGTTTTTTCACGTCGACAACATAGCCTTTGTCGTCAAAGACAAATTGTGGCTCAGGAATATCGAGATCAAGCGCTCCACGTTTAACGCGATTGTTTTCAAGTGTTTTAGCAAGTTCTGCCATCAGCATAATCTCTTTTTTCAAGCCTTGCGCCTTCTTTGTGGTCGGTCTTCCCTCAATAACCGCAAAAACTTCGGTGTAGGTCAAGCGCGCTCTGCTTTTGATCACGCTTTCAACAATTTTATGATCTTTAACTTCCCCATCTTTTGTCACGTGCATAACGCATGAAAGAGTCAATCTCTCAACACCTTCGTTGAGCGAGCAAATGCCGTTTGACAAACCTACTGGAAGCATAGGCAAAACAGACGTTGGAAAATATGTGCTTGTGGCGCGTTCGTAAGCGACCTCGTCAAGCGGAGATCCAACTTTAACAAACTCGCCCACGTCGGCGATATGCACTCCAAGTTCATATCCGTCTGAAAGTTTTTTAATTGAAACCGCGTCGTCAAAGTCTTTGGCGTCTTCCCCGTCAATCGTGAAAGTTGTGAGTTTTGTGAAATCTTCTCTGCCTTTTTTCTGCTTTGCCGAAACAGGTTTGTTGAGTTTGTTTGCGATTTCTTCTATTTCGTCATCAAATTCTTCATATAAATTATGGCTGCGAATTATCGCTTTTTCAAGCACTTTAATATCGTTTTCATTGCCCAAAATTTCAACAACTTCGCCAGAAATCTTGCCATTGTCGCGGCGGACAAGCCTTACAACAACCTTTTGATTGAGCATTGGTTTGATTGCCGTCTTTAAAATAGGAATTTTAAAAGAAATTTTTTGATTGTCTGGTTCTAAAAACAGATTTCGGCTGACTTTTACAACTGTTCCCACAATCTTTTTAACAGGTTTTACAACCTTTACAACTTCGCCCTCTTTGCCTCCTTCTTGCGCAAAAAGTTTGATTATAACATCGTCTCCGTCAATCGCTCCGTTTGTGCGGTTCCCAGGAATAAATATATCCTCCGCCCCACCTATGTCACAAAAAGCATAACCCTTGGCGCTTCCCATAAAATGTCCTTTTACATAGCCATGTGAAGGTATTGTGATAAATTTTCCATTTCTAACTTCAAAAATGTCGCCAGAAGCAAGCAATTTTTTAAACTCAGTCTGAATTACTTCCTGTTTTTTGCCTAGCGCTGTTGATAAAAATAAAAAAAGATTGTCTGGTTTTGAATAAACCAAACTATCTTTCGCAACTATTTCTTTAATTCTCTCTGTTAATGTCATGCTGTCTTGTTAAATATCTCTGTAACGAAATAAATGATTACACTAACCGCAATAATTGATGCGCAAACGATTGTGATAATCTTCAATTTTCCATCACGAGAGCCACCCTTGTTTTTTGTGTAATAACTTTCTTGAATTCCAGTGATTGGATCCCCGCCTTCCGAACTGTTTGATTGAAGCAAGCAAGTGATAATGATAACGATAGCGCAAGCAATGATCAAAAAGAACAGAACGTATCTCATTATTGGGAGAACCGTTGTAACAAAATCTGATTGGATTTCATCTGCGAGCATAGGTAAAAAATTCATGTAAAACTCCTTTATTTTTAATGCTTAATGCATATGTAAACTAACATAGTTGTGACTAATGCGAGAAATATGAATGAGAAAAATTTAAATTTAAACTTGCCACCAAGCAAGCCTTTAAGAAAACTTGTTCCATACATACACATAAGTGACACAAGAACAATCGTAACGATAGCAAACGTCATTGAGTCCCAACCTCTGATCCAGTTGTCAAGGTCGGAGAAAACGTTGCCAAGCATTGCAAATCCCATTCGTCTTCCTCCTCTAAAAATCATAAAGATTATAAACAAAATATGACCATTTGTCAACCATTATATGAGCAAAAAAAGGTCGTAATCCAGCAGAAAATAAAAAACTCGCGAATTTTTGCGAGTTTTTAAAATAAACAACCAATGTTTTTGTTATAATGTAGGCACAGTTGGCTTATTATAGTTAAAAGTGTTTTGGCTATTGCGCATTTCATGAGCTTCTTCAACAAACATAACTTGACGAGACTTTTTAATTTTGTTTATTTTTACCTTTTTAACGTTGACATTGTTTGGATATCTAAAACTAGATTTTCCAGGTGTGTTTGAGCTTTGCATAATTTCCTCCCTTTGTATATGTTTCAATTAAAGCACATTTTCTCATACATGTCAATAGTAAAATTAAAAAGTTTCGACTTTTACTGCAATAAAACATTCTAAATAATTGACAACGGACAAAAATATTGATATTATAAACAAGCAACGAGTAAATGCTGCTGTGGCTCAGTCGGTAGAGCGTCGCCTTGGTAAAACAAAAACAGCACTTTTTAATCACTAAATTTCACCGCAAAAATCGTTCAAAAACAGCACTATGCTGGTGTGGCTCAGCGGTAGAGCACCACCTTGGTAAGGTGGGGGTCACGGGTCCGATTCCCGTCACCAGCTCCACTCATTAAAAGTCGCTAAAACCCTTTATTTTCCTAGGGTTTTGGCGTTTTTTTATTCTCATTTTTTAACAAAGATTTTAAGCCTAAAAAATATTTGCTGTCAATTTTTGGTGCAATTGCTGTCAATATTTGCTCCATTAAAAAAGACCGATAGTCAAAAAATCAACTATCGGTCTAATTCGTTCGTAAGCTCTCTAAAACTGGTACATTTGCTGTCAATTGCTGTCAAAATTTTCTTTTCATCTTTTTTAGTTGTCCTCTATATTCTTTAAATTTTCCATTTATGGAATTTGCAACAACTAAACAACCTTGTAATTTATCAATATTAGTTTTATCGCCTTTATTAATTTCATTAATATAATTATGAGTTTTTAACATTAACTTATTAGGGATTTGCATTTTTCCTTTTTTATCTAAAATTACTCCTGTCACTTTTTTATTTTCAGGCTTATTATACCACTTACATTTTTTTACAGATACATCATAAGAGTTTTGGTTTATAATATTTAAAACATTCTTACGGAAAAAGTAAGGAATTTTGTTGTCGGACGAGAAAACTACATCATCCACATATACCGTCATTGTAATATTGTACTTCAAGGCTATTTCATTAATCTTTTCAAACATATCAACATTTGCAAAATAAGACATAATAGAACTCAAAGGAGACCCTGTGATTAAATGATTTCTTTCTTTTATGTGAGCATCATTAATAAATTCATTTATCTTTAACATTGTTTTGTTGTTTTGATTTTTCAAATCAAGATTTATTGTTGATAAGTTTGTTAAAATATTTGCTACATCTGGAGATGTTTTTAGTTTGTTTAAATAAAAATTATAAATTTTATTTCTTCCAATATTTGGGAAAAATTTAGAAATATCTATTTTAAATAAATATTTCTTATCAGAATGAGCTTTTGCATTATCTATATAGCATTTTCCTTTTATGCCCGAAAAAGCATAGTTTGGGACATCAATAAGTTGCAGAGCTCTTAAAATTATAGATTGAATATTCTTAACATCTTCATCTGGTGCTTCAATTAACCTTTTTTTCTTATTTTTATTAATCTCTATATATGGTTTAATTTTGCAGTTAAGAAAAGAACTCTTGCAATAAATCTTTCTATCGATATGCAAAAGTTCTAACAATTTCTTTTTGGATTTCAATCCATATAAATAACATTTTCTATATTCCAAAGGGTAAACCTCATTATATTTGAATTGGTTGTGCTTATCCCAACTTTGCAAATATTTCTATTAGAAGAACTGAAATATTTACAAATGCGGAACGAATAAGTTTACCTAATGCTTTTAACCAAGTCTTAAATGACTTTTTCTTTTTGCTAGTTTCTTTACCTAAACTAGCAGTACCATTAATAATCACAGTGTTATTATTACCTGTAATGTTAACGATAGTTGAAGTTGAATTGGTGTTCTTCTTCATAATTTGGTTTACCTCCTTTTTGTTATTTGCCCACACAAGTGGTCTCCTGTACCATCTAACAAAAATTCGAGGTATTAACGGTATAAACTAAAGCACAATCTATTCATGAGCACGGAAATCGTGCTCAACTCCTGTACATCGTTCAATATGTCTTCTCTAATTCCTATTATTATGGAATTGATGATAAAGAAACACATAGACACGATGCCCAAGGAAAATCCCTCCAAAGGAAGTCCATTGATACATAATATCAACCAAATACAACAGGAGTTATATCTTACCGTATCGCATTAGTAGGAATATGTTATCACAATATATTAAAAAAGTCAAGTTTCTACATCTCAAAATCTTTTTCTTTTCTTCTGCGTTTGCGTTCTTGCAATTTTTCAAGTTCACGAATTTGAAGTTCTATTTCTTCATCAGATAAATCATCATCATCAACTTCTTCTTCTACTTCTCGCTCTTGTTCGTGCTCTTGAATTTTTGTGTTTAATCTATCGGTTGCTTCTCTTACATATTCGCTATTGACTGAGTTGTAAACAGTGATTGTGGTTTTCACATCACGGTGTCCTAAAAGTTGTTGAATTACTTTCGGATTTTCATTCATTTCAAAAAGCATATTTGAAAATGTATGGCGGAGCCCGTGGAAATGAATATTGCAATTGGTTAATTTATGTCGTTTCTTCCAACCATCAAAGATTTTGCGACTACCAAAATATGTTCTTACACTTCCATCATCATTTGCAAAAATAAAGGCACTAATACAAGCAAACACAGTTAAATTGGTGGTGAGCATTTCATTAGAAAGCATAACCCAAGCGGTGCAAAACTCGCTATGAATTATGTCAAAAGAAAAGGTCTAGAAATAATAAATCTCTACGATGAAAAAGACGACCCAACTTATGGCATGACAAAAGAAGAAAAAGAAGAATACTATAAAAAACTATTCAAACATAAAAAATGACTTGCGTTTATTGCAGGTCATTTATTCTTTAGGAAATAAATCTATTTTTATTAAAGCACCAGGATATGTTTCAATTTTATATTTAAAAATAATTGTAAAGACCGCATACTTATTATTAATCAGTTTTGCGATTTTCTCACGAGGCAAAAATAACCCCTCATAAACATATTGTCCATCGGCTCTTTTATATTTATCTACCTCGTTATTTAATTGCATCTCGCTTAAGTCTTCTACTAAAAAATCATTAACAGAAATATTGTATTTGTATCCATCTTTTAAAATTAAAACTAAGTCTTTTAAAACTTTGCTTTTCACTCTTTCCAAAGAATTTACTTTTGACATAAAATCAGATTTAACAGATTCGTTACTAAGGTAATATTCACAAACCGTTAAATATCCTGTATATTTATCAATGTCTTTACTTAATAATTGAGTAATATTCGTATCGAACTTATCATCTTTTTTTATAATTTCATAGTTAATTGATTTCCACATATCGTAGAAAACCCCATCAATAAAAGCATTCGTCAAACATTCATCCTGATTAACTGCTTGCGATGTCTTTTCTGACATAACTGTTATGCATTTTTCTTTTTCATCTGACAAATCTATATTTTGATCAAAACCATAATCGCTTGTTAATACTGAACAGATAATTGGCCTATATTTATTTGCTAAATCTTCTTTGTTTACCTTAGAGCAAGCATCTGCTTCTGCGTCTAGCTTTTTTTCTGCCAATCTTTTATAATAATATAAGAAATTTGAATCTGACCGTAAAGTTGCTTTTAAACAATTAAAGGTAGCACAGTCCCCCAAATAGAAAGAAGCTGTTTCCTGCAATTCTTTTGTTGGTTTAAATTCTATATTATCAAAATTATCTTCTACAAAATTTTTTAAGTAATAATTATATTCTGTAAATAAATCTTTTTCGAAATCAAAATTATATACCCTTTCGCTATTGAATAACATTGCTAAATACCAGTTAGTTAAAAAGTTTTTAGTGAAGATAACCGTTTTAGCAAATGGCCCAAAATTTATATTCCGCAAATAATACTGATTATTTAAGCATACGGATATTAACTCATTGTAATTGACAGAAAATTCACTCACAAATTGTTCAAATAATTTTCTCCATGACAAACACTCAAAGTTGTCACGAATATATGATTCGTTTATAAATTCTGTTAGTTTATTTTTCAACCCAGAAGAAATCTCATTCTGTTTCTCAACCAAATAATACAAATATACACTAATTATTGCAAAGAATAGTGTAGAAACTGAATTTGATGATAATGAAAAGTAGTTGGTCGAATATTTCTTCTTAATGCTTTCAAGAAATAATATATTATTATTTATGGTAACACTTGTTAATATTGCAATTAATACCGAAAGTAAAAACTCTTTTTCAATTTCATTATTATCAAAATTTCTATAAAATATAACGTCTATTATTTCATCTGAAATTTCAGAAGCGATTTTTTCTGTGCAATTTACAAGTTGAAATACAACTCTTGTTAAATAGTGTTGATAATTTTGATAATTTTCTCCTAAAATTGATATAATATCTAATTCCCCCAAAAAAACATCTAAAATATTGGATTTTAAATTATCGCAAATTTCATTCAACTCTTTTTGGTCATCTATATATTTTAACTTAAATGCTAAAAACTGTTGAATGTCTAACAGTTTTAGTAAAACTTTTTTATTGTATTTAGGTTTGTCTTTTATTGTAAAGTACTCGTAAACAGTAATTAAATTTTTTTGTTTTATTAAATCTTCTAAAGCATTGTCAAATTCATTTCTTAAATAATCTGTAGATGAAAAACTATCTCCATTAGCAGAGTAAGAAGCAACAATGAACCTATCTTTAAATATATCTAAATAAGCCTGTTGATTTTGAGTAAGTATAGGTATCTCTTGTATAAGAACAGTAATACAAAATATAGTACTTATCAATCCCATCCCTATATTTAAAATATACCAACTTACACAATAACAAAGTATATTTCCAAATAACAATATTAAATTAAACAAAAAGGTAAACAGATATGAGTAATGCTTTCTTACACGCATTGCGTTTATATCTCGCACCTTTATATGGAAATATTCGTTATTTTGCAGAGAGAACGATATCCCAATAGTTGATAAAATACAGGTTACGACTGCAGATATTATTTGACTAGCAACGCCCAAAGAATTAACAATATTTTGGTCGTTTTGAAAATCAATATAAATATTTTTCTTATTTAATAATTCCAATACTATAGATGTCACTAGAATTAGTGTCATTATTACATTTACAGTCCAAAATCCAATATTTCTTATTGTTTTAATTTCTTGTTTCTCTTTCTTTTGGTTAGCCATCATTACTCCATAGGTTTAATCGTTTTTTCAATGAAGTCAATTTCTTCTTGGGAAAAGTTATATTTTTTGTATGGCTGCTTATCAATATCATCAATTGACTTTGTCCAGTCAATACTTTCATATATACTATAGGATTTCCCATTAATTTCTTCAATCAAATCTGTAGCAATTTAGTAATAATTTACTTATATTCATTGTACTTCTTATTACAGCCCTTTGCCTTATCTACAGGGTATTTAGCATTGTTTTTTTCTATCTTATCTATTATCGCTGATGATAAATCAATATCATTCATTTGAGCAAATCTCAAAGCAAAATAAACAACATCGGCTAATTCTTCTTGTACTTCGTTCTTTTTGTTTGAAGACATTAATTCTTTCATTTGTTCTTCATTTTTAAATCTAAAAATTTGAAGCAATTCATTGGCTTCTGTTGAAATACCAATTGCTAACTCTTTTGGATTATGAAATTGATCCCAATCTCTTTGGTCACAAAAGGTCTTTACTAAATTTTTTAAATCTTCTACAGTCGTTTTATTGTCCATGCTATTCTCCTTATTTTAAACGAGATTTTAAATAATCAGCAAATTTTTTATCAGTACAATACACGAAACAACCTTTTTGTCCTCTTGTAAGTAAAGTTCTATAGGTGTTTCTCACAATTTCATCACCAATTCTATCGGCTTCTTGTTTGTTCGATTTTTCCATGGTTTTCAAACCTTTTACGGAAGCATCTGTTTTTGCTCTAAAATGCCAGTTTGTGTAAACATTTCCATTTTGATCTACGCCAATATCATCTCCGATTATAACACCCACATAATCAAACTCAAGACCTTGAGATGTATGTATACAACCGACTTGATCAACTGAATTATGGTCAATAGCCCAAGTGGCAGTATTTCCCAGATTCCAACTAGCATGATAGTTTCCTATGTTTATATCATAAACATCTGATTTATCCTTACCATCTTCAATCCAATCCCAGCAATAACCAGCAACTATTCTTGATTTATTATTTATTTTGTTTTTTTCTTTTATTATATCAAACAATTCATTCGGATCATCCACAACTTTAAATTCGTAGTTCTCAAAGCCATCAAAGTTTGCGGTTTCTCTAATCTGCAATGTATTGTCAACCCATGCTAAAAAGCCATCTGAGCCATTACATCTGAACTGAGATTTTAAATCCATTTTTACCACTTCAGCATTAAAGAGGTGGGCATACTTATAAATTTCAGAAATACTACCAGCATCGTCTATATGTATTCTTTGGTGTTCATCAATAAAGAATACTGAAAATTTGGAAGCATTAATAATTTCTTTTATTTGGTTTTCACCCTTATTTTTAAACATTCCAGATTTTCTATTTAATCTATGTGCTTCATCGCAAAGAATTACATCAAATGTGTTTGGTTGGGCATCGTAAAAGTTACCAGATCCTTTAAATAGTTCAGAAATAACCGCTTGTTTAAAATTACCTTTTAATTTTTTTGAATAAACATTTCTAGGAGCTGCATTTTTAGTTACATAGGCACATACAGCATCTCGTGAAGTCATTCTTACAAGTAAATTAATTGCTAGAACTGATTTTCCTGTACCTGGACCACCTTCGACAATCAAAACTCTTTTGTTTCCATCTTTGTATGATTTTCTTCCCATTTCAAGAGCTTTTTCGTATACAAGTTTCTGGTCGTCAATCATAAGAAATTCTTCATTTCCTTTCAACATACTTGTTAAACAATCTTGCAATGATTTAGACGGTCTAAGCCTTCCACTATCTATCTTATATAAGGTTTCTTTGTTATCACCAAATTTTATGTGTTTTGAAATAAACTCTCTTAAAAGTTTTCCTTCACCCGATGTAAATACGGGAGCTTGTGTTGTATATACTTTATAAACCTCAGCTTCAATAGGGTCTACATTTTGCATTCTCATGTAGTTATGTAAATAAGTACATGGATCAAGTTCCACATTTTCATCTTGAACAATCTTATTGTAGTCTTCAATCATCTTTTTATAAGTAAAAGCCTGATAAGAAGGGTGGGTTGTCTCTCTTACTCCACCACCTAAAAAAGTCTTTACAATACCATCTTTATCATCGACTTCTTCGATTTTATCCCATTGTTTTAGCTCAATAATAATTGCAGCATTGTTATCTTTTTCATTTTTGCCAGAAACAATAAAATCTACACGCTTGCTAGTATATGGTATATTGAATTCAATTGCAATTCCTGAATTATCTGGTATAGCAACATCATCAATAACATCTCTCATTCGAACTAAAGAGTTGTTCCAAGATCTAATTTCATTAAGAGAAGTTTGACCTATTTTTTCTTGATATTGATCATACAACTTTGTTACTAAAACATCTTCTCTTACATCTTCAACAAAATCTTTTTTCAATGCTTCGTATATTATCATTAATTTTACCTCTAAACAGATTATAACATAAAAAATCTATTTTTGTATAAAAAATAAAAGAAAAACTAGCAAAATTAATTTTTTATCAAATTTTTAAAAATTTAATATTTTAATGACTATTTATATAATTGCAACCGCTACAAAAGTCCACAAAGTTATAAGCAGTTTTAAAGCGTTTGGGAAAGAAAAAGAATGACTGAAAATGTGAGTTTAATACATTTAGGTACATGGGTTTTGGAAAATTGTGTACCTAAATAAAAAATACTAGCGAAAGTGCTAGTATTTATGGGTGGTTTTGGGGTGTGGGCATAAGTTTGGAGCAAAGGTTCGTGTGTTGGTAAGGTGGGGTCGGTGTCCTCCCCTCGCCGCTCCGAGTCGTTTTACTGCGCGAGTCCACTCATTCCAACCAAAAATCTACATTCAATGAAGTTGAATGCATTTTGGTAAAATAGTTTGCTAATTTTGACAAAAACAAAGACGAGAAGCGCAACATACATCCCTGTCCTTTATGTCGCATTGCGAACATAAGGTGGGGCATTTTTATCTTTGAACTGATTTTGTTATATATCATATTTTGTTAATAATAACCTCAAAACCATTTTGAGTTGAAACAAAAAGTTCGCCTCCAAGTTCGGTGGAGTTTAGACGCATTCCTTTTATTCCCGTCCCTTCAACAAAAGTCTTGCTTGTAAACTTTCCGTTGTCATAAATTTGAATTTTGTCGTCTGAAATGTTAACAAACAGTTTTGTTGCGTTGGCATGGCGAATAGCGTTTGTTGCGCATTCTCGAATAATTTTAACCAACGCTTTCGCTTTTAATGGTTCTTTTGGCATTTCACCCGAAATTTCAATATTAAAGCCAATCATTTCAAAGGCAGTAACTATTGAATTTTGCAAGTTTTGAGTTTCGTTTGTTTCATCGCTATCAATTTCTTCAAGCATTGTTTTTAGCAAGCTTTTAACATTATTAAGGTCAAAATTCTTTTCGTCTATTACATCTAAAATGTGGTGTAAAATAAACAATCTTTGCCCTATTATGTCGTGCAACTTGCTTTTAAGTGTCAAAACTTCTTTTTGCCTTTCAATTTCGTCAAGATTTTCAATCATTTTGAGGATTTCAGTTTGTTTAACTTTTAATTCGGTTTGTTTATTTTCAATCTCGGTTGTTGTTAAATATTCATTTGTTATATCAAAAGCATAAATTTGTGTTTTTGATTGTTTAATTATTGAAAATGAATATACTTTTTTATCTAAAAACACCAAAATATTCTGCTCATCAATAATTTTCGTTGTTGTCCTTGATTTAAGATTTCGCCAAATTTCAAATGAACTTTGGTTTTGTTTAATGTTTAGTTTTTCAAGCAAATTTTTCATCGCTAAATTCTCATAAACCACATTGAACCGACTTTCAAACATCACCGCGGTTTTCAGTTCGTCTAAGGCTTCTTTTAGAGAATAATAGTTGATGTTGCTTTTTAGTCTAATTAAATAGTTTAATAAACTTGTCAGCGATTTTGCGAATAGATAGACAACGCCAATAACTATAGACACAACAGAAAGTGTTTCATTTGCATATTTCCAAAAAGGCAAAAGCATAATTAAAAATGGGAAATCTATTGCCAATTTAAAGTCTTTTTTTGCAAGCATTAGCCCCACTTCGAACGCTAAAACCAAAGCGCTGTAATACGCCAAAACTTCACAAATCGGCGTGTTTTTGAAGTTAAAGAATATAAAAGCCCAAACAACGCAAAGTGCAATATTTAAAACTCTGCAAACAACAAAAATGTCAAATTTAAGCTTGCGGTTAGAAAACATTTCGCAAAGTAATGTAATTGTCATAAATATGGCAGAAACAAACAGCAAAACAACCATAAGAGACTGCATTTCGTTGTTTAAAATGGATAAATAAATCATTTGGTTGCCTCCTTAAAACAAACGATTGTGCTGTCATCTTTCAAAGTGAAAATGTATTCCATTTCGTATTCGTTTGGCAATTTTAATTCTGGCATTTCAAGTCTTATTCCATCAAAAGTAATTTCAAACTCCCAAACATCTCTCTTTTTGATGGTCAGCCATATGTCAAGGTCTTCTTTTTTAATATTTGTTAACAATTCGTTGTAAATATCATAAAACTTGTTTGCAGTGGTCACTGGGATTGGCTTTTCATCAAGCCCAATGCCTGCGTTTATATCAAGCCATTTAATATCGTTAAAGCTCTCGTTAAACAAAAGTTTTAATTCATCTTTTGTGATTTCTTGTTTTTGCTCAGCAAGAAGAATAAGACTCGTTTTTCGTTTTAAGTAGCCCACAATGATTTTAATCTCATTTAAGGTTTCTTTTGCTTGATTTTTGTTTTCGGCGGTTATTGTTTCTGGCAAACTATTTAATAACTCTTCAAGCACATTTTTCTTGTTTTTAATCTGCTTTTCAACCTTATCTAAAAGCAAAGTGCGTTGCTTTATTTGTTTTTCTTTTTGCAAAATTTCTTTTTTGTTTTCCAAAATTTTGTTTGTGTATTCAAGTTTTTCATTTTCGATTTTTAGTTCTTTTTGCAAGTTTTTAAGCTTTCCAACATCATCAAGCACCAAAAGCGTGCCCGAACTCAATTTTTGCTTTTGCACAAGCATATTTTTGTTCGCTTTTTTATTTCGATATTGAATGTTTTGATATTCTATATCTTGCTTTTCGTTTTCTATCGCAAGTGGCACGTTGCAAGTTTCAAAAAATTCAAAATATGCTCCACTGTTTTTGATGAGTCCACATTTTAATGCAACAAAAACAAGAAGCGTGCCTAAAATTGTGTAAACAAGCGTCATGTCTGAAAGATATGGAACAGAAATGTCTGTTACGACATACAAAATGCTGTAAACAAGAATTAGCGCAATAACGACACTTGGCAAAATTTTTTGCTTTATGGTAGTTTTTTTGTTTGAAAAGGTGTAGAAAAGCACAATAGTAGTTAAAATTTCAAGGAAAATAAAGGCATAGATAATAAAATAGCCAAAGTTGTATTTATATCCACTTGGGTGCGAGCCGGTGCTTCCCTCTGGGAATATAAACACAAGTTCGTGAAAATCGTTTGTCAAAACCAGCATAAATAAAAGCAGTGAGACTGCAAGTGAAATTATTGCTACAACTTTTTTATATGTTTTGTTTTTGATATAAATTTGATTGTTTGTTATAAACCACATACTAGGAATAAATAGCAGTGGAATATACAAAAGATACCAAGTGTAATCATTGTTATCGTTAAAAGCTGATACTTTGTCAAAAATTTTTAGTCCCAACCAAAAAGCAAACAAACAAAACAAAATGATGAAACAAATTTTTGTCTTTTTATCAATTGTTTTGATTATTGCGCCAAACATAACAACCGACAGCACGATTGCCACCAAGCAGTAAATAAAAACATTCGCTTTTTTGTTGGTTTCAGTGGGATCAGTTTTGCCAAACACAAGTGCAAAAACAATTGCCAGCAAAATGCAAAGCACAGTTCCCGCAATAATCAAGTTTCTTTTGCAAAACAATTTTTTCATATTTGTATTATAACATAAAAAGTCAGATTTTCCATAAATAAATGCAAATTAAGTTGTAAATAACACTAATTTTTAATGTGCAACAAAAAAATCACACCGATTAAAGTGTGATTTTTATTATTTAAATTATTACCAAGAAACATAGAAGCTTATAGGTTTTGAAGAAACAGAAGCACTAGCTTCGGCTGTTTTTGTTAATTTGAGAACAAGTGTGTATGTTCCAGATTCAGAAAGTGTGAATGTGTTAACACCGGCTGTTGCAATTGGTTTTCCGGTTGTCTTATCGAAAACCGCGTAAGCATTTTCTCCAGCATATCCACCAGCATAATCACTTGGGTAGATAGTGAATGTTGTTGATTGTATTATGGTTACAGTAAATTCAAGATATCTGCATTCTCCAACATTCAATAATTTTTCTGAACTATTGTTAGTATAATTTTTTCCGCTTAATGATGTTTGCACTTTAAGCACTTCATAATCTACTTTTGTAAAGGTTTTGTTAAGAAGTTTTGTTTTTGCATCATTTTCTGTAAAACCTGGTGTTTCAAATGAAATGTCTACTGTTTCTCCTGCCAATGCAATATTTAAACAAGATGACGAAGTGCTGCCAGAAACACTACCCTTATTAAGTTTAATATCTTTAACTTTCAAAGGAATATTAACTCCTTCGCAAATCAAATAGTCACCAACTCGCAAGGTTCCGGTTGTAATTTGGTACATTGTGATAGTTGGATATGGAGGGGTTACATAACCTATCCAATTAACATTACTCTCAGTTTGGTTGGTTCCAGTAACAACAGGTGCTTCATTGGTATAAACAACAATGCTTATGCTAAGGGTTGATTTATTTGGAATTGGTTTAAAGTTTTTGTTGTCAAATTCCAAACCTTCGAATTCGCCGTTTGTTTTTGCAATACTATATCTTCCTTGATTTTTGTATTGTTCGCCATATGCACGAAGAGTTAGCGTTACATTTGATGGAAGACTAGGATTAGTAACCTCGTATGTTTCCAAGGTTATATAATTATTAGAAGTTGTTTGTTTTTCTTTTATGAACGAAATGCCAACTCTAACTTCGATTTGCTTGATAACATAATCTGTTTTTGCAACTTCGCCTTTTAGGTAAGTAGCATTTCCTTTGCAATAAATTCTTACTTCATAAGTTCCTGCATTTGTTGGTGCAGTTGTGGTGTAGGTGCTATCGTTTGCGCCTTTCACTTTATATTGAATTTCGCAAAGGTCTTTGATTTTTTCGTCAACTGTGTAATCGCTTAAAGCAACACCTTGTGCTCCAGCATTGTATGTTTTTGCTGCAATTGCATTAAATGAGCCTTTTCCAGTCAAACTTCTTACATAGCCACAGTCATTACAATCAACATCATTTACATCTGTATATCTATGTGGAATGTTAGATTCTATTCTTGTTGCATGTTTTTCTGCGCCACAATTGGTTTGGCGTTTGTGCGTTAATTCGCCTTCTGATGTATATTCCCAAGTATGGTCTTGCTCATTTTGTTTCAATGGGGTTTCGTGCTCGCAAGTTGTTTCTTGCCAGTGTTTAGTGTCGTTAGCTTTCCATACCCAAGAATGGATATTAGCACCAGAGCCTTCAACTGTTCTGTCTTTTTGATATTGACAGATTGAGCAAGTGCCTGTTTCAACCTTATCGGTGTGAACACCTGCTGGTGTCTTTACTTCCCATACAAATTCGTGTTCAGCCAAGTCTTGTTTTTCATTGCACTTTTTGTCTGTGCATTCATGCCAATGTTGTGTCTCTGATTGAGACCAATCACTACTAAACGAATGTTCATGTTTTCCACAAGCTGATAGCATAAACATTGCTGGGACTGCTAAGCATGCCGCAAGAGCAAATGCAAAAATAGATTTTTTCTTTGTCATGTTTTCTCCTTATATTTAAATTTTTGTGAAATACAAGAAGAAAATCTATCAATCTTCTTTTTCACATTTTTATTATATCATATAAATATTAAAATTGTTTTGGACTTAAGTCTATTCTTTGGCTGATAAAAAAGGACTAAAGTCCTATTATTTTGGACAACTTTTATGTTATAATACATGTGATGTTAAAATTTGAACAAGTCAAATTTAAGTTGCTGGTCGCAACCACCTTGATAAATCAAGGCATCACATATTGTATAAACATCAGTTGCTGGCAAATGCCACTAAAGTGTCGCTTGCCGACAACTTCCGATTATATAATATAGAAAATCAATATTTTAGGAGCGAAAATGGATAAAATTAAAGTTTTGCTTATTGAAGACCAAGATTTGCTTTTAGATGGAATGGCTTTATCTTTACAAGCAAGCGGCGAGATTGAAATTGTTGAAAAATTTAAAGACATCGCGGACTATTTTACATTTAAAAATAAACACAATATTGATGTTGTTCTTACAGACATTTGCTGTGCAAACAACCACAACAGCATAGATTTTGTCAAAGATATAAAAAATGACAATCCCAACATTAAAATTGTTATGATGACATCTGTTATGGAAATCAACTTTATTGACAGAGCCAAGAAAGAAGGTGCAGACAGTTTTGTGTATAAGACAATTCCAACAAAAGAGTTGATTACTGTAATTCGCAATGTTATGAATGGGTATTCAACCTTCCCTTTAAGCAAAAAAGAAGAAATATCATTTTTAAAAGATTTAACCGACAACGAACTTAACATTGTAAGACTTTATTGCCAAGGCAACAATCGAAAAGAAATCGCCCAAAAATTATCTTTTTCAGAATCAACAATCAAAAACAATATCACCCTTATATTAGAAAAAACCGGCTTCACATCAATGTCAAAATTTGCAATTTGGCTAATGCAAAATGGATATATTGTATAATCGCATTTCAGTCAATTAAATCTGGTAAATATAAAATTTATCTAAAATAACATGCTGTAATTGTGAATTTATAAAAAATGAACTTATAAACAATATAAGTTCATTTTATTATAGAAGGTCGCCGATTTTGGATTTGTAAATTTTTTGATACATGCCTTTTGTCCCCTGTATCATGACAATACATTTCTTAAATATTTTCTTACAAACAAGGCTCGTCTTTTTTTCTCTGACAATTTTTTTCGCCGCTTTCGCGTTTGACAATTTCGTCAAAGTCGGTTGCATAATATGTGCGACCGCCATCATAACTCGAAAATCTATAAACAAATTGCATTCCATAGTATTCATTTGAAACAACTCCCGTTTCTAAAACGCTCAGCCACAAATAGTCAGGATTGCCACCAAAATGACTTTCCATATGCGCGATTCTTTTGCCGTCATTGTTGTAAAATTCATAGGTGTATTTACCCGCTTTAACGCTGCAACATCTTGCTCCGGTTTCAAAATAATCCACCCAACTTGACTCTTTTAAATCGCCAAGCAGGCCAAAATTATTTCGGCCACTTTTAATCGAAGCAATCATTTTTCCTGTTTTTTTATTAAAAACGCATTGATTTTGCTCAAAAAAGTTTAAATTTTCATCTTTTTTAATAGGTTTTAAAAAATCCATAACTTTCTCCTTAAATTTCCCTTTCCAAATTTATGCCGTCTTTAAAGGCGCATGGCGAAGTGCAAACATAGTCACCGCTTGTGCATCTTGCCCCTTTTAAATATGGCGAAATATAGTCGCTTACTTCTTTGTTTTTTGTGCTGAAATAATATTTCATCATCGTCATTTTTGTTTGTCGCATGATTTCAAGTTGAGCACAAGAGCACAATCTTTCTTTGCTTTTTAAGATTAGATTTTCGACTGTTCCCCTTTCATTTATTTTTACAAGTTCTGCTTGCGGATGAAGTTTGTAAACCGTTTGCATATCATTAAGCCACTGTGCAACCAAAATCGCATCGTCGCGAAGAATTTCAGGAACATAAAATTCGGTTGGCTCAATAAGTGACATTTCATAATCAAGAGTTCTGTGACGTTGAGCCTGCGCCAAAGAAGCAAAACTGCCTTTGTAATTTATGCTGTAATTTTCGCCAAACTCTTCGCTTCGATCGCGCTTTGCCAAAAGCGAAAATGTGCGACCCTTTCTGTCATTCATAAGGTCTTGATCGAGTAGGTTTGCTTTTTTCAATTCATCAATCAATTTGTTTGCATAAGGTGCAAGGTCTTGCAGCAACTGGCTTGGGCTGTTTTCTAAATCTTGCATCCAACCCGCCAAATAATTTAATTGGCGATAAGAAGTGGTGTAAACCATGCAAGTTGGAGTGTAAACTGATAAAAAGTATCTCGCATTTTCTTGTGCCAATTTTTTTATGCGATTTTCGCTCATGAATGGTCCAGCGTTGCCATAGCGTTTGCTGATTTCATCTACAAAAATGTTATACCATTTGTCATACAACTTTTTCTCGATCTCGCTGCAATGATTCATGACTGTATAGCGCGCTGATTTTTCGCTTGTTGCATAAACCTTTTCGTTGTTTATAAGCATCGCGAAAAATTTTGGCACATCTTCAAGATAAAGCGACACATATTCATGATCAAAAACGCTGTGGTGTCCGCTCCCTTTGGTTTGATTGGCTCTTTTTAATGTTTTTTCGATTGGCTCGTTTTCTAAATCTTGATAAGATCCAGGCATATAGCAAACACCAGCAACTCTTCCGCTAAACTGATTATAGTCGCTCGCATCTTCGAAATTTTTTGGATTTGTCGATGTCTCGGCAATGATTTTTACTTCCATTTTTTGTCTCCTTTTTGTTTTTTCTATTGACATTATAGCAGCAGTTTGATATAATGTAAAATACATAAATTTAATGATGGAGATAAATTTTAGTTATGACAAATTACAACTTATACAAGACATTTTTAGTGGTTGCGGAAACAAAAAACATAACCGCAGCAAGTGAAATTTTGTATGTTTCACAGCCCGCTTTAACCTTAAAAATTCATCAGCTTGAAGAGCAAATTGGAGGAGAACTCTTTTTAAGAAAAAACAAAGGCGTCGAACTTACGCCGCTTGGCTCGCTGTTGTATGAAAAAATAAAGCCCGTTATCGCCGAGCTTGACCGCCTTGAAAATCTTGGACAACTTCAAAAAAATTTGCAAGATGGATTTTTAAGAATTGGCGCAAATTCATCAAACTGCAACCAAATTATCTCTAAATTTTTGATTCAATTTGCTCAAAAACACCCAAATGTGCGCATAACAATGCTGCGTGATTATGGCGAAAACTTGGTTGACAAACTTATAAACAACCAACTAGACATCATTTTCACCGATTCATGCCAGACTCCAAACGAAATAGTTTGCGCGAAAAAATTTCCTGTTGTTTATCAACTTATCGGCAATAAAAATTATTATGAAAAATATCACCACCTGCCTTTAACTAGTTCTGCCTTCCCTTTAAGCGAACTTATTTTACCTAACCAGAAAAACAATTCGCGAAAATTCATTGATAATTATTGCAGGCAAAACAATCTCATTTTCACGCCTAAATACGAACTTGATAATTACACCTTGCTTTATGATTTTGTCAAAAATGGGCTTGGTATGGCGTTCGTGAGTCTTGATTATTATATTGACAGCATAAACAAGCAAGAAGTTTATCTGCTTTCTGAAAGCACAAAAATCAAAATGCGCGAATTTTCGGTTTATTTAAATAAGACCGCCGCTAACCCTGCCAAAGATGAATTTATAAAAATTTTAAACTCTGAAAACTAGCCGCAATTAACATTTTTTCGGCAAATTAACATAAATATAAAACATGTTAGTAGCAATAGTTGGAGCCAGCGGAAAACTTGGCAAATGCGTAAAAGATAAAGTTTCAAAAAAACACAATGTCGCCGGCATTGACAAAGTTGATGCAAAATTTATCAGTCTCAGCGACCTTAGCGTTTGTCCCGAAGTGATAATTGACACTTCCGCGCATCAAAACTCTATAAAAAGCGTTGAATATGCGTTAAAAAACGGCATTCCTATGGTCATAGCCTGTACTGGACACAGTGATGAGGAATTAGCCTATATCAGGGATAGCAGCCGTTTTATCCCTATTTTTCTCGCTTATAACATGGCATATGGCGTTCAAGTTTTTAAAGAAGCCGCTGAATTTATTGGCTCGAGATTCGATGGCGACGCTGCCCTGCACGAAATTCACCACAAATATAAAAAGGACGCGCCAAGCGGCACGGCAAAAGAAATCGAAAGCCTTTTTAACAGCATGGGCAAACCACTGCAAGTGACCAGCGCACGCGGCGGAACGGTTGTCGGCACTCATGAGCTGTCGTTTTATGGTGACGGCGAAAGCATCACTCTCACCCACACAGCTCAGTCGCGAGATGCATTTGCATCGGGCATCGAAAAAGCTGCCGAATTTATCGTAACAAAGCAAAGTGGACTTTACAACATGAAAGATCTTGTCCATGCTCCGACAAATGAATTGTGATTTTATTTGACAACAAAGTCTTGTTAGTTTTATAATCTTTGTATGAAAACATTTACATCACTTGACGAAGGATTTGTATGCAAAGTATGTGGAACTACAGTTCCACCACTCAAATACTCTTCACGCGACCACTGCACAAATTGTTTATGCTCACTGCACGTTGACAACAACCCTGGCGACAGAGAAAACGACTGCCTCGGCGTGTTAGTTCCAGTAGAAGTTAAGCTTAATAGTAAAAAAGGCTATGTAATTGGCTATAAATGTTCAAAATGTGGGCAAAGACACAACAACAAAGCCGCCGCTGATGACAACTTTAAAACCTTGCTTAGTGTAATGAATATGACATATGATGTAAATAAATACAAAAAGGATAAATAATGAAAATAGCAAACAAACAAGATAGTTTTAATCAAATAAAAAAATTGGGACTCAATCGCGTTCCTGAAATTATAGCGACAAAAAACGATAGACAAAAAGTTGAAGAATTTTTTAACAAATACAAAGCCCCAGTTTATGTTCTTCGTGATGTTAAGCACGCGATGGGAAAAACCTATTTTATTCATGACAAAAACGAATGCTTTAAGCACATCGACGAATACAACGACTTTTTCTCACTTGCCGTTTCAATTAAATCCTATCCTGGCAGAGTGCTTACAGGCGACATATATATTTCTGGTGACAATGTCGAACTCACCTATTCAATCGACCCAGAAGCAACAGCCCGCACACTTGATCAATCCATCTTTTCAACGATTGACGACGACCGTTTTTGGGAAGTGCCAGGATTCAGCGACCTTATTAAATACATAACCGCCAACAACCTTTTTGACGTTATCGTCGAGTTTGCTGTGTATAAATCAGGCGTAGGAACAAAGAAAGAAAAAGTCGTTATTGTCGAACTTAGAACAGATTATTAAGCAATTTTTTTAAAACAATTACTTCTCTGCTTTATCACAAATTTAAATAATTGATGAATTTAAACAAAAAAAACACGCAATTTTGCGTGTTTTTTCTTAATTATTAAGTTATTCTGCAACTTCTTCATCTTTAACGATGATTGGCATAACTTCGCGATATTCTTTAACACCTGTTCCGGCTGGAATAAGTTTTCCGATAATAACGTTTTCTTTAATACCTGCAAGGGTATCAACTTTGCCTTTAAGAGCTGCGTCTGTAAGAACACGAGATGTTTCTTGGAAAGATGCTGCTGAAAGGAATGATTCTGTTGAAAGTGATGCCTTTGTAATTCCTTGAAGAACTCTCTTTGCTGTTGCAGGGATTCCGCCTTCTTGAAGCACTCTGTCGTTTTCTTCTTCACATCTGTAAATGTCAACAAGTTCACCAGGAAGAAGGCTTGTATCTCCAGAAGATTCAATCTTAACTTTCTTAAGCATTTGACGAATGATAATTTCAACATGTTTGTCATTTACTGGAACATCTTGTCCACGATATGCGCCAATAACTTCTGTAAGAAGATATTCTTGAAGTCCTTTAAGTCCACGCAATCTAAGAAGATCAGATGGATTGCAAGGTCCTTGTGTAATTTGGCTGCCAGGTTCAACTGTGTCGCCATCTTTAACTGCCAAAACAGCAGGTTTCTTAACCTCGTATTCTTCGTCTCCGTCTTTAGAAATAACAGTGACAATATAATACTTAGCGTCTTGTTTGATTTTAACTTTTCCAGCGATTTCGCTAAGCACGCATTCCCCTTTTGGACGACGAGCTTCGAAAATTTCTTCTACCCTTGGAAGACCTTGTGTAATATCGGCAACAACAGCTGATCCGCCTGAGTGGAAAGTTCTCATTGTAAGCTGTGTGCCAGGCTCACCGATTGATTGAGCAGCGATAATACCAACAGCTTCGCCTTTTTGAACAATGTTTTTACCTGAAAGGTTACGTCCGTAACATTTAGCGCAAACGCCGTGTTTGCATTTGCATGTAAGGAGTGAACGAATTTGAACTTTCTTGATTCCTGCTTCTTGAATTTTTGCAGCTTGTTGTTTTGAAATCATTTCATTTGCAGCAACAATAACTTCGCCAGTTTTAGGATCAACGATATTGTCAACAGCAACTCTGCCATAAATTCTTTCTGCAAGGCTTTCTTGAAGGTTGCCATTGTGATAAATGTCACTTACCCAAACACCTTTAACCGCTTCGCCAAGATCTGCAAAGCAGTCGTCAGTTGTAACTACAACATCTTGAGCAACGTCAACCAGTCTTCTTGTCAAATAACCTGAGTCAGCTGTTTTCATAGCTGTATCCATCAGACCTTTACGAGCACCACGTGCTGAAAGGAAGTGTTCAACAGGTTGAAGACCATGAATAAAGTTTGATCTAACAGGAACATCAATCTTTTGTCCAGAAGCCGCACTCTTAAGACCAACCATGCCGCACACTGAGTTAAGCTGTTGAGCTGATCCACGCGCGCCTGATGCAATGATAGTTTTAAGTGGGTTTCCGTCTTTAAGTTCGCTTAATGATTCCCCTTCAAGTTTCTTTTGAACTTCTGCCCAAACTGCAATGTTGTCATCAATACGTTCGTCGTTTGTGATAAGTCCACGTTTGAACAATTTTTCGTTTTCAAGAACTTTAGCTTCTGCTTCTGCCAAGTATTCTTTCTTATGAACAGGTTCTGTTCCGTCAAACGCGTTGATTGTGTTTGCAATAAGAGTTGAATATTTGTAACCTAAATCTTTAAGGTTGTCGATAAGAATTGAACAGTCAGTAGTTCCAAGTTTATCATAAGCAACAGCAATAAGGCTTTTTAGGTCTTTTTTGCTGATAAGTTTATTGCTTTCAAGTTCGCAATAGTTTTCTTCTTTCGTTCTATCAATCAACAAACCTTCTGGAAGGATTTTGTTGAAAATAAGTCTTCCTACGCTGGTAGTAATACGTTTTGCGTATTTTTTGCCGTTAACTTCTTTTTGAATTCTAACTTGAATTTCCGCTTGAATGTTTACAGCACCTGTTTGATAAGCAATCATTGCTTCTTCAATAGATCCAAACACGCTCTTTTCACCTTTCTTGCCAGGAAGGATTTGTGTAAGTGAATAACATCCGAGAACAACGTCCTGTGTAGGTGTAACGATAGGTTCTCCATCTGCAAGTTTCAAGATGTTGTTTGATGCAAGCATAAGAGTTCTTGCTTCAGTTCTTGCATCAATTGAAAGTGGAACGTGAACAGGCATTTGGTCACCGTCGAAGTCGGCGTTGAATGCAGGACATGCTGATGGGTGAAGTTTAATAGCTCTACCTTCAACAAGCACTGGTTCGAATGCTTGAACAGAAAGTCTGTGAAGTGTTGGGGCACGGTTAAGAAGAACAGGGTGTTCTTTAATAACTTCGTCGAGAACGTCCCAAACAACAGGTTTTTCACGTTCGATCATGCGTTTTGCACTTTTGATATTGTTTGATTTGTTAAGTTCGATTAAACGATTGATAATGAAAGGCTTAAAAAGTTCAAGAGCCATTTCTTTTGGAAGTCCGCATTGATACATTTTAAGTTCTGGTCCAACAACGATAACTGAACGTCCAGAATAGTCAACGCGTTTTCCAAGCAAATTTTGTCTGAATCGGCCTTGCTTTCCGCCAAGCATTGCAGTAAGTGATTTAAGGTCTCTTTGTTTTGAACCTTGAACCGCTTTCCCGCGTTTTCCGTTGTCGATAAGGTTGTCTACGGCTTCTTGGAGCATACGTTTTTCGTTTCTAATGATGACTTCAGGTGCACCAAGTTCCATAAGTTTTTTAAGACGGTTGTTTCTGTTGATAACACGACGATAAAGGTCATTAAGGTCTGAAGAAGCATATCTTCCGCCATCAAGTGGAACCATAGGACGAAGTTCTGGTGGAAGCACTGGAAGAACGTCAAGCACCATCCATGTAGGATCATTTCCGCTTTTCAAGAAAGATTCAACAACATCAAGTTTTTTGATGGCTTTGATTCTTCTTTGGCCTTTCATTGTTGGAAGACCTTCTTTAAGGGTTTCACTTTCCTTTTTAAGGTCTACTTGTGAAAGCAATTTTTTGATTGCTTCTGCGCCCATGCCTGCTTCAAATGAACCATATCCATATTTTTCAATAGCATCGCGATATTCTTTGTCTGTGATTACTTGTTTATAAACAAAGTCCGTTCCTTTTGGGTCGATAACAATGTAGTTTACATAATAAACTACTTGTTCAAGAGTCTTTGGGGTAAGATCAAGAAGGGTTCCGATTCTTGAAGGAACAGATCTAAAATACCAAAGATGAGTAACAGGAGCAGCAAGTTCGATGTGACCCATTCTTTCTCTTCTAACCTTTGCACGAGTAACTTCTACCCCGCACTTATCGCAGACAACACCACGATAACGGATTCTTTTATACTTTCCGCAGTGGCATTCCCAGTCTTTTCTAGGTCCGAAAATCTTTTCACAAAAAAGACCGTCCTTTTCAGGCTTCTGAGTTCGGTAGTTTATTGTTTCAGGTTTAGTTACTTCACCGTGAGACCATTCTCTGATCTTTTCCGGTGAAGCAATGCCTATTCTAATTGAATTGAAGTTATTGAGTTCAAACATAACTTTCTCCCTTTTATCTTTGTCAAAATCTATCTAAATTAAATTATTCGTCGTCAAAATCGCCAAAATCGTCGAAGAGGTCGGCTGTATCCATAACTGATGAAGCGGTTTCTTCTTCAAAAGATTGTTTTATTTCATCTTCCTCTTCAGGTTTTTCTGCTTCTTTTGCAAGAAGTTCGTCAAAATCAAGAGAAATATCATCAAAGTTGTGTTCAGCTTCAACAGTTGGAAGATGTTGATCCTGTTCATCCATTGAAAGTTCGTTGATTGAGATTTCTTGATTGTTGTCAGTAAGAATCTTGATATCAAGTCCAAGAGATTGCAATTCTTTAACCAAAACTTTGAATGATTCTGGAATTCCAGGTTCTGCAATAGGTTGTCCTTTAATAATTGATTCGTAAGTTTTTGTTCTTCCTGTGACATCATCAGATTTAATGGTGAGCATTTCTTGAAGAACATGACTTGCGCCGTAAGCTTCAAGAGCCCAAACTTCCATTTCACCAAATCTTTGTCCACCGAACAATGATTTACCTCCAAGAGGTTGTTGAGTGATGAGTGAGTAAGAACCAATTGAACGAGCATGGATTTTAGAGTCAACCATGTGTTCAAGTTTAAGCATATATTTATATCCGACAGTAGTAAGGTTGTCAAAAGGTTCGCCTGTTCTTCCGTCGTAAAGTTGAACTTTTCCGTTTTCTGGGAAGTTGTTGTTAACCAAAAGTTCTTTAATTTGGTTGATGTCTGCTCCGTCGAAAGTTGGAGTAGCAATCTTCCAGCCAAGAGAGCCAGCAACAAGTCCAAGGTGCGTTTCAAGAAGCTGTCCGATATTCATACGAGAAGTAACACCAAGTGGGTTAAGAAGAATATCAAGAGGTCTTCCGTTTGCCATATAAGGCATATCGTTTTCAGGCATGATGATTGAAACAACACCCTTGTTTCCGTAACGTCCTGCCATTTTGTCACCGACAGAAAGT
Organism: Clostridiales bacterium; assembly: GCA_003522085.1. Classification (GTDB taxonomy): domain Bacteria; phylum Bacillota; class Clostridia; order Christensenellales; family UBA1242; genus Caccovivens. The sequence continues at coordinate 78,946 of DPGI01000004.1, read as the reverse complement.
TTACGTTTTTGAGCAACAGTAACTTTAACCATCATATTTACGCCAGCTTCAAGTTCGTCTTTGTTTTTCTTTGAGAAGACTTGAACGTCAACGACAACGCCTTCTTTACCGTGTTTAACACGAAGAGATGTATCTCTAACTTCTCTTGCCTTATCTCCAAAGATTGCACGGAGAAGTCTTTCTTCAGGTGTAAGTTCGGTTTCGCCCTTAGGTGTAACCTTTCCTACCAAGATATCGCCTGAACGAACTTCAGCGCCGACTCTTACGATACCGTTTTCGTCAAGATTTTTGAGTGCTTCTTCACCAAGGTTAGGAATATCACGAGTAATAACTTCGTCACCAAGTTTAGTGTTTCTGCAGCTGATTTCTTCTTCTTTAAGAATGATTGTTGTATAAACGTCTTCTTTAACCAAACGTTCGTTGATCAAAATAGCGTCTTCGAAGTTGTATCCTTGCCAGTTCATATAACCAACAAGAACGTTTTTACCAAGGGCAAGTTCACCATTGTTACAGCCGTAGCCGTCATAGATTACATCGCCTTCTTTAACTTTTTCGCCTTTCTTAACGCAAGGTTTTTGGTTGTTACAAGTTTCGTTGTTTGTTTTTTCGAATTTTGTAAGAGGATAAATATCTTCGTCACCTTTTTCGGTTAAAACTCTGATTTCATCTGCACTCACATATGAAACTGTTCCAGCGTGTTTAGCAAGTCCAAGCGCTCCGCTGTCTCTTGCTGCACGATATTCCATACCTGTTCCAACGATTGGTGCTTCTGGTCTCAAAACAGGAACGGCCTGTCTTTGCATGTTTGCACCCATCAAAACACGGTTTACTTCGTTTGAGTTGATGAATGGAATAAGTGCGCTGGCTACTGAAATGAATTGACGTGGTGAAACGTCCATATAGTCGATTTGGCTTGCAGGAACTTCACCCATTGTTGCGCCGTGACGAGCCATAACACGTTTGTTTACAAATCTTCCGTTTTCATCAAGTGGTTCGGTTGCTTGTGCGATGTAGGCTTTATCTTCAATATCAGCCATTTTGTATTCATATTTCTTTGAAACAATTCCTGTGGCTTTATCAACTGGACGATATGGAGTTTCAAGGAAACCATATTCGTTTACTTTAACGTAAGTAGCAAGTGTGTCGATAAGACCAATGCTTTGTCCTTCAGGTGTTTCGATTGCGCAGATTCTGCCGTAGTGAGTATAGTGAATATCACGGATACCAACGTCTGCTCTTTCCTTCTTTACACCGCCAGGGCCGACAGCCGAGATACGACGTTTTTGTGAAAGGCCTGAAAGAGGGTTGTTTTGATCCATAAGTTGTGAAAGTTGAGATTGAGTAACAAAATCTTTAAGCGCTTTGTTGATTGGTTTTGGATTGATGATTTGTGATGGAGTAACTTCTGAAAGTTCTTTTCCTTGAAGAGACTCTTTAATGTTTTGTGTGAGTTTTTGAACACCTGAACGGAATGCTTTGCAAAGCAGTTCGCCAACTGTTGCAAGACGTTTGTTTGAAAGGTGGTCGACTTTGTCAATAGATCCGATTCCTTCAAGGCAATCAAGATAAACACTGATTGTAGCCAAGATATCGTCCATTGTAAGTGTTGTTGTGATAAGGTTTTTAGCGTTTGCCTTAATAGCTTCAAGACGTTTTTCTTTTGTCTTGTTTTCTTTCATGATTTGCATGAGAGTTGGATAGTATACTTCTTCGGTGATTCCAAGTGCTCTTTCGTCGCAAGGGATAACTGCTGAAAGTCTAACTCTTCCGTTACCTCTCATAAGGTGTTTTTTGCCGTTAACTTGAACCCAAACTTCATTGATTCCGGCATCTTGAACTTTTCTTGCTGACTCTTCTGTAAAGATTTCGCCTGCTTTAACCAAAACTTCATCTTTAACAGCAATGTTTTCAAAACTTACAAGTCCAGGAAGTCTGTTTGCAAGGTCAAGACGGTTGTTAAACTTAAATCTACCAACATTTGCAAGGTTGTAATAAGCATCTGTAAAGAAGAATGCGTTGAGATAGTTTCTTGTTGATTCTGCTGATGGAACATCAGTAGGACGAGATTTTCTTGCAAATTCAAGCAATGCTTCATCTTGTGTTTGTTGAGGTTCGCGGTCTAACGCTGCTTTGATGTATTTATTTCCACCAAACAGTTTGTCAATTTCGGCACTTGTAAAGCCGAAGCACTTTAAGAACAAGCCGATTGAGAATTTGTGTTGTCTGTCAACAACCATTTTTACAGCTTCGTTTGCGCCTTGTTCGATTTCAAGCCACATTCCTCTTTCAGGAATCATTTGTGCGCGAAGTGTTGAGTTGTCTTCTTTTTCTCTTGTAAGATAAACGCTAGGTGAACGAACAATTTGAGAGATAATAACTCTTTCGATTCCGTTTGTAAGGAATGAGCCGTTTTCGCTCATAAGAGGAACGTCACCAAAGAATACTTCTTGTTCAACAGCCTCACCTGTTTCTTCAATGACAAATCTAGCCTTTACTTTAAGTGGAACCGAATAAGAAGCGCCTCTTCTTTTGCACTCCTTAATAGAGTATTTAGGTTCACCAGCAAGACTGAAGTCTAAGAAATAGAGTTTAGCTTTCAAGCTGTAGTCAACTACAGGTGAAAACTCATCAAGCACTGATCTGATGCCATTTTCAATAAAGTTTTTATAAGAACTTTTTTGAATGCCCAATAAGTCTGGGATTGGAACAATATCATCGAGTTTTGCGAAAGAATATCTTTCTGTTTTTCCAAATTTTTGTTTTTTAAGTGTTAATGACATACCGCCTCTCCTTAAATGCTTAATGCTGCAATATAAAGACAAAAAAAAGGGTATAAAGCACGCAAAAAGCATGCTTTAAAATACCCTTAATTTAATTATAAATAATCCACCAATCTCAACTTGCGCATATTGTTAAGATAATACTATCATAATTACATTTTTTTGTCAACTACTTTTTCAACATTTTTTCAAGAAAAATCAGCGGAAATCTTAACCAATAAGTTTTAAACTTTCTTCAAATTCAAGATAAGATAATTGGTTTTCTGCGGCTTTCCAACCGTGAACACCGTTAAATAAGTTCCAATACAACTCAAATGTTTCCAGTTTGTCGCCCGCGTTAATCTTAAACTTTTCCAAGTTCGAAGAATTTAAATTGTCATATAACCCCGCTCCATATTCATTTTGGTTTGCAGTTATTGAAATCTTCCCATATTTTCTAGCCATTAAAGTTGTATAACCTTTATCAAGAATATCTTGAGTAGGGTTAAGTGTATTAACATCCCTAAATTTATAAATTGATGAGTTGTAGACTCCTGAGATGTTTGCGCTTGTTGTGCTATTCGTCTTGTAGTCTATTACTCTTGCAGCGGCATTCTCTTTTGCCTTTTCTTCGTTAACACCAATGCAATCTTCCGTTCCTGTTACATAGAAATCATAAGGTGTCGGTGAGGTTGCTGCGTTATTATGCGCTCTATAAACCTGTGAAGTTGTATTCGTCGATGATTTATCTTCAAGTGTGATGTTGTAATAAGTTGTGGTATAAATATTTTTGAGATTGATAATTGATTTGTTTGCATTTTTGTCGTCGTCGTTAGCTGCGCCGATAATTCCACCAAAGTTTGCTTTTATTTGTGTCGAATATGTGTAAGTTTTGATGGTAATATCTGCAAGATTGTAAGCATTTGAGATTGTTGCATTCGCATTGTCTCCCACCTTTCCTATAAGCCCGCCAACAACAGGTGTCGCGTTTTGTCCTTCCATGCTAAGTTTGTTTGCCCTGCACGCTGCTGATGTCATTGTCAATGTCGCTCCGTTTGAAACTTGACCAACAATTCCGCCGAGCACATTTTTTGCGCTAATGTTTCCGGCAACTACAACTTGACTAATTTTGTTGCCTGTGCCGCTTACTTGGCCGACAATTCCGCCGACATAGTTTACTGTGTTAATTTCAACCGATGCAGTTGGTTGGTTTCCGATTGCAAAACCTTGGCTTGTGTAAGCAGTTGTGATTTCACCGCCATTAAGCAATCCCGCGATTCCGCCGATAGCGGTTGCCGCAAAAGGTTTTAATGCAAACAGTTCTTCTGTTCCGTCAACCACGTTTGCATATCCATAAACATAAGTATCATAAAGCTTACCTTTAATTTCGCCTGCGATAAGTCCGGCATATCTATATGGTTTCATTCTCATAGCAGTGTTCATATAAAGGTAAGAATTTCTAATTGTTGCCTCTTTTGCAACTCCGCCATACATAAATCCTGCTTTGCCACCGATTATGTTTGATGCTGCGCGGTTTACATAAGCATTTTTGATTGTTCCGCTGCCCGAAACGTATCCTGCGATTCCGCCAACAAACGAGATATTGTCATAGTTTGAGCCTTCTTTTTCAAAATCGATTTGGCTCTTATCTGATGGCACGTTTGTTGCAAATGCGCCGATAAGTGAGCGAACATTTTTAATATTGAAGCTGTTTTTGGTGAGTCCGACAACACCGCCGACGATGTTTTTGCCCGTAACGGTTGTAAGTTCGTCGGTCACATCTGCTTCTTCACCTGAACTTGCACCATAGATGTTGATGTTGTAAATATTGGCGTTTTGAGCACGTCCAACAAGCCCACCAACTTCTGAAGCGTTGTTAAAGACAACTTCTTTTGGAATCAAGTTAAGGTTCATAATTGAAGCATTGATGCCACTTGCCGCACCTGTGATGCTTCCAAACAATCCAGCATAATCCAATTTTTCATTTGATGAAAGAGTGATACCGCTGATTGTCATATCGTTTGCTTCAAAATTTCCTTTCATGTCGATTGTGTAAAGACGTGAATAGTCCGAAGCAAGTGATGAGTAATCTATTGGACAAACAAGTCTATAATTGCCACTTGCAATTTTGTTGTTTGTGACAAAATAATTTTCCATTGTTTCTGGAGAATAAATCACGTATGGATTGAATACGCTTCCGTCATCTGGAGTGTCTTTTGCAGTTGCATAAATGTAAACTGCAATTCCGTCTGAATTGAGTGTTGTTCTAACGTGTTCCTTTTTACTTGTAGCAACAATATTTGCACTTGCAAGTTCTAATCTTCCGCCAGCAAATTGCTGTGATGGAAACGCTGTTGAAATATTGCCGTCGCTGAAGAACCAAACTGTGTTATAGCTTGGCACTTGAGCATATGAATATTCGCCAAAGTGTTTTGCAAGATCTTTAAAATCATTCTGAGTAATAGTTGGTGAATTGCCGTTGCCTTCTTCATTGTAAGTCAAAGCAGCGATACCCGTATGTGTCAAAGGTGAAAGTGTTTTGTTGATTCTTTTTCCTTTGATGTAATAACAGTTTTCAAACGTTCCAATGCCCTCTCCTGCAAAATAGAAGTTTGTTGCACTGTTGTCGTTTGTGATTTTGCTTGTGGAGAAACTGCGAATGATTTTTCCGTTGTTGTTAAATGCAAATCCTGCGCAACGTGAAGTTGTAACCAAAGGTATATTTGAATAGCAATCTCTGATTGTTCCTTCGTTTCTGAAAATGAATCCGCCAACCGGAACACTCGAATCAAGAATGCTTCCATCTGTTTCCATAGAGTAGATTCTGTCGCCGCTTACAACACCCGACGAATAACTTGTGACAATCACAGCGCTTTCGCTGTTGACTGCAGCAACGCCGCCGACTCCAAAAATATCGTTGTAAATTGATTTGTTTGTCAATTTTCCGTTTTTGAAAAGTGATGATGCGACTGTGCCTTGGTTTGAGCCAACAACACCTCCCATACTGACAACCGATTCAATCACAATGTGTGATTGGCTGTGAGTTATGTAGCCGCTGTTTTGTCCAACAACACCGCCGAAATAGTAACCTTCGGTTGAAGGTGTGTTTTTAAACGCAAGCGAACTTGACACTCCACCATTTATAATCTTTGCATTTGTGATTGTTCCGCTGTTTGAGCCAGCCACAAAACCAAAGTTAATGGCAGAAGTTGCTGAAGAATTGAATGTGACATAGTCAACTTCTTCGCTTCCCGTTTGAATTGTGATGTTTTTAATAATTGTGCCTGAATTAACTGTTCCAAAGAGTCCAACTGAATTTGTTGTTCCAAGTTCGTATGTTGCATCGTCAAATATAAATTTATAACTATTTCCGTCAAAATATTTGATTGCCGTGTTTAATGGAGCAAATTCATCAGCAGGAACATGAATATCTTGCAACTGAATGTAATATCCGCCTTGTTCCATCTCTAAAAATTCTTTATAGGTGGTTACAGGGTTAGGGCTCTCTTCCGAACCTCTCATGTAAGAGTAAACATCAAATTGAGAGTTGATAGGAAGAGCACTATTATCGTTTTCATAGACATATTTTCCCCCGCTCACTTTGTAGCGTCCGCTGTATGTGAAGTAATATCTTCTTACGACTTGTGGATCGTGAGATTGTAAAGTTGTAAGAGCAAGGTCTGAAATTTTAAGATATCTTATATTGAAATCTTCGCGCTCTGTGATAACCGATTTTGTCGAATTTAGATTCGAAATAGGCAAAGCAAGAGTAGGTTCACCGCTTGCATTGTTTTGGTTAAGGTCGGTGTAAATCGTCCAAGTTCCTTTTGTTGAAAGTTCGTTAAGGAACGAAGCCACCATAGCCGCAACCGTGTTGTTTTCATGGTCGTATTCTACAAGTCCGTCAAATGAAATCGCAAGTTGTTTTTTATCTCCAACTGCAGTTGTCAATACGCCGTTGCTTGTTCCCGAAACAATGTCTTGCGCTGTTTGATTGTCATAGTTAATGACATATTCCAAAATGGTCAAGTTTAATTCGCAAGTATCAACAACACTTCCGCCAAAGTCATCGACTTTGCTTGCTGAAAGAGTCAATGTAAATGGCAATCCCGCAATGCCGTTTGGATAAGAGATTGTATCATTAGTGATTTTTACATAATACTTTCCATCACGATTTATGATGGCAGCCTGTTGAGGCTTATTAGATGTCAATAATACTGTGCTTTCGTCATAGCCAATCGTCGATACATCAAGTTCATATTCAAGACCACGAGCAACAAATGTTTTGTTTGTAAATCCTGTAAGCCCCAGTTTAACCCCGTCTTTCTTATAGAATTTATAACTTGCTGTTCTTGAAAGGTCTCCGCCGGTTTGTCTTACCGTTACATCAATTCCAACTGAGGTTCCGTCTTCAACATCTTTGTTTGAGAAAATGTATCTAACGAAAATTTGACCTTGATAGTTTGCGTTGTTGCTTTTATCTGCAAAGAATTTTTCAAGATTTGATTTTGAAATTTTTACTCCGCCGTCGATTGATTCTGCGTTTGGAATAACTTTAAATTCGCCATTAACCATCATTCCAATAACAAATGTTCCTTGGCTTGCACCATCAAGAGTATTCATTTCGTTGTTTGCAATTTCAACATAGTCAAAATCAGCATCAAGTGGTGAAAGTGTAACTGAAAGCATTCCCCTAATTCCAGGAACAATATTGTTTGTCTCATCTAATACAAGGTTGCCTCCGTTTTCGGCTACACTCAACGCATAATTTGTGAAAGCAATTACATCAACGTTTTCTTGAACAAGAAGAATAGGAATTTCTTTCACATATTCTTCATTTGATTTTGCTTGAAGAATCATTTTATATTCTTTATAAATGTTTTTAGTAAATCTGTTTTGAAATTCTTCAGAATTTTTATTAACTGAAATTTGAGCATTAAATGTCAGTGCTTTGTCTTTCACTTTTTCAAATTTTACATTAAATATTTTTGTCTCTATGTCAGTTTCTTTATCAACAAATTTGACCTTATTTTCGTTGATGAAATCATCTTTATCGTCTGAGTCAATTACGAACGTATCATTTACAACGATACTTGAGGAAAGAACATAATTTTCATTAAGCGACTTAATTTCTTTTGCCCCTTCATAATAATTGATTTTAACATTTTTAAGAGTTGTGATATCAAGGTGATATTCCTTGCCATCAATTGTTTGTTTCATTGATGCTTTTAACGTAATCGTATCACTTGCGTTAGGATCTAAAACATCCTTGGTTTTTGTGAAAGTGATGCCATCTCTTGAAGGAGTTGCTGCCCCGTGATTTAATGTTCCTTCAGCTTTAGCCGTAACTGAATGGTTTGATTTTAATTGAATAAGTTGGTTTGAAATTCGAACAAGTCCGCTGCGCGAAATCGATGCCCAAACTCCGTTGTCGGTGTTTTCACTTCCCGCATCTTTTGCGACAATATCTTTTACCTTAAAGTTTTTTTGATAATATGAAGGAGAAATCATAACATCAACGCCTGCATTAGAGTAAACTTTAAACGAACTTTCCGCTCCGAGAACTAAATCTCCAAGTGTGAAAATTCCCGTTTCTTTATCCGGACCCTCATTTAAATAAGACTCAATATTGAAGTAATTTATTATATATAAATAAATCTTTTCGTTGTTTTTTCTGTTAAGTAAACTGCTCACTTCAATTTCAGCAACACCTGTGCCTTTGATGTAAAGTTCGCCAGAAGCCGAAATTTCAACAAGTGAACTTTTTGATGAAATTGAAATATCAGAACCCGCTATTTTGATTGGATAGAACTTGCTGTTCAATTTAAGTTTGTTTAAATCGTCCAAAACAAGTTGCGCTTCGTAAACTTGTTCCGTTGTATAACCTTGCGCACCATAATATCCGGCCGCTTCAAAATAATATGCAAATATTACGTTTGAACCATTGCCGGCATTGTCAACAAGACGTTTAAAGCCGTTATCTTCGTTTGGCTCGACATCAAATGATGTGGTTTGTTTTGCAAAATTGTATACTTCTTTTACAAGGCCTTCGTTTCGAGAAACAAACAAAACGTCGCCAAAGTATTGATCGTTTGTATATTCAAAATCAATGCTATTGGCAAGGCTGATTTCAGTTCTGTTTACATAAGAGTCAAATGATGTATACTTTTCTATTTCCGCTGGTCCATCGTAAATTGCAAGTTTGTGGTTTCTCGCTTTTTCGCTTTCAAATTTGAAGTCTCCTTCGCCAATCGAATTTCGAATCAATACATACATTGAAGCATAAATACCTGTGCTTACACCATCGTCTGTTGCTTGAATTTTGAATCCTTTAATTGGATCATCAGAAGTATTTTCCGCGAAAGCGATTGAACCTTCTGGCGCACTTACAGCAATAAGTGCAACTTTTTGTCCGCGAACTTGAGTTCGAACTGTAAATCCATCTATTTTAGTTCCTTTGTTCTCAGCAAAATCAGCAACTATTCCGCCGGCACGCTCAGCATAAAGCTCTCCGCCAGCAAGTATATTGAGAATTTGTCCACCAGTTTGCTGCGAAGCAACTGCGCCGACTGAGCCTGTTGTTACAAATTGACCGTTTTCGTCTTCAACTTTAATAAGTGCATAAACTGAATAAGCAGAAATGCCAAAGCGACTTGTTACATCTTTTCTTCCTAAGATACTGCCAGTGCTTTCTCCTGCAATTCCACCGGCACGAACTTCAGAAGATGTTGAAGAGATTGTCATAAAGTCTTCATAAATCACGCACATATCTTCTATTGTGCCATTATTTTCACCAACAAGTCCACCGAATTTTACAGGGTTTGCTCCTGCTTTTATGCTGCTTTTTGAAATGTATGCGGTTACGTTTGTAAGTTGCGCGCCGCTAGCAAGTTTGCTTGCAAGCAAGCCACCAACAACGCTTCCTGTTTGAAGGTTGATAGAACCTTTTATTGTTAAATTTTTAATTTTTCCTGTTATAGAATTAAATAATCCAAAATTGCCGGTTGCCGAAACATTTTTAATGTTAATTCCAACGATTGAAGCATCGTCTGTTCCGACAATCGATCCAGAAAATGCTTTATCTCCACCAAGAGGCAATTTGCTTGAATATCCGCTTAAATCAATAGTGGTCGACAATCTATAATGTGATTTCATTGCGGCATCACTTTCGCCAATAGCAATCACATCTTCTGCCGAACTTAAAACATAAGGATTTTCTTCTGTTCCGTCCGCATAATTAATTACCATTTTAATAATCGAGTTTTCATAGCCTGCGATAATCTTGTCGTCAACATACCACGCTTTCGGAATGATTTGAAGCACTCCCGACAATGTACCTGTATGTGATGGACTGAGCACGGCTTCGTTTAACTTGATTGTAACAAGTCGGATTCCTTTTCCAACTTCTTTGATAACAATCTCACCTTCATTGATCAGCTTATTTTTTTCTTCTGCATTATTGCTTATAAATTTTGCTACAACATCTGTGTTTGTCGCAGTGGCAGGATTTAAATAAACGCCAATTTCATAAGACTTTTTAGAAGGAGTAAACACCAATTCATTTGCGCTTACGTTTGTGTAAACTCTTTCAACAAAATCGTATGTCTCACCTTTGATAGTAACTGAGAAATATTTAGAATTTCCGTATTGTCTGATTGAAGCAAACATAGTAAATGTAAATGTCGCTTTCATATCTTTATTTATAAGGAATGTTCCTGTAATTGTATCAAATGTCCCAAAATAATTTATTGCATCTGGACCAATCTTATAAGTTTGTCCATAAATCATTCTTGCAAGGTCCGCCGGCTCGTTATTAAGAGTGTAAACATTTGCACCGTTTACTGTCCAATAAACATATCTTTCATTATAATTTTCATTGCGCATAACGCTTGTGCTTGCGTCACTGCTGGTTGGATCGTAAAAACCATATGCGTCCGCTTGTGGCTCAACTTTTATGCTGAGTCTTGCAGTTTGCAACTCCGGATCACTTACCATGCTGCCAACATAAAGTGAGATATTGTTGGCTTTGGCATTGATTACGCCATCTTTATTTGTGTCATAAACGTCCAATGAATAAACTGGAACAAAACTTGTAAAGTTGACTTTTGCAAGTCTTGTAATTGAAGAAACTTTAAAGTCTTCAATGTTTATTCCCACTGCTTTAAAGTCAATGTAGCCTTCCCCATATTTTGAAGTTGTCACAACATAGTTTGTTTTGTCTGATCCTTCAACAGCAACTACTCCGACGTTTGAAATAGAATGTGTTACTGAGTAAAAAACACTGCTTCCATTTGAACTCCCCAAAATCAAGCTCGCTTTTTTGTCATAAACAATTTTGATGTTGCCATCGCTGTCTTTTTCTGTGGTGTTTTGCATAACGAGTTTCATCTCGTCGTTGTAGCCTTCTTCTGGTGCGGTCACTTTTTCAGCACTTTGAACGCCGTCATTGCCTGTTCCCGCCAAGTTTACAGAAAAGTTGTCAAAAGTATCAATCACACGGAATGTAACTAGCTTTGAAACACCGTTATCAAGTGTGATTTTATATGTAACGTCCCCAACTTTTTGAGGAATAATTTTCAATTTTACAATTTTTCCAAGAGCGCTGCCAGCATATTCTTCTTTGCCGTCATAAACAACCCTTGCTGCTGTTATTTGGCCATCATAATATGAAACAGTTGCATATCCAAAATCATTATCAGTAATTAAGTGTGTAAACACTGCTTCGATTGAAGATGATGACACAAAAACACCAGTGTTGCCTTGATTTGGTTTGTATTCATATCCAGTGTTTGGGTTGTCATATTCAAGACGAGTCGCGCCCGTCAAAATTGAGTAGTTGCACACATACGAGCATTCGCTTCGAATGTAATCACTTACTACTTCAAATTTAATTTGTTTTGGAGATGTTGTCGCTGGGGCATCACTCGCGCCACGAACATAAACTTTTTGTTTTACATCATCAATTTTAAGTTGATAAGTTGTAACACCTGCTGTGTAAACTTTGTTTTTATATTTGACAATCAAATCATTGTCGAATGTCATTAAAACGTGTTCAAAACTGCTGTCTGTTGCATAAACGTCAATGTTAAATTCTCTCCAGCCAAATTCGCCATCATAGTGGTTATAAAAGTCGTATTGGTTGTCTGCTGATGTTTGTTCAACATTATTTACAACTATTTTTGAAGGTGCAATTTTTACATAAACCGGAATTGAAATTTGTTGCTCAACTGAAGAATCTCCGCTGTCAACATAACTGATTCCGTCAATTTCATAATACAATCTAAGTCTGATTGTTGTTTGGCTTGCAGCAACTGCTGTGCTTACAATTTCAAAGTCGTAAACATCAATATTTGCGGTTGATTCGTCCAAATTTTTAACTTTTTGAACAGAAATTAAGCCATTTTTATCATTTTGAACGTCAAATTTTACATTTTCCGTTCCTTCAATATTTTCAACGTGAGGAACTTTAACTTTGAAATTTTTGCTTCTCCAGTTGTTAGTCCCGTCACCATCGTCGTTTGTTACAAGTTCGATTTTTTCAACTGCGCCGGCATCGTCATACGCTTCAATTTTCGTTCCGTCTTCGAATCCATACAGCACTGTTAAATTGAATTGTTGACTTTCGGTTGCATTAGTTTGTGGGTTGTAATATTTTGCAACAATGCTTATTCCAGTTCCTTCTAAAATGTTTTTGTATTCGTCGCGGACAACGGCAAATCCATCTTCTTGATAGAAGATTACAGAATAAATATCGTTTTCATCTTTAACAAGTTCCGCCTTTACAAATGCGTTGTTGTCGTTGGCTTTGCTCACCGCATCTGTAAAGTGAAATGTAACTTTACGTTCGGTTGCATTGTCGTCGAAATTGAAAAGTTTTTCACTAGGAATAAAAGGTGTAGTTTTTGACACGTAAATTAAAGAGTTTCTTTTAAGTTCAAATTTAGAAGAATATTGTTTTACGTTGATTATTACGCTAGCTTTTTTGTTTCCTTCATTTGTCGAAGCAACAAGTGTGGTCTTGCCACCAGTTTTGCCTGTTACTTTAACGGTTGTTTTTGTGCCATCCTTATTGACAACTTCAAGTTTAACGTGCTCACTTTCGGTTGATGAAATTGTGCTGTCAACAAGAGTAAAACTAAGTGAAGTGTCAATGCCGTTTGTATAGTTGCCAATTGTGAAAGTGATGTTTTCACTTTCGCCGGCATAAACATCAACCACTTCCCTGTCTGGGTTAAGAGTAAGTTTATCAGCAGGGCTTTCGCCGCAACCGACAAAAAAGAGGCCTGAGAGCAACATAATCACTCCTAGGCATAAACAACTTATCAATTTTTTAATATTTCGTCTTACTCTTTCCATTTTTTCCTTTCAAAAGTTAAAACTATTCGTTAGGGTTTGAGAACATTGCTCTGATATAGTCTTGAGCAACAACTTGAATCATGGTTCTGTTTGTTGGGCCAGTAATCAAGAATGCTTGACCCAAAGTTGCGGTAACGATAGCGTTTTGTTCTTCTTCGTTGATTCCGCCTGATTTTTTATAAAGCTCAACCAAGTCGTTGATATCGTTTGGCGCCAAAGCGAATATAAGTGAATATTGGCAGGCGTTAATAACGGCTGTTGATTGTCTTTGAATTTCTTCACTACCAACAAAGTCGGCGATGTTTTGTGTAATAACGATTTGCATACCCGAATATTTACGGATACGTTTAGCCATTTGCGCCATAAAGTCAAGCGCGATTGGATAACGTGGGTTAATAAACACGTGGGCTTCGTCGACGGCAACAATAATTTTACGGTTGTTTTTCTTGTCGCCTTTGTGGTATTTTGCGTTGAAATCTTTGTTGTTGATGATTTCGTTGTTAAGGTATCTAAACACCAAAAGCATCTGCGCGTTTGTCAGCAACGCGTTGTTGTTTGCAATAAGCGATTGAAAGTTAAAGCAAACAAAGTTTTCGTTTGTTTCGATTGATGTAGGACCGTTCCACAACTTGCTGTTACGTCCGCCAGTAGCAAACTTTTTGATATATGTTTCAATCGTCATCAAGTTTCTAAGAGTAAACTCGTCTTTGCAAGTTTTAATTCTATCCAAAATTAAAGCGTAAAGGTCGTCAAATATTGGGAAGTCTGCAGGCTTTAAGGCAGGAATATATGTGTTTTCGTCAATTCCTTTCTTTTTATATGTATCAACGATAAGCGAGTTCAAAAGTTCGAAAGCGTCCGAACTAATACCTTCCAAAATACTACGGAAGAATTGTTCCAAGAACTGCAAGTGCTGCGAATATGAGTCATTTACAACTTGAACCTTCTTTTTCTTCTTTTTAACTTGAAATGTTTCAAGGTCAATTTCGCCTTCGTCATCATCTTGTTGCTCTTCTTCTCCTTCATCGAGAGATGAAATAACGTGGAATGGGTTTAAAATACCATGCAATGACGAACCAACGTCGATATATTTGCCGCCCAGTGATTCGGTGAGCAATGCGTATTCTTTTTCAGGGTCGAGAATAAAGATTTTGCAGTTGTCGGCGGCAAGGTTTGCCAGCAAGGTTTTGGTTGCGTAAGATTTACCAGAACCAGACTTACCAATAACCATCATATTTGAGTTGACACGAACGCTGTCACGTTTAAAGAAGTCAACAAAAACTGGATATTCGTTGTCGCCGATATAAATTCCGCTTTCATCTTGAAGAGCGCTCGAAATAAATGGGAACACAGCAGCAAGAGTAGAAGTTGGAATACCTCTGCGGTATGATTTAATGTTGTCACGGCGAGAGATGTTTGAGCTGATGAATGCGTCTTGTTGACGGGCAAACATTTCACTAAATTTAAAGCCACTTTGTTTAAGCATAGCCTTAACATCACGTTTAGCAGCATCTTCGCAAGTGATGAATGTGTTTACATCATAAAGTTGTTGGTTGTTGTTTTTCAAACTTACAAGCAAGTTTCTAAGAGTTTCAACGTGAGTTTGAAGTTCGATTTGGCTTGAAGAACGTCCTGTCTTGTAAAGTTTTGATTCCATATCCATGATGGCTTTATCAATTGAACGTTCGGCATTGTATTTTGGAACTTGGTTGAATTTCATAACAACTTTTGTTCTGTCAAGCAAGAATATGTCTGCTCCCCATGCGTTGCCAACATTCAATGGATAGTCGGTGATTGCATATGTTCTAAACGCGTTGTCGTCGATCAAATATTTAGCCGCTTTGAATTGAACTTTTTTAGGTTTTGCCCAATCCATATATTGTGAGAATGGAAGGCTTTCCAAATCTCTTTGGTCAAATTCACGGCCGTAGTTTGCTTTTAAGAAAACTGTAAGGTCTGTTCCATAAAGTCTTTTTGAACTTACTGGGGCAAGAGATGACGCCAAAGCATTGATCATTCCGTTTACAGTGTTTTCAAGCAAGTCTTTATCTTTGTCGTAAACTACAACGTAGAAGTGATCTTTGTAAACCTTGTCTTTTCTGTTTAAGTTTTCCATAAATGAAACTCTTTCTTCAAAAACAGGGCTTCTTGCTTCAACTTCTTTGTCAGTCACTTGATGCTCATATTGCATTTCAAGCAAAAGTTCGTATTTTTTATTTTCATTGTATATGTAATTGTCCAGCACCATAGCAAGGTTGAGTTTGATGATCGAACATGTTTGGTCAGGACTTAAACGACGCAGCGCATTGGCAAAGCTTTCGATAACGTTGTCTTGGGTGTATTCAGTAAGCAAGCCAAAAAGCACAGGGGTAATTTCAATGACTTGTCCATAATAAGAGCCAAAGTTGATAAATCTGTCTTGATAGATGTCTTCAAAAGGAATCATCTCGCTGATGTCGCCCTTTTTCCCTTTTTTGCTGTCAACAGAAAACTTTTTCTTTTGTGCCATAAATCGGAACAAGTAAGCACACGTCACATACAGTCTTTCGTCTTCTGAAATCTTTATGAAGATAGACAAGAAAAATATTGTGTAAACACCGGCTATCCAAAAGTGGCCAGGAAAGTTTGACGCAAACAAAACAACAGCGATTGCTGCACCAATGACACCAAGGATTAAGTCGATTCCGGTAATACCGCGAATAAATTCAAGTTTGACTTTCGTCTTTCTAGGAATAATGCGTTGCATAATAAAATTCTCCTTGTAAATATTTTACTACAAACGCACTCAAAAATACAAACGATTTAACCCTATTTGCAATTATAAAATAATATATTTAATTTATTGTGTTTTTTTATTTCATTTAATTTTTTTTGAGTAATTATTTCATATTTTTTAATAATTAATTCATTATTTAACCCAAAAATATCTTTTGTTGCCATTTTGCCAATTAAACTTCGCGAATCCATGCTCACGCGCTGTGGGATTTGCGGCTCTATCTTTTGCTGAATTGGCATAATCGAAACATACTCTTCTTCCCCTTTTGGAGCAAAAACATTAACTTGCCTTGCTGTGGCATTCACCTTACCTAAGATTATAGCATCTTGTCCAATCACCCCAATTTGTCTTGGTGAAAACGCCAACTTATCAGATATGACGCAAACGGCTTTTTTGTTAGATAAATAAACATCTATAACCCTTCCCAAGTCTATTCCGCGATTTGTAAAAACTTGTTTGCCAATAATACTGAACACTTGTGAGGTTGCAGGCACAATCGCGTTTTCGTTTTCAATAAAAATATTGTCGCCGCTTATTCGAATGCGATCGGCGGAAAGTTCAAGTTCTTTTTCATCTTCTTCGCTTGCCACAATAATTTTATCAATGTTAAAAGCATTGTCAAACTTAACGTTTAACACATAGCCAATTTTGCGGCCTTGGGCAAAAGAAAATATTTTTTTTGAAATTAAATCTGATAATTTTTCCATACCACAAAATTATTTAAAAAATAATTAAATTATGAATAATTACAAAAAAAAGACAAAAAATTGCAAAAAATAACATATTTTTATTGCAATTATTTGACAATTTACACTTTTTTATGTATTATTTATTTCCGTAAAAAAGGAAGCAAATATTATGAAAAAACAGAAAAAAGAAATTACACAAATCACAAAAGATATGACCATAAAAGACATTCTTGAAATGGACGAAACCCTTGCTGAAGTTTTACTCGGTTTTGGAATGCACTGCATCTACTGCCCTATGAGTCAAATGGAAACTTTGGAAGAAGCCGCCGAAGTTCACGGCATTGATGTTGATTTCTTAGTAAAAAAACTCAACGCAAACAAAGCATTCAAATAATTTAAAACGCACAAAAAAAACGGAACAAATGTTCCGCTTTTTTTAATACTATTTAATTTTTAAGCGCTTGTTTTTTCAAGCGTTCTTCTTTCTTTTTCAACGCTTTGTTTAAAGCCTTCATTTTCTTTTTGCCGTCATTAAGTGATGCTTTCTCAATAAGATTGTTATAATTTTTATTGCCGATAATTCCTTTCAACATATGTCCAAAGAAATTTGCAATCTTGTCTTTTGCTCCAAACCAAGACGCAGCATAGTAATGAATAAAATATGAGTTTTCAGTAGTCTTAATTTCACCAGTCCAGAAATTTTTAGGGCTGAGATAGTCATCAGGATAAACAGTAAGCCCACCGAATTTTTGAAGAGTGTTGTTTTGAACAAGTCCATATTTTTTAACAAGAACATCAGTAAAAATAACAGGAGCCGGAATCATTTGCATTTTCCCATTCACAATAAAATCACGCTTGCTATAGATTTCAAGCAAATCGTCAATCCATTCACCTTGTCCGCCGATAGGTGTTGAACCGCACCAATATTTGTTTTCAAACCCAATAAAACTGTCGTTTTCAAGAAGGTCATCGATAGGTTTAAGCATTTCAATGTCAAGGTCGAGATAAATTCCGCCATACTTTTTTAAAGCATAAAGTCTTACGTAGTCCGACAAAAAGCCAAATTTTTTGGTTTCGAATGTTTGTCTTGTAAAATCGCACATGTTAACATCAAAATTGCTTTCATCCCAGCACATAAATTCAAAGTCTGGGCAATACTTCTTCCAAGAAGCAAGGTTCTTTTTTAAATCGTCCGGCATTTCCTTTCCGCCAAACCACATATAGTGAATTATTTTATTTATCATACTAACATCTCCTTAATTTTTATTTTTAATTGGTCAAGCCCAATCTTTTTTGTTGCAGAAACGGCAATTTCGTTTGCTTTTAATTCAAACTCGTCATTTATTAAGTCTATTTTGTTGTAAACGACCAATCTGTTTTGCGTTGCACCGATATCATCAAGCACTTTGTTTGTCACGCGCATCGATTCGATGTAATACTTTTCCTTATCGTCCGTCAGCGACGTTGCTGTTGGGTCTACAACGTGAAGGATAAGATCAGCATCTTTTGCTTCTTCAAGCGTCGAAGCAAATGCGTCGACAAGTTCGTGTGGCAATTCTGAAATAAAACCTACAGTATCGGTAATCATAACCGTTTCGCCATCCAAATAAAGTTTTCTGCTTGTCGTGTCAAGCGTTGCAAAATATTTATCGTCCGCGTAAATATTTTCGCGAGTCAGCGCATTCAATAAACTGCTTTTCCCTGCGTTTGTATACCCAACAAGTGCAATGCGCTTTATGCGATTTTTTTCACGTTCGCGGCGATTGACTTGCCTGCGCTCTTTTATTTTTGCGATTTCTTTTTTCAGCATGTCAATTTCTTTTTCAAGCAACCGCCTGTTTAATTCAAGTTTTGTTTCGCCGGGCCCACGCATTCCGACCCCGCCATTTCCGAATCGTCCGCTTGTTCCTTGCATGTCTGCAAGTTTAGGCAAATTGTAAAGATTTTGTGCAAGTCGAACCTGCAACTTTGCTTCATTTGTTTTTGCCCCGCGCGCGAAAATATCAAGAATAAGCCCAACCCTATCAATCACTCTTGTATCAAACTCTTTTGAAAGGTTTTTAATTTGTGAACCTGTGAGTTTATAATCAACCACAACGACATCAACAGGATGCTGTTTTAAATATTCGGCGATTTCGTCAACCTTGCCGCTGCCTATTACGGTTGCGCGGTTGAAATCTTTAACGTTCTGCGAAAAAACACCTTCCACTTCAAGGTCGGTAGAAAGTGCCAAACGCGTAATTTCGTCAGTTTTTCGGTTTTTACTTTCGCCTTTTTTAGTAAGCACCACAACAAGCAGCGCTTTCTCTTTTTCCTCGGCGGTCGAATATGTTTTCACACGAAAATTATATCATACTTTCATTTCCGTCTGCAAGCACAATTGGCTGATTTGTTGAAATTACTATATTTTCAACGTGCCCATTTCTATCAAGCACACTAAACAGCCAAAACACTTCGTTGAACCCGCCCGTCAAACTGTCAAGCACCTTCAAATAACATTCGCCATTAAACTTGTCCTGATTGCAAAGCGGAGTGATAAATTCCTGCATTGTTTCTACTCCAAGTTTAATTGCTTGTTGTGCCGAAACTCCGAAATCTGCGCTTTTGCACACTAAATTTGCACTTTTTTGACCAACTTTTATAAAAATTTGCTCATTGCCTGTTAATTTTCTTTCTAAGTCGGCGACATGGTTGGCGGTTTTATAATTAAATTCAAGCAGCACATTTTGCTCTTGTCCATCAATTACAACACACGCCATTTCGTCATCACACGAATCAAGTTGTGCAGTTATCAACGCAAAATCAACTTTGTTTTGGCTGTAACCATCATAGGCATATGGGTCTTCCCTTTTGCCAGAACAAAGCGAAACACTAAATTGCGAATTGTCCGAAAAATAATAAACATCGCTCATTTCTGACATATTTTTGCCAACAAGGCTGAGTTCGTCATATTGCGCGCAACCCGTCATACCCACACACGCCGAAATAAATGCAAGTGCGAATAAAAATTTATTTTTCATATTTTCTCTCCCATAAACAACATATGTTTTGATTTTTGCGAAAATATGATATAATTTGTCATATGAAAGATTTAATGTTTTATTATAAAAAAGCAAATAAAAAAGGTTTCGCGCTTGGCGCATTCAATTTTTCAAGCCTAGAAGGTCTTAAAGCAATTTGCGCAGCAGCCGAAAACCAGCACAGCCCAGTAATCATCGCAGTCAGCGAAGGCGCTTTGTCATTTATGGGTGGCGAATACATCAAAGCAGTAGTAGCCGTTGCTAAAAAACAATACAAGGCCCCAATATTTTTGCATCTTGACCACGGCAAAAGTTTTGAAGTATGCAAAAAAGCAATCGCACTTGGCTTTGACAGCGTTATGATTGACGCAAGCTCTCTTGAATTTAACGAAAATGTTGCACTTACAAAAAAAGTTGTAAAATATGCACACCAAAAAGGAATTTTCGTTGAAGGTGAACTTGGCCAGCTTAAAGGCGTCGAAGACAACGTCTCTTGCGACGAACATCACTTCACCGACCCAGCGCAAGCGAAATTGTTTGTAGAGCAAACCGGCGTAGACAGCCTTGCCGTTGCAATTGGAACAAGCCACGGCGCCTACAAATTTTCGGGCGAAAGTAAATTACGATTTGATATTCTTTCGCAAATTGAAAACGCACTGCCAAAGGATTATCCCCTTGTGCTTCACGGCGCTTCTTCCGTAGATGAAAAACTTGTTGAAAGCATAAACGCGCTCGGCGGCAATTTAGGAAAACCAAAAGGCGTTGATGAAAACCTTACTCATATCGCCCTAACTAAGCACAACGTAGTAAAAATTAACACCGACACCGATTTAAGAATCGCCTTCACCGAAGGCGTTCGCCGCAGCCTTACTGAACATCCAGAAAACTTTGACCAACGCAAATATCTTAAGGAAGGAATGGACGGCATACAAAAAGTTGTTGAAAGAAAAATGCAACATCTTTTAAATTCATCAAATCAAGCATAAAAAAAAGAAGTTGAATTTCAACTTCTTTTTTGTTTTTAAGCTATGCCTTCTATGCTTCTATCTCGCAGCGTCAACTTCGTCGCCTGTGGGTTTCTTTTTGCCGTAAGCGTCATAAACTGATGCTTCTGCTTCTTCCTGTGTAAGACCAATCGTTTCAAGCAATTTAAGTTTTTCAGCATTACTAAGCTCGTTATATTTTTTGCCAGTTGCTTCAACTTTTTCTTTAAATTGTTGTTCCTTATCTAACAAGCCACCATATACTTTCTCAACAACTTCTTGTTCTTCTTCACTTAAATTGTAGTTTTTGGCGATTTTATTTGCTTTCTTTTGGGCTTTTTCAGATGCAACTGTTCCTTCAATTTCAGATTTCATTTGAACAAAAGTTTTAAAGTCTTTTTCGACTTGCTTGTTGCCTTCAATAACAATGCCGTTCTTTTTCATTCTTGGCAAAAGTCCAGCTTGCATAAGTGCCGTCACAGGGCAATATTGATAGTATTGTTTTTTACCTTCTTTCTTTATGTCTTTTAATACGCCCGACATTGCCTCGTGCATATATGTTTTGTATTTCTTTAAAGGATAGCTTGGTGCTTTTACTTCGGCACTCTTATCTGAGCTTCTTGCTGCAGCAAAAGCAGCCAATCTAACATATCCTGTGTCCACAGCTGCCGAGTCTTCTTCTGTTAATTCAATTTTGCTTTCAAAATGTAGTTCGTCAACTTTTTTGATTGCTTTTTTAACAATTTCAAGTCTTTTTTCTGGAGATTCAACTCTGTCAAGACATTGTGCAAGAGGAATTGCAAACACCTGTTGAAGACGTTCTTTGTTTTTTCCTTCTACACCAGCAAATTCTACGATTAAAAGGTTTGCAATGCAAAGCCATGCGCCTTCTTCAAATGTATCAACTACCTTGTCTTTTTCGTCTTGCAACATTTGTTTATCATAATACTTTATTGCTGCAAGAAGATCCGTTCCGCGCGCACCATTATCGTCAAGTGCTTTTTTTGCTTCGTCTGCTGTTTCGTAATTCCTAACATTTTCTCTAAAGTCCCTTCTTGCTTTTTCATCAATAAAAGCAACACGGTAGTTTGATTTTCCTTCATCAAGAGCAAGTGGGATATCTTTAAATTCAGTTGGTGACATTGTTTCAATTGCTTCAAGCATTTCACAGTTATAGAAATTACTTGCTACATCTAAGTCAATTTTTGATGTGATTTCTTCTTTTACACTTTCAATTGATAGTTTTGCAAGTTCACTTGCAATTTCTCTAATTGTGAAAACATCCATCATGTTTTCTTTTTGACCTTCGTAAGCATTTTTATATTTTTTAAGTGCATTAAGAATCCCACCGTTTTTTGGCTCAACAAGTCCGTTAAAAAGATATGTTAAAGTATCTTGTTTTGATTGTTCACTTGTTACAATACTGTCAACTAGTCCGTTTTCAACTGCAAGATAAGTTGCCAAATAAGCAACAACTTCTCTAGCGTTGTAAAGCGACATATCTCTTTCGTCAGATTTATCTTTAACAAGTTTTGCTAATGGTGAGTCGCTTTTAATTTCATAATAGTCGTCCTTTCCCCTTTTTCCTTTAATAAGGTTAAATGAGTCTTTCATTTTGCCCATTACGATACCATAAAATTTATCACACACTCGGCACGCATCAACAATGTCGGTTGGAAATTTTGTTCTTTTATCTGGTTCTGCAACAAAAACACCTGTATTTTGAAGTTGTTCTAAATCTTTATAAGCATTTTCTAATGTCTTCCAGAAATAACCCACTTCTTTATCATACATTTTAAAATCTGTATTGCAAAATGCACTAAGCACTCCGCGTTCTTTATCGGAGTAATTTTTAACACCTGGAATGAAAGATTCTTTAGACGCTTTTCTAACACTTGCTGCATTTAAATTTTTCAATTCATTTGGATTTAAAATTAATTCAGAAATTGTCATTTTCCCTCTCCTTAACAAAATATTTTTTTGTTTACATAATATTATAGCACTTTCTGCTGAAGATTTCAAGATGTTATTTAAAAAAAGTTGGAAAACGCCACTTCCGTAAAATTGCTGTTTTAAAGCTGTTTTTTTGACAATTATTTAAGAGTAACAAGCGCTTCTTTCATCTGCCCATCACGAACAAATTTAACAAGCACATTGTCTCCTTTGTTGTATGCAAAAACCGATTTTCGAAGCGATAGCAAATTATCTATATTATAGTCGCCAACTTTGACAACCAAGTCACCTTTTTGTATGCCCGCTTTGGCTGCTGGCCCATCTGTTGAAACCGTGTAAACACCTTGGCTTGAAAGATTTTGACCATTTGCAAGCGCGATGTCGCTGTCAAATCCAAAAATTCCAAGATATGCGGACTGGTAATTTGGATTTTGTTTAAGTTTTTCAACCGCTAAACTTGCTGTTTCAATAGGAATGGCAAACCCTATCCCTTCACCTTCTGTCGCTTTTAAAGTGTTAATCCCGATAACTTGCCCTTGACTATTTATAAGCGGGCCGCCAGAATTGCCGGGATTTATTGGCGCGTCATGCTGAATCAATGATTGCAAAAAACTTACTCCCGAAGAAGTCTCAGTCTCTAATGTCCTGTTTATTGCGCTGACAATTCCGTGCGTAACGGTGTGTTTAAATTCAAGAGTAAGCGGTGTTCCAAGTGTAAAAACTTCTTCTCCGATTTGTGGCACACTTGTTTCGATGCCTAAATATGGAATAACTTTTGACGACGAAATTATGGCAAGGTCAAGCCCTGCGTCAGACCACATAAGTTTGGCTTGTCCTGTGGTTTTGTCTGCATAATAAAGCGTGATTTTTTTGCCGTCTTCAACGACGTGATTATTTGTTAAAATTAGCCCGCCGTCTGAAATTGCCACACCGCTGCCAATGACATAGCCATCAGGATATGAAACAGAAATTCCGACGACGGCACTTCTGGCTTCTTCCAGCATATCACTTGTTGAAGCCGCGTTTTCGGTTGCTATACGTCGCACGCTCATGTCAACACTTTGGTCGGCAACTTCGCTGCTTCCGCAACCTGTCAGCATCAACACTGACGCCATTGCAAGCGCCCACGCACAATAAAAAAGTTTCTTCATAATTTTCTCCTTTTTAGGAGTCACGAAGAAACCTTAAAGCTTAAACAATGTGCCCGGCTGCGATGTTGCGACATCAATCTTGACATGCACGCCTTCAATGATCCCCCAGTTTTTGAGCTTGTCTGAAATATAGTTGTATGCCAGACTTGGAGAATTGTTTTCTCTGCTTAAGTGCGACAGAACAATCTGTCTACTGCCACTTTCGACAAGACTTTTAACAATCATAGCGCTTTCGTCATTTGATATATGCCCGTGTCCACCAGCAATGCGGTTTTTAAGAGCAAGCGGATATTTTGTTCCCTCTCTAAGCATCGTCTTGTCATAGTTTGCTTCAAGGTAAACCAGTTGGCTCCCTCGAATACTGTCAAGTATTCTGTCGTTAGTATGCCCAACATCTGTCAAAATACTTATCTTCGCGCCATTATTTTCAAACACGTATCCAAAGCAAGGCACATCGTGATTAAGCGGCACAGCATGAACAGTTATGTCGCGCAGCATAAACGATTCCGTCTCAAAAAAGCGGCGGTTTTTTGGTGGAGTTTTTAAAAGTTTGTATTTCATATTTTCCCACACGTCTTTGTGCGCAAAAATAGGTTTGTCGTATTTGTATGAAAAAGCATCGACGCCTTTTATGTGGTCGTTGTGCTCGTGCGTAATCAAAATTACATCAATTTGCGAAGGTTTAACACCGATAAGACTAAGCCTTTTAACCGCCTCAGAGCACGACAAACCTATGTCAATTAAAACCTTGACTTTTTCGCTTTCAAGATATGTCATGTTGCCATCGCTGCCCGATGCTAATGATATTATTCGCATGAGCATATTTTAGCATTTTTCACATAATTTTGCAAGAAAAAACAAAAAATGAAGCATTTTTGCTCCATTTTTATTGTTTTAATACATTTTTAAGAAATTTTCCTGTCCATGATTTTTCATTTTTTGCAACTTCTTCAGGCGTTCCTGTGGCAACAACTTCGCCTCCGCCCGAGCCGCCTTCTGGCCCCAAATCAATAATTTGATCTGCGCATTTAATTACGTCCAAATTGTGTTCGATCACTACAACGCTGTTTCCGTTGCCAACCAACCTGTCAAGAATAGCAACAAGTTTTTTAACGTCATACATATGCAGTCCAGTAGTTGGCTCGTCAAGAATATAAAACGTTTTGCCTGTCTCTCGTTTTGAAAGTTCGGTTGCAAGTTTAACCCTCTGCGCTTCACCGCCCGAAAGTTCGGTTGCGGGCTGTCCAAGTTTAATATATGACAAACCAACATCATAAAGCGCCTGCAATTTGTTTTTGATTGTTGGAATATTTTCAAAAAACTTCAATGCTTCTTCAACTGTCATGTCAAGCACTTCTGAAATAGTCTTGCCCTTGTATTTGACTTCAAGCGTTTCATGGTTATAGCGTTTTCCCTTACACACTTCGCAAGGAACAGTAATGTCTGGTAAAAAATACATTTCGATTTCTTTTACGCCCGCGCCATCACACGCCTCGCATCGTCCACCTTTTACATTGAATGAAAATCTGCTTGAAGTATAGCCACGCATCTTTGCATCAGCCGTCGCTGCAAACAGTTCTCTAATTGGAGTGAACAATCCCGTGTAGGTAGCTGGGTTGCTTCGAGGCGTTCTGCCGATTGGTGCTTGGTCGATGCAAATAACTTTATCAAGTTGTTCGACTCCTTCAATCTTTGCGAATTTTCCTTCTTCGATGTGGCTGCCATTAAGTAAATTTGACAAGTGTGGATAAAGCACGCCGTTGACAAGGCTAGACTTTCCACTGCCCGACACGCCAGTAACAGCAGTAAACACGCCAAGCGGAATTTTAACATTCATCTTTTTCAAGTTGTTTTGAGCAGCGCCCGTAACTGTTATATAGCCACTTGGTTTTCGGCGTGAAGTAGGAATAGCGATTTTTTCTTCTCCGCGCAAAAATTTAGCAGTGATTGAATTTGGATTTTTCATTACCTCTTCAACCGGACCACTAGCCACAATCTCTCCGCCGTGAACGCCAGCATAAGGCCCAACGTCAACAAGCCAATCAGCCGCGCGCATTGTGTCTTCGTCGTGTTCTACAACAATCAACGTGTTTCCTAAATCGCGAAGATTTTTAAGCGTTGCAAGCAGTTTTTCGTTGTCTCTCTGATGCAGCCCAATGCTAGGCTCATCCAAAATGTAAAGTACGCCAACAAGTCCCGAGCCAATTTGTGTGGCAAGTCTAATTCTTTGAGACTCACCGCCCGACAAACTTTCAGCCGAACGTGAAAGAGTCAAATATCCCAGTCCAACATCAGAAAGGAATTTTAAACGTGCGACAACTTCTTTTAAAATGCTTTCTGCAATCACCATTTTATATTTAGGCAATTTGATGTTTTGCATATAAGGCAACAATTCACTAACTGGCATATCGCACATGTCAATTATGTCTTTACCGTCAATTTTAATCGCAAGTGCGGATTCATTTAAACGTTTTCCTCCGCAAACTTTACATGTTTGATTGCGCAAAAACTTGCCGATTTCAAAGCGCATAAATTCGCTTTTTGTTTCTGCTAATCTGCGTTTTAAATTGTTTACAAGCCCTTCAAAACTGAGCGCATGATTTCCTCTCCATCGCTCTGCCATTTTGTTGCGATATTGGTCGCCAAAGATATCCATCTTTTCGCCACCATTGCCATACAAGAATATGTCAATCGCCTTTTTAGGCAAATATTTAACAGGAACATTTAGTGGAATATCATATTTATTGCTGAGCGCGTCGAAATAAAGTTTCGCCATGCTGCCTTCTTCATATCTCCAACCTGTCAAATTGAAAGCACCCTGCTCAACCGACAAATGCGAATTTTTAAGCACAATACTTTCATCAATGTCAGCAATTTCGCCAAGACCCGAACAATTTGGACAAGCCCCGAAAGGTGCATTAAACGAAAAGAGCCTTGGAGTGATTTCTTCAAGAGTCCAGCCACAAGTTGGGCAAGAATAATTTGTTGAATAAAGTTCTTCTTGGTCATCAAACGAAACAATCGCAAGCCCATCAGTAAGTTTTAAAGCGGCTTCCAAACTTTCGTTTAAACGCCCTTCAATTCCTTCTTTTAAAACAATACGGTCGATAACAACCTTGATTTCGTGCTTTATGTTTTTGTCAAGTTCGATTTGTTCATCAAGTGTATACATGCTTCCGTCAACTTCGACACGCACATATCCGCTCTTTTTCAAGTTTTCAAAAAGTTTTGCAAACGCACCTTTCTCTTTTCTTACAACAGGGCTGAGAATGGTGAGCTTCGTTCCCGCTGGTCGAGTCATCACATCTTCAACAATTTGATCGATAGTTTGGCGTGAAATTGCTTTATGACAATGCGGACAGTATGCCGTGCCAACACGCGCAAACAGCAATCTTAAATAATCGTAAATTTCAGTAACTGTGCCCACAGTAGAGCGAGGGTTGTGGTTGGTTGTTTTTTGGTCTATCGAAATCGCAGGCGACAGCCCGTCGATCGATTCGACATCTGGCTTTTGCGCCTGACCTAAAAACATGCGTGCATAAGAAGAAAGACTTTCAATATATCGTCGTTGTCCCTCAGCGAAAATCGTGCCAAAAGCAAGCGACGTCTTCCCCGACCCGCTCACACCAGTAAACACGATCAATTTTTCACGTGGAAGAGTAAGGTTGATGTTTTTTAAATTATTTTCCTTCGCCCCCACGATTGTAATGTTTTCTTCCATAATTTCTGCCTTTTTAATCTTTTTTGCCTAATTTTTTCTTTAAAACTAGTATTTTATTTCGAATTTCAATCGCTCTTTCAAAATCAAGCGAATTGGAAGCAAGCTTCATCATGCTTGTTAAGCGCTCAATTTCAGCCGGAATATCTTTCTTTTTAATTTCATCAGCTGTCACCTTTTTGGTGATTTCAAGAGTGTTTTTAACATTCTTTTTAATTGTTTTTGGAGTTATTCCGTGCTCTTTGTTGTATTGATTTTGTATCTCGCGACGCCTTGCCGTTTCGTCAATCGCACGTCTCATCGAATCGGTGATTTCATCAGCATACATAATCGCTCTGCCGTTTTCATTTCGCGCAACTCTTCCGATTGTTTGAATCAACGCTCCTTCGCTGCGCAAGAATCCTTCTTTGTCGGCATCTAAAATCGCAACTAATTCAACTTCCGGCATATCAAGACCTTCCCTAAGCAAGTTGATTCCTACAAGCACATCAAATTCGCCATTTCGAAGCCCGTTGATAATTTCGACACGCTCCATGGTGTCAATTTCAGAATGCAAATATTTAACTTTAATTTTGCGGTCACCAAGATAAGTCGTCAAACTTTCAGCCATTTTCTTTGTCAGAGTGGTTACAAGCACACGAGCGCCTCGCGCGATTGTGGCGTTTATTTCTGAAATCAAATCATCAATCTGACCTTTTGAAGGTCGCACTTCAATTGTCGGATCAAGCAGCCCAGTAGGTCTAAGCAACTGTTCAACAACCTGCCCCGCCCTAGAAAGTTCGTATGGCGCTGGAGTCGCCGATACATACAAAGTCTGTCCCAAGCGTTCGTTAAATTCGTCAAATTTAAGTGGTCTGTTGTCGCGCGCCGCTTCAAGGCGGAACCCAAATTCAATCAAATTATCTTTGCGCGCCTTGTCGCCGTTATACATCGCTCTAACCTGTGGCAGAGTCATATGGCTTTCGTCAATAATTGTTAAAAACCCACGTGGAAAATAATCCATCAAAGTGAATGGTGGCTCGCCAGGCTTTCGCCCGTCAAAGTATCGCGAATAATTTTCAATGCCGTTGCAATATCCAAGTTCTTGCATCATTTCAAGGTCATATGCCACACGCTGCCCGATGCGTTCAGCTTCGAGTGGTTTCCCTTCATCATTAAACTTTTTAATCGCCTTTTCACGATCTTCAGTAATCTCTGCAATCGCTCTTTTCAAGCGTTCGTTTCCGACTGCATAATGAGTCGCAGGATAAATCGCAGCATAGCCAACTTCGTTTAACATATTTCCAGTAATTGGATCAAATTCAAACATTTTTTCAATTTCATCGCCAAAAAAACGCACTCTAAGCGCCATTTCTGATTGGTTTGCAGGAAAAATATCCAATGTGTCGCCTTTCGCCCTAAACGTCGAACGCTTAAAATCCATCTCATTTCTGGTGTATTGAATGTCAATCAAACGCTTCATGATTTCATCGCGATCAACGATGTCACCCTTTCTAAGCGATAAGTGCAAATTGTAATATTCTTCTGGGCTGCCCAAGCCATATATGCACGAAACCGACGCTACAACAATCACATCTTTTCTTTCGAGCAAAGATGATGTGGCAGAAGAGCGAAGCTTATCAATTTCGTCATTGATTGCCATATCTTTTTCAATGTAGGTATCGGTCGGAACGATATACGCTTCTGGCTGATAATAGTCGTAATATGAAACAAAATATTCCACTCGATTTTCAGGGAAAAACTCTCTAAATTCATTGCAAAGTTGTGCCGCAAGCGTTTTGTTGTGAGCAATAACAAGCGTTGGTCTGTTTAATTTGGCAATTATGTTTGCCATTGTGAAAGTCTTCCCACTTCCCGTAACTCCCAACAGCACTTGTTCTTTTAAGCCCTCGTTAAACCCTTCCACAAGCTTATCAATAGCTTGCGGCTGATCGCCAGACGCTTTAAAAGGTGCGTGCAATACAAACTTATCCATTCTTTATCCTTTGAAAATAGTTTTCAGCACAAGCCCGAAAATAAAACTGACTGTCGCCAAAAACAAACTGCGCAATACAAGCAAACCAAAATTTCGCCTTCGACTTTTTGAGTCTATGACAAATGTCTGTCCTTTCTTTTTTAATGTTACACAATAATAATACCCCATTTTGCTTTCAGAAACAACAAAATCAATATAGTTTTCATCAGAAAGCACTGTCATAATTTCATCAAGTTCGGCAATAGAAAGCACAAACTTTTTTGATAACGCCGCCGAAACGTCACTTGGAGAAATTAGGCATGTCCGTTTTTTAGGGCAAACCTTGCAAAGATATAATAAAACTGACCTTTCTTTTCTCGTCAAAAAAAGAGTGCCGCTCCTTTGTTCGGCTACTCTTTTTTTTCCATTTTTTCTTTATTTTAGACACCTATTAAAGCGATACCTCTCCGTCGCCTTTTTTTGCAACAAGTTCTGGACAAGCCATCTCTGCCATCTTTTGTCTTAATTCTTTGTGATATTGATTTGCTTCTTGCAATTTATTATGGTAATATTCATATTCGTCATTTGCTTCATCAATATCAGAGTTTGAAACACTGTATCCGCAAGATCTGTTATCAAACAATTTATCCAATTTTTCGTCTGCCCATCTAAATTGACGGCTCATCGCTTCTTTATCTCTCATTGCTTCAAAAATAAACTTTAATTGCGATTCATAATAATACTTTGGAGCAAAAGACTCTGTAAACAATCTAACCAATTTATTATTTTCGTTTAACGCTTGTGCGTAATTGTTTTTAGCTTCCTCAAAAACGGCTTTAAATTCATTGCCGTTGATAAAAATTTTATTTATATTATCTGCAAGATATGGTTTCAAATCTTCAAATGGAACTTCAATAAGTTCGCTAAGACATTGTGCCAACTCTTCATCATAATCAGTAATTTTGATGTCTTCCTTTCTAATATAACCAAATGATTCAAGCCATTCTTGAGGCATGTCTTCGTATTCTTCTGGAACTATAACTTTTCCATCAGCTCTTTCTTTAGCCCAATTTTTGTTCATCATTTACTTCCCCTCTTTGTTAATAATATTTTACCACAATACGGCACCCTAAGTCAATAGCAAATTTTATTTTTGTCTAACTTTGTCGATTTTTAAACTGATATTGCTTTCATGCATTATTCAGTTAAAAATACAAATAGTAAACTATGCTAGACTTAAAATCAACCATAATATTAAAGATATTACAAAAAGAGTGTCATGGTTCAGGATACAAAGTGATCGACAAAAGTGACATTATATCTGCCATGCCCGCAAAATATCGAGTCGATGAAGAAAATCTTGACCATATTATCACATATTTAGAAAGAAGCGAATGCATACATGTAAAATACGACGATGAAAACGTTTATTGTTTATGCGTTTTGCCAATAGGAAACCAAATAACTGAAAAGGAAGAAAAAAACAAAAAAGAAAAGCCAAAATATTGGCTTTTGCTAATTTTTATCGCTGTTTTTTCAATGATAGGTGGTCTTTTAGGTTCAATTATTGCAAAATTTATAAAAATTTAATTGGTCCTAAATTCTCTAAAATATGTTTCGTGCTCCATACTGTAAACGCCGTCAATACCAACAATTATATGATCGGCTAATGGCACATTCAAACTGCTAAGCAAAGTGCGAACAACTGCCGTCCCTTCTACATCTTGTTGAGATGGCAAAGCCTTGCCGCCTGGATGATTGTGAGCAAGAAAGATGTATGTAGGCTTCGAACTAGTTACAAACTTTGCAATTTGATGTGTGCTAACCCCAACACTGTTAATTCCACCAGTGCCAAGTTTAATCTTTGATCTAACACGATTCGAAGCATCAATGCCGACTATATATGTTGTTTCAACTGGTTTAAAACGTAAAAGCTCTTCAAAGAAATCAGAAATATCACTGCGATATTCAAATACATAACGTTTCGCAAGTTGTTGTTCTGTGTAGTAATCAAAAATTTCAACAAACAGATGAAGCTTCTTTGCTGAAGTTTCACCCATGCCTTCAACTTCTGCCACATATTCCCAATCTGCATTCAAAACATCTGCCGCTGTTCCAAACTTGTCCAGCAAACGATGAGCAAGTTCATTTGTGTCGCAACGAGGGATTACATATGTTAAAATAAATTCTAATGCTTGAACATTGCTGACCTTATCTAGACCTGCGTCAAGAATAGTTTCAAGCAACCTTTGTCTGTGCCCTGCATGCATATTCTTCTTTTCTTCCATAATCAAAGCCCTTTATTTCAGACAAAATTTTATCATTTTCGCCTTCCTAACGCAAATGATTTCGCCTGTTTTCTAATATTTTTTTGCATTTCTCTCCACACCGCGCGGGAGCAAAAATTTTGCCCGCAAAATTTTTAGCCGGCTCACGCCGCCCCCGCTCGCTCCGCTCGCTCTCCCGCGCCCATATCTCTTCGCAAAACGTAACTTCTGCGAATAATTACGGCATAGTCAAAGCCGGCGACGGCGGCAACGGCGGCCGAGGTGCCGATGGAGTTGGCGGCAAGGATAGCATTAAAAAAGAAGACGCTCCAATAAACGGGACTCAAAACGGAACAGGTGGGGACAAAGGGACAGCAGGCACGGCATATTTATTTAATAAAGAAGAAAAAGCAACAAACGGCAAAGATGGAAAGAATGGCAATGGTTGTTGGGGCGGATTAAATTTAAATAAATATGAAGTTTCTAAAACAAAAACAGTTGCAGTTAGCAACCGACTTTGTGATTATTCTAATGGAGTTTGGCTTGAAGATAGAGATATCTTGCAAGAGACAATTTACAGGCATGCCACAGGGACTAATGGCGAAGCATCAACAAACACTATAGAAAGTAAGGTTGTTGTGCGTCCGCGTGGGTATGAAAATCCTAAATTTTATACTTCTTATATATTATACTTAAATATACATGCTGATGTGGCTGTTCATGAATATGAAGTTAATTTTGACAATATGACAATTCAAGATTATTTTGCTGTATACTGGACAGGTAAAATATCTGTCAAGACCAACTCAGGAAATTTGTTCCCTAAGGATATTAAATTCTGTCGTTATGCATATTCTGGCATCATGGATGCAAATATTTCTGCTTGGTAATAAAAAAAACGGCTATATTAGCCGTTTTTTTATCCTTCCCAAGGTGAAATTTTACCATCTACAATACCACCATATACATATATAAAAGCTTTATATTTGCTTGCATTGCCTGTGTATTTAGTAAAAAAATAAAAGTACACTTTTTCCCACTTATAAATAAACTTGCCATTCACATCAATAAATCCTTGTCCGTAGCCATCTTTCCACTCAGTATCTTTGCTTGATTCAAAAACCATGTGATTATCGTTTATGTAATAATGTCGATAAGAGCCGCCTGGACCTTTATGCCTTTTTATTTCAAAGCCACAATTTTTGTATTTACCGGCCTCAGTCTGTTGTTCTTGGGCTACCCCAGCATTGGCATAAAATTCCCAATGTAGATAAGAAAGTCCAACAAGCTCTTTTTCATCTATTAAATTCTCAGATAAATTTAAGCCACCCCAGCCGGAGTTGCCCTTTTTGCCTTTTTTGCCAATTTCAGACTTCAATGCATTAGAGCACTTTGACAGAGTGTCATCTTGTGATGCTACGTAAGCTGAACCAGGCTTCCCTTGCTCACCCTCTGAACCCCCAATTATACCAGTAGTTGGAGCGGTTCCATCAGTTTTATCACTGCCGCCAACTCCATCGGCACCTCGGCCGCCGTTGCCGCCGTCGCCGGCTTTGACTATGCCGTAATTATTCGCAGAAGTTACGTTTTGCGAAGAGATTGCATAAACATTTTGACCGTCCTCACCATCATCCCCTGCTTTATCAGTAGAAGTGCCATCAGCTCCATCTTTCCCTCTAAAACCAATGATGGTGCCATAGTTATTTGCATAAGATATCGAATTATCAGTTCCTTTATTCCACATAATGCCCATCATTCCGCACTCTGTTGTTCCATCATAGGCATAGTTGAATGCTGAATATGAAACAAAGTTGTTTAAGTTTTGTGCTGATCCATTAATTTCATAAGCAATCCCGCCCGCTTTGATTGCTCTTGTTGTTATGTGTGAAATACTGCCATATGTTGAAATGTTTTTTATGCCTGTGCTGATTGTTTTTGCAAGCATTCCGTAATTAGAAGTTGTTGATGTTCCATCTGTAATTATTGAACCTGCCACACTCAAATCTTTTACAAAATTGTTGTTTGATGACACTTGATTAAACAAACTTGCATTTTCCGATGTGTAATTGATGATATATCCGTCACCAGATATTTTTCCGCCGAAACCAGAATTTGAATATGAATTGTTTATATGTCCAACATCAATATCTCTTTTTAAAATCATATTATTTATAGTAACGGCAGTTTGTTCTTCACTTCTATAAATTGCTTTATTAATATCAACCGAAGTGAACGATGAATAAATCAAATCAATACTTCTTGCACCAGAAGCTCTGCCTGCTGAAACAATAATTTTATTGTTTTCATATGAAATTGTTTGACCGTCAATTGTTTGTCCTTCATATGCGTTTGAATCAATAAAGTTGCAATCTTGTCCTGTAATTCCAAGTTCTGACTTTTGATTAACTAAATTAAATGTCTTGTAATCATCCGCCACTTTTATATCAACAGAATACTCAATATACGAATACACATTAATTTCACCATAAAAATATATAGTGGTTTGCCCATTGCTTTCTGTAAACTTAGGCTCTCTAGAAATCACTTTATCATCTTCAAGTTTATAATATGCTGTTCCGTCGATAGTCACCATTCCATTAGAATTAACTTGGTATCCAGCAATTACAATATCTCCATTTGCATCAAAACCATATTTGATGATAATTTCATTTGTTTCTTTTGGGAGCGAAAGTTTGCCTTTGTCTCCTATAAACCGTTGATATAAAGACAATCCATCTCCATCAACTTCATATGAATACGTTGCTCTGCCAACGCTAATTTCCTCACCAGCAACTTCGGCTCCATTGAATTTTGCTAGTTGTCTATTTGCATCACCTGCCTTTCCTGTAAGTTCATAGGTATAATTTGTGTCGCCAATTGTAATGGTAGAATCGTCGGAATTAGATGTTATGGCATTTTGAGATGTCAATTTCAACACCCGTTCATAAAGAACTGCGCAACTCTCGCTATTAGATATTTGACCTTTCGTTGCATTGACAGTTAATCCTGAGATGGTAACAACATTACGAGTTAGCGTGTTTTTAGTGCCTGAAGCAATGTTTTCGAAAGATGCTGCCTTATTGCTATCGCTAGGATAGATGTTTTTAACTTCTCCATTGAAAGTATACACTAAAGTTGCATTTGTGTTAGCAGCCGTAGCTGTAACTTTAGTAAGCTGGTATGATTGATAATAATAATAGTCTGTTGCATAAATACTTGTATTGCCATATGCACTAGTTGGATAGCCAGTAATACGCAGCACCTTGTCACCATTTTTTTGATATTCTGATTCAATTTTATCGTAACTGCTGGTAGCCGTTGTTTTTACATAACTATCTTTAAATGTGTTGTAACTATTATAATTAGATCCATCCAAATTGAATGTAATATTTACATTAGCGAACCTTGTCTGCGCTTCATCACCTAAGTTGGCACTGCCTTGCACGTCAAAATAAACTTTCGAATATCCTTCTCCATCCATGTTATCCCACCAAACGTCAAGATAGAATGGATCATGCAAACCTTGGGGTACATGCCACCATGCATTCTCACCTCCGCCTTGAATAGTAAATGTATGGTTTCCCCAGGCGCTTGAAATAGACACTGAGTTCACTTTGCCTTTTACTCTTCGAGTCGTTCTAAGCCTGTGTTTGTCAACTTTGCCATTTTTTTCATTCCATTGATAAGTGCGATCTTTAATGACTTTAACGCCGTCCATAACAGCATCGCCTTCATCTCCATTTCTGACACTAACAGACGTATACAATCTTCGAATTTCGGTTTGATCTGACTCTGATGTATCTATTTCTACGTCTTCAACATTCGAAGAAGCATAACTGGTTTCATTTATAGTTGTGGTCTTTCCTTCATTAAGGTTGATTGTTGCCGGCTTACCTTTCCATGTTTTCAATAAATTTTCACTGCGAGACAATGTTTTTGTTGCGCTTGCATATTTAAATTTTTTTGGTTCACCATTTACTGTAAGCGTGTATTCTTGACCATTTGTAAGTCCACTTATATTAATATTGTTTCCAGCAGTGTCTTTTTGTCCTTCAAGATAAATAACGGTGTTGCCATTTTCTTCAAAGATGTTGCTTTGCACTAAATTAATAGTTATTGTGCCATTTGCCTTTTCAGCCGTTATCTTATATGAAAGTTTAGCAGAAGTAGCCGTTGTAGGAACGCAATTATAAGAAACTGTGAACTTAAGATTGTTGTTGCTATAGCTTGGTTGGCTTGAAACAGTTAGGTCAGAAGCGTTTGCCACTTCTGAAACAATAAGGTCTGTTATCCTAAATGTATAACCAGCGTTGTCAAGCTCAGTTATCGTTTTATTGCCACTAACTGTCGTTGACCCTAAAATGCTAATTTCTTCCGTTCTCGTAGTAGAATTTGCAACTTGCGCAAATCCACTTCCCAAACTTACAAACATATAAGTTTCACCACTGATATCAACTTTTTCATTGGCAGATCCAGCATTTGGGGTCTGATTTGAGATTGTAGTTCTAATTTTCCCTATCTCCTGCGAAATAGTTGTATCGTTACCATTTATTTTAATGGCATTTTGACCATTTAAAATGGATGTTTTATAGTATGTTTCTGTTACTGATTTTGTGGTTGTATAACGAATTTGACTTTTAGGTTTGTCTATGCCAGGATATTTAATATTTCTAGTTGAAGTAACAAAGAATGATTTTGGAACACCCATTTCGTCAATAGAAGCCACATGCGCTGTTTGATCAGAAGCTTTTATATTAAGTCCATTAATATCTAAGCCCGTTTCATCTGCATGTTCGTTTTCTAAGCTTCCCGCATCAATTTCATTTGTGTATTTGCCATGTAAACCATTTCTGAATACATAAGAAGAACTATTATCATTGCCATCTCCCGTTATTGAACCGGCTTTAACATTTATTATATCAGCACTATTAAACTCAAAGTTGATTTTATATGCTTGGTTATTGTCTGTAATGATACCATTTGTGACAGTCGGAGACTTCAGTGCACCTGCTAAACTTCCCAATGCTTCAATATGCCCTGAGTTGTAGCATTTCTTATCAGCGTCATTTGCAACATTAGTGCCATCTGCAACAATTCCGGCTGCGTAGGCTTTTGTTTCACCTGAAGCGTTAATGTTTTTATTGCCCGCTTTAATCATTGCTGTGTTGTAGCAACTGCTAATTTGTGCTGATGAAGACCCAACAATGCCTGCAGCATAATAATTGCCGTCGCCTCCTGCGGTATAACCATTAAACACTGTGTTTTCGTTTCCACAATTTTCTATTTTTTCTGTTTTTTCTGTGCCCTTACCAAAAATTCCGCCAACATAGCTGCCCGTTGAACTCGAGACGTTGATTGGAGAATAGTTAATACATTCTGTTGCGCCTTTGCCTTCGCCTGCAATACCACCAACTTTTGCACCTGTTTTGTTAATTACATCAATTTTTACATAGTTTTTGCAGTTTTTTAAAGCGCCAGTTGCTGTGGCGAATAATCCACCAACTGTGGTGTCATCTCCGGTCAATATTCCAGTTGCAACAACGTTGGTTGCTGTGCCAACTTCATTTGCCACAACTGCACTGCCAGTGATACCGCTACCCTTATCACCATCTACAACTGTTGTTACACGCAAGTTGTTTAAGGTTGTCACATTACTAAATAGTGTTGCCGTAACATTTTTAATTGTGTGGTTGTCACCTTCAAATGTTTTTCCGCTGATAACTATTGCTGGTTGAGCGCTCTTGTTATTGTATGTCGTTTTTGACAAATCAATATCACGAGTTAATTTATAACTACTATTTACTGTTTGCGCTGTAGTTGTAGTATCATTTGTCATTTGATAAAGTTTTGTTGCATTTGGAATAAGAAGATATGTTATATCGCCAATTTTCTCGCTAGATGATGACTCAAATGCTTTAAAGTTTCGACGCATATAGCCATAGTTATTGTTAATATCTGCTACCCAACCTGAAGTTAAGCCTGTTAATTCCGTTCCGTTTTTATATGAAACGTTGCTTACTTTGTTGTTACCCTTAAAACCATTTTTATCTTGATTTTCAAGGCATTCTGTTCCATTTTCATCATATGAGCAAGCTGTTGTGTCTGCAGAGCCAAATATTCCAAGTTCTACATTAGAAGACATGTCAATGCTTGTGTGGTCCTTAGCACTGATGTGAGATATTGTGTATGAGTTTTGAACAAATGCATTTGCCCCGTTTGTGAACGCATAAAGATTTGCACTTATATATGAAGCAACTTCGCCCGTTGCATAAGTGTTTTCAATAAAGTTGATTTCTTTGTTTTCGCCGCTTGTTACAGCAACCGCTGCAGCATTTCCAAGTGTATCGCCGTTTTTGCCTGCGCGATAAACGATGTCGACTGAAGAATAGCATTCTGCAATTCGACCTGTTTGCATTAAACCCACAATGCCACCAACGTTTAGTGTCGTTGTTCCACCAACAGAAAGTTTGCCTGTTGCTTTGCAAGCGAAGATAATTCCATCTTGAAGTTTCTTCGCAATTCCGCCAACTGAATCAGTAAATCCAGTTGTATCCGTATCTGAGATGTTGCAGTCTATAACTACGCCCGAAACAAACGCTTTTTGTCCAACGATATTGATAGGCGAATAGCCATATTCTGTTCTAAAATCTTTAAAATCACCAATAAACGCTGCACTAGTAAGTGTTGCATCTGTTACATTTGGATATTTTGTTGTGTAATAAGTAATTCCATTTAAACCTGTAGTTTTGGCTTCACCACTAGTAATAGGTTTAAATTTATGCCCATCAGGCATTGATGTAGTTGTTAATTCTGTGTCAAATTGAGTTGCCTTAGCAATGATAGATTCGCTGTTGCTTATTGTCTTGTAACCGTTTGCGCTTGTTTTGTCAGCATATGCTAAATCGGTTGCTTGGTCATTTGTTGCAAGCACAAGTTGTGAACAATAAACATCAGATTGCGATCCAAGATCACTATTAGTTCCACAAATTGCATTTACATGAGTGCCAATAGGGTCAGGAGGGTTACTTACCGTACCAACTGCTTTTCGTGAATTGTTGTTAGTAAAGGCAATTATGTTGTCATTACTATAGAAACCTTTTGTTGCTAATTCTGTAAGGGCTGAGGCCTGCTTCAATTTGCCTGCTCCCGAACCAATCAAACCACCAAAATGATATGTACTTAATTGAGCAGTAGCTTTACTATATGTGTAAATAACATCACCATATACTAAGTTGCTGGTTAAAGAAACTTTCTTCGCGGCTTTTATTTTACCAATTAGTCCACCAATACTGTGGCTGACATTCGTCTGAGATAATGTGAGTTTAAATGCCCCACTGAAAATAATGTTATTAAGCGTAGTAATCTTTACAGGCTCGCTTGAACCCATTTGATACTCCTGATTAATGTTCCCGATTACGCCGCCCAATTCAAATGATTGTGCCGAATTACAATTAATATCAAACGTTGAATTGATTTTTACTGATTGAGTATTTTGACCGATTGTTACTGAACCGCTGGTTTGTCCAACTATTCCGCCATATGACCCTATGCCAGACTCTTTGCCTGATATTTTTATATTGGCATTAGTATTAAAATTGGTTAATGTTATAGGTTCTGTATTATAACCTACGAAGTTTCCATAATATTGCGGCATTGATATGTTAATAATTTCTGATCCAACATTAAATTCGATATTGCTATTATCATCAGTTGTAATGATACCACTATTAGTTCCAATCACTCCACCAACTGAAGCCCCTTTGCTTGTCCAATCTACTGCGTTATTCTCGTCGCCAATTACGCCGCCCACTGAAGCTCCCGCGGCCAAGCCTACTGAGTTGTTGTCTCCAATACCAAGTTTAACTGTCAAGTTTTTAATTGTTATATTCGCTTCATTTTTACCAATTATCCCACCTAAACCATAGGTTTCTCCATTTTCTCCAATTTTAGGATCAAGCTTAGGTTTGGTGCTCGACTCTGAAGGAGCCACAGTTGTAATTTTTGCTTGGATACCGCCGTAGGTGTTGTCGATTGTGAATGTTCCTGACACATGACCAAACATTGAGCCAATGTTTGTGTCGCTTTGATCTTGCGAGAACTCTAGTTCTGTGTTTAAAACAACCTTCTCATCGTTTCCGGTTTGGTTTATGATTGTAAACGATTGCAATGCAGCATCACCAATCAATCCACCTTCGTTAAGTCGAGATGTTGTAACGGCATTCGAGAGCTTCAATTTTTGAACATAATCTTTCTCTTTATATAGTGTTAGCGTAGTTCCCGCTGCTTGAACGCTTCCAAAATATCCACCAAAGTTGACTGTACCGCCGTCACCAGTAACCTCGATTATTGATTGGACACCTTTTTCGCTGTCAACCGGGGCTGTTCCGTCCCACACATCTGGCGCTTTGGCTGAAAGCACAACGGCTGCAACATTTCCTTCTGAAGCCGAAGTGATTGAACCAACATACAAACCAACGTTGTTTGTTTTGCTGCTTGTTCCACTGCCTGTTCCACTGCTTGTTCCGCTGTCTTGAATTCCTTGAACTTTTAGCAGCTTAATTGGACCTGTCGCAAAATTGTTTTGTCTTATTGAAATATCTTGAACCTTAACTGCTTCATATTTTGATGCTTGAACGATAGAGCCTGCAAGCAAACCTGCATTGATTGTGTTTGTAGTATTCTTAACCAATACCATATA
This sequence comes from Clostridiales bacterium, assembly GCA_003522085.1. GTDB lineage: Bacteria > Bacillota > Clostridia > Christensenellales > UBA1242 > Caccovivens. The sequence goes on along the minus strand of DPGI01000004.1, from coordinate 38,622 downwards.
GTCATTGTCAGGGCCAAAGAAATTAAATGTGATATTTCTAAATGAAGTGCTGTTGGCACTTGGAACAAGCAAACCTGCCTTGCCTGCGCCATCAGGAGTAAGATAAATTAATTCGTTTACATGAAGTTTGACATTTTCAAACTTGCCCCTAATAACTTCTGCTTTTGAAATAAGGCCACCCTTTATAGATAATCTACCGCCATTACTTCCCTCATTTGGTATTGTTTGAGGGTTTGCAACATTATCATTTCGAACAATGATGTTAAGGTTGCTGATTGAAACACCCGATCCAGTTGAAGCAAATAGAGTGTTGTTGATTATGATTCCTGGGTATCCGCCTGGTTTGTTTGCAACAAGAGTGATAGGTCCAAAGCCTGTTCCCCAAGTGCTGTCTGTTCCGCCGACAAGTTTTCCTGAGTAGTTTTGGATTCCGGCGCCGATAACGTCAGTAAGGTCAACGTTTTCATAAACGTTTTCGTTTACAGACTTTTTACCACGAACTCTTACTTCAATTGAAGAGTTTTGCATTTTTGCAACAACGCTAACTTTGTTGTAAACATCAAGATAGATGTAGTTGAGTTTGTTTATAAGATTGATTCTTGGATAAAGATCGGTGATCTTGTGTGTCCAATTGTCAGAATCCCATGCGTTTGAGTTGATGAACGCGCCGTTTGTTTCGGTGTAGCCATCTTCTGACGAAGTGAACGATGTCACTGCTGTGATTTTGAAGAAGTAATCTGCGTCTACAAAACCTTCATAAGGAATAACTTTAACATTGTCGTTTGCGTCTTTGGGCGAATAATCACTCATATACCCAAATGATTTAGCGCTTGCAATGTCGCCCTGTGCAAGTCCATCTGTTGCGACAACAGCCGGGAATACTTGAACGTTGGTTGCATTTGCATTTGGAGCAATTGCATAGATTCCGTTTTTATATTTAGCACTATTGCCAACAATACCATAATGGTTTACAGCGTTGACTGACATCATGGTTAATTTTGTGTTTGTTGAAAGTTTACCAAACAATCCTGCAAAGCCTATGACAGTTTTCTCTTCAACTTTCTCGCCATTAGCATAGACATCGCCTGATGCGTAAACTTCGTTGAGTAAAAGTGAAGTTTTTGCAGTTTGGCCAAGAGATTCAACACTTACTGTAAATTGTGATGAGTCTTTTACGAGTCCGGCGATTCCGCCTGCATAACCTGTTTCAGAGTGATTTATAGCGTTGATTTTGCTGTAAGCAACAGTGATTGCTCCGGCATCCATAACGCCCATAAGGCCGCCGACATAGACAGGTTCATATTTATAAGCGCCAGTCGAAGCTTCTTTAAATTTAAACAGTGCAAGTTCACCGCGTTCGGTTTCGGCGTTGCCATCTTTATAATAATTCTTAGTTGATGTTTCAATAAGGTCTTGAGTCTTTTCGTCGTGTTCAGCATAAACTTGATGGAATTGACCATTTGCATAACCTACGATTGAACCTGCAAAGCCGTTGTATGAAAGCAAGTTGTTTGAAAGTCCATCGCCTTTTGAAATTGTAAGGCTGATATCTTTTGCTTTTGTGTTGATTCCTGTGAAGCCAATCACGCCGCCGACTACTTCGCCGCGAACATCAACTGAGCCATTTACAACGAGTTTTTTGATTGCATAGCGGCTGTCATTTAAGTTTTGGCCGTAAACAAACTCAAGCGAAGAGATTTCGTTTGTAAGATAAGTGTCTGAATATCCAATCACACCGCCCGCGAACGAAACAGATCCAATTCCGTCATCTGAGAAGAAGCGTGCGCGAAGTTGATTTTCGTTTTGTCTGATTGTTTTTGAGTTGAACGTGTTGTCTAAATATTTTTCATATCCATCTTTTTCATCATTGTAGAAAGATGATTGAACGATAACATCGGTTGAAGTAAGTCCCGTGATGTAGCAATCGCCAAACGCTGAACCGATAATTCCGCCGGTGATGTTTCTTCCAAGCACACCCTTACCTGAGTTTGAGCCACCTGAAGTAACGGTTTTTTGAGTAAGAGCAACGTTTGATATGATTGAGTTTTTAGCAAGTCCCGTCAATGCACCGACTGTATAAGAGTTTGAAGCCGTGATGTTGTCAACTTCAAGGTTAACTCCCCTTACAATACCACTGTTGATTTCTCCAAACAAACCTACGCTGTTGTTTGAACTCTTGATTGAGATGTTTTTGATTGTGAAGCCGTTTCCGTCAAGTTTACCAGCAAAGATTTTATCGATTGACTTAACTTCGGCGTTGCCAAGTTCGTTGTTTAAGTCTGAAAGCATAATGTCACTTACAAATCTGTAAGCACCAAATACTTTGTCTTTGTTGTAGAATTTTTGAACATAAATCGATTTTGATTCGCCCATAGCCTCTTTAAACTCGTTGGCATTGCTAATCAAAATTGGGTTGCAGTCGTTGCCGAGTTCGGTGTTGTATTCAACGCCTGCAGTATTTTCTTGGTTTCTCAAAATTGAATATGGCAAAGCGTATTCATCTTCTGAGATTGAGAAGTAATATCTATGGCTGACTGTTACTTCATTTCTGCATATAAGTTTAACACCTTCTTCCGCATCTGCATCAATTTTCCAAAGTCCGTCTTGAAGCGATGTTGAACTGCTGAAAATGAAACCATAGTATGCGTTTTCGCTGTTTACTGCATCTTTATTGATGAGTGTCGCTTGATTTTCAATAGCGCCTTGAATGTCTTCAGAAGTGTCGTCGGCATAGTCTTGAATGTAGTAATAACTAAGTTCGATTTTTCCGAGGTTCAAACTGTTTCCGTTGCTGTCAACACCCGAGAAATTAGTTTGAAGAATGTTTGCCTTTTCGACTCTTGAAGCCGAATAACTGTAAGCGATTTTGCCTTCGTTTTTATAAACAAATCCGGCACTCGTTCTGCTTTGTGATTCATCGTTGTTTGAAATAAAGATGTTTGAGTAAGCGTTTGCAATAACACCATTTGCTGTATTGTTTACAACAAATCCGGCAACTGTTCCCTTTGAGCTGATGCTGCTGCCTTTAAGGTGATATTGTGTAGCTTCGCTTGGGTCTTTTGATCCTTCAACGTATGATGTGCGGATGTTTCCACCATTTGCAACTGCAAAGCCTGCAGTCGAAGTTTTTGCCGCCGTTGAAAGGTTTGTAATTTGAATGTTTGATGCGCCAGATGCAACAATACTTCCCGAGTTGGTTAATACAAATCCGGCCATATCTCCTTGTCCAGAAAGAACAAATTGGTTGAGCGCGACATTTGAATAATAAGTATAGTTTGTATCGCCGATTTGATCGCCAATTACAACGATGCTTTCACCACCAACGCGAGAATTTGTGATTGAACCCGTGTTTGTCAAAACAAAGCCTGCAATTTGTGCCTTTACTGATGAGTTGTCGTCAATGTAATATGGTGTCGAGCCGCGCATTAAGTTTACTTGTAAGCCAACGCTGTTATTGTGAATTATTTGCGCATCTGCGTTTTGATAAGCAATAACTTGAGTGTTTGTAACTATTCCGGCGTTTGTAATGGCAAGTCCAGCAACATTGATTGATGTGTATCCGCTTGAAGTTGTGTCAACGTTGATCTTTCCACCGTTGTAATAGTTAACTTTAAGGTTTTTAATAGTGGTTGTTGCAGGAATGCTTGTAAATAATGCAAGATTGAGCGTTCCTGAGCCTTCCATATTAAAGCTTTCAATGTTGATTGAATATCCGTTTCCATCAAGCATCTTAAACATGTTTGCTGAAATTGGAGTGTAATTTTTTAATGTAATGTCATTAAGCAAGATGTAGTTTTGAGCTGTTCCTTCGTTTGCCACCTTCAAAAATTCTTCTTCATCTCTGATTAAAAGTGGCAGATCCGCATCTGAATAAGTCACAACATCAATAGCAAAAGGAGTTTCGATTGTGTATTTGATTGCTTTTCCAGAGCTTGCCACATAGATTTCATCAATCAGTGTAACAGTTACCGGTGAAGCAGTTGACGAAAGCCCTAAAACTGTAAGCATGTTTGTTTTTGAGTTGTAGTTTAATCTGAATTTTGTGTAATTAAATGTCCAAACGTTTTCGTCTTCACTAGACTGAACAAATCTAGCCATTTGATTTCCAACTTTGATTCTTTGCGTAATTGGAATGACTTGATTGCTTTCTTTGTCATAGTTGATATAGAATCCAGCATTTTCATTTGCATAGTATCTTTTTTGTTCAAACTCTTGTCTTGCTTGAATCAAATCGTTAACAAGTGTTATGTCGCCATCGCTTGAATGATCATATCCATATTCTTCAGGATTAAATGTATAGTCAAAGTCGACAGCAACTGGAATGCCAATGTAAGAATCCAAAACAAGATTTGATGAGTTGTCTTTTTCGCGAGCATTTTTGATTGTTGCTTTTTCAGGCAAGAAGTCAACGATTGTAATGTATGCACTTGAACGTTTTTCTTCTCTTGCGCCGTTGAATATTCTTGAAACAACGGCTGTAAGTGCAAACTCGCCGTTTACATATTCAGTTTCGGTTGTGCCTTTAATGCCGGCGTTGAGTCCTGCATAAAGTTTGGCACGCATAGTTTTTGTTCCGTTGCCATTATCTTCGATTGTCCATGTGCTTTGTGGAGAAATTGTTATTCCTCTTACATTATTAGCAACAAGGCTTTCGATTTCTTGATCTGATTTTAACAGCATTACAAGGTCAAGGCTGCCACCCTTTGCAACAACTGCTGAGATGTCACCATTAACTGTAATTTCTGCTTCTGGAAGGTATGAAACGTAAAGTTCATATCTTTGAGCAGGAACAACTAAGTTGTTGTTTTTGTCAAGGAATGAAGCAACAACATAGAACACTGTGTCTGTTGTAATATTTGCCGCAGCATACAATCTGAAATTGTAATTGCCACTTGATCTTCTTGCAAGTCTTACTCCACCGTCAATTTGAACAGCCGAATAGTCTACTTTATAGCCATTCGTTCCCCCCTCGTCTAAGGCTGTGATTCCAAGTATAGCGCCGTCAGCGTTTTCAAATGTCAAAGTCATGTGGTCATAATAAGCAAATGTTGGGTCAATGGCAACTTGCATCATTGTGTTTCTGCCAGGTGAGATAACTGAGATTGTCTCTGTTTCATGGCTATAATAAACAACACCATTTTCTACAAGAGTAGTTCCTGCCTTGTAGTTTGTCATGTCAATATTGTTGATCATTTGTGTTGAAAGAGTAATATTAACATTAACAGGTTCGTTGTCGGCCGTTCCACTTTGTGATGTAAGGCTGAGAGTATAATTTTCGCTTTCGCTGATTTGGCTTCTATATTCGTCGCAAACAGTAATTGTAAGAGCATAGTTTCTTAAAGCGTTTGTTGAATCATACTTTTGAGCCTCTGCAACTATTTGTATTCTTTTAGTTCCGTTTAATGAGAATGTGTAAATATTTCCTGTTTGTTCTTTTGATAAAACAGTGTCACCAAAAGCAAGTGAAAGATTAAGTTGATCATTATTATCGTCAGTTACTAAAACAACGTTTAAGTTTGACTGATAAGCAGGTTCGATGTTGATTTGATCAACAGGAACTCTGATTGTTTGAGCACCTTTGGTTGGATAAATTTGAAGAGTTTTCTTTGTAAATTTTTGAACTGTAGCTTTATATTCCCCGTCAACATTTTTTAAGTCAATTTGAACATATGCTTCAAAAAATTCTTTGCTATTTTTTGTTAAAAGGTCTTTAGTTCCTCTTCTTGCCAAAATTGAAGCGGTCATCCCGTCAGTTTTAAATGTCACAAGGTCTGATAGGTTTTCAATTTCTTCCAAAGATGGAGTAATTACAAAATCTTCAAGCTTTATTTCAAATTTGTTACCTGAATTGCCTATATAAACAAAATCTTTGATTGTAAATGAAACGCCGTCAGGTCTTCCTTCTTGAAGAGTAAATCCCGATGTTTCAATGCCGTCGTGCCAAATTGTAAATTCGTCAACAGCATAAATAATTTTGAATGTAAATTGTTTTTTGATTGTAAAATCGTATTTAGACGAAACTGTAATTGCAACTTCGTCGCTTCTGTTTAACAGAATAATATTTTTCCCATCAATAGTTATGTCGCTGCTGTCAGAAGATATAACAATTTTGTTTACGTTTTCATCACTAATTCCAAGCAAACGGGCAACTGAAATTGTGTTCAACGCGCGAAGCGAACTTCTTTCGCCGTCGTCAAGCCCCGATGAATCTTTAAGCGATTTTATAAACAAAAGTCCTTGATCGTCAACGGGATTTCCACTAGCGTCTTTTGTGATTGCCAATGCTTTTGCACTGTTTGATTCTTTAACGTCTTTTACAAAAAAACCATTAACAACACCTTCACTAATCGCTTGTGCTTGATAGAAAGTAAGGTGAGCCGCCCCGTCTCTTACATATTCTTTAAAGCCGTCACCTGAAACAATCCATCTTTCTGTTGTGCCTACAGTTGTTTGTTTTGTATATCCCCAGTATGAATCTGAGATTGAACCACCATTGGTAAGTGCCAATATATACCCAGAGCCAGATTTTGTGTAAACCCATTTTCCATTTTGACCAACCCAACTGATGTTTTCTTCTTCCTCTTTAGGCGCCAAAATTGCAAAAGAGTTTACTACATATCCAAGATTTTTTGTTTCATCATAACGGATTGTTTTTCCGACAATAGCCCCAGATACTGCTTGAAAATCCGATTTGGTTATGCTTTCCCCTGGGTTGTCATCTGCTGTTATAAGCGCAGAAAGTTTTGTGTCCTGTGGATAAACACTTGAAAGTGGATATTTGTTTGAATAGTTGTAAGCGTATGATTTTTCAATAGTTGCGCCTTCGGTAAGTTCGCCGACAATTCCACCAACATAAAATGCTTTAAAGGTGTTGACAATGTTTGTGCCGCCAACTTTGTCGATATTGTAAAATTCAACTTTGCTGTTTAAAATTTTTCCTGAGTTTTGCCCTGCGATTCCACCTGCAATATCTGAAAGTGATGCTTCACCAGAATCAGAAACGATGGTTGCACCCTCTACTGCTGAATCTTGAATTGTTCCTTTGTTGATTCCGACAATTCCGCCAACATATCCCTTACCTGTGATTGTTGAACTTTTGATTGTTGCCCCTTCGCTGTAAACAACAACATTTACATTTGAAATTGAACCTTCGTTGGTTTGAGCGAGCATTCCTGAGCCCTTGACATTTCCGGCCAAGTTAAGATTGTAAACCTTTGCTCCCTTGCCAATATTTTCAAAAATGCTTCCGCCGCCATTAAATCGAATTGTTACATTTGAATTGTGACCTCTTAAAGTTCCGTTTAATGTTCCAGCAAGCTTTGTCCAGTTTGAATCAAGTGAAATTGAATTCATAAGTTCGTAATGGCGATTCAAGTCGATGTTTTTAAGCGAATTAGCGTTGTAAATTCTTGTCGCCGTCTCTTCGCTTGCTCCGTCTGCCACTACAACTCTGATTTTAAGAAGACTATCTTTGTAATAAATTTTTTCACGGATATTCTTTTCCTTGTCTAATATTTTGCCTTTAAAATATCCTTTTGTGGTGATTTCATCGTATTTTGTTGCAATTTCTGTCAGCAAAACATTTTTCACATTGTCGTCGCCGTCTACATAATATTTAATCCCTTGGGCGCCGCCGATGTTGCGAATTGCGTCTTTTGGAAGAACATAAATATATCCTGTTCCGCCTACGCGAGTTCCCGCCTTAAATGAAACCGCGCCAAGTTCGTTTACTGATACAAGATCAGATTGTGTGCCGCTGTCGGCAACGAAAATATATCTGAGTTCTTGGTTGTAAGCATTGCTTGGAGTAACAGATGTTAAAATCACTGCATTTCTTTCATTTGAAGTTGTGCCGTTTACGTCAAGATAAATAATTCCGTCGTCTGGATTTTGGTTCGTGTAAACAACTTTTTCAACACGTTGTGCGTTTTTGATTGAAACGTTGATTTGAGCATAATAAACAGAGTTGAAAACTTTATATGATACAAGGATTTGATCTTCCCAAGCGCTGTAGCCATTTGTAGTAAGCGCGGTTACGTCAAAACTGATTGTTTCATTTGTGTGATTTTCATTTGAAATTGAAATCGTGTTTCCTCGAGCAATGTTAACAGTTGCGCCGTTTCCATTTCCAAAATATGTAACAGGCAATCCGTCTGTTCTGTATCTTATCGTGATTCGTGAAGTAGAAAGTTGAGTGTCTTCAGATGAAATGGAATCCGCTGCAAAAAGTTCAACGCCTTTTTCGTCAACATTTGCTGTCAATCTTGTTGGCGAAGTATAACCTTCCAATGCAAAATATCTGTAGAATGTTATTTCCTGATGGTCTTCATCATATCCGGTGAAAGTCACAAGAGCATATCCTTTCACATCGACCGATGGCATTGTCATTCTGCCAGCATTTGCAAGTGGATTGTTGACTGAAGTGTCTTCAGTTGCATTGATCAGTTCTTGAAGTTTTGCGTTTTCATCTTCAATCGTATCAAGGTTTACACCTTTAACAAATTTAAACGCAACATTAGCATTGCAGTTGCTGTTGAAAGTCATGCTTACTGTGCTGCCGGTTTTTAACACCAATCTTGTTAATGTGTTATCCCCTTCGCCTTCAACATTTGTGCTGTTAAAGTTTTGTTTGCCGTATTCTGTTTTAGAAACAGCCGTTGTTGATTGCCCTTGATAATTCACATACGCATTTTTAAGTGGAATAAATGCCGAAACTATTATTTCTTGTTTTGATACAAATCCGTTTTTGTGTTCGACTTTTATAGCAAGTTTTGCATCGTTTCCAGAAAGATTTAACGCCAAATTTTCGATTGTGAACGAAATTTTGCCGGTTTCAGAGTCAAATTGATAGTTTGAAACTTTAATTTTGTCATTTTCTTCATAACTAAGTTTCACTCCTGCCTTGTCGATTCCCATCAAAGATGAAGAGGAAATTTCGACAATCTTTCTGTCGTGTTTGTTGGTTGAAAGATAGTATTCTAAATCTCCTCCGTCAATATCAAAGTTGTCTTTTGGAGAGTTGTAAAGTCTGATTTTAATTGGCAAGTTTACACTTTCAGATTGTTGCGACATAAACACGCAATCAATTTCATCGCCGTTTGTGAATGCATTTCCTGCAATTAAGTAAACAACCGTTTTGTTGTTGATTGGCTGACTGCGATAAACATCGCCAAGTGCGGTGCTGTCAATTTTTTCTCCAAAACTGATTGGGTTGCCAAACTGATCGCTCAAAAGCACAGTGCCGTTGATTGATCTTCCGGCTGGGATTGTCACTTGAACAAAATATTTTGCTAAGCTGTTTGCAACAGTGTCTGGGCCAAGCGCAACATAGAAAGGATGCCCAAATTGATATGACGAATCGTTGTTGTAATAATCGTAAACGTTGATTGATTCGTTTTTGGTTATTGACAAGTTGTTTGATTTAACGTCAATCCTGTCAATAACGTCAACAAGGTCAACAGCAAATTTTGTTGACTCTTTTGTATATGAATATTTTTCGTATGCAACATCAAAGCAAACAGTAAGTTTTTGAGGTTCTATAATTTGGCTTTTTGCTTTGATTAAATAAATAATTTCGTTTGTGTTGCTGATGATGCGAGAATTGAAAAGTGTGATGTCAAGCTTGTCTGTTATTGTTCTGCCTTCTGCATCATACACTTTTGGTGTAACATTCAATTTTGATGAAACAGGAACAACCAAACGTGCATACAACGAAGCTTCTTCGTTTAAGTCGTTGTTTTTTACTAAGTTGAATGCTTGGCCGGCTTCTGTAAGTTCGGTGCCTTGCGCATCGCTTGTTCTTGAAATGTAAGTGGCAAAATCAGGTAAAGGTGAAATAACGTTAAGTTTTATTGTCGCACGTTTGTCAACGTAAACAGAATCCGCATAAACTTCTACACTTGCTTCTGTGTTGAATTTTTGATAGTCCTCTCCAACTGTAAGCACATTGCCGTCGATTGAAAGGTTTTCATCTTGAGTTTTCAACGACCAAGTAACATTTTTACGATTGCTTTCTCCATTGGGACGTGACGTGAATTTCAATAATTTGTCAGGATTTAAAATATTGCTTTGTCCACGAACAACATATTGTTCTGACAATTCGTCGCTTGGGTCAAGCGCTAAGATATCGCTGTAAACATAAACTCTGATAATTCGTTGCCCATTGCCGTGAGATTTTAAAATCAACTCGGCATTGCCTTCGCTTTTGCCGACTATAGTGATAACTGTTGATTCGGTTTTGCTGTCATAAACAGCTGAGGTTGCAATTTTATCTTGATAGTCGTTGTTAACCGACACTATGCCGGCACTTGCCCCTGTCACCTTAGCCGTGATGGTTGCAGTGTTGATTGACGAACCTAAATCAATTTCAATATAATCATCTCCTGCAAAATCTGAGGAAGAAACTTCGATTGTTGCTTGAGGTTGCTCTTTCCCGCAGGCAGAAAAAATTCCGCCACCGACGAGAAGAAATACACTAAATAACGCTAAGAAAATTTTACTGATTTTATTTTTCAAAATTTCCTCCTATATTTATTATTTTAATTTCGAAAAAAAATATGTTTTTTGTCGGAAGAAAAATAATATTTTTCTAGATATATAAAATTATAAAACAAAAATAAGAATATTGTCAAATAAATTGCAAGTCAAAACTTGCCAACAAAATATTATTTTGTTATAATATTTTCGAGGTAATTTTATGCGAAAAATAATGTCACTAACGAGAAAGTTAATAGAAGAACAATCGCTCATAGAAAATGGTGATAAAATCGCCGTTGGATTATCCGGCGGAAAAGACAGTTTGGCACTGATGGTTGCACTGCGCGAGTTTCAAAAATTTTCGGACAAAAAGTTTGATCTTGTTGCTATAAGTGTAGACCTTTCAAACGGTGAAATGGATTACAGTGAGGTCGCTGAATTTTGCAAGCAACACGAAGTGGAGTTTTATATTGAAAATTCAAATGTTTTCGAAATTGTATTCGACATAAAAAAAGAGAAAAATCCATGTTCACTTTGCGCCAATATGCGCCGCGGAATCTTAAACACAGCCGCAAAAAAATTAGGCTGCAACAAAGTGGCTCTTGCCCACCACAGCGACGACCTTGTTGAGACGTTTTTGATGAGTATATTTTTTGAAGGACGCCTTTATGTAATGCAGCCAAAATCATATCTTTCGCGCACCGAATTGACCGTGATTAGACCATTTTTATTAGTCGAAGAAAATGACATAATAAATGCCACAAAAAATATGCCAATAATTCACAATATTTGTCCTAAAAATCATTTTTCAGAGCGTGAAAATGCTAAAAAAATAATGGAAAAATTAAATAATTTATATCCAAATTGCAAAAATAAGATATTAAATGCGCTTGTCCACCCCGAAAGATACAATTTATGGAAATAAAAAACAATTATTCGCCTTTAAATTAAAGGCGAATAATTTTATGCATATAAATATTTTTCTTTTGTTGCCTTGCCCCCACGAATATGCTTTTCTGCAAAATTTATTTGCAGAATTTTTTCTATTTTTTTATATTTTTTCCCATTTATTTTTTTAAGTCTCTGTGACATGTCAACATGAACTGTGCTTTTGCTTACCCCAAAAAGTTTTGCGGTTTGTCTTAAAGTGCTGTGCGTTGATATGATATATTCTGCTTCAAGTGAAACTCGCTTGTCAATATCTTCCCTCACGGCAATCCTCCTTGACAATAACCTATTCACTTTCTTGTCGGTTTATGTCAAAATTTGCAAAATAAAAGCAGCCTCTTTCGTGGCTGCTTTGTCGTAAACTGAAAACTATTTTTTAATTATTTCGCAAATTGCATTAACTGAACGAATTTTATTTGCTTGATCGTCTGGGATTTTAACTCCGAATTCATCTTCAAGTGTCATAAGCATTTCAACAATATCCAAAGAATCTGCTCCTAAATCATTTACAATATCAGCATCATCAGCAATATCATCTGGAGAAATGCAAAGTTGATCGGCGATCAAATTTTTAATCTTTTCTTTCATGTTTTCCTCCACGTCTTGTATTATATCATAAAAACGTGAAAAAAGACAAATGTTTTTATTGGTTTTATCACTTTATTAAAAAAGACGCCATTTTGACGTCTCTTTTTCGTTATTTATTTTGCAAAGCGATATAATTATTTGGATCTACTTCTTTGCCGTTTTGTTTAAGAGTAAAATCTAAGTGGGCGCCATAGGTCGATTCACCAGCAGCCGACGTTGACATTTGCCCAAGTATTTGTCCCTTGCTTACAGTGTCGCCCGCTTTTACTTGAACGCTTTCATCAAGCGAAGCATAAACACTTTCAAATCCGTCCGCGTGCGCGATGGTTACAGTATAACCAGACATGTATTTGTAATCTACACTACTGACTTTCCCATCTAAAACTGCAAGAACATTTAAGTCATCACCTGCAAGGTCGACCGAATAGTGCGCTTCCCATTTATTTAAGGTTTCATTAAACTGCAACTTTGTGTCTGAAAAATCTTTAATGACACTCGCGCCGTTTGTAGGCAGACCAAACACCAAAGGATTTGTATCAACGTCAACAGCCGGAGTATGCTTGTTTGCAAACACGCCAACCAAAGTCGCTGTCAAAATTAACGCCAGAACAATGATGCCTCCCAAGATGTAGTAACCAAACCTTTTGATAAATGTGATAAATTTGTTTTCAGCTTTCAATTCCATTTTCCCCTCCCTAGATAAGTTATTGCCACAATTTTTGTGTTTATACATTAAAATCCCGTCATAATTATCGGAAATCCAACCAACACGCAATCATCTTTTTCAACAAGCATAACATTGATTTTTTTGCCATCTATATATTGAGAATCTTTATAAAAAGAAGTGTAGCCATAAATAATTCGAATTCCGTCAATCTCCTGCTCGCTTGCAAGGGAAAGATTCAAAAAATCGGTTATATATTGTGTTTTTCCTTTTTTAAACTCTAAAACAACGCTTTTAGGCGAATATTTTTGATATTTTTCCTTTAATTCGGATTGTTTAATTTCAACAATCGCATCTTCTCCGCTTTGGACAAAATCAAGCTCTTCGTTTTGCGCTGCCTCTGCTGTCATAACAAATTTTGCACTTTCTATTCCTTTTAAATCAAAAATATTGTCGCTCGGGATAATCCCCACAAGCGAAATCAGCACCCCCGCAATTAAAAATACCGCCAACTTTTTCATAACTGAATTATTGACGGTTTTAAAATTTTTAATATCCCCAAATTGCTGTTTTGTCGAGACTCGAATCCAGCGATTCGACAACAACTGATACAATATAATTTTTTGTTGAATCGTAGTATCTGTTTTCAAGCAGTTTTACATACGAAGCAAACGACACCTTGTTTGACGCCAGCAAAACATTGTCAAAATAATATTTACCATCATTTTCGGTCCAATGTTCGCTGACTCCCGCTTGCAGTTTTGCTTCTCCTGACGAATAGTCAAAAAGAGTGATTTTTGCTCGCACATAAAGATTTTTACTGCTTGCATTTGTAATATTTATGAATTGATCTATTTTTTGCCCCGGCAAATATGCTCCCGGAAACGTAAATGCCACAGTCTGCGCCTCGTTTTCCTTTATGTCGATGTTTACAGTTTGTCCCAATACAATATCGGAATCAAGATTTGATGTGTTTGAATAAAACCAGCCAGACAGTGCTAAATAAAGCACAGTGCCCAGTGTTATCAGCAGCAAAACAATCGTAAAAATAAAACCATAAGATGTTTTTGACAATTTTCTCATGGTTTTAGGTTTTACAATTTAATTAAATATATTCTCTACGACTTTTTAAGTTGTCTTTTGCGGCGATATGCTCTTTCTTTTTTAAAGTTTGCAATTTGTTGATCTTTAAAGACCTTGCTTTCTTCTTGCAACTGTTTTTCAACTTTAAGCCAACGATATTTTCGGTTGCCGTAGGCAACATCATAAGTTATCATGCCAAGACCGATCAATAAGTATGCATAGTATGTGAAAAATCTCCACAAAAGCATAGCCCAGAAAAGTGGCCCCGCCTCAAAATACAAGCCAAACATAAGGCTGAACGAAACTTCGTTCATTCCGCTTCCACCAGGCAAAGGAATAAAGCTTGATGCCAAGTCGACAAGCACACCCATAACAAAGAACTTAAAATAAAGTCCAGTTGTAAAGCCGCTGAATACACAATAAATAAAGAAAGGAAGCGAATAAACAACAACTATTCTTAGCAGTGCTGAAAGAAATTCAATAAAGAAATCTTTTGGGTTTTTGACGTATTCTCTCATAATGTTTTGATAGTCTTCGACGTAGTTGATAACTTTTTGATATTGCTTTTCATAATTTTTTATGATTTTCATTTTTTGCAGCAATTTCAAAGTTTTTGCAACCAATTTCTTTCCTACATTTTTACTGATAGAAAGAAACAGCGTCAAAAACATAACTGCGAAACTAAGCACAAAACCGATAATTGACGCGATGTTTACAAAGGCGTTGAATGAAGTGTCAACAAACGAAACAATCAGACACACTGAAGAAACTACAAACCAAGAAAGTTGAAAAAAGAACAGTTTAGCAATAGGAATTGAAAGAGATGCGCTTGATGAAATGCCCCTGCTCATCAAGTATGTTACTTGAAATGGCTGTCCGCCTGTTGAGAGTGGTGTAACTGCGTCGTAATATCTTCCACAAACAGTCGTTTTAAATCCCAGCCCCCAACTTGGTTTTTTGCTTGCTTTTCGAACTAAATATTCGGTTGAATACGTGTCCAGTAAGAGCGCCAATCCAAACAAACCAAAACAAACAAACAGATATCCAACATTTATTGGCAGGTTTGAAAGTGGAACAAATTCATTTTTAAGAAATTGGTATAAAAAAATGCCCACAACGATTGCAACGTTAAGCAAAAACATTAAAATGTTCCATAATTTTTTATTTTTACCCTTACGTTTTGCAACAGCTTGCTGTGATGCGTCTAACTTTGCTTTTTCTTCTTCGCTTAGTTTAGGAAATTCAATTTCCATTTGAGAAAAATCAGAGACTTTCTTCTCTTCAACTTTTTGCTCTTCAGGTTGTTTAACTTCCTCGTTTTCTTCCATGCTTTAAAGTTTAGCAAATAAAAAAACTCTTGTCAATTAAAACAAGAGTTCATTTATTTAATTATATATATCTTAATATATCATAATCCTATTTTACAAGGTCTTTGTATCCGTCTGGGTAATATTTGATGCTGACTTCACTTCTAAGTTTTTCAAGATTCATATTTTCATAAACTGAATATCTGTCAGTGTTGATTTCATCAAAGATTGCATCAAATATTGTTTTTGATTCACCCGCTTTAAGGCGTGCCTGTTTTGAATCCAACATTTCAATGTCTTTTGTTGAAAGTTTAAAGTTTTTGTCAATTCCTGTGAAAAGGTTTTGAACTTTGCCTTCATAAACGATGATGTGAACGCCATAATTGCTTCTTACAAGCCCCACGTCGTCTTCTGATGAATAAATATCCCCAACTTTTGCATTGCCATTGTTGTAAACAGAAATCGCTGCGTTTGTAAAAGGTTCTACCATGTTTGAATGAGAAGTGTATGGCGTTCCCTTTTTGGTGTCAGGTGTTGTATAATCAACGCCGATAACATAGTTTCTTGCACTATTTTGAATTCCTGTGTCTTCGTTGTATTTATAAACGAATTCGTCAAAATATTCAGCTTTAAGATATTCGTCGTCACCTGCAGTAGCAAGTTTAAGTTTTACTTCTTGCAAAACAGCTTTAAGAGATTTTGTTTCGCCGGTTTCTTCCCATTTACCTGTTGTTTCGTTGTATTGTCTTACTGGGAAAGCAAGATTTGCATAAAGTTGTTCGATTTTTGCTTTTGCAACGCCAACAGTATATTTATCGCTTTCGCCTTTGATGCATTTTGTGCATTCGTCATATTCATTTTGTTGTTCTTTGCTGAATTTTGCAAGAATGTGTGAAACATAGAAGTATTCAGTTCCAGCTGCTTTAAAATAGTTGAGTTTGCTTACATCTTTCAGAACAGCGTCGTCATAGCCTGATGCCTTTTCAGTGATGTATTTATTATAGTCTGATGCTACTTTGTTCTGATAGGTTTCTAAAATATGATTGATTGTTGTGACAGAATTTTGTGATTGATGAGATTCGGTGTATTTTGAAGTCATGAGTGAATCGTAAAGAATTTCATAAATTCTTTTGAATTCTCTTTGCATAACTGATTTGTTGTCAGTTGAAAGTTTCATACCGTCTTCTGCTTTTTTTGCTTGAGCAACATATTTGTTGTAAGCTTGTGTGTATTTAGCGTTTTCTCTAACAAAATTTGACACGTAAGTATACAAAGCTTCTTTATCGTTTTCTACATTAAAATCACGATCAATATTTTCACGACTGTTTAAATAAAGTGCAATTTCATCGGTTTTTGTTTGTTTGATTTTGATGCTGTAATTTCCGTTTTCCCCAACAAGTTCTGCTTTTGGAGTGTAAACTTCTCTTGAAATTCCTTCTGAAGAATCTTTGCTTGAAGAGTCATCTTTAATTCCATTGATGTCGTTGTAATAACTTACAATGTTATTTTGAATTGCATCATAAGTTTTGTTCCACAAATATGTCTTTTCTTTTGTAGTCAAAACTTCGCCACCATTTTTGGCTTTGGCATCTTTTTCTGCACTTTTTACAGTAAGTTTGCTGTCAATGATTCTTTCGATTGTCAACTTGTATGCTTCTGGCTTTTCCATTTTGTATTTTTGAATATATTGATAACCATATGAACCAAATGCAGTGATAAGTTCTTTCTTTGTGATGTTAACTGTTGTGCCGTCTTCATAACTGAATGACGCAACAACGGTGTTGTAATATTTTGCCATATCTTTAGTGACCAACGTGCAGCCTGCAAGCAAAGAAACGCCTAACATTAGGCATAAACAAACAGCTGCTATCACTTTTGTTACTTTAGAATTTTTCATAGCCTTCCTTTCCCTGGTTGATTAACAAATATAAGTATATATTATTTATTTATCTTTTTCAAGCATTTTTAAGCGGATTTACCAAGTTTTTCGCTTTTTGCGCTTTCAAGAAATTCAATAAGCACGTCAAGTTCTTTGACCAAAGGCCTATCTTTTATAATCTTAATTATTGGCAAATTCTCAAATCTTAAACTTGCGCCAAATTTAGCAAGAACAGCCACCAAACGCGCATCGACCACATTTTCTTCCTTATAAAGTTCAATTTTAATATCTCTGTCGAATTTGACAGTTTTAATATTAAATTGCTCCGACAAGTTTTTGATGAGCGCAATTTTAGTCAAATTCACAACGCTTTGTGGAACATCTCCAAATCCTTCGCTAAGCGATTGAAGAACGCTTCGAACATCGTCCCTCGACGAACATTCGCTGATTTTAACATAATATGCAATGCGCTCTTCGCTTACAGGAACATAATTTTCAGGAATAAACGCGTCGACAGGAAGTTCAATCTTAACAGGCTTTGTTTCGCGTTTAACCTTGCCTTGTAACTGCCCGATTGTTTCGTTTAACAACTTGACATACATGTCGTATCCGACTTTTTCAATGTGGCCATGTTGTTCCTTTCCAAAAACATTTCCTGCCCCGCGAATCTCTAAATCGCGCATCGAAATTTTAAAGCCGCTGCCAAGTTCTCTAAATTCTTTTATCGCTTCTAGGCGCTTGTAAGACTCTTCGGTCAGCAGTTTTCCTTGTTTATAAAGCAAATATGCATAACTCAGTTTGTCACTTCGTCCAATTCTGCCACGCAACTGATATAGTTGACTAAGTCCCAACAAGTCTGCATCAAAAATAATCATGCTGTTTGCAGATGGCAAGTCAATTCCGTTTTCAATCAATGTTGTCGAGACAAAAACGTTGTATTGACCTTGGAAAAGTTTGTCAATAACATTTTGCAAAGCGCGCTCGTTCATCTGCCCGTGCGCAACTCCAATTTTCGCTTCTGGAACAAGCGAAGCAATATGTCCGGCAACCAAATTAATACTCTGCACGCGGTTGTAAATGACAAAACACTTGCCTTCTCGTGCAAGTTCTCTTCGAATGACAGAAGCAACTACATCGTCGTCCTCACTTGTGACATAGGTTTGAATTGGAAGCCTATCTTTAGGCGGAGTTGTAATAACAGAAATATCTCTTATACCAGCAAGTGACATATGCAGCGTTCTAGGAATAGGCGTAGCCGACAGCGCAAGAACATCAACATTCTTTTTCATCGCTTTAATTTTTTCTTTGTCGGCAACCCCAAATCTCTGTTCTTCATCAACAATTAAAAGCCCAAGGTCTTTAAACACAACGTTTTTTGATAAAATTTTGTGTGTTCCAATCAAAATATCAATTTCGCCCTTTTGCACTCTTTCTAAAATTTCTTTGACTTCAGAAGGTTTTTTAAAGCGGTTCAGCACTTCAATTTTAACACCAAAATCTTTCATTCGCTTTTCGGCGTTTGCAAAATGCTGCTCGCTTAAAATCGTTGTTGGACACAAAAACGCAACTTGCTTGTTGTTGATAACTGCCTTAAATGCAGCACGATATGCAACTTCGGTCTTGCCGAATCCAACATCGCCGCAAAGCAGCCTGTCCATAACCTTGTCGCTTTCCATATCCGCAAGCACTTCGCTTATTGCCTGTGCTTGGTCGGCAGTTTCTTCAAATTCAAATGCATTTGCAAAGGCCGACTCTAAAAAAGGTTCTGATTTAAATTTGTATCCTTTTGACTCTTCGCGCTCTTTGTAAGCCTGCATAAGTTCCAAAGCAAAACCTTCAAGTTTTTCTTTGACTTTGGCTTTCATCTGTTCAAACTCGCGGCCACCAAGAGTGTTCATTTTAGGGTTTTCTTCGCCGACGTAAGCCGAAAGCGAACTTGCCTGCTCACTTGGCAAATATAACGTTCCGCCGTTGCGATATTCAATTACAAAATAATCTTTTTCACAGCCTGCAAGCGACATTCTTTCAATTTTGATACATTTGCCTATGCCGTGAAAATCGTGAACAACATATTCGCCAATTTTAGGTTGATAAAATGCATCTTTTTTCGCACGCGAAAGAACGCTGGCTTTTTGTTTTGTTAAATTATCCGAGCCAATTGCAAAGATGCCAAGTTCTGGAAAAGAAAATGAATTTGGAAAATAAAAACTTGAAACAAAAAAGCCGTGTTCATCAAAAGAAGAGTTTTCAAAATCGTAAAATGAAATCTCTTGTCCAAGCAAGAAATTTTTAATTCTGTTTTTAGAATTTTCATCGCCAGCAAACAAAATAACTTTTTGTTTTTCAGGGTCAAAAATTTTTAAGTCGCTGGCAAGATCGGCAAAATTGTGCAGATAGCTCACTTCAGCTTCAGACCTAACATCTTCGCCTCCTGAGAGTGAAAATGCAAGTGTATATTTCAATTCGTCAGAGTGCAAATATTCTTTTGCATCATATTCGTTCATCACGCTGTAACTTTTTAAAAGCAAATCAATTTGTGGTCCAAGCCTTTCAATTTTGTCGGCCACAACATTTTCGCACAAATCGCAAACGTTGTTTTCTCCGACCGATAAAGATGACGGAAAAATCAAATAATTATCAATTTTTTCTAGATTTTTCATGTCATTTTGGTTAAAAAACGTGATATTTTCGATATTTTCATCAAAAAAGTCACATCTTATTGGCGTTTCACTTCCCATAGGAAATATATCAAAAATGTCGCCGCGAAGAGCAAATTCGCCTTCTGACGAAACAAGTCCAACACGCTCATATCCAATTTTAATAAGTTCCTCCGCCAGTTTTGTAGGCGCTATTTCTTGCCCAACAGCCACACGTATTGGATGCAAAAATGGTTGCAAATCAAACTTTGTTACAATCGAGCTTGGAAGAAAAATTAAGTGGCTCAGTTTGTGCGAAACAAAATTTGCCAAGCCGCTTGCAAACGCTGCAAGGTTGTCGTCGTTTTTAATTCCAACTTCTCTGCCCGCCGAAATAATTTCGCACTTCTGTCCAAGGCTTGTTAGGTTTCTTTTTAATTTTACTGCTTCAACAAAGTCAGATGACAAAACAACGCTGCGTCCCTTTAATGCGACCAGCAGCGCCTTTTCTCCATCTTTAATTCCGCTTATGTGCTTAGCTTTTCCAAGGGGGCTTTGACTAAGCGCATTTAAAACGTCTTTTATCTCAGCCATTCTTCAACTCTTTGGCAAGCCTTTTCAACAAGTTCTGTCTGCAACGATGAGTCCATTTTGTGTAAAACAAAATCTTTTAAATCGCCGTCCGGTTTTCCTATGCCAAGTTTCAGTCTTTCAAATTCTTCTCCAATCAAGCTAACAATATCTCTAAGCCCGTTGTGCGTTCCGCCACTGCCGCGGAGTTTGTATTTTATATTTCCCCTTTCGGTGTCAATATCGTCGACAATAACTAAAATCCTAGCATCTTTAAATTTGCTTTTAAGCATCAAAAGACATTCGCCAGAATTGTTCATATAAGTTTGTGGCTTGACAAGCATAATTTTTTCGCCGCCAATTTTCCCTTCGCCATAAACTGCTTTGTATCCTTTTTTAGAAAAAGGTATCGAAAAATCATCGGCAAGTTTGTTCACAGTTTTAAAGCCGATGTTGTGAGATGTATTTTCATATTCTTTTCCAGGATTTCCCAGACCTACAATAATTCTCAAACTATTTCTCCGTTTATAATTGTCTTTCTCGCCAAAACTAAGCCCGCTGCGACAACCGAATCTTCGATGTAGTTTCCGCTTTTTAAAATCACGTTTTGTTCGATTGTGCTTTTGCCTTTAATGATGTTGTTTGGCTCGATTATTGTGCCGCTTTCAATAACAACATCTGCATCAATAAAAATAGTGTTTTCGCCTTTTAAAACAACACCGTTGTCTTTATGAAATTGTCTTATTTCAGCCCAAAGTTTTTCACAAGCACGACTTATCTGCTCAGGCGAATTGATGCTTTCAAATTGTTCGGGAGCAAAGTTTTTTCTGATTGGCGAACTTATCATGTTTCCATCAAGATATGCGGCTTTAAAAATAAAACCTCTTGGAAGAATAACCGCATTCAAATTTTTGCTTGAAACATAATCAAGTGCTTCTAAAATTGTGTTTTGCTTAAGAAGCGGCGTATCTGAATAAAGAACAACAACATATTGTTTCCCAGCAGAAAGTTGTTTTAACAATCCAAAAAATTCGTCATCGTTTGGCTCGTCTGCCACTTTTGTAAGCATGTTTACACAGCTAAGTTCCACCCATTCAAGTTTGCTTTTCCCGCACAAGTCAAGATCGTCGCCAGGCGTGTGAAAAACAACTGCCATAGCCTCGTCTCTAACCCAGCCATAATCCTTTGGGGCGATGATTGGTTGTTCAAATATTATGCTTTTTTCTTCTTCTATTAAAGTTTCCATTAAAAACCTCACATTTATACAATTATTTTAGTTTAAAAACAGCATAAAGTCAACAAAATCTTATTGAACAAATTTTAAAAAATAGTCAAAAATATTTTTTAAATATTTATTCTTATGTTATACTTATCTAAATTTAGAGAGGTCAAAATGAAAAAAGCAATTTCAAAATCATTTGTTTTTATTGGCATGGCAATCATGATTGCCCTATCTTTAGTTTTCACATTTGGTGCATTTCAAACCAGTGCATTAAACGCTGCTGAAGGCGAAATGAATATTGCTGCGCTTGACACATCACTTATTGCCGTTGAAGCTTACGGCCACGACAATGCAAGGTTGTCAACTCTGGACATTGCAAACGACATTAAGTTAAACAACGGCTCAAGCACAGTTGACAACTGGAAGTCAGAAACCTATGCGTGGAAAGACATTCGCAATTTTAAAATTACATTAAACACTGACGCCCTAGCCGATGCCGAATTTTACAACTACAAATACACTCTTTCATGGACGCCAGAACTCATCAAAGACAAACAAGCACTTTTTGATACTGACCACACAATAACCGTTGATCTTCTTGCACTTGCACCAGACGAAACCGTAACAAAAGACAAAATCGTAAAAGAATTGTATTTCACAATTGATTCAAACACGATCCCTGGTGAAAATGTATTCATCGGCTCAAGCACTTTGGGCGAAAAATACACAAAACGTGGCGGAATGGGACTTTATATCTTCTCGTATCAAGATCCAGTAACCGGAGCAAAACAAAGTCAAATTTTCCAATTAAAGCCGGACTCTGTTGAGAGTCTTTCAAAGCCTATCGTCTCTGTCAAAGCAATTTCAAGTAAAGGAAGCGTAAAAGATGCCTTCCTTTTCAGCATTGACGCATCATACAAATTCGTTAACCGCGAACAAATTTACTGGTCTGTGACAGGCACAGGAAAAGACGGAAGATCATATGTGTTGACTCCTGAAGAAATCACAAATCCAAATACAACAAACGCAATCTTTCCACACGAATCAGTTGAAAGAAGAGGACAGTCGTTCACCTTCGACCCAGGCATTGAAGGAACTTGGAAAGCAGAATGCCGCATCTTCAAAGAAGACTTAACCACAACTCATGAAGTTGCAATAAGTGCAAAAGTTTCAACCGTTAAAGGACTTTCAACACAATCTATTATCTGGATTGTTGTTGGTGCCGCTGCCGCCGCAGGAATTGCAGTGGCCGTAGTGATTGTAATATCAATCAAAAAAGAAAAAGTTTATTAAAAATTAACCAAAAAACCGACTGAGATCTTCAGTCGTTTTTTTTATGCTTTTTATCTTTTTTGATAGTTTATTTCTTCTTCTACTTTTACAATTTTATAAAACATTGTGTAAATTTGCTCCCATAAAATGCAAATATCCTTTGCTGTAAAGTTTAATCGATTCTAAACAAGCGCGAAATTCTTTTGTGTCGTTTTCTTTTTGATAGACTTTCATTTTGGATATTTCAAGACCGATTTCTTGAATGTTTTTGTGATTTACCAAATAGCACATATCCCCTTCATTTTTCTTCCAGTTGCTTTCCAAATCTCCCACAGCCAAAGCGATTGGCATTGTGCGCACGTCATCAAGTTCGTCTGAAAGTTTTTCTATGTAAAGGCAATCGTCCATAACTTGCCTAAGTCCTCCCGTCACGACAAGGTCTTCACTGACACTTATTACAATCAAAAACACAAAAATCAAGGCTAACATTATTTTTGAAAAAATTCTCATGCCGCCCTCACATTTTCATAAATTTGCTTGCCGCCCGTTTTGTATTGCAAATAAACCTGCCCGTTTTCGTCCAGTGTCATAACAAGCACATCTTTAAGTTTTGCTTTCTTGTTTTTGTCTTTTAAAAACTTTAGCACAAATGCTTCGTCAACTTTTGCTACTGGCAGGTTTTCTTTCATAAGTTTGCCTTCGCAAATCAAATTAACCGGAATTACAGATTTTTCGACCTTCGCTTTAACGCTTTCGTTGGTGGCTGGAGCATATTCGGCCTTAGGCAAAACACTCAGCTTTCCATTTGTCTCCATTATGGCAAACTCAACTTGATCAAGCGAAAAGTATCCCAGCCCGCGCATCGATTCTAAAATGTCGTCGACTGTCAGATTTAATTTTTTCATCGCTTTATAATCGATTCCCTGCGAGTTGATTACAATCACAGGCTTGCCACTTACAATTGCCGAAATAGCCGTGCTCGACCTTGTAAGCAACGTGAGTAAATAGTGCAATATAACAAGCGTGAAAAGTGGTATGATTCCATGCAGCACCGGAACGCCGACCTCTGCCATAGGAATGGTTGCCAAATCGGCAATAATCAAAGTCAGCACCAACTCGAAAGGCTGCATTTGCCCCAGTTGCCGCTTGCCCATAATTCTAAACATGAAAAGCACTATCAGATAGATTATGATTGAGCGAATGATTATTGTAAGCATATCCATAGTGTGAGCAAAATTTAAAAATTTTTCACTAATTTTTTACTATTTTTAATTTTTTCGGCCGCTTTGGCTTAAATTTTGACGAAATGCTTACAAAATAGCCCTTCACGTCAACAATGTTAAACACCATGCAAAGCAGCAAATAGAAAATAACTCCCACCGTGCACGAAATCACGATAGCAAAGAAAGCCGGCATAACCATAACGCACAATTTATCAATAAAACTAACAAGCGCTGCACATGGCAAAGTAATCAAGCACAAAAGTGAAAGTGGCTTAAACAATTTAAGTGATATTTTTGTTTTTCTTTTAAGCATAAAGAAATTGAGTGCACTGGTTACACACATGCACAATCCCGTTCCCAAAAACAGTGCATTGATTCCACAAATGATTGGCAAAAACCACATCGCTAAAAACATTACAATCGCTCCAATGAAATAATTGATGCAAGAGCGAATTTCATAACCTAGCGAATTTAAAAGCGAACTTGTTATGTTGTTGAGTCCCATCGGAAGCATGATCCAAGCAGACGAGGCCAATATAAGCCCGCTGAGTGAATTGCCATACAAAAATTGCCCGATTTCTTCACCCGCACCCGCAAACAAAGGCACGGTCATAGCGCTGATAAACAACGCGAATATAATACTGGTTCGAATGCGCGTTTCAATGTGCTTTGTGTCTTCTTTTGCCACGGCCATCGAAATGTCCGGAACAAGCGCCGTCGAAAGCGCTCCAATAAGTGCAGATGGAACAAACAGCAGCGGCATCGTCATGCCCACAGCCACGCCAAAAAGGCTCATCGCTTGCGAAGACGAATATCCAATGCTCATAAGCCTAGCAGGAATAATCAACGCCACAAGCGGCTGTGCCAAACTTCCACCAACTCTTACACCAGTGATTGGAGTCGAGCGACGCAAAAGTTGTTTAAAATCTTTTGGCTTAGACAGTCTTCCGCCATAAATGAAATATAAAAGAAGGACAAAAACCATCGACGCGGCGCAAGCAATCGTAAGCGACCACGCAGCGCTGACTGAGTTTGTCACAACACTTGCGACTGGCGAAAGCATCAGCACGCAAACAAAAATTCGGACAATCTGTTCAAAAAACTCACTCACACAAAGCGCAAAATAATTCCCTTGCCCCCACAACGCCCCGCGAACAACACTGTAAACTGAAGAAAACACCAACGCCGGTAACAGCACAATTAAAATCATCATACATGAAGCATCAGTAAACAACTTTGAAAAAATGCTCCTAAAAATCAACACGCACCCACACAGCAGAGCACTGACAACCAGTCCAATAATTATCGCAGACATAAGCAGCCCACTTTGTTTTTTGTGATTTTCACCCACCCGATAACTTGCAGTCAACCTAGAAACGATAAACGGCAATCCACTTGAAACGATAGTAAGAAGGACTATGAAAACCGAAAACGCCACTTGATAAAGTCCCAGCGCCTCCGCGCCAATCGCTCTTGACAAATAAACACGAAACAAAAAACCTGCAATTCGTGTAAGAATAGAAAAACCTGTGATCAAAGCCACCGTTTTGACGAGTGATTTCATTTTTCCTCCAAAATAGCGCGCGAAGTTCTAACTAAAATTATTGTATTATTGGACTTGCTCCTTTAATACAATAAATGTGGAGGTTTAAAATGCAGAAAGAATATGTGCCTTTCTATAAAATAAAAAATGGAGACACCTTGGCGTCACTCGCGGAAAAGTTTGACGTATCACAAACTCAAATTTTGGTGGAAAACTATCTGACTCCATCTTCTATTCAAGAGGGCGTCATAATTTCAATAACGAAACAATAATTATTTTAAAAAATTATTAAATTTTGTTTTGATTTGCTTGCAAAAAAAACACCAAAAGTATTATTCTATATTTAGAGGAGGAAGTTAGAAATGGCAAAAGTATCAAATGATTATTTTGGACTTAGCAGAATCGTAAGCATTATTCTTGCAATCATCCCTGTTACAGCTTGGATCCTTGGCGCTATAACCAGATTCAGCGAAGGCAAAATTGTTGCAGGAATCATCAGACTCATTGGACTTGGATTCATTATCTGGGTTGTTGACCTTGTTCTTATGATTACTAACGGCCGCATCTGGCGTTTGCTGAACTGCTAAAATAAAAAATGGTGAGTTTCACCATTTTTTTGATTATCAAAATTTTTAACTGCTATGAAAAATATATTCAAAATTGTATATCAAAACTTTTTAGAACTTTTATTCCCTTCAAATTATAAATGTATGTTTTGCGGTCGCGACATCGACAAAGATTCGCCTGTCCCATATTGC
The DNA here is from genome assembly GCA_003522085.1 of Clostridiales bacterium. GTDB lineage: Bacteria > Bacillota > Clostridia > Christensenellales > UBA1242 > Caccovivens. The sequence goes on along the minus strand of DPGI01000004.1, from coordinate 12,453 downwards.
GAAGATTGCAAAAATCAAATGCCATTTAATCAAGGCAATCGTTGCAAAATTTGCGACTCACAAATAACGGACGAAAGCGAAGTGTGCGATCATTGCAAAGATCATCGCAAAGCGTTTGACAAAGCGCTGTCCGCTATGATTTATGAAGGCAAAGTTAAAAGTTTGGTTTTAAAATTTAAAAACGACAATGCAAAATACTTGGCTCCCAAGATGGCCAAGATAATTTTTAATTACATATGTGAGTTCGACATAAAATTTGACGTCATCATTCCTGTTCCACTTTCAGCAAAGTCTATGAAAAGACGCCACTACAATCAGTCAACACTTATTGCGCACGAACTTTCAAAGTTGACCAGCATTCCTGAAACCGATACTGCTCTAGCTAAATGCAAAGAAACGCAACATCAAAAAGAACTTGGCTTTGCAGACAGACAACGCAATTTGCATGGTGCTTTTAAAGTTACTGACAAAGAAGCAATATTCAAGAAAAATGTGTTGCTTGTTGATGATGTGATAACAACTGGAGCAACTGCAAATGAATGTTGCAAGGCATTAAAGAAATACTGCAATAAGGTTTATGTTGTCAGTTTTGCACGAAGTGAATTAAAAAATAAATAAATTTAGAAAAAATGCTTGACTTTATGATGAATTTCCAATATAATCAAAGAGCATTTTAGTTTTGGCCTCGTGGTCAATCGGTTAAGACGCCGCCCTTTCACGGCGGAATGAGGGGTTCGACTCCCCTCGAGGCTACCAAACGCATTACCAGTCGAACTCTCAACAAACATAGACATGTTGGAGATTGACAACTGCAAATTATTTTTCCATGGTGAAAACTTTTGGATCAGAATAAAAAAACCTAGCAAACGCTAGGCTTTTTTTATTGTTTCTTCCAAAGTTTGATGATAAAGTCAAATGTAATATTGTCAATGTTGCACTCTTTAAGCGCGTTCAAGTTCTTCTCGCCGCCTTTATACCAATATGGGGTCATCATCACTAGTTGCATCAAGTCGTCATTTTCTTTTACCTTTGACTGATAAGTTAATCTTTGAAAATCAATCAGCGTTAATTCACTGAAAGAAGTTTTTTCTTGATTTTTGCGAGTTTGGTCACTGTAAATTGCTTTCTTTAATTCTATCAAATGGTTTTTGCCGGGTGTTACTTCTATCACAACGCCACCATCTTTTAACACTCTTAAAAACTCTTTCTCCGGTTTTGGAGCAAAGATGTTTATCACAGCGTCAATCGTTTCATCTTGAAAAGGCAAATTAAAAATTGATGCCACCAAAAAGCTTGCCGCTCCCTTTTCTTTGGCTGCTTTTTTAATTGCGTGTTTGGAAATGTCTATGCCAATAACGTCAAGGTTTTGATAATCGGCTAAGTTGATGTAATAACCCGTCCCGCAGCCGGCATCTAAAATTGTGTTGCAATTTAACTTTTTAACAATTTCTAAAATTTCTGTTTGAAGTTTTTCGTAATATCCCTTCTTTAAAAATGCTTCGCGTGACGAAACCATAACCGCATCATCGCCGGGATCTTTGGTTTTCTTCTCATTTGGCAACAACAAATTGACATAACCTTCTTTTGCTAAATCAAAACTGTGGTTATGTTGACATTTTAAAGAATTACCCACTTTGAAAAGTGGGCTTTTGCAGTTTGGGCATATTAAAATATTTTTATGTAACACTTTATCTATCATCGCTTTTTTCGTTTTGTTGGGACTCTGCTGTCTCGGCACTAACTTCCTCAATGTTGATTTGCTCACAGCCTTGAGCCGTGCTTGCTGTGGCAACTTTTGCCGCGCGTTTTGCGACGATTTTATCTTTAACTAAATAAATCAATCTAATGGCAAAATACAATCCGACACACACAAGCGAGAATATAATGTAAATTAAAATTTGCAGAACTGGATAGAATGTTCCATACCCAATTTTAAAGTTTATAGCAAACAACGCTTTCGTAAATGGCAGCAATTTTTCACCTGCAACGGCGTCAAACATAAACATATAGTTGGCCGACCAAAATCCATTTCCCGTTTTTAGAGCGATGGCATTAAACATTGTTCCAAGCGCCCAAACGCTTACAAAATAGATTGTAAATCCGACGATGCAATCGCGCAGAGCATATTTGTCGAGTCTAGGGAAAATTCCAAACATCAAAGCCAGAACTGGCACGACAAGAACATTTGTGTGTTCCAAAATAAAGTGCATATTGTAAAGATAGAAAAATCCTTTCCCGTCAAGATCTGGCATTGCGATTGCCATAAGCACACCCACGACGTTGATAATCACTGTAAAATTGAAAATCTTTTTATTTTTTGTAATCAGCGAAATAATTACGAGATATGCACCGATGTTGCATAGTTGCAAAGGTAGACGTTTAATATTTAAACTGATAATTCCAAAAAGAGAATTGTATTGCATCAGCAGCGAAAGCGCAAGCACGAAAAGCAAAATCATTTGATTTTCTTTGCCTTTCTTTCTGAAAATGAAATAAATGGCAGCAATTTCGCCGATCATGCAGAAAAGCCATAAAAAGTGAATCCAAGAATAAGCCTCGAAAACAACATTTGAATATCCAAATAAATATTGTGGCACGTATGTAGGGATTACCGACAAGATAATCAGTGGCAAACACAAGAAAAAGCAGCCCCACTCCTTGCCGTTTTTGACGTCAAAAACGTGTTTTTCTTGAATTGCAAGCACAACAGGAATTGTCATTTGAAGCACCATAATTATGCCAAACCAAATACCTCTAAAAGTTGGATTAATCATAAATGCTTTAAATCCGTCTGAAACAGGAAGCGAATTAAGTCCCCTGCCTGCTTCGCCTGTAAACTCTGCCAAATATGATGAATAGCACGCGATTTGCGCGATTGAAACTGCAAAGCAAAAATAAATTGCTATATTTCTGATTGTTCGATTTTTATAAAATACTGCGATTGGCAAAACGACGAACGCAACCGAAGCAAACCATCTGAGCACCGCCATGCCTTGACTCATACCAGAACCCAATTCTTCTTTTGAAAGACAAAGCGCAAACGAATCTGGAAGTAAAATGCTGAGCAGCATAAGTGCGCAATATGTGCAAACTGCAACTTTTAATATAATGTTTACGACTTTATCAAATTTTTCGTTGCCATTAAATTTTAAATATTTAACTAAGCAAAACGTGCCCACAAGCACTGCAAATATAATTGGAACTAAAATGTAAAACAGCATTCTTTCCTCCTATGTTTAAGTTTAGTATATCAAAATGGGGTAATTCTAGCAAACAAATACCTTTAAAGAATAAAAAACGAAGTTTTTAAACTTAACCTAATTTTTTGTCTTCATTTTCATTAACAAGTTTAATTTCAATTGCCAGCACGCCCTGGGCCATATCTTCTGGCGAATAATATTGCGACATATCTTCTGGCTTTGCTTCTTCGTCGGGTTGATAGCCCAGTTTAACTTTGTCATATGTGGCATAAAGTTGTGCAAAACTTTCAAATTTTTTAATCTTTTTAATCACAACTTCAATTTTCTGAGTTTCATCACTATAAAGTGAAAAAACTATGTGGTCGCCCTTTTTAAGCGCTTTGCGTTTTTCGTCATTGACGCGCATTTCAACCGTTTTTGTCCCCGTTTTTATACTATCAAATGGCGATTGTTTAAGTTTCATTTGATAGGTCCTGCAGTTTGAGTCAATAGAATTTCTAAACACGAAAAACCTTTGCCAAGCAAATTCTGTAACGAAGTTGATCACCATCATCAACACTTCTACCAATGTGCCATGCCAACCGATTGATTCAAGCGCGTTTCCACCAAAAACAGAAATCGGAATAAATACAACATAATAAACCAATGTCCACATCATCGCGATTGGAACGTTTTTTGCTGACTTAAATGTAAACTTGCGGTTAAAAGTGAAATTCCAAATTACTGACAATACAATTGAAATCAAATAACTTGGCCACCAATACCAATTTATGGCATGATAAAGCAGTTCAAACGAGCCAAGTTGGATTACGCCCGCAGAAATAGAAAAGCCCAAAAATTTCAGCGCTCTAATCGTTTCGGCTTTGCTCAGTTTTGATTTTTTTATCTTAGCGGCGTTTTCGTCGCCATCAACTTTTTCTTTGTCTTTCGCTTGGTCGCTGTTTGTTTTCATATTGCAATTATATCACATTTAAATTTTACACTCAAAATAAAATATGCCTTTGCTTGTCCTTTTTTGCCAAAACACCGCATAAAATAACTATGTGAAAAAAAACAGCAATTCTCTTCCCTTTAAAAACAAGTTGTTCTATGGCATCGGCGGACTTGGATACAGTTCGCTGGGACAAACCATAGGCTCTTTTTTAATGTTTTTTTGCACTTCGATTATGGGCTTGTCCGGGACACTGGTCGGCATTGCAATCGGAATTTCATCGTTGTGGGACGGCATCAGCGACCCTCTTATGGGACACATTTCAGACCACACTAAAAACGGCTTTTTCGGCAAGCGCTTAAAATTCATGCTGCTTGCAATATTTTTGATTGGAATTTGCAACACTCTGCTATGGAGCATGCCAAAAGGCTCGCAAGCATTTATGTTTTTATGGCTGCTTGTATTCATGTTGCTGCTTGAAACCGCCAACACTCTTTGGTCTACGCCATTTTCTGCCCTTGCGCTTGACATGGCGCCAGATTACAACGAACAATCAAAAATTCAATCTTACAAAACAGCCTTCAATATTGTCGGAATGATTTTGCCAAGCATACTTGTATTTTTCATCATGCCGTCAGTTTCGCTTGGAACAAATGCAGCAGAAGCCAGCCAAGGCGGTTTTATCAAACTTGCGTTAATCAACTCTTTGCTTGTTTTTGCGTTTGGTCTTATCACGATTTTTGGAAGTCTGAGACGCGTGCAAACTCATGTGCATTACACACCTGCTCCACGGCAAAAACACGCACTTAAAAATCTTATGGCCGGCTATTTTGAAGTATTTAAACACAAAGGCTTTGCATGCATAATCTTAGGCTTTTCTATCGCACAAATCGCTTCGTCATTTTTGACTTCGGTGGGCATGCACCTGTTCACATATTGCTATCACTTTTCAACTGCCCAAATTTCTGTCTTGCTGGTTCTTCTTTTTGCAGGCGCAATATTTTCGCAGCCATTTTGGGTTGCACTTTCAAAACGTATAGACAAAAAAGGAGCACTGATAAGCGCACTTTCGCTGATTTTGTTGGGCATCGGTCTGACACTCATTTCATTCTTGTTTAGAATGTATGTCCCGATAAAATTTCTTTATTATTATGTTATGTTTACAATTTTCGTTTGCGGATTCGGGATCGGTGCAATGCAGTCACTGCCCATTTCAATGTATGCCGATCTCGTCACGCTGAAACAATACAAAACGGGCGAAAATCAATCGGGCGTCTATCTTGGATATTACTCATTCACTTACAATCTTTCAAACTCAATTTCGCTGCTGATAATCGGAATGTTGCTTGACATAATCAAATTTAACCCTGCCGACCCAATCCAAGCGATGAGCGTGCAAAACGGACTTGGCATAATCGTTTTCTGCGGCTGTTCGATAGCGCTTGCCGCCGCAATTTTGATATTTTCGCGATATAAAGTTAAGCGCGCAGACGTTTTAAAAGCGCAACTTAAAATAGCCGAAAAGCAAAAACAATCCGACCAGAATAATTAAACGCATTTATCACAAACTAAACTCGGAGGAAACATGAAAAAGAGTTTAGTTTGTTTATTTAGTATTTTATTGGTTTTTATGTGTGCTGTGTCCGGCTGCGGCAAAGAGTTTTCTTATGGCAAAATTGAGCGCGACACGTCGCTGACCGGCGGCAATTTGAGTTTTGTTTATGACGAAATGACGCACACTGCAACATTCGGCGGCGAAGGCGAAGTGGTCGCGTACTATCCTGCTGATGCTGCGCTTGGCAGAGAAAAAGGCAATCGCATAGGTTTTAAAATTTACGCTCCATGCGAATGTAATGATTTTTCAAAAGCAAAACTTTCTTTCCAAGGAAGTGAATACACCGGCGGAACATTTATGCAAACAGTTTATGAAAACAACATGAACTACTTTGTTTTAACACCGCTTGTTGATGAAAACAATCGCGATTTAACAGTTTCTGTGACATGGGAGCAAAACAGCCAAACGCAAACTTATCACATTAAGGTTGCAGATGGCACACTTTTCGCACCTGAACCATAACAAAAACAACTATAAAAACAAAATTTATTTTCGCAATTTATTCAGCTAATTTTGCTTAATTTATAAAAAAAATGAGAAAAAAAGACATTTTTTCTCATTTTTTCGTTAATTTTCTAAAAATTATTTAAATAAGTCACTTACAACTTTTTGTTGTTCTTGTAAAAGCGAAGTAAGCAAAGTAAACCGTTTGACCGTATACGCATTTGAAACCATGCGTTTTAAATTCTTCTTTTCGCCAACCAAAACAACCATTTTTTTAGCACGTGTGACTGCTGTGTAAATTAGGTTTCGCGTCAAAATCAAACTTGTGCCCGCAATTATAGGAATAACCACCACATCAAACTCAGAACCCTGACTTTTATGAATTGTGATTGCATATGCAAGTGACAACTCGCCAACATCCGTTCGCGGATAGAGACAACGTCTGCCATCTTCAAACAGCACTGTCGTTTCTCCCGTCTGAAAATCTATGCTTTCAATCTGACCTATGTCGCCGTTAAAAACGCCTTCGCCTTCTTCTTCGATAAATCCATTTCGCTTGTGCCAAACAAGATTATAGTCGTTTGACATTTGCATAACCTTGTCTCCTTCTCTAAAAGTTGTAAATCCAACATTGATTTCCATTTTTCTTTGGCTTGGTGGATTTATTATTTCTTGCAGCGTTCTGTTTAAGTTGTCAATACCGCACACTCCCGCTTTAAGTGGCGCAAGCACTTGAATCTGCATTGGCTCAACATTTGCAAATGACGGTATGCGCTTTGTAACCATATCAATTATTGTTTTATGAATGTCATTTAAGTCAGATTTTTGTTCAAAGAAAAAGTCCTTTGAAGCGTTGTCAATAACCGGCATAACACCATTGTTTATCATGTGCGCGTTTGAAATTATCAAACTGTCGTCCGACTGTCTGTAAATTTTTGTAAGCATTGTCACTGGGAAAAGTTCGCTTTTTAATATGTCGCCAAGCACATTTCCAGCGCCTACACTTGGAAGCTGATCCTTATCGCCTACAAGCACAACTCTTGCGTCTCGTGGAAGCGCTTTCAACAAGCACGACATAAGCATAACATCAACCATGCTGACTTCATCGACAATCACCGCACCAACTTTTAAAGGATTGTTTTCGCCGTGAACAAACCTGCTTCCTCCACCTGCATACTCGCCGTTGACTTCCAAAGCACGATGAATCGTTTTCGCTTCTTCGCCAGTGCTATCTGAAAGGCGTTTCGCAGCCCTGCCCGTTGGTGCAAGCAACAAAACTTCTTCTTTGTTTTGTTTTAATATTTCGATGATACATTTAACAATCGTTGTCTTGCCAGTCCCAGGCCCGCCAGTGATAATAGATATTCCGTGATTGACCGCTTGTTCAATCGCTCGTTTCTGCTCTTCGTGAAAAGTCATGCCGTTTCGCTGTTCAAAATAAGCAATTTCTCTTGAAACATCAAGTTTGCCTTCTTCGACAGCGTTGTTTAACAAACAAAGTTTTTGCGCAATTGAGTATTCATATCTGAAATATTTTGTAAGCATAACAATTTCGTCTTTGTCATGCCAAAAGCACATACAACTTTTATCAAGCGTAAGACTGTCAAGTGCAGCTGTAAAAATTTCTTCATTTTCGATTTCATCAAGGTTTAATATATCAGCCGTGGCTGAAAGCAACATCTTTTTAGGCAAGTATGTGTTGCCGTTTTTTTCTGTCGCGTTGTTTAAGCAATGCACCATGCCAGCGCGCACACGAAATTCGCTGTTTTTAGGTATTCCAATACTTTGCGCAATTTTGTCGGCGGTCAAAAAGCCAATTCCTTCAACATCTTCGACAAGTTTATAAGGGTTTCTTTTTATTATATCAATCGTTTTAGCACCATATATTTGAAATATTTTAAGTGCCATATTAACGGTGATGTTGTATTGCTGCAAAAACATAACCGTGTTTTGTATGTTTTTGAGTTCTGAAAACTTTGTTGCAATTTCAAAAGCTTTGTTTTTGCTGATTCCGCGAACTTCGCTCAACCTATCCGGCGCCATTTCGATTATTTCAAATGTGTCTTCCTTAAACATATTTACAATCGCCTTAGCTGTTACCGGCCCAATCCCGCGAATAAGCCCAGAAGAAAGGTATTTTTCAATGCCCGCCAAAGTTTTTGGCAGCACAACTTCATAGCTAGAAAAAGCGAATTGATATCCAAACTTTTTGTTGTTGACAAACTCACCTTCAAGTGACAAATTTTCGCCAATGTTGGCAGAAATAAGTTTCCCAACAATCGTCACTGGCGTTGTGTTATATGACAAAATTCCGACAGTGTAGCCATTGTCGTCGTTTCTGAATATTATTTCTTCAAGCGTGCCTTCGATTTGCATAACTAAATTTTATCATTTGAACAAAATAAATACAAGCAAAAATGTTGCAAGTATAAAATTTTTTGAGTATAATAATAGTTAGTTATGAAAACAGCACAAAGATTTTTAGAAATCGAGACCTTACTCGAAAATTTACTTAAGAAAAAAACAGAAGGCGGACTTTTGAAATACAAAGTTTTGTTTTTTGCATCACAATATGAAAACCTTTCAGTCAGCATGATTATCGAAAAACTAGGCATCAAAAAATCAAACTTCGCCCTGCTTGCTTCTGACCTTGAAAAACAAGGTTTACTTGAAATCAAACACGCCGAAGTTGACAGACGATGTCGTTATTTAAAACTCACTTCGCAAGGCCAGAGCGAACTTCAAAGTTTCCTTTCTGCCCTTGAAGAAGAATTTGGTCAAACAAGTTTAGAAGAAGATGATGCAATCTCATCTATCTGTAATTTCTTAAATAAAAGGATTTAAGTAATGATAAAAATTTACAACACACTAAAAGGCAAAAAGGAAAATTTTGTTCCACTTAATGGCAACAAAGTCAATATGTACGCCTGCGGCATAACCGTTTCGGGCCCTGCGCATATCGGTCACCTTTTTCAAGCCTTGATTTATGATATTATAAGAAAATATCTTAAAAAACGCGGCTATGATGTGACATATGCCCGCAATTACACAGATATTGATGACAAAATAATTATAAATGCAAATAAACTTGGCGTTGATGCAAAATTGTTTGCAGAACAAAAAATAAAAGAAATAGATGACGATATGTCCTATTTCCAAATTGGCGAGCCTGATTTGTGGATGAAAGCAACCGAAAATGTTGACCACATCATAGACTTCATAAAAGTTTTAATTGAAAAAGATTATGCCTATGAAACTGAAAATGGCGATGTTTATTTTCGTGTCGAAAAATTTTATGACTATGGCAAACTTTCAAATCGCAACTTAAAAGACGCACTCAATGGTGTGCGCGTTGAAAACAGCGAAGAAAAAGAAAATCCTCTGGATTTCGCTCTTTGGAAATCAGCAAAGCCAGGCGAGCCATCATGGGATTCTCCATTCGGCAAAGGTCGCCCAGGCTGGCACATTGAATGCTCCGTTATGAATCACCAAGCATTTGGCGACCAAGTCGACATCCACGGCGGCGGAAGAGACCTTATCTTCCCTCACCACGAAAATGAAATCGCTCAGTCCGAAGCATATTCTGGCAAAGAGTTTGTAAAGTATTGGACTCACAACGGCCTTATTAAAATCAATGGTCAAAAAATGAGCAAATCACTCGGCAATACAATTTTACTTTGCGATTTAAGAAAAAGCCAGCATCCTGAAGTTGTCAAATTTGCAATGTTGCAAAATTCATATCACAACGACATCAACTTCACCGACGAATTGTTTAGAGAATCGGAAAAACACATATTAGATTTCCACAAAGTTATAAACGCAGTTGAAGAAAAGTTTAACAGCACCTCAGCCGCAAACACTCAAATTGATGCCGAATTTAATGCTTGCATGGACGACGACTTCAACACAGCAAAAGCACTTGCCAACCTTTATGGTTACTTTAAAGAAATCAATAAAAAACTTGCAGCCGGCGACGATTCTGCACTTGCCGATGTAAAAGCAATAAAAGAAACATATTCTCTTCTTGGATTGTTTGTAAATCCATCAAAAGATGTAATTACATTTATCGAAAGCAAATCAAAATCGGCAATCCCTGCCGAAATTCAAGAGCTTGCCGCAAAACGCGCCGAAGCAAAAGCACAAAAAAATTGGGCGGAAGCCGATGCTCTCAGAGCAAAGATTACAGAACTCGGTTTTATGATTAAAGACTCAAAAGACGGTTATGAAATCGTAAAAATGTAATAATTTAACAAAAAATTGATAAAAAACACGCGAAATTGCGTGTTTTTTTGTTAATTTTAATCGATTTTTAATATTTTCACAAAAAGCGTTTTTAACTATTTTTATTTTGTATTAGTAAATTTATTTTTTAATGAAAACAAATATGTGCAAAATCAAATAAACTTGACTTTTATTTTCAATATGTGATAATCTTTCTTTGTCCAAAAAACACATGCGGCTATGGCGGAACTGGCAGTGCCCCCAAAAAAATGCTTGCATTTTAGGGCATGGCGCGCTGGGTTTTAGACGCAAAAGTCGAAGACTTGCCACGTCGCAAGACGAAGAGCCGCCAACACGTTGGCAATGCGCAGCATATTTTGAACTTGTTTCAAAATTGGCTCTGCAGTCTTATGTTCCAGACTGGAACCGACCAATAACACACTTTCAACCTTTATTTTAATATGCGGCTATGGCGGAACTGGCAGACGCGCTGGATTTAGGTTCCAGTGGGAAACCGTGGAGGTTCAAATCCTCTTAGCCGCACCAATACACTCAAACGAAGTGTCCAGCGCTGGATTTTAGACACGATGGTCAAAGACCGAGTGTCGCAAGACGAAAAACTGCAAATATTTTTGCGATGCGTCAGCATAATTTTGAACTGGCTTCAAAATTAGTTTTGCAGTCTTTTGTTCCAGTGGGAAACCGTGGAGGTTCAAATCCTCTTAGCCGCACCACAGGGACACACGCAAAAGGAGCATATAAAACTCCGCCGCGTGTGTCTTTTTCTATGCAAAACAGGGATAAATTGCCGTTTTCGTGGCAGTTTACCCTTTTTATTGTTTCTTCGCATATCGCCGTAGGGATTTGTTCTTCTTTCGCTTTGAAAAATCTCAAACCCTTAACGATTGCACAAAAAGGATTTTCGCTCGATAAGGAGCGTATGACATTCACAGACTTAATCAACGATAAAAACGGCCGACTGCACTATTTCGAAAACAGTCGGTCGTTTGCTTATAAGGTTTTCCTTGCCGGTATTCCATACTCGAAATACTTTTTAATGGTATTGAACTTTTATTTACCCATTTTCAAATAAACGTTTTTAATTCCTTCAAGTCCTGCTTTTTCGCCGTTCTCTACCGCTTTTCCATACATTTCAATTGCTTTCTTATAGTCTTTTCTCACACCAAAACCGTTTTCATAGCAGATTCCGAGATTGTGATACGCAACGCCCGAATTATACTTTTCGGCGGCTGTCCTAAAACACTTAACCGCTTCTTTTTTGTCTTCTTTCACGCCGTTGCCTTGAAGATAGCAAAGTCCGATATTGATAATCGCCTCGTTCTCGCCGAGATTGTATGCGTCGGTAAATAATTCAAAGGCTTTTTTATAAGCCGCTTCGGTTTTGACGGTGTAATAGTAATAAAGTCCCACTTGCAGACACGCCGACGGATTTTCGCCTTTCACGCTCTTTTTCAGCCAATGAAGCGCCGTTTCCCTGTCAGCAGTCACGCCGTAATACCCGCAAGCATACGCCATACCGAGATTATACTGTGCGGCGGCGTTTCCGAGTTTTGCGGCTTTTTTGAAAAGTTTAAGGGCGGTTTTCTCGTCCTTTTCAAGTCCAAGTTCGTCGCCGAGATACGCTTCCGCCATTCTCTCGATAGCGTCCGGATAATCATCTTCCATTGCCATACGATAATAGAAAAGCGCGTTTTTGTAATCTTTCTTTTTTGCCTCATAAATTGTCGCCATTGCCCAATATAATCCGACAACGTTCAAATCTGATGAGGCAAAGCAATCGAGCGCATCGTCGTATCTGCCTTTATCATAATAGTAATACCCTAAATCGAGAAGAGCGTCGTCTTGTCCGAGTGCCGCCGCTTTTTTAAGATAATAAATATATGCCTTTTTGTCGGGTTCTACCTTATACATACCCGTTTCGCGAACTCTTGCGTACATATAAAGGCTTTCGGGATCGTTGTGGTGAACGCCGTCCAAAAGATATTTCAAACCTTTTTTGTAGTCGTGCGGAACAAACCTGT
>DPGI01000001.1:79211-93097 GCA_003522085.1 Clostridiales bacterium | reverse complement strand
GTATATCCGCTAACACTGGCTACTACTTGCCCGTTTGTGTTCGCCACCATATATCCACCGCTCGCTGATGTCCACCAACCATTGAATGTATTGCCAAGTTTGAATGGAATTGGTGTTTTGTATGAAATCGCAACATCATATGTCACCGACGATGACGCGTTCTTTCCAGAATATGTGTATGATGAGTTTGATCCTGAGTTTGAACTTGTATAGCCAGTAGAACCGGCATAACTCCAAAGCTTTGCGTCAAGCGATGCCCCGTTCCCGTTCCATGTGACTGTGTAGTTGTTTGCCGCCCACACAGCATTCAGTGTAGCATTTTGATAAATATCATAACAAAGGTCTGCTGCAAACTCGGTGCTGTCGTAAGCGATATAGTTTTCGTTTGGATTTCCGCCACAAGTCCCATCTCCTTGATAGCCTTTAAATGTATAACCAGTACGAGTTGGCCTTGTTATGCTTGTAATTTGATTTGTGCATGCTGAATCACTGTAAAATTTGTTTGTGTTGTATTTATACCAAACGTAGTCTGTTCCGCCACTTCCGCCATTTTTGTTTAACGTTAGTTTAATTGTGTTTGCTTCCCACACGGCATTCAGTGTAGCGTTTTTATAAATATCAGAACAAAGGTCTGATGCAAACTCTGTGCTGCCATAAGCGATATAGTTTTCGTTTGGAGTTCCGCCACAAGTCCCATCTCCTTGATAGCCTTTAAATGTATAGCCAGCTCGAGTTGGCCTTGTTATGCTTGTAATTTGATTTGTGCATGCTGAGTCACTATAAAATTTGTTTGTGTTGTATTTATACCAAACATTATCTGTTCCGCCACTTCCACCATTTTTGTTTAACGTTAGTTCTATTGTGTTTGCTTCCCACACGGCATTCAGTGTAGCGTTTTTATAAATATCAGAACAAAGGTCTGATGCAAACTCGGTGCTGCCGTAAGCAATATAGCTTTCGTTTGGGTTTCCGCCACAAGTTCCATCTCCTTGATAGCCTTTAAATGTATAGCCAGCTCGAGTTGGCCTTGTTATGCTTGTAATTTGATTTGTGCATGCTGAGTCGCTATAAAATTTGTTTGTGTTGTATTTATACCAAACATAATCTGTTCCACCACTTCCGCCATTTTTGTTTAACGTTAGCTTAATTGTGTTTGCTTCCCACTGTGCATAATAATCACTTAACGAGGCCACAATTTCCTTGGTGCTCTTCCAGTTTCCTGCTGAATCTGTTCGTAAATTAGTGCCTGTGGCGGAAGTTGAATATCCTTTAAAAGAATAACCATTGCGAGATGGAATAAAAGCAGCAGCAGGTTTTACCCATGAACAATCGGTTGGCGCGTTTCCTGACCAACTATCTGGAGCGGTAGATATTTTCATTGTCGATTTAGTTTCAGTTCCATCATTGTGGTGTAAATTTATTCTAACAGTGTGAAAAATGTTTATATAAAAGTATCTTGTCCCATTTTTTGTGACGCCATCTGATACCTTCCACTTTCCATTTAACGCAGAAATGGTCATATAGTCTCTTCCATTCCAATTCCCGTTGTTTAAACCATGAAGCGAAGCGTATGTGCTTTCATTCAACACATAACCATCGGCAACAACACTGGCTGATTCAACTTTTATCCAACCTGCATAATGAGCAACATAACTTACTGGGTTCTGCGTAACCGAAGGTCTTTTTGAATCATTCGGGCCAAAACTAAAACTCCAAGGGCCTCCTTTCATAGAGTTGCCAGAATAATTGCCTACTTGATAAAATCCAGAAACATTTACACTAGCCTTTTTGCCACCATAAACTGAAAGATGAATCTCTGCCTTATGATTGTCTGCATAAACACGATTATCTTCGCCGCTCTCTTCCATTTGAGTTGGTGGCGTTGCAATTTCGTTACACAAAAAGACCACGCCGCCTGTCATCATAATAAGCGCCAACAAAACAATTATTACTATTTGTGCAAGTTTTGTCTTAGTCTTTATCACTACAAATCACCTTGTATTCGTAAATTATTTTACTCAATTTCGACAAAATTACCTAATGTTTTTCGACAATTTTTAATCAATTTTGCATTATTAAATATTAAAAATATTTATTTTTAGGCTTTTTGTGGATTTCTTTACAATTTAATTCTAGTGAAAAATGAGAGCGGTTTAGTTCTCTCATTATTTTTCATTTTTTAAATCTTTTTTCTTAAATAATCGCCTTTATTTAGCGACAAATCACATTCGCAAGTAAACAGCATTTGTGCCATGTTTGCTTTCTCTATGCTCTCGCCGTCTTTGTTTTTCATATTTGTTATTTTAAAAGTTTTGTTGAAAACTTTATCGTCTGGACTGAGCACTTCAACTTCGTCGTCTTCTTTTAAGAAATTGCGTTGCTCGATTGTAGCGACTCCGTTTTGGCAATCCTTCACCACTCCGACAAACTCATGGGTTTGCACTGGCGATGATGAATCCAAATTTTCTTCGGCTTCTTTAAAATAAAAACCTGTTGAGAAAAGGCGGTGCGAAGTTTTTTCAAGTTCGGTGACAAATTCATCTCCCGCTTTTTTAGGAAGCATATCAATAGCTTTGCGATAAGCATTTGTTACGCAAGCGACATAGTATTCCGATTTCATTCGGCCTTCAATTTTAAGCGAAGCGACGCCCGCATCTTGCAATTCTTTCAAATGTTGAATCATGCACATATCTTTTGAATTGAATATGTAAGTTCCGCGATTGTCTTCTTCAACTTCTAATTCGCTGTCGCGTTTTTCTTCGCGCACAAAATATCTCCATCTGCAAGCCTGAACGCACTCACCATGGTTGGCATCTCGACAAGCAAGATAGTTTGAAAGCAGACATCTGCCCGAATATGAGATGCACATTGCGCCGTGCACAAAGCATTCGACTTCGACTCCCCTTTCTTTCAGCACTGTTGCGATTTTTTTAACTTGCGCTAAGCTTAATTCACGTGCAAGAACTACACGTTTTACGCCCATATCAGCAAAAAAGAGCGCGGATTCTGTGTTTGTTATGTTTGCTTGTGTGCTGACGTGAATTTCCATGTTTGGAAAGTTTTTGCGGATAAAGCGAATGATGCCGATGTCGGCAACGATTACCGCGTCCACATTTGCGTCGCTTAAACTTTGCAAATATTCTTTAAGCCCGTTAAAATCTTCATCTTTTGCGATAATATTGACTGTCACATACACTTTTTTGCCGCGTTTGTGCGCTTCTTGGCACGCCGCTTTTATTTGGTCGATAGAAAAGTTGCCCGCAAACGCGCGCAGCCCAAAAGCCTGCCCTGCAAAATAAACAGCATCAGCACCAAAATCAAGCGCTGTCAAAAACTTGTCATAATTTCCTGCAGGTGATAAAAGTTCCATTATTGCTCCTTTTTATAAGTCGATGCTTGGCCTTGCTGTCAGGTCAAGTCCGGCAAGTCCGATGCCTTTTCTGATGTAATAATATGCAGCCGAGCCAATCATAGCGGCATTGTCTGTGCAATATTTTAAAATTGGATAATATGCTTTAAATCCGTTGATTTTGCAACGTTTTTCCATTTTTTCCTGCAACATTGAGTTGGCTCCAACTCCGCCGGCGATAACAACTTTGTCGTAGCCGGTTTGTTGCATTGCTCTGATTGCTTTGCTTACAAGTTCGTCAGTTACGCTTTCTTCAAAACTGCGAGCAACGTCTGCCTTGCTAAATTCTTCGCCTTTTTGTTCGAATTTGTGAACGTAGTTGATAACCGAAGTTTTGATTCCGCTAAACGAAAAATTGAGTGTCGAGTGCAGTGAGTTTGACACGGTGAATTTGATGTTGTTCTTTCCTTTTTTGGCAAGTTTGTCGATTTCAGGGCCGCCTGGGTAAACAAGCCCAAGCACGCGCGCAACTTTGTCGAATGCTTCGCCTGCCGCGTCGTCGACAGTCGAGCCTAAAAGTTTAAATTTGTTGTAGTCAGAAATTTTGAGCAGCGCCGTATGTCCGCCACTGACCATAAGGCAAACAAAAGGTGGCTTTAAGTCAGGGTGCGAAATATAGTTTGATGCGATGTGTCCGTGAACGTGGTTGACTGCAATTAATGGTTTGTTTAACGCATAACTAAGCCCTTTGGCAAAGTTAACTCCAACAAGCAGCGCGCCCATAAGTCCTGCGCCGTAAGTAACAGCTATGGCGTCGATTTGATCGGGCGTGATGTTGGCTTCTTTAAGCGCTTCGGTGTAAAGATTTGAGATTGCCATAAGATGGTTTCGTGATGCGATTTCTGGCACAACACCGCCAAATCTGCGATGAATTTCGATTTGAGATGAAACAATGTTTGACAAAACTTCCCTGCCATTTTTTACTACGCTGATTGCAGTTTCGTCACACGAACTTTCAATGGCAAGAATTGTCAAATCTTCTTTAGTTTTTAATGCCGCAAATTCGGCTTGCATATATTTCTTTTTCATGTTCCCTTCTATATCTTTTGCAAATAACTGTTTAAAAATTCTTGAATGTCGCCGTTCATAACCGCTTGAATGTCGCTGGTTTCGCAGCCCGTGCGGTGGTCTTTAACAAGCGTGTAAGGACAGAAAACATAACTACGGATTTGGCTGCCCCATTCAATCTTTTTAATTTCTCCTTTTATTTGTGCTAGGTGCTCCATTTCTTCGCGTTCTTGCTTTTCAGCAAGTTTTGAAATAAGCATTTTCATGGCAACTTCTTTGTTTTGAATCTGCGAGCGTTGAGTTTGGCAAGAAACTACGATTCCCGTTGGAATATGCGTGATTCTTATCGCAGATTCGGTTTTGTTGATGTGCTGTCCACCTGCTCCGCTTGAACGGAAAGTATCAATTTTAAGTTCGTCAGGCTTAATTTCAATTTCGCCCGCTTCTTCAAGTTCTGGCATAACTTCAACGCTTGCAAAACTTGTATGTCTGCGCGAATTGGCATCAAAAGGCGAAATTCTAACAAGTCTATGAATCCCTTTTTCAGCCTTCAAATATCCATAGGCATTTTCGCCTTCAATGATAAAGTTAATGTTTTTTATGCCGGCTTCATCGCCTTCTAAAACGTCGATAACTGTCAACTTGTAGCCATTTTTTTCGGCATACATTTTATACATTCTAAACAGCATGTCCGCCCAGTCTTGAGCCTCTGTTCCACCCGCGCCGGCATGTATGTTCATAATCGCGTTGCATGCGTCGTATTTACCAGACAAAAGTGTAATGATTTTTAAATCTTGTTGTTTTTTGTCAAACGAGGAAAGTTCGTTTTGAAGTTCGGTGAAAAGTTCTTTGTCGTCTTCGCTTTCGCAAAGTTCAATAAGCGCCGCGATATCGCTGCTCTGCCCATCAAGGTCACTTATTTCGTCAAGCAATTTTTGCTTGCTTCTCAGTTTTTTTCCAACTTCGCTTACCTTGGCCGAATCTAAATAAAAATCAGGCGAAAGTTGTTGCTGCTTAAGCGCTTCTACTTCGCTTTTTAATTTAGGTTCGTCAAAGACACTCCTTTAAAAAATTAAAGTTTTCGCAAAGGTCTTTATATTTAATTTTTTCATTATCAATAACCATTATTATTTCTCTCTCTTTTTTAATCGCCAAAAGTATATCAAAATATTATCTTTTTGTCAAAATAAAAGCATAAAAAAACTCGGGAAGGTTTTCCCGAGCTCTTTTGATTAAAATCTTGGCGGAACAACTGGGCCAGATGCCGTTGGATAAAGTGGCATATCAAACAGTCCTGGGCATGCGCTAGCGGCTGGAGCCGAGTGGCATGGAGGAATAACTGGATAGCCATATGAAGGAACAAGCACGTCAACAACTGCAGTAACCCTCATAATTACCTGCAAGCAGCCCGTAACGGTGAATGTGTTTTCGGCCGTGTATGAGCCAATTTCACTTGAAAAGACTGCGCTTGCTGTAATGTTGATAGGCGATGCAGAAGGTTGAGGCACAAAGAGAATAACATTTTTGTTCACTGTGATACTGCTTCTTCCCGTTCCAAGCACGCCATTCGCATCTCTGTAAGTAACAATCACTGGGATTGTCAAAGTTGCGCTAACATTTGCATAATTTGGGCAGGTTTCAAGTCTATCCACAACAAGGTCTGTAATGGTAACAGGCTCAGAAGGAGCGTTGACCGCCGACACAAATGTAAGAGGCAATGCAGGATCGGCAGGATTAAAGTCAGTAACAGGAAGAACAATTCCCGTTTCGGTGCTCTGCGATACGCAAGCATCAAAAACTTTAGTTGTCTCAATCAAGATTTTTTCACAAATCCCATTGAGTGGGCTGCCAGTGACAGGACCAGGTCTTGAAGGATTTGTATTGTTGATGTAAAAAGACATTTTCCTACCTCCTATTTTGTCTACACACTTCTAGTATATGCGAGTGAAAGTTAAGGTGTGATTTTTCTCTCTCCTCTAAATTTGGTGAAAGAAGTCAAAATTTCATAAGTTGATTTTTTATATTTTTTTGAAAGCCCGTTAGCATCGTCCATAACCGTCACGCTCTGCCCCACTTTAACATCTCCGCCAGTGACATCAACAAAACATGCATCCATGCACGTGCGACCAACTATCTTAAATTTTTTGCCGTCAATTTTAACTTCAAGATTTTTTGACCCTACACGCTCAAATCCGTCAGCATAACCCACGCTAACGATTGCAAGCGTTGTAGGCTTTGATGCTTTAAACGACCCGCCATAACCCGCTCGCTCGCCCTTTTCAAGCGTCCGAATTTGCAAAACTTTTCCTTCAAGCGTCATAACCTTTTTAAGCATATCATCGCCATAACCATACAGTCCGATGCCGACTCGCAATATGTCGCACGGAAAGTTTTTTGCGCCGCCACCACCAAGACAAATTGGGAAAGATTTTTCTAATTTTGCCCGCGCTGAAATAAAAATATTATATTCTTTTAAAGACTGTTTTTTATTGGAAATTGATGAAAAATGCATGGAAAAGCCTGCAAAATCATAGTTTTTTATTAAATTTTTCACTTTTTTTAATAGATTATCGTTTTGGCAGTCAATTCCATATCTGTTCATTCCGGCAGAAAGTTTGATAAAACAGCGCTGCGTTTTTCCACTTTCAATCGCCCTTTTTATGTCTGAAATATTTGTCGCCGTTAGATAAAATTTATCTAACAGATTATAGTCGGTCTCCTTTGACAATATGATAATTTTTGACTGAGGTGCGACCGATAAAATCTCTTCTGCCTCCTGCTGTGATGACACGGCAAAATAATCCACTTCGTCACATAAAATTTTGGCAACGTCTTGCGCGCCATGACCATAAGCGTCCGCCTTTACAACTGCACAAATTTTTGGAGAAAAGTGCTTAAAAAAATTTGCATTATATTTTAGAGCACCCTGTGAAATAAGTTTTCTATTCATGCAAATTTTATATTATTATTTTTAAATTTTTGTTACATTTATAGTTTTGAAAATGCAGTTTGCACCACTTTTTTAGCGTTGACTTTTTTGTTTGTTTTCCCATTTAAGTGCAACAAATATTCAATGTTGCCGGTCTTGCCCGTGATTGGCGAGTGCGTTATGTCGCTCACTTTAATATTGAAAAATGTGAGATAGTCAATAAAATCTTCTAAAAGATGAGTGTGAAGTTTGCTGTCTCTAACAACTCCCCCGCCACGCTTTGCTATTGCCACGCCGCACTCGAATTGTGGCTTAAATAAAAGCACCATTTCAACGCCTTTGTATTGCTCCACGATTTTTGGAATGACATATCTAAGAGAGATGAATGACAGGTCACTGACAATAAAATCAACATCTTCAAATTTAGGAGCGATTCTAAAATCGGTCTGACTTAAATCTACAACCCTGTCGTCATTTTTTAGTTTGTCAGAAAGTTGATTTGTCCCAACGTCAACAGCATAGACTTTTTTTGCACCGCTCTCAAGCGCCACTTGGGTAAATCCACCCGTTGAAGCGCCAATATCTAAAACAACGCGGCCGTTAAAGTCAAGGTTAAATTCGCTCTTTGCTCCCAACAATTTATACGCACCGCGAGAGACATACTTGCTGACATTTTTAACTTCAATTTGTTCTTTGCCCGTCAAGGCAAAGGCACAATCTCGCACTTTCCCGTCAACAAAAACATTGCCATCTTTAATGGCTGTTTGCGCTTTTTCTCGCGAAGGAAAATATCCCTTCATAACTAAAAATTTATCTAATCTATACAAAAAATGCCTCATTTTTATGATTTTTTTGCGTTTTTTAGTAAAAAACGAGGAATTTAACCTCGTTTTTGCATTATTTAAATTATTCCAAAGAAATCAAGTAATAGTAAATTGGTTGTCCGCCATATGCTACTGTAACTTCGCATTCTGGGAATTTGTTTGCAAGTTGTTCTTGCAATGCAACCGCTTCTTCTTCTTTGATGTCTTCGCCATAGAAGAGTGTGATTGTCATAATGTTGTCGTCCATCATTTTGCCAACCAAGTCTTCGGTTGTTTGAGAAACAAGTTTGCCTTTGGCTAAGATTGCTTTGTCGTCAAGTCCGATTATTTCGCCAGTCGTAAGGTCAAATCCGTCAACGTGAGTATCACGAACAGCATAAGTAACTGAGCCTGATTTTACGTTTTTAATAGCATCGTTCATAGCGTCAATATTTTCTTCAACTGTTCCGTCTGGGT
Source organism: Clostridiales bacterium (assembly GCA_003522085.1). Lineage (GTDB taxonomy): Bacteria > Bacillota > Clostridia > Christensenellales > UBA1242 > Caccovivens. Next base: position 84,471 of record DPGI01000001.1, on the reverse strand, counting down.
TGAACGCGATGGCTGCTGAAATGCCTTCCGGAACACTTCTTGTTGAGATAACAACAAGGTTTTTGTTTGTAAGTTCATTGGCTTGTTCTGCCGCAAGAATGATGTTTTTATTGTTTGGATAAACGAAAACTGTTCTTGCTGGAACTTTATCGGCTGCTGCTGCGATGTCGGCTGCGCTTGGATTCATGGTTTGTCCACCAACGATGATTTCGTCAACGCTTAAATCTTTGAAGATTGCTGCAAGTCCGTCACCAGGAGCAACTGCGATAATGCCAAGGTTTTTAGTTTCTTCAACAGACATAGCCTTTTTCTTGAGTTCACGGTTTTGTTCGCGCATGTTTTCAATCTTAACATTGATAATTTCACCAAGTTCAAGAGCATAACCGAGCGCTCTGTTAGGTTCGTTTGAGTGAACGTGAACTTTTACGAGTGAAAGGTCACCGATACAGATTACGCTGTCTCCAAACTCCATAAGTCTTTCTCTAAGTTTGTCGATGTCTGCTTCGGTTGTCTTTTTATACATGTGAACAATCATAAACTCAGTGCAGTATCCAAATTCGATTTCGCCCAAGTTTGAAATGTCAGCGATTACGTCTTCAACAGTTTGTGTTTGTTTTTCGTCATCAAAAATCATTTCAAGGTTTTCTTCACCCATCAAAAGTTTGTAAAAACCTGTGAAAATTACAATAATTCCACGACCACCGGCGTCAACAACACCTGCTTTTTTGAGAACAGGGAGCATTTCAGGTGTTTGCTTTAAAATTTCTTCGCCTGTTTCAAGAACTTTTTTAAGAAAAACTTCAAAGTTGTCTGTCTTTTTAGCGATGTTAACGGCGTTTTCCGCCATAACTCTGATGACAGTTAAGATTGTTCCTTCTTTTGGCTTTGTAACGGCTTTATAGGCTACATTTGCCCCTTCTTGCATAGCCTTAGCAAAAGTCTTGGTTGTGATTTCACTATATTTTGCTGTAACAGAGCAGAAGCCCTTGAAAATTTGTGATGTAATAACACCACTGTTCCCTCTTGCTCCTTTAAGCGCTCCTTTCGAAAAAGCTGTGCTGAGTTCGTCAATGTTTGCACTTATACATTTGCCGACTTCAGCCACGGCTGACTTCATTGTTAAAAACATATTCGTTCCTGTGTCACCGTCTGGAACTGGGAACACATTGAGCGAATCCACATATTTTTTGTTTTGCTCTAAAAGGCTGGCGCCCGCTACAATCATCTTGCGGAATGTGACGCCATTTATAGATTTGATCATTACTACTCCTAAACTCTAACTCCTACAACGTGAACGTTGACAGAGTCTACTATCATTCCTGTAAAATTTTCAACGCTGTATTTTACCGACTTCTTGAGTGATTCGGAAACTGCGCTGATAGACACACCGTATTTCATAATACAGTAAACATCGATAAATATTCTGTTGTCTATATGACGAACCTTGATTCCTTTAGAATAAGATTCTTTATTAAAAAGCTCTCTAGCACTGTCTTTAAAGGTCTTTGATACTAAATCTACAACGCCATAGCAATCAAGAACAGCATAACCTGCGACCACTCTTATAGCGTCGTCGCTGATTGAAATATTGCCATAATAATTATTTGTATCAACGGTCAAAATAAAATCTCCTTTAAATATCATTGATATATTACTATATTCTAAAATTTTTTTCAACTATTTTTAACCATCTATTGAATTCTTTATTAAAAATTTTGTCATTTTGGTTGATTTTGGTTTTTCCTTATGTTATAATTGCTTTGCTTAAAGTTAATCTCATAGGAGGTAAAATATGTCAAGAGTTTGTGATATCTGCGGACGCGGAAAAATGGCTGGTAAAAAAGTGAGCCATGCTGAAAACAAATCAAATAGAACATTTGAACTTAACTTACAAGAAACAACCATTGAAATCGATGGAAAACCTACTAAAGTTAAGGCTTGCACAAAATGCATCAAAACCGCTAGAAAATCTAAGTAATTAGTGCCTTCCCTAGTGGAAGGTTTTTTTATGTCATTTTTCAGTCGTTTTATGTAGCGAAGCCGAGGGCGGGGCGAGCGCTTGTCCCGTTTTGCCAGAAGGCAAAATGGGACCCGGCGCGGCTAGCGTGGTCTGCGGCCACGCGTGCCGCCGCGTCCAGCGGCCTGCCCTTTCGGGCAGGTCGCGCGCCCGCCCCACCTTTTAATCTTCTAAAACTTCTTCGCTTTTCTTAGCAAAAGGTTTTAAAAATGGCCGCATCCATTTTGGCGCTTTTATACAGATAATTTTAAATTGTTTTTCATCATCTTTTTTCATGTAAACTATATATGTTTACGCCTAAAAAGTTGTGATGGATATTGACAAAACGAGCAAAGTAATGTAAGATAATGGCATGGATGAAAATAAATTTGTAAATAAAGATAACCAAATAAGAGTTGTTGCAAGAATGGAAACTATTCCTGTTCCATTCGATAATGGTAGACAAGTTTTTTTTATTAAAACAAAGGCCCCTGACCATGAAAACACATCTCTCCCCGTTGTGCTGTATGATGACGAAAAAAGATTTATTTCAGGAATAAACAAGAGCGATAAAGTGGTTGTGTATGGGCGAATTGAAACCAAAACTATTTTAAATGAAGATGGCTCACACCAAACCAAAATGTTTATTCGTTTTGAAAAATGCCTTGCTTTTTCGCAGCTTTCACCAATCGTTAAAGCAGGTCTTAGGCAAGATGATGTAGGTATCGCAATTGGTAAAATCGTGAAAACACCTGAAGATTTGATCACACCGACAGGACGAAAAATTAAGCGTTTCATTTTAAAGGTCCAAAAAAATGATGGCACGGATAGATATAACACTATTCCGTTTTCACTTCACGGACGTTTGGCGGAAAGTTGTGCAACTCTGTTTAATTGTGGGCAAAAAATAGGTGTCAAATATCACCTTAACAACATAGCAAAGGCCGATGAACTTGACCCCCACTTGGTATGCAACGCTTTCTTTGTTCAAGCCGAGCATGAAATCGAAAACAATCCACATTTTTACGACCTTGATTACAAAAAGAAACCAGAAAAAAACTCACCAATTAGGTGAGTTTTATTTTTTAAAGTAAGATGCAGATTATTCCGCCTTTCCCTTCGTTGACAATTCTTCCGAGCGTCTTTCTCATCTTGCGTTGAGCATCAATAGGCATCATAACGATCTTCGAATTGATGTTATCTCCAACAAGAGATGAAAGGCTTTTGCCAAGCAAATTGGTTTCCCAAATTGACTCTGGGCTTTCGGCAATTTGATTAACAAGGTCTTGCACAAGTTCTTTGCTTTGTTGTTCTGTTCCAACAAGTGGCGTAACTTCGGTGTTGACATCAACTCTCATAATGTGCAAGCTTGGAGCGCTCGCTTTGATTTTAACCCCAAAGCGTGACCCTTGACGAATGACTTCCGGCTCTTCAAGCACAAAGTCTTCTTGTCTTGGAGCAACAACCCCATAGCCTGTTTCACGAACTTCTTCGAGAGCGGTTTTAAGTTTATCATATTCAAGTTTAGCGATTGCAAGTTCTTTGATATAACTAATAAGTTCAAAGTCGTCTTTGATTTCATAGCCGCATTCTTTTGAAAGCACCTTATAGAACAGTCCTTCTTTAGGTATTATGTTAAACTTAACTGTTCCGTCGCCCATTTCGATGTTTGTGAATGTGATAGGTTCAAACGCTTCGCTTTCTGTGAAAACAAGTTTGTTTTTATCTACGTCGCTAAGTTTGTTCATGCCGTTTGCAAATGTGCGCATTTGTGAAGCGATTTCTTGAATGATTTCGTCATTGTAAGAAAGTGCTTGCAACCATTTTGGCATTCTGAGTTTGATGCTTGTAACTGGAAATTCATACAACAGTTTTTCAAACACTTTGTCGATGTCACTTTCTTTCATTTCAGTTGCGTTTAAAGCAACAACTGGAACAGTATATTTTTCTTCCAATGACGCAGCAAGTTTTTTAGCATCTGAACTTGTTGGAGATTTACAGTTCAGCACCATCACAAATGGCTTGTGACAGTCTTTCATTTCGGCAACGACTCGTTCTTCGGCGTCAACATAATTTGCGCGTGGAATGTCGGTTACTGACCCATCTGTTGTCACAACTATGCCCACTGTAGAATGTTCACGCATAACTTTTTTAGTTCCAAGTTCTGCCGCTTCTTCAAAAGGCATCTCATCTTCAGACCAAGGAGTTTTAACCTTGCGTGGTTGATCACCTTCAATGTGTCCCATCGCGCCAGCAACCAAATAGCCTACACAATCGATAAGTCGAACTTTCATGTCGACATTGTCATGAACGCAAATTTTGACAGCTTCGTTTGGGACAAATTTAGGTTGCGTTGTCATAATTGTCTTTCCGTCTGCAGATTGAGGAAGTTCGTCAATCGCTCTTTCTTTAGGATATTTGCCCGAAATATTTGGAAGCACGAGTTTTTTCATAAACTCTGTGATGAATGTTGATTTTCCAACTCTAACGGGGCCAACTACGCCGACATAGATTTCGCCATTTGTTCGGGTTTTTATGTCGTCATAAATCTCGTATTTTTCCATAAATGACCTCCAAAGATATTCTAACTTATGCTTTCGCGGGGCCATTTATGCAGATTTTGAAATAAAAAAAGAGAGCAAAAGACTAGCACTTTTGAAACTAGCAGAACAAAAAATAAAGGCAATGTAAATTTCCTTTATTTTCTATTAAAATTATTCATGCAATATCATGAATGCTTGCCAAAAAAACAATTAAGGCAAGCCTCTCAATTAATCTAATGTGTTAAATTATTTTTTTTCTTTTTCCTTATTTTTGCGACAAGCAGAGAAAAGGTTAATATAAAAGCCACCCCTATAATAACTGAAATTATTATTGTTTGAATATTGTCAGAACGGCTTTGCTTCAGATTATTATTCGGATTATCAGGAGTTGGATTAACGAATTCTTCTTTTTGTAAAGTTATTACCATTGTAGTTCTTTTGTAATTATCCTTGTTTTCGCCCACATAGATTGCAGTTGCACTCATTAAATTATCCACAAACAAATTTGAATCTTCCCATTGCCAACCAGTAGGCAAACTGATATCAGACAAGGTTGTTGCATTGCTAGGAATTTTCATTTCACTAGGGGGTTTTATTGGCACATCAATCGGCAAAATTTCAAACTCTAAAATTAAACTTCCAGTGTAATTTCCCATTCCAGTTATTGTAATTTTAGCGATGCCAACATTTATGTTGTTTTTGTAAGAGATGGTAAAATCTA
>DPGI01000001.1:35221-79007 GCA_003522085.1 Clostridiales bacterium | reverse complement strand
TTGTAAGAGATGGTAAAATCTATATTCTCAATTAAAATTTGTGAATTTAGGGTTAAATTTACCTTTGGACAAACTTCTTGACCGGTAAAAGAAATAGGAGAAACGTTGCTATGTTGAACAGAAGAAATGTCAACCTTTTGTTCAATTCCTTCATTTTCTTGCAAAACTGTATATGCTTTTATTCTTCCAGCATAACCTATGCTATTCCAACCATAAGAAGATTTGAAATGTGTGTTTTCACTTGAATTAAGTGAGTATAGAATATACGCACTTTTGCCACTATTGCTACTGATGTTTACAACAACAGAGTAGTATGTGCCGTTATCAATTTTTGCAAAATTATTTAGCATAATCGTGTGATACCCGCCATAATCCAAAACTCGCTCACCGCTGGCAGACAATGTTCCGCTTTCCGGGTTTTTGGGGTCAGTTAAGTTGGTGTAAACTTGAACTTTGCAGGTTAAGTTATATCCATAAGTTGCCACATTAATCGCTTTCACATATTCGTTATGAGTGTTATCGCTTTTCTTTGCCATAAACACATTTGCAACGCATTTTGAATTGTCCTCACTTCGCATCGGTGCGTCTATGACATTGTCGTAAAAATAGTTAAAATCAAATTCCGACCTGTTTGCATATTTAAACCCGCAAGTGTTACCAACTGCACTATCATAAGAAAGGTAAAAGTAAGGAAGAGAGTTATAACTGTTTTTAATTATCCAACCACCATTTTGACTAGCGGTTTTTGGCTGGAAATTGCTTGCTGGAATTGTATCGTCCCACCCAACTATAGTCATTGCGTGAGAAATTCCATCACGAGTTTCACCTTTTGTGTTGTAGTAACTTACTTCTCGAGCGTTATAATATGACCCGGTTATTGCGCCATATTTTACAATTGCTTTTTTTATTTCTGCTATTCTGTATGACCCAGTTGAGTACAAGTCAATTTGTTCGGCGTCTAATAGCCGATATAGATTGTTTTCATAGGCGTCAGATTTTGCAGAAACGCTTCCATTTACAGGTGCACACCATTGTGACAACATCAAAAATGTGTTATACGAACTTCCTGTTACATTCCATTTATCATTTGAATAAACGCCAGTAGTGTTTCCAAGTGGGTCGGAATCTCTATTGTGTGTTCTATATGCAATTTGTTTTGGAGAAAAACGCAGAGTGTCTTTTGTATTGTTGTCCAACTTATCTTTTAAAACTGATGTCTCAGACGCGCTTGCAGTTGCATAGGCCCAGCAAATATTGGTGCTTCCTTGGTCGAGATTTGGAGTCACGATATCATAATCGCAACTATTATATTTCTCTTGACTAGCAATTTCATCAATACTTAGCGTGTTAAGTGCCATTACATTAAATGTCGGGTTAGCAAAAACAATATCATGATTCATTATGATTGTAAAACATGACAAAAGCAAGATTAATATTGCTGAAACAACAATTATTTTCGTTTTCTGCCTTTCAAGACATCTTTTCATAATTCAATGTTATCATATTTGGCTATTTGGAGCAAATAAAGATTGATAGTTTTAAAACTTACACAATAAAAAAGGAAACAATAAAATGTTCCTTTTTGTATTTGTTTCAAAAATTGTTGACAAAGACTCTCGAATTTTTAATTATTTTTTTCGTTTGTTTTTTCGGTGTTTTCTGATTCAGACTCAGGCTGAACTTCACTTTCAGGCTGTTTGTTTTCGCCTGTTGTTTGCTCACTTGAATCATCTTCAATTATAATTTCTTTTTCTGGTGTTTCGTTTTCAGGTTGTTCGGCCTTTTCTTTGTGACTGAAAAGTTTTTTTACTTTGCTGCTGAAATTTGTATGATTTTCAGTTCCTTTAAACCAGCGTCTGAAATTGCTGCGATGCAAGAATAAATCAAGCGCAAAATTCACGCACAAAATTATCAGTGCCACCCACCAAAGAGTTGGCTGAACGATGCAAAGTTTTACAATCCACGCAATCGTAAGCGACGAAACAAACCCAAGTGATGCCAAGAATGCGTAATCGACAAAATAAAGAAATACAGCCCATACAAAAAACATTACAATCGAAAGCCACCAAAATGGGCTGAACAAAAACATCCCGAATGTGCAGGCAATTCCCTTTCCGCCTTTAAATTTATAAAAGACAGGAAAGTTGTGTCCTAAAACAACTGAAAAGCCCGCCGTGAAAAATGCGACTTCAAACAGCCCTTGACTTGCAAAAATATATCCGCATACAAGAGCCGGAACGCCTGCTTTAATGCTTTCTAAAAGAAGCGTAAGCAGCGCATAGCCGATGCCATAGTTTCGAAGCATGTTCATCATGCCAGGATTTCCGCTGCCTTTGGTTGTGATGTCTTCATGTTTAAACACACGAGCAATCACTCTTGCAAAGTTGACATTCCCGATTAAATAACAAACGATTATTACTAAACTAAACCACAGCCAATTCATTCTTCCTCCTTTGATTTAACGACAAACTTTATAGGAGTCCCCGAAAAGTCAATGCGTTCTCTAAATCTGTTTTCAAGATAGCGGAGATATGAGAAATTGATAAGTTTAGCGTCGTTTGTAAACAAAATAAATGTTGGTGGCAACGCTGATGCTTGCGTGATATATTTAATTTTTGCCTTTCTTCCGCCCTTTGAAGGTGGTTCAAAATTGATGAGCGCATCCGAAAGCATTTCGTTTAAAATGCCCGTTTTAATGCGGGTTGCGCCGTGTTCGTATGCTGTCAAAACTGACGGCATAATATCGCCAACACGTGTTCCTTTAAGCGCTGAAACAAATACTGGAAGATAATAATCCATAAACGCCAAATCACGGTCGAGCCCCTTCAAAATTTGGTCACGGTCGCCTTCAAAAAGGTCAATTTTGTTTATTGCAATAATGCTTGGCTTGCCCGCTTCGTGAACAAATCCTGCGATTCGCACATCTTGCTCGGTGAGTCTGCTATTAGCGTCAACCACAACAACCACGACGTCCGCCTTTTCGATAGCACGCATTGTTCTCAAAACCGAATATCCTTCGACTGATTCTCTTTCAACACCTCTAGAACGACGAAGCCCTGCCGTGTCTACGAGATAGTATTTTTTCTTGTTGTATTTAAATGGCACCATAACAGAATCTCTGGTTGTGCCTTCAACGTTGCTTACAACCACACGTTTTTCGCCAAGCAAACGATTTATGATGCTTGATTTGCCAACATTTGGTCTGCCGACAATCGCAATTTTTAAAATTCCATCTTCTTCTTCATTTTCGTTTGCAGGCGGAAAATGCGATTTGATTTCGTCCAAAACATCGCCTATCCCCTTTGATTGTTCGCAAGAAAGAGGAAATGGCGTTCCAAGCCCAAGCGAATAAAACTCAAACGTGTCTGAAACATCAAATCGATCGAGTTTGTTTACAACCAAAACTACTGGTGTTGATTTTTTGCGCAAGCGCTTAGCAAGCATTTCATCAGCAAGTGTAATTCCGCTTTTGCCGTCAACAAGCATGACAATTACGTCCGCCATTTCCATAGCGATGTCCGCTTGAAGTGCTATTTCAGTTTGAAAAACATCTTCACTTTTTGGATCAAGTCCGCCAGTGTCGATAAGCGTAAATTCTCTGCCCGCCCATTCTGCGTCAGCATAAATTCTGTCCCTAGTCACACCAGGGGCATCATCGACGATACTAATTCTTTCGCCACAAATTTTATTGAAAAATGTGCTTTTGCCAACATTTGGTCTGCCGACTACAGCAACGATAGGTTTTGCCATAGTTAAATAATAACATAATATTCGACCAAAATCAAACTTTTATGAATTTTTTAATCACACTTTGAGCAGTTTTTACACATTTTTTTGCTTTTTATCACGCTTGCAACCTTAATTATAGCCGCCACAACCGCTACAGCTGCTGCAATTACACCTAATGTGGCAAGCGTGCCAAACCTTTCGCACGCACCCCAAACATTGTAGACGAAGAGTGCAGTGAGATAGCCGATTACAAACTGAATCAAGCACCCCGCAAAAGTCCATTTTTTGCCAATCTCTTTTCCGAGAACAGCCATCGTTGAAATGCATGGCAGATACAGCAGCGAAAAAACTAGATATGAAATTGCTGACGCCTGCGACGAAAAGAAAATCATGCTGTCAGGATTTTTAAGAGATGCGCCGATGTCGCCGCCATTTCCGACTCCGTTAAACATGGCAATCGAAGAAATGATGATTTCCTTTGCTATTACCCCTGCCACAAGAGCAGAAGCCGCTCCCCAGTTGCCAAACCCAAGCGGAATAAAGATAGGCGCTAAAACCTTTCCAAAGCCTTCAAGCATGCTCATTTTTCCGCTTTGCATCGTAAAAGAAAAATCAAACGAAAAACTCGACAGCACCCAAACGATGACGTTCATTGACACCAGCAGCGAGCCAACGCGCAACAAAAATGTTTTGACATTGTCCCACAGGACTTTCAGCAGTCTTTTAACACCGCTAAATCTGTAAGGCGGAAACTCCAAAATAAAGGATTGCTCTTTACTTTTTAAAATTGTCTTTTCAAAAATCCAACTTAGCAGCAGCGACACTGCCAGCCCAAGCAGATAGAGTCCCAGTATAACCCACACATTTGCTGCGCCAAAAAATGCGCCGCCAATGACCACATAAATTGGGAATTTCGCACTGCAACTCATATAAGGAGTCAGCAGCGCCGTTTTGATTTTTGAGTTTTTATCTTCCATGTTTCGCGCAGTCAGCACAGCCGTTGTCGAGCACCCAAAACCCATTAAAAGAGTGTAAATGCTCTTTCCCGAAAGTCCAAGTTTGCCAAAAATGTCTTCACTTGCAAACGCGACTCTTGAAAGATAGCCACTGTCTTCTAGCAGCGACAAAAATAGAAACAGCAGCGCGACCTGCGGCAAAAAACTCAGCACTGTTCCCACGCCGCCAATTATGGCATCGCAAAACAGATGCGTCACCCAAGATGCTTCGCCAAACAGTGATAAGCACGCACTTTTTGTCCAGCTTGCAAGCGTCACGTCCAAAAGTTGGTTCAGCAAATCTGAAAGCCACGCACCGAATGAAAAGAACGTGAGATAAAACACGCCGCACAGCACAAGCAAAAAAATCGGAAATGCCAAAAATCGGTTTAAAATAATCTTATCTAGCCAACTTTTGCCATAAATTCTGCCAGCACTAACCACGCACGTTTTTTGCAAAGTCGCAATAAAATCATAGCGCGCATTTGCAACCATTTGAATGCCATCTTTCGGCAAATCCAACTTTGCTAAATATATATTATTTTCCTTTGCAACCTCTTCATCGCGCTCTAAAAGTTTTATCGCGCAAAAGTCTGTCAGTCCACTTTGCCCCGCTAAACTTTTGACTTGATCCAGCGGTAACTTTTTTACATATTCCGGAGCGTGCGAAGGAGAATAAGGTTTCAAAACAGCGTTAAAAAGTTTGTCAAAGCCGATTTTCTTTTCGGCGTTTATTAAAATGACATCAATCCCCAATTTGTTTGAAAGCGCTTTCGCGTCGACCTTGTTTAAAGGGCGTTTGTCCATGCAGTTGACCGCCAGCACAACATCGGCGCCTTCTTCAAGTAGTCCAAGCGTTAGCGACAAGTTTCTTTGCAAATTATTTTCATCACAAATGTTAATTATTTTTGTCTTTGGATGCGAGCGGATATAATTTATCGCGACCTGCTCTTCAAAACTCAGCGCCGACAGCGAATAAATCCCCGGCAAATCTACAAGTAACATTTTCTCCGTCGCACACATAAACGGCCGCGACTTTTCTTCAACTGTAACTCCGTGCCAGTTTCCCACATGCTCGTTTGCCTTTGTAAGGGCATTAAAAAGAGTAGTCTTGCCTGTGTTTGGATTTCCTACAAGCAAAACTTGTCTAAGCGAAGCATAATCACATTTGACCTTGCGTTTTTCTTTTTTGTGTTTCATTGCACTTTTACACCTTTTGCGATGTCGCTTTTAAGCGAAAGCAAATATCCCCGAACGCTTAAAAGCAGTGCCTTTTTAAGCAGCGACTTTGCTTCGATGCTCACTTCTTGCCCTATGGTTAGCCCCAGGTCGCACAGCCTACGCAAAATCTTAGGCGGCAAGTCCGCGGCATAGCCGACAATGTGATAAATCTTGTTTTTTTTCATATCGCATAAACTAAACATAAAGTATTGTATTAGCCAAGCGGCAAAAATATTTTTAAAAATGTTTGTTTTTTTTAACTATATATGGTAGAATACTTGCAAGGAGATTACTATGAAATGTATTTATTGTGGCTGTGAAGAAAGCAAAGTTTTAGACTCTCGCAGCACAGACGAATCAAACGCAATTCGAAGAAGAAGAGAATGCCTCAACTGTGGCAAGCGCTTCACAACATACGAAACTGTTGAAATGACACCAGTTTTGGTTATTAAATCTGACGGAAGCAGACAGGCTTTTGACATCAACAAACTCAAAAATGGTATGATAAAAGCATGCGAAAAAAGACCTGTAAGCATGAGCCAAATCGACGAAGTGGCAGAGAGTATCGAAAAATATATGCAAAACAATTTCCTTCAAGAAATTGAATCTGCAAAACTTGGCGAAATGGTTATGGACGCGCTCAAAAAACTTGACGATGTTTCATATGTAAGATTTGCATCAGTTTATCGTCAATTTAAAGACATTGAATCTTTCAAAAAAATTATAGAAGAATTATAATCACACATTATTGGTCTTTATAATTTTTCTCAAAATGCACGAACATTACGAGATAAAACGAAGTTGAAAAAATACTGCAAAGCGTTGCAGTATTTTTTAAAAAATATTTATTTGTTGTTTGAACCTTTATCGCTTAAAATATAAGGATTTTGCGTTGGCTGTCCCCCATAAATTTGAACCAAAATTGTATCTTCTCCAATTTTGACAATTTGGTTGAAAGGGATAAAAAACTCAGCACCATTTTTAAACACGTTCCAAAAACTTTTTTCGCCAGGCACAACTATGCCGCTGACGCAAGCAGTTGCAAGGTTAAAAACCACGTCGATGATATGACCTAGCCTGCGCCCATCGACAACATTTACAACTTCTTTGCACCTTAACTCTAAATATGAACTTTCCATTTATTTCATATTATGAAGTTAATAAGCAACAAATGACAAAATTCGCTATTCAATTTTTTCTTTGATGGCTTTAAGCGCATTCTTTTCAAGTCGCGACACTTGTGCTTGGCTTATGCCAACTTCTTGGCTTACTTCCATTTGTGTTTTCCCGATATAATATCTCAAATACAAGATTTCGCGCTCGCGTGGCAAAAGTTTTTTGATTGCATCTTTAATCGCAATTTTTTCATACAAACTTTCTTCGCCATCTTTTAAATCTGCAATTTGGTCTTTAAGTTCAATCGCATCACTTCCGTCGTTATAAACTGGGTCAGAAAGCGAAACCGTTTCGCTGATGGCATCAAGCGCAAAATTTATAGTCTTTGCAGGGAGATTTAGATATTGTGCGATATCATCAATAGTTGGCTCTTCAACCTTTCCTTTCGAAAGTTCTTCTTTTGCTTGCAGCGACTTGTAAGCAATATCTCTAAGCGAGCGCGACACTCTGACAGAATTGTTGTCGCGCAAAAATCTGCGAATCTCGCCAATAATCATTGGCACTGCATAGGTTGAAAAACGAACATTTAAACTTTCATCAAAGTTGTCAATGGCTTTCATCAATCCGACGCAACCAACCTGAAACATATCATCGGCTTTGTCAGAGCGTCCCGAAAAACGTTGAACAACGCTTAGCACCAATCGCAAGTTTGCAACCACAAACGCATCTCTTGCAAGTTGGTCGCCCGCTTTAACTTTTTTCATAAGCGCCATAATATCGTCGTTGCTAAGTTTTGGCAACGTTGCAGTATTAACGCCTGCAATAACAACTTTGTTTGCCATTTTTTCGCCTCCATTTTAAATGTGAAAAAATAAAAATAAAATGTTTTAAAAAACATTTATTTTTTTCTCCAAACAAAATGGAAATTATACAAATTTACAATAATTTGACAAAAAAAGTGTTATTTTCCAATATTTTTTTATTATTTTTTGTATTGACATATTTATATAACTAATTTACAATATTAATTGTTTTTAGTTAATTTAATTTAAATCGTTTTAATTTGAAGGGGGTTTTTTTATGAAAAAAAGACAGCTATTTTCCGTATTCATTCTGCTGGTATTTCTCTTTTCCACCAGCGTCCTTGTCAGCTCCGCGGCCGAAATCCAAACGGATTTGACGATTCAATACCGCAAGCGGCAGATTGCCGCTCTTCGCTACGGTGATGAGAGCGTTCGCTATTACACCTTTGCTGATATAGGTACCGCTGATTNNGTTTATTTTTAATATTTTAAAAATTTAAAGAATTTTAGCAAGTTCTTTTTTCATTTTTACCAATATCTTTTTTTCTATGCGCGAAATATAACTTTGGCTTATTCCAAGTTTATCGGCTACTTCTTTTTGTGTGAGTTCGTCTTCGCCTTCAAGCCCAAATCTCAAAATCATAATTTCTTGTTCGCGACTTTCAAGACGATTCAATATCTGCCAAATCGCTTCCCGCTCTGCCGAATGATCCAGTCCCGACGTCACATCGTCTTCGCTTGCAATGATGTCGGCAAGCACAAGTTCATTCCCTTCACCATCATCACAAAGCGGTTTTTCTAGACTTACTTCGCCTTTGAGTTTTGATCTTTTTCTAAGTTGCATAAGCATCTCATTTTCAATACAACGCGACGCATAAGTTGCAAGTTTTATGTTTTTGCTTCCATTAAATGTTTTCACCGCTTTAATCAGCCCCACCGACCCGATCGAAATTAAATCTTCAAATTCGATTCCTGTGCTCTCAAATTTCTTTGCGATGTAAACCACCAAACGCAAGTTGTGCTCGATAAGTTTTGATCGTGCAAACTCACTTCCTTTTTCTGCCTGCTCAATCAGCATCTTTTCTTCGTCGGGATCGAGCGGCAGAGGCAATGCCTCAGTGCCACAGATATAACAAACGATACCTTCCGCGTTTAAAAGGTTGCCTTTTCGATTAAAAATCTTCCATAAAAGTTGTTTTAAATAAAACAATAATTTTTGCATTTAACCTCCTAAGCCAGTGCACTGTGAATAAGCACGCCCGAATTGAGAGTCTTAGAAAAATCCGCTCCGCTTATGCCCAGCAAAGTATGTTCGTATTCGCGCGCTTTTCCCTTTTCGGTTATCACCATTTTATCAACCATAAACACAAGCATTCTCCCTCCGTCAACCGCGCTGCCAACATTGACATAATGTCCGTAAGGCAAACGCTTAACCTTGTCCGTTCTAGCGGCAAAAAAGAGATAGTCTTCGCCGACTATTTTTGAAAATACATCTTTTGTAATCAACACTATCGGCTCGGATGTGAGCGGGTCATATAAAACATTTGCGCTGTCGATATAGCCAATTTCTTCAACAACCTTTCCATTGCTTGATATTTGCACCGAGCAAGTAAAAGTTTGCAGCGCTCTTTTGCGCGCAAGTCGCGACAAAAACACTTTTATGCTCACATATAAAACAATGCAAGCGATGCAAATTAAAAACACGCTCAATTGTCCAAACCACGACGTCAAAAGTTGACACGCTCCACCAAACACAAAAGTTAAGAAAACGAAACCAAATCCATAAAAAACAAAGTCTTTTGCCCTTTTAATTGGAAAACTGATTGCAACCATGATGATTGCAACAAGCACAGTTGATATTATTCTTATATAAATAGGAAAATTGAATATTGGAAAGAATAACGCCATCAATGCGCCAAAAAGACAACTGACAAACCACCATCGCGGCTTAACCTTAAAAAGTACACCGCAGCATGACATAATAAAATAGTTTATAATCAAATTTTCGATGAGCACATATTCAATAACGACTTTCATTCCCTCTTCCTTTTTGCAAATTTTATAACAAAACTTGAAAATCGCTTTGATAAAATTTTAGCGAATTTAAAGTTTTTTGCACATTTATTCGCAAATGAACAGTTGCCGACATAAAAGCAACAAAAAAAAGGCGGGTCGCCTTTTTTTATTTTGATGTTTTTTAATATTATTTTGTAATTTCGCTCTCTTCGTTGTTTTTCTTCATTTCTAAATCCATCTTATCTAATTCAAGTGCCGTTATCGTTTCAGCGGGAGCATATTTTAATATTTTTTCACCGTGGATTTTAAGCATTCTTTTTGCAAACTTTACATCTTCAAGCCAATTATTTAATACTGCCTTGCCTACAGATTGGTCGAACTTATCATCACTGTTTTCCACAAGTTCAATCCAGAGCGCTGCTTTGTCCTTTGATTTTCTTCCAAAAAATTTCATAATAACCTCTTTACAAAAAAAATTATATCATAATTGTTTTATTTGTCAATGTCGATCTGGGGTGTTTTAAAATTATTTGCATATTTTAACAGACCCGCCACTATAAAAGCGACATAAAAAAACTCCCATACGGGAGTTTTAATAATCAAAAATTATTTCTTTTTACTGCGAAGTTGTCTAAGCCAAGCAGGGATTGATGTATCAACATCAACTCTTGAAGAATTGCCTTCTTCTCTTCTTACAGAGACTTCAGGTTTTTCTTCTTCTTTAGGTTGGTTTTTAAGAGCAGCAAGTCCTTTTACTGGTTCTTTTTCTGCAAAGTCAGGATTAAAGTTTTTTGCCTCTTCAGCTTCAGCTGATTTTTCCTTTTCTTCAACAGTTGGGAATCCAGTTGCAATAATTGTAACTTCAATTTCGTCGTGCATGTTTTCATCAATGCTGTTACCAAAGATAACTGTGCAGCTTGGATCGATTACTTCTTGAACAAGCATAGCAACTTCACTTACATCTTCTTGAGTAAGATCTACTCCACCTTTTACATTGAGAAGCAAACCTTTAGCCCCTTCAATTGTTGTTTCAATCAGTGGGCTTGCAACTGCTTCTTTAACGGCATCAAGAGCTTTTGTTTCACCTTTGCCGTGTCCGATACCCATGTGAGCAAGGCCTTTGTTTTCCATGATTGTTTTTACGTCAGCGAAGTCAAGGTTGATAAGACCAGGTTTAGCGATCAGGTCTGATATACCTTGGATACCTTGACGAAGAACATCATCGGCATATCTAAATGCTTCTAAGATAGGTGTTTTCTTAGGAACAATTTGGAAAAGTCTTTCATTTGGAATGATAACCATTGTGTCGACGTATTTTTTAAGTTCTTGAATTCCTTTGTCAGCGTTTTCTGCTCTTACTCTGCTTTCGAAAGCGAAAGGTTTTGTAACAACAGCGATTGTCAAAATTCCCATTTCTTTTGCGATTTGAGCAACAACTGGAGCTGCCCCAGTTCCTGTTCCTCCGCCCATACCTGCTGTAATAAATACAAGGTGAGCGCCTTCAAGCATTTCTGTAATAGAAGCTTTTGATTCTTCTGCTGATTTTTGTCCAATTTCAGGTTTTCCGCCTGCGCCAAGTCCTGATGTAAGACGTTCGCCAATTTGAAGTCTAACGGGTGCTTTGCTTACTACAAGCGCTTGTTTATCTGTGTTTACTGCAACGAACTCTGCAGAATCAACGCCTGCATCGATCATTCTGTTGACAGCGTTGTTTCCGCCGCCTCCTACTCCGACAACTTTGATCTTGGCAAATGAAGTGTTTTCCATAATGAATTCTCCTTAATGAATATTTTAAACAATATTATTGATTTTTGCAAGCAATTTGCTGCATTTAATCGCAATTTTTAAGTGCAAACCACGCTATTGAATAGATTAAAGCATCTTCTGGTTTGTTTTTCCCTGGAAGTGGTGCTCTTCCAAAAGCAACATTTCTGCCTAGGCATTTTGACAAAAAGTCACGTCCGCCTTTAATTTTGCTTACTCCACCACCTGTAAGATAGATTGGAACATAGTTTGAAATGTTTATGTCTTGAATAATAAGACATTGATTGATTGCCGAGGCTATGGTTTCAAGACGATAAGATACAACTTGATTTGTATCCATTTCTGGAATTCTTTGTATTCTTCCCTCAACTGATGGCAAATCATAATAATCAAGTGGCTCAGCGGCAACTGAGATTACACACATGCGTTTCAACTTTTCAGCATCTTCATAAGCAAGGTCAAACGCTTCGCAAAGGTCGCTTGTTATGTGCCCCCCACCGATTGAAAACGATGTAAGCGAATTGATGCCTTCGTTTTTAACAAACGCCACACTTGTTGTCAAATGTCCAACGTCAATTAAAATCGCGCCGTCTTTGCGCTCTTCTTCAGGGATAACAAACAGCGATTGGCATAAAACTTCGCTTAAATATTCAACACTGCTAAATCCAAGTTCTGAAACAAGCGAATTGAGTTTTTCAATCAACGATTTTTCGCAGATGATAAGTGAAAAACAACCTGTAATGCTGCGGCCCTTTTTGCCAACAACATCGTCGACTTGATTGTCGTCAATCAAATATTTAATAGGTGAAATTGTGACAACTTCACATTCGTCCGGTTTTGCTTTTATAGATGCTTGATATTTAAGGTTTTCAACATCAGCCTTTGATGCTTTGCCCATCCCATCAAGTTCAATAGACGCGGTGGCGTTGACAACTTTTGTCATCTCAGCAGGCAAAGATATGTAGATTTTTTTATTGTATTTTTTCTTTTTGTAGTCAATCGAATTAAAAAGTTCGAATAAGTTTTTACCTAACTTTTCGCCATCGACAAATTCGCCTCGAAAAAAGCCGTCATATTCACGAGATGCGCATTCTTTAACAACCAATGTGTTGTTTACTCCCTCACTTGCAACGATGGCTCTTAATTTTGATGATCCAATTTCTAAACAAACTGCTTCTTTATCAAACATTTCTCACCTTTTCTCCTTTATTGTAAACGTTTTGCCAAGATTTGTCAATGGTTTTTTATAAATATTTATTTTTTTGCATGAGTATTCACAATGTTATTCTTTCGCCATTGTAGACTAAATAGAAATAGCTGTCGCTTTCATCATAGGTTGAACCTAAATAATTATTTATGTGAATTTCGCTGTTTTGAATTTGGTCGGTCGTCAGCTTGTCTGCCAGTTTATAAAGCGAATTTTCAACCGCATAAAATTTGTTTAGCTTGTATGCAAGTCCATATGCAGCGTTGTGCAAATATACAACTCTGCCCGAATGCAGCGTAAGTTTCAACCCCGTTTCACTGTTGTGATAAACTTCGTTTTCGCTTTCAAAATATTCAATTTGTTTAAAGTTTGCAAGCCCGTCTTCGCGAGTTTTTGAATTAAGAAGAATTGCATCATAAAAGTCACCTAAATATGCTAAGTCAAGTTTTTCGCCGACTGTTCCGCCTATTGTGAACGGAAGCAAAATTGGGTTGGTCTGAGTAGAATCGAATATTTCTACTTCTTCAAGAACCTTCATGGTTGGGTCAACAAGAAAATATCCGTTTTCGCTTTTAACCGCATAAAATGGCTGTCTTTCGCGCACATGAATTGTAAGTTTTGATGGGAAAGATGTTTCTATATTTATAACTTCTAAATAAGGATATGCCTTTTCTATATTGTCTATATAAGGTTGTTTTTTAAGAAAAATTATATTCTTGCCTTTTGGCAATTTTGAATCTGATATTATCTGTTCGTCATTGTATTCGTGTTGAAGGCTTGTCCGATAGTCGATTGAAATTTGCTGAACGGTGAAAAGCGTAAAAGACAAAATCACAATAGTGATGACAACAAGTCCTATGACACTCAGTGCGATGATCCATTTTTTCTTCAATCGTCAATCCTTTTTACGTCGGCTCCTAGCAAAGCGAGATCGGTTTCAATTTTGTTGTAACCGCGATCTACGTGCTTAACGCCCGAAACGGTTGTATAACCTTCTGCAACCAGTCCAGCCAAGACAAGCGATGCCGTTCCGCGAAGTTCCATTCCGCAAACTGACGCTCCGTAAAGAGCGTTGCAACCTCGAACAACTGCCACGCGGTCGCATACGTGTACGTCCGCCCCCATTTTAATAAGTTCCGGAACATGTTTAAAGCGCGATTCAAACACGTTTTCAACAATTATGCTTGTTCCTTCGCTGATGGTGGCAAGAGCCAAAAGTTGCGCCTGCAAATCGGTTGGAAGTCCTGGGTAAACCGACGTTTCAATTTTGCCTAAGCACCCTAAACGGCAGTCTCCTCTAGTCACCCTAATTTTATCATTTTTTACATCAATTAAGCAAGCAGTTTTGTCTAATTTATCAATAAGCGCCTGTAAATTTGCGCCTTTAACGCCATTTATCAGCACATCACCGCCGCACATAGCGGTTGCAATCATATAAGTGCCAGCAATGATGCGGTCTTTTATTGGATCATATTCGCAGCCATGCAACTTTTTGACGCCATAAATCACAATTTCGCTGCTTCCCGCGCCATGAACCTCCGCCCCCATCGCATTTAAAAAGTTTTGCAAATCTACTATCTCAGGCTCTTTCGCCGCGTTTAAAATTCGAGTCTCTCCGTCGCAAAGACACGCCGCCATCATCAAACTTTCGGTCGCTCCAACGCTTGGAAAATCAAGTGTCAAAAACGCCGAATGAATGCTTGAGGCGTCGCAATAAATATATCCGTGTTTTTCTTCAACCTTAACACCCATTTTGCGAAAGCCTGAAAGATGAATGTCAATAGGTCTCACTCCTATTTCACAACCACCAGGATATGCCACTTTTGCCTTGCGCTCTTTCGCAAGCAGCGCGCCAAGCATAAAAATAGACGAGCGAACCTGGCTTGCCAGTTCACTTTCTATACTCCACGAAAAAAGCGAAGACGGATCAACAATCAAGCAATCATCTTGTCTTTCAATTTTGACTCCTATTGACGAAAGAATGTTGCACATATTTTCTGTGTCAGCAAAACCTGGATAATTATGTAAAACAACTTTTTCTTCACTTAAAATGCTTGCCGCCAAAATTGGCAAATAGGCATTTTTTGCCGCAGGAACATCAAAAGAGCCGGAAAGTTTTTTTCCACCTTGAATCAACAACTTACTCATATCATTTCCTCTTTTGTAAAAAGATTTACACTCACAATTAATTGTATGATTGTTTTGTCCCCATAGTTACATTTTAGGTATTGACGAGCGCAGCATAAAGTGGTAGAATATTAACATGGAAAACAGAAAAGACACAAAAGAAATGGAATTTTATAACAAAAGCCAAAAAGAGCAAGACGTGCTTGTTGACATCGCCATCGATTTAGACGATGACAATTTAGACATAACAAACTTGAAAACTCCTGAGGCCACAGGGCTATTGCTTGTTGCTGGACACGAAAAGGCTGAATATTCACTTAAAAGAATACTTAAAACCAGAATCATCTGCGGACTTGTCACTCTTGCCTCATCTGGCGTAGCCGCAGGCGCTGTTGCTGGCTTATTTACATATTTTCAAAAACGTCCACTTTTCACTGCAGCAGCAGCCGCAATAATCGCATTGCCCGGTTTAGTTCATTCCATTAAAAACTTCGCAAGCGCAAAAAGAATTAAAAGCATACTCCGCATTCCTGCTCGCGAGCGCGTTCAATTCATTGATGAGCAATATTCAAGCGTTGATGATATCGCCCTTGACGCAAGTTCAGTAATCTGCGATGCGTATGACCAATTTGAAGACATAGCACGTGATAGATTGTTTGACGCGGTCAATTTTGACGAAAAAAATGCCACTGAAGAAGAAAAGGCAAACGAACAAGACAAACACGAAAATATGATTAACGAATATGAATATTTGGACGAATATTGTGATTTTGTTACTGAAGCGGCAATAAACGGCGTTCCGAAACCATCCGAAAACTCTGACTACCCTGAAATGTAAAACAAAAGCTCACTCTAATGAGTGAGCTTTTTTGTGCCTATATTTTAATTTTTTAAAAATACAAACTAAATGTCCAGCTCCCAAATGTTCATAAATTCTTCGCCATATTTTACTCTTCTAAGATGATTTAATGGCACAACATAAACGCCTAAAAATCGTGCCCCTAATTTTTCACAAACGCGTTTTGATGCCTTGTTTTCTGGAACCTGCGTTATGACAATTCTTTTAAAGCCGTTTTCTTTAAAAAGTTTTTTTATCAACTTCACTGCTTCAACGGCATAACCATACCCGCGATATTGCTCGTCTATCGAATAGCCAACATTTCCGATATAAAATGTAAATTCGTTTGTTCCTAATTTTGCACTGATTTCGCCGATTTTTGTGCTATCCTTTAAATATATGTCATAGTTGCAGCAATCGACAAATTGCTTTTCTGGGACAGCCGGAACAAGATTTACGAATTTTAAATTTATACGATCTCCTACTATTTCATTCAAAATTTTAATGTCCATTATTTCCCCTTTTGCTTGTAATTTGCAGTTGCGACTTAGCAGCCATAAAATCTTTGAAAACTTTGTAAAAAGTCTTCATAAACTTATTTTCTGTTTATTTTAATTTTTTTTAACATGCTTAAATCTTTTAATATCTTTTCAAAAACAATCTCTCTATCAAAACTAGTGTCGTAGTAAGATATTTTATTTTTGTCACAAAAATCTATATTGTTTTTATCTTCTTGCGCTATATTGCCCCATAGTTTCATCAAATCTTCATTTGACATATCAGCGGTGTAGTCTTGCTTATGCTCATAACTCCTAATTATATCAAACATTTCTTTTTCATCTTTCCCACCAAAACCAAGGCAAATAATTTTATCATTTGCACTTGTGACTTTCGCAATATCTTTAAGATTTAATATTGCTAAATCCAGTATCGTATTATTGCCAGTAAAAAATTCGTTCCATTCAGTAAATTCTTTTAGAAATGTAGGAAAATCTTCTTCTCTTTGTTTGCTATACTTATCCCCCCATTCTTTATAATGTATCGAATCCATTTTTTGAAAACCATTTCTTAATGCCTCGCCACTTATAATATTAAAAGACGAAAATTCTTTTCCTATTTGTTTACACAAAGTCGTTTTTCCGGATTTTGGCACACCACAAATCAAAATTTTCAATGTTACCCCCTGTTTCGCGCTATAAAATTGTTTTGTCGCACAACATAAAAATCAAGTTTCTCTCTTTATACAACTTTATCATACAAGACACATTTAAGTCAACATTCAAACAAAAAAAGCAAGGCGACTACACCCTGCTTTTTTTGAACTTAAATGGTTTGCTGCTTTCTGGCTTTCCTTTACTTTGTCTTGCCACGTTTAGGCAGATGCCGATGCCTGCCATAAACATCATAACACTCGTTCCGCCGCTCGAAATAAACGGAAGCGGCAGCCCTGTAGGTGGAATTGAACCTGTCACGACCGCAATGTTAAGCAGTGCTTGAATACCGATGATAAACGCGATCCCGCCCGCTAAGAGCGCACCAAATCTGTCAGGAGCGTTGAGTGCTATTTTTATCAGCAGCCACACAAGCACGGCAAACGCGCTCATAAGCAAAATGCACCCGACAAGTCCGATTTCTTCTCCTATCACAGAAAAAATAAAATCTGACTCTGCAAATGGCAGAAACAAATACTTTTGTCTTGAGTTAAACAGCCCCACGCCAAACCAACCACCTGACCCTAACGAATAAAGTGACTGAATGAGTTGAAAGCCTTCCCCTTGTGGCGATGCCCAAGGATTGATGAAAGCAAACAATCGCTTTAATCGATATGGCTCGAGAGCGATTAAAAGTGGAACGGCCGCAGCCGCCGGAACTGAAAACATTATTGTATGCTTTTTGCTTATTCCGCCCGCTATCAACATAAACAGCGTCACAAATCCCAGGCACATTGTGACTGACATTGAAGGCTCTAAAATCACAAGCGCGCAAAAACTTGCCGCGACCAAAAGCGGAACGATCAACGTCTTGAACGATTTAATTTTTTCGTAATTATCGCTAAGATATGCCGCCAAAAATATAACTAAACTGAATTTTGCCACTTCTGACGGCTGAATTGAAACTCCAAAAATCGAAAGCCATCTTTTTGCGCCATAGCTTTCTGTTCCGATGCCCGGAATGAAGACCAGAGCAAGCATAACCCATGTAACAATAACAAACACCCACTTAAACTTTTTGAGTTTGTGATAATCAAAGAAGGTTAACCCCAGCATGCACGCTAGCCCCAGCACGATACCAAAAATCTGTTTGTAAAGGAAAAAATATGGATTGTTGTAATGATAGGCTGCGGAATAACTGCTTGCAGAATAAACCATCATGGCACCAAAAGCCACCAACCCCAGCACAACAATACCTACAAAAATACAAGTGCGTTTAACTTTCACCTTTCACCAGTTCCATAAAAATTTGTCCTCTCACGGCATATGAAGAGAATTCATCAAAACTTGTGCACCCCGGAGACAGCAGCACAGTGTCTCCCCTTTGCGCATTTTCCTTAGCAAATTTTGTTGCGCTCTTAAGAGAGTCAAACACGTGTGGCTCGTATCCATATGCTTTGGCGCTTTCTGCAATTTGCTCGCCCGCCTGCCCAAAACAGATGAGCTGCTTTATGTCGCTATGCCTTGCAAAGAATAGTGAAAAATCCAAATCTTTGTTTTGCCCGCCAAGCATCAGCACCAAATTTTTTACATTCAAACTTTCGATTGCCATATCCACGCACGCGATGTTTGTAGCCTTTGAATCGTTGATATATCTCACGCCACTAAACTCACCCACAAATTGCAGTCTGTGTGCAGGTGGCGAAAAGCGCATAAGTGCATATCTGATGTATTTCGTTTTTATTTTGCAAAGCAGCGCAATCGTGACCGCCGCCATAACATTAGACATATTTTTGTCGCCTAAAAGCGAGATGTCGCTTGTTCCTACAATTCTGGTTTTGCCATGATAAATGTATCCGTTTTTGATGCAAACGCCCTTTTTTAGTGGATTTAACGAAAAATATTCCACATTTTTTGGCAAATCTAAGCTCATCGTCATTTCATCATCAAGATTGACAACCGCTTTGTTTTGTCTGCGAAAATTTTTAAATATGCTGTTTTTTATACGCTTGTATTCTTCAAATGTGCCATGTCTGTCAATGTGGTCGGGCGCGATGTTAAGCACGCAGGCGATGTCTGGAGAGAAAATCGAAGAAAGTTCAAGTTGAAAATTCGAAGTCTCACAAACCACAAACGACTTTTTATCAGTCGAAAGCGCGATTGACGAAATCGGCAAGCCAATGTTTCCACAAACAGCGACTTTTTTGCCGGCTTCTTCAAAAATTTTGCCTAAAAGCGAACAGGTTGTAGTTTTCCCATTTGTTCCGGTTATTGCAATCAGTTTTCCTTTGCAGAATTGACTACCTAAATCAATTTCACTGATAATTTGTGTCTTTTTCGATCTAAATCCCGAAATAAGTGTGTTTCCAATCACTTTTATGCCTGGCGACACCACTACAAGGTCATATTTATGACAAAGCGGCTGTTCATCAAAACAAAAGAGCGAACGATATTTTTTGTCATCATCAAACACGCTTACGCAGGCTCCAAGTTTATGCAGCAACCGGCAGGCGCTGTTTCCACTGCCTCCCATACCATAAACAAGAACTCTTTTGCCGCGTAAGTTTTTCATCATTCCCCTTCTATAAAGCGATTTCTAAACAAAGACAAACCGCACTGAGAAGGCTTGTCACAATTATATATATTGTGACAATGCGATTTTCATGCACCCCCTTTTTTTCGAAATGATGATGGAGTGGAGCCATTAAAAATACGCGTTTGTGAGTGCGCTTGTAATGCGCAACTTGAATGATGTCGCTCAGCGCCGAAAGCACAAACATCAGCCCCATAATTGGAATATACAAAATCTTGCCAGAAAACAACGCCAAGCACGTAATGAACCCGCCAAGCGCCAACGAACCCGTGTCACCCATAAAGATTTTTGCCGGAAACGTGTTGACAGCCAAAAAGGCAAGAACTCCGCCGGCAACCGCAAATGCTGCGACTGAAAGACTGGACTGCTGTGGCTCTCCGATTAACGCGACAATCGCGCCAAAAAACAGCAAATACACAAAGCTTGTCCCGCCGGCAAGACCATCAAGACCATCAGTTAAATTAACAGAATTGACCACCGCCAAGATTACAACAATAGCAAACGGAATAATTCCCCAGCCGATATTGAATTTAAGTGAAAAAAATGTAAGTTCGCCACCGATTTTAAAATAAACTAACACGGCTATCAATGCCGCGATGGCTGTTTGTCCAATTATTTTTTGAAGCGGGCTCAGCCCTTCATTTTGATGAAAATGAACTTTTATAAAATCGTCTAAAAATCCTAGCAGTCCAAACGCAAGCATCACAAGCATGCTCATCCACGCATAAAAACAATCGCTCCACAAAAAGCACGTGCACCCGACAAGCGAAGCCAAAATAAAAATAATTCCGCCCATGGTAGGCGTGCCTGATTTTGAATAATGCGCCTCGACATAATGCAAAACAGTTTGCTGCGCTTTAAGTTTTTTGCAAAGAAAAATTACAGGATACGCAAGGGCTAGTCCCACTGTTAGGCTTATTATAAAAACAAGCAATATTTTAACGCTTATAATCACCCTCCGCCTCCTTTGCTTTGACTAAACTATGCTCTTGTTCATATGACAAAACTTGGCTATAATCATCGTATGGTTGTTTTTGCCCGCATATGTCTTGGTATTTTTCCGCACCCTTGCCCGCAATGATTAAAACATCGCTTTCACCCGTTTCATCAAGCGCCATCTTTATAGCCTTTTTGCGGTCGGGCTCAATCACATAATTGTCACGTTCTGCGCCTTGAACAATCTGCGAAATTATTGCACACGGATCTTCAAATCTTGGGTTGTCACTAGTAAAAAAGCATTTGTCACTAAGCTTTGTGGTTATTTTGCCCATAATTGGTCTTTTTATCGCATCGCGATTTCCGCCGCAACCAAACAAAGTCAAAACCCGGCCTTTTGTTAGAGAGCGAACGGTCGAAATAAGTTTTTCCATGCCGTCGGGAGTGTGTGCATAATCAATCACGACCTTTTTGCCTGCGTGCTGGATAATGTCAAATCTGCCATCTATTTGCGGAAGAAAGCGAAGTTGTCTTTCAATCGTTTTAAGATCCATTCCAATAAGCGAACAAGCGCTAATTGCCGCCAATGTGTTTTGCACGTTGTATTCCCCCACAAGCGGCGTAGTGATAAATGCAATTTCGTCACAATCGTTGCAAACAAAATTGCTGCCGCCAAACGTTTGTTTTACATCAATCGCAAACACGTCAGCAGGACTATACATGCCGTATGAAATCACCGGCACTTCGCACATTTTCATAAACTTGTTCATGTTTACGCCGTCACTGCACACAACAGCCTTTCGGCAATGCCTACCATCAAAAAATTTGTATTTCGCGTTTGTGTAATTTTCCATATTGCCGAAAAAGTCCAAGTGATCTTGAGTGATATTTGTCAAAACGCCGACATCAAATTTGATTCCTTCCATTTTTTCAAGAGCAAGTGCGTGCGCGGAAACTTCCATAACAACATACTCTACACCTGAGTTATACATCTTTAAAAACACGTCGTGCATTATGTCTGGATCAGGCGTTGTGAATCCCGTATCTATCCAATCGCCGTCGGTCTTGTATCCAAGTGTGCCGATAATTCCAACCTTTTTGCCCGCGCCTTTTAAAATGTTGTAAATTATGTTTGTGGTTGTCGTCTTTCCATTCGTTCCAGTGACGCCAATTAGTTTCATCTTATCACATGCGCAGTTATGCAACTTTTTTTCCATTATCGCAAAAGCGCGGCGCGGATTTCGAATCGCAAAACAATTATCAAGTCCATAGTCATTGCTAGACAGCACAAAATCAGCGCCCGCCTTTAACGCTTCTTTCATTTTAAATTGCGCCTGCTCGTCATCTTTCAAAAGCAAAAACACATCGCCTTGTTCAATTTTGTTAAGGTCGATTTTAATGTTTTTAACTTCTCTTTCAAGCAGGCTCATTGGCAGCTCATCGCTGTTTGTAACATTTAAAAGCTCTTTTAGTTTCACGTTCCCCTCAAACTATAATATTCAAGTTTTGGCATTCATATCATTTTAATTTGTGCCGATATTTAATTGAATTTATATTTATTTCTTTGCATATTTATTCATATTTGCGTTTGCAAATACATTCAGCGCTTGCGAGTCATTATTAAAAGAAATCTGTTTATTTTTCTCAAATCTTTCAAGCGCCATATCAATGCTTTCAAACACAACTTCTTTCATATTGTCAAACAAATAAAATGCAAGCGAGCCAGGAATCGTGTTGACTTCATTTACAAACATCTTGCCGTCTTTTGCCATCAAAAAGTCAACGCGCACAACGCCTTGGCAATCCAAGATTTTGCACACTTCGACAGTTAGTTTTTCAATCATTTTCTTTGCTTCTTTTTCGATTTTGAAAGTTGAAGATGGCTTGTCGCTTAAGTATTTTTCTTCAAAACTATAAAGCCCTTTAGGGCGAACTTCGCACACTTTTGATGTTTTATATTTGCCGCCGCGACACAAGCAAGCACAATTAAATTCGCGGCCGTTTTCAATAAAATGCTCAAAAAGTAGCTTTTTGTCATACATTTTTGCGATATCTATCGATATTTTTAATTGTTGGGCATTGTCACATTTAGTTATTCCTACACTGCTGCCACAGCGCGAAGGTTTGACAATAATAGGAAAAGTCAGTGCCGATGTGATGTCTTTAATTTTTAAATCTTCGCCGCACACAAAATCTGTAACAGGAATATCTTTGCTGGCCAGAATTATTTTGGCAACTTCTTTATCCATACACACGCTGCTGCATTCAACGCTT
The DNA here is from genome assembly GCA_003522085.1 of Clostridiales bacterium. Taxonomy (GTDB): domain Bacteria; phylum Bacillota; class Clostridia; order Christensenellales; family UBA1242; genus Caccovivens. The sequence continues at coordinate 56,237 of DPGI01000001.1, read as the reverse complement.
GGGCAAGTGTAAGCGATCCCAGCAAGTTCCATAAGTGCCGACATCATGCCGTCTTCGCCATTCGCGCCGTGATTGCAAATGAGTGCGACATCTGGTTTTATGGTCTTGTTTTTAAACCGACCTTTTAAGACAACTGTTCCTTTCCCCAACTGAAAATACACTTCTTTTTTGTGTTTAGCTTTGCGGGCAAAATCGGAATAAATATTCACGTCAAGCAGATTGCCGGCGGACACAAATTGCCCGTCGCCTGTCACATAGACAGGCAAAAGCAGCACATCGTTTTTTATCGCATTCATCGCTTGCAAGGCGGTTATAATCGAAATATCATGTTCAACACTTTTTCCACCATATAAAACTAAAACTTTTTTCATAACTCTCCTATTTGTAGTTGTCTGGAAGGTCGTTTTCAAAAAGCACAACACTTCCCCTTTTTTGCAAACTTTTAAGCAGCGCCCCTTGCTCTTTTCGCGTGGACGCAAAATGAATATTTTCAATTTTCATTCCCGCGGCAAGCGCACCTTGAAACAACGCATTTTTGTTTGTTTCGTTCATGATAATAAATTCGTCGCAACTTACCCCTATTATTTTCCCGAGTTTATAATTTAGCTCATATTGTTTATCCCCCTGCTCAACAAGTCCGGGCGAAACAATTATTTTTGGTCCCGAAAACAGTTGCACACATTCGCACGCTTGCATAGCGCCCAAAATATTGCTGTTGTATGAATCATCTATAACCGTGCAAAACGAATTTGGCAGCAGTTGTAATCTATGCGGCGCGGGCTGCAAGTCTTTTAACGCTTCAATTATCTCTTTCTCATCAAGTCCCAGAATGCTTGCCATGCTAACCGCACAAGCAAGGTCTTTTAATATTTCGCTGCCGATAAGCTGCAATTTGACTTTATGGCTCTTTTTGTCTATAAAAATCTCGCATTGACAGCCTTTTGCTGAATATTTTATTTTATCGAACCGCACACCGCCATCAACGTTTGCCGCCACCTTATTGTTTTGATAACGTTCATAAAGTTTTTTAGTAGTCTCGCAGGCGCAATCAAACACTATACTGCCGCCCTTGCACATATGCTCACATAATTCATACTTTGTCTTTTCAATCGCTTCCTCACTGCCAAAACTTTCAAGATGTTGCGCGCCCACCGCGGTCAAAATCCCATAGGTCGGCTGTAGCATTTCCATCAACTGGGCAATGTCGCCCTTGCGGCGCGCTCCCATTTCAACAATTAAAATTTCATCGTCATCGTTTAAAACTTCCAGCGCAGTTTTGCATAGCCCCATCGGCGTATTGTAATTTTTCGGAGTCGTGCAAACTTTATATTTTTTTTGCAAAATTTGCGCCAAAAAGTTTTTGGTAGAAGTTTTGCCAAAACTGCCAGTGATTGCAATTTTTTTGCCTTTAAATTGACTCAGCCGTTTTTTAGCCTTCGTGATATATCTCGACTTAATCCATCTTTCAAATGGAGAAACTATCGCCGCTGCCAGCAACAAAATAGGCTGCAACAGCACAAACTCGATTATGACACACAGCGCAATAAGCCAAATGCAGTTTAAGAAAATAAAGTAAGAATATGTAATCAAAATAAGTAAAAACAAATAACAAACTATAAGCCGAGTCATTCTCTTGGTGAAAACAAGTTTGTTTTTGCCATTGAAATAGTATGAAAATACAAAGATATTTTTTATGTAATATTTAATGTCATATCCGCTAAGTTGAAAATTTTTTGCGAAAGGATAAGAAATTGCGAAAAAAAACACCAAAAAAAGCGTTCCAAAAATAATATTCATTCCGCCCCCAACAAAAAGTTTTTTGTCACCCTTACAAAAGCCATTTCTCGATCAACAAACACAAAGTGTCCTGCACCTTCTAAAATTACAAGTTCCGAATTTTTAATTAGACGATTCAAACGCTTTGCCATATAAACAGGAGTTTCACTGTCGCGCTCTCCAAACACAATAAGTGTGCGCGCAACAATTTGTGGGCAATATTCTTCCAGTGGCGTATTAACTATTGATACAAAAGTTTTTTTCATGTCATCAGAAAGTTTGCAATAATCGCTTGACCCAGCATTTTTAGGAAAATATCCAAAAAATTTAAGTATTTTATATGAAAAAACATTAAAATAATATGAAATTTTGTGCTTTGGCTTCATTCCAGCGCTTCCAACCAAGACCATCTTATCAACAAGCGACGGTTTAAGCGATGCTATTAAAATTGCTATTCTGCCGCCAAATGAATGGCCTATTAAGTTGCATTTTTCAATTTTTAAATGATCACATAATGACATGACCATGTTTGCATATGAATATAAATTCCACCCGTGCGGCTGACCGCTGGCTCCGAAAGGCGGAAAATCAATCGTGATGTTTTGGCAGCCTTTGAAGTGTTTTAAAATGTTTGAAAAGCACTTCCCGCTCTGTCCCCATCCGTGCAAAAAGATGTTTACGCGGCTTTTACTTTTCCCGTAAACTCGATAATAAATCTGACAATCGCCAAAAACATAAATCACATTATCTTTTATGAGCGATATTTATTTTTTGTTCACTTGTCAAAATCATTTTGAAATTTTTATGCTTTTTGATATTATAAGGGTAGCAAGATATTGCGAGACTTAAAAAGGAAGGTATACAAATTTGAAAATTACAGATGTGAGAGTAAGATTAGTAAGCGACGAAAAACTTAAAGCAGTTGCTTCAATTACTATTGACGAGTGCTTTGTTGTTCACGACATTAAAGTGATCAACGGAAGAGATGGACTTTTCATTTCAATGCCAAACAGAAAAACACCTGAAGGCGAATACAAAGACATCGTTCACCCAATCAACACAGCAACAAGAGAAGAATTGAAGAAAACTATTCTTGACGCTTACGAAGCTGAAACAAACAAAGCTGAATAATTTTTATTTAAGCCACAAAAAAACACGTTTAAAAACGTGTTTTTTTATTTTCCGTTTTGTTTAAGCGGCTCTTCTTTTATAACCACTTGCCGATGGTTGTGGAATCACAGGAATTTCCGGAGTTGAAGGTGGAGTTGTCTCCCCGCCATTCTCTTTTTCTTGTTCTCCTGAGCTATTGTTGTCAGTTGCTTTTTTATTGTGCTTACTTACAATGTTAACCTTAACAACTTCGGCTGCTTTAAGTGGAATAGCCATTTGTGAAGCATCGCTGTCTTCTGAAACAAGGTTCCAGTTGCTTTCTAAAAATCCAAGTTTGCTAAGCAACCCATCTGCCGTGCAGTTTAAGCTTGTGTATTCTGCAACTTTAACATCATTTGCGAATGTTGCAAAATAAGTTTGAATTTTTGCTTTAACAGTATTTATGTTTACATAGCAATTTGTGATGAGAGTAGTATCTTTAATTCCCCATTTGAAGAAATCAAGTTCTTCGTGAACAGTTTCTTTGCCGTCTTTGTCAACTGAGGTAACTGTCTTAGTATCCGCAACGATGATTGTATTTGTAATTGATCCAAATCTATCAGGTCTTGCGCGAAACTGCGAACTTGTTTCTGCAAATGTTTCTTTTCCACTTGCGTCGTTTGCTGATTGTTTGAATGAAACGTCGATATAGCAGTGATCAATGCGTGAATCTTTTCTCAAATAAACTGTCATACCTGCTTCGACTTTTGAAGCGTTAAATTCTGCGGCTGACATACAATCTACGATTGCCCCTCTTAATGATGCTGTAAATCCACCAACATATGCACCGTCCATTTGGCAGTTTTGTGAAACGTAACTTTGAACAATTTCACCGTCGCACACACCAGCGAATCCGCCAAGTGAATAACCCGTCATTTTAACAAGGTCAGCTACGCTGTAATAAACTTTTGCGCCCTTGCCAATGTAGCCAGCAAGTCCTCCGCCAACAATGTTTTCGTTTGTTTTATTGAAAGCAAAACCTGAAAGAACTTTGTCTGCTTCACCAGTGATTGCTGATGAAATGATGCTTCCGCTTTGATGATAGCCTACCAGACCACCAAAATAAGCGTTTGATGTTGTGTAGTCGTTTGCTTCAACTGAGAAGCCGTTATTGATTTTTACATCTGCGATTTTGCCTGTATTTACACCAGTTGCTCCACCAAGATATAGTTCTCTATTTTCGCCTGCAAGTTGTAAAAGTTCAATTTTGCTTAAGAATACTTTATCAATTATTCCTGCGTTTTTACCAACGATTCCGCCGATGTAAATTGTAGATTCGGTTGAAGTTGTGTTTATATACATTCCGCCACCGTTTGATGACATTGTATAAACAATTTCGCCTGTTTCTTCATCATAAACGATTTCTTTAACTATTTCACCATTAACTTCTTTTTCGATTGTCTTAGGCTCTGAGCAAACAATACAATTTTTAATTGTTCCTTCGTTGTAACCTGCGATTGAACCGAGATATTTGTTTGTGTAGAAATCATATGAGTGAACTTGGCAATTTTCGATTGTTGCGCCATAGTTGCAAGCTGCGATTCCGCCGACAACTGTTCCGTTTGCTTCAACACCTTTCAAAATAATGTTTTTGATGATTGTGTTGTTGCCTGAAATACATCCAAACAATCCGGCAAATTCACTGTTGATTTTAATGTTTTCGATTGTGATTGTCACATCATCTTTCATTTTGAATTGACCTTTGAATGGTCTGGTTTGTGATCCGATTGGCTCCCATTCTTTTGCCTTGCCATCATAAACGATTGATTCGGTGACTTCGTAAATATAGTTTTTGCTTGGTTGCGCTCTCATTGTATCGAAAGCAGTTTCAAGTTCCTTCTTAGTTGTAATTGTAATTGTTTGACCATTTGAAGCAAATGTTTGATACGCCATTACGTTTTCTTCGTCAGCACTATCAAAAGCAAGGCTAATTGATTCTCCCGGAGCAATTGACCAGATGTTGGTAAAGTTCCAATTGCTTCCTTTTGGCGCTGTGTAGGTCTTTTTAATCAATGCTTCTTCGTTTGTAAGGCGCTTTGCATAACTGTGTGCTGTTGATGGGTTTTTGTCTGAAATTTCTACTTCATCATCGCAAAGATAATATGTTTTTATGTTTGAAGGTGCAACATACATAAGCATTTTGTAGTTTCCTTCAGATTCATAAACTGCACTTTTGCCATAGTATGCGCCAAACACGCCTGCTACGTGTGATGTCGTTGGTTGAATTCCATCAATATAAGCAAGGCAGTTTGCGACATAACTATCATAAATATCCCCTGATTTGCTTGCGCCGCAAACTGAAATTCCTGCAACGCCACCATAGTATGAATATTTTGGATCTTGTCCGTCTGCAACACTGAGTTCAAGTTTGTTTGTTTTAAGCAAGCAGTTGTAAATCACTCCGCCATTGTTTTTGCCGGCAGCGCCCCCTGCTACCCATTTAGAATTAAGTTCTATATTCGCTTCGCAAATATTGATTTGAGCAAAATTATCGCTTCCGGAGGCTCTTTCATTGAGTCCTACGATTCCGCCAGTGAAACCGCGTGGATATGTGTTTATAACCTTTCCGCCTTTGACTTGGCACATTCCGATAAGTCCAAAGTTTGTTCCTGCAATTGTTCCGGCATAGGCGTGATATCCTTCGACTGTGATGTTTTCAAAAACTAAGTTTTCAACTTTCCCGTTTGAGCCTACAACTGCAAAGAATCCTGATGATTTAGGGCTGAGATTGCTGTCGATTTTAACATTAATGTTTGAAATTTTCTTTCTGTGAACGCCACCAGTAATAGTCCCTGAAAATTCATTAACTTTCATTACACCATCTGTGACTTCAACACCGATTGGCATCATTGATGCTGTCATTTTTATATCTTTGACAACTTCATATGAACATGAAAGTTTATATTGACCTTTGCCTATGTTTAAAATGTCTTGTTCGTTTCTTATGTAATATGGATGTGAAACTGTTCCATTTCCGATATGGCAGTGAACGTCAAATGTTTCACCTTCATATCTTTTGTTTGTTGAAATAAAAGTAAGAGTTGCGATTCCTGCGCTTTTGCCAGTAACAGTCCAGTTTTCAAGGTCTACGTCCAAATAATCTTCATATCCGCTTTTCAGAATAAATTTTGTATATGACGCAGGATTATCCCTTACAATAGGAATTTCCAAAGTTTCGTTTTCATTGATATAAAAAAGTTCGTCGCCTTCAATACGGCTGTAAATTTCCTCGTTGTTTCTCACAACATAATATATAGAAAAACCGGCCGAAACCAGCACAATTGCTACTACGATATACATTAAAAATCTTTTCATTTACCCTCCAAATCGCGTTTTTTGCGATTTTTTCAGTCATTTTTAACCTTTTTAAGTATACCGCTTTTAGCCCTAAAAGTCAATACCCATTTTTTTACAGCCGACCACAACTGCTGCAATCAAAAAACCGCAATTCATTTGCGGTTTTTTTCTGCTAAATTTGTTACATAAGTTTGCTTCCGTCTGTTGTTTGAATCACTTTAAGCACGTTTTCTTCTTTGCCTGTGTCTGCGTTTAAGTAAACATAATATGTCGATCCTGCTTTTTCGCATTCATATTCAAAGCACACAACTTCTCGGTCATAGTCAAGCGGAGCAAGAACCAGCTTTGTTCCCCTTATCGCCAAATCGCTTGGCAATTTGCTTTTATATGAGTTTGCCGATTTGGCTGGCGCTTTAAGTGCTCTTGGAATGTGATTTAAAAAGTAATTTGTCGCGTCATACCCAACGATTGTCGATGTCGTTAAGTCAACTTTTACTTTGACAAGGTCAGGATACAAAATTATTCCGTTGTTTGTTGGCGCTATATTTAAATAGATGTCATTTTGAATTTGATCGTGCCATACAACCTCGCCACCTTCAATTCCATTTTCGGCAGCAAAATCCAATGCTATTTTTTTCGCTTCATCAAATCCAATCTTTTTGTTTTGACTTTCGTTCCCCCTGCCGCTTACAGTGATAATATGTCCTCCAACTTTTGACACTTGAACAAACAATTTTTGATTGTCCGTGTTTGTCATATGGTATGTAAATGTTTCAAATCGACTGTTGATTTTGCCTGAATAACTAATTGATGCATAGTTTTTAAACGCTTTTTCAACTTCTTTTTGGCATTGTTCACTGTTTAAGGTTTCGCCCTTTAAGCCTTTCACTGTGACGTTTTGCTCGGCGTCAGAGAATGGACCATCATAAATCATAACTGGATAATCAATATCTTCGCCCTTAATTGACGACATATCAATCGTGAAATTGTTAAAATCTCCATCAATATTCAAACTTTGTTGCAAAATAGAATAGTTTTGTTGCACTTTTTTAACAAATTTGTTGATTTGGTTTTTCATATCAAGCACGCTTTCATGAAGGTTTTGAAGAGTCGACAAATCTTTTTGATTAAGGCTGCCACCTTGCGCCAGTTTGTCAGCAAGCGATTGAGTATAAGCGCCCATCTGATTGATGAATTTGACGCTATCTGCCAAAGAATTTTGCGAAATTGGCAACGAAGATATCGAGTTTTCTGCCAGTTCTGTATTTTGAGCAACCTCCGCCAGCAACTTCTTTTGCAATCCACCTTCGCTGGCTGCCAAAATTTTACTGAGTTTTGTTTCGGTGTTGTTTACACTTTCAACCAAGTCATACATGTTTTTTTGATAAACATTTTCAAGTTGAATAGAATATTGATTCGCTGCCGATTGCGTGCAGCCATATGCGGTTGCAAGGCCTATTGTTGAAAGCCCAAGCACGCCAACCGCAACAGAAAGTCCTGCCACAAGACCTTTTGTATATCTTCTTTTAGGCATGCTTTGTGATGATTTAACTTCTTTATTTTTCATCTTTCACCTCCCACTAAATCGCAAACACATGGTTGCCAATGGTGACGACTGTTGTTCTTGAAAAAATCCATTTACTTGTGGCTGTGGAAGCATTGTAATAATACAAACATCCGTATGTAGGATCCCAACCATTCATTGCATCACGCGCCGCGCTGTATGCCGTTTGATCAGGTTCTAAGTTAATTTGCCCATCATGAACAGCAGTAAACGCCCAAGGTTGATAAACAACGCCTGCGATTGTGTTTGGAAAATCAGCACTTTTTACACGGTTTAATATAACCGCCGCAACTGCGACTTGCCCTTCATATGGTTCGCCGCGGGCCTCGGCATAAACGCATTTTGCAAGCACATACAAATCGCTGCGTGACTGTGAAACTTGCTGCGTGTTCAAGGTTATCCCGAGCGCCTTTACTGTCTTAGCTCCCACTACTCCGTCCGCAGTTAACCCACGTGATTTTTGAAACTTTATAACTGCATTGCGCGTTCCTGCTCCATAAACTCCGTCAACACTACCTTTATAAAATCCAAGTTCTTTCAATTTTTGTTGCACGGCTTTGTTTTCGGTGGATGTCAACGCATCAACATTTTGATTTTGCTGTTCCCCACCATGCATATGTATCAGCCCAGCGACCGCACCTGGAACAAGAACAAGCATTATCGCCATAAGCACTGCTAAAATTTTATATTTCAATTTTTATTCCTCCCACTTACTTTTTCTATTATTTCCCAAATTTTGGAAATATAAACATAATTTGTCGGATTTTTGGTTTTTGTGAAGCAAAATGCCGGATAAACAAGACACCACCAGTTGTCACCAGTGCCAGAGCCAAGTTCGATGATAACCGCTTCATACTCGCCTTGCTCAAGTGTAATATTTTCGTAAGTGCGAGTCGGAAATTCCTCAGTTGCAATCTTGCTTTTCGCGCCATAATAAAATCCTTCGCTTTTTAACACTTCGTCGGCAACAGCGTTGATATAGTCAAAATTTTTCACAACAATATCTTTTGCTTGGTCTTTTGTTTCTACATCAGCAAGCAGCGGGATTAACGCTTCAACTATCGCGTCTTTCACTTTGTATTTGACGCGTTGATCTTCTTGCGTGTTTGAGTTTGCGCGGATATGAAGACGCAAATATTCGGTTTGAGTTTGCTTCGTAGCCAAAAAAGGCGAACAAATCATCAAAACTGAAAGCAGAACTCCGCACAATGCTGCAACAAACCATTTCATAAATAAAACTCCCCCTAATTTTTATAGGGGAAGTTTTGACCGAGTGGGAAATTTTTATACCTAAAATGTGAAATTATGCAAACTTACACATTTTGATAGAAAATCACAATATCATTATTTTCTTGAAGTGGGAACACAAGCGATGGGTTTTGCTCTGCAATCATGCCTTCTTTAACCTTGCTCATTTTTGCGATATCCCAAAGTGTGTCGCCTTCTTTGGCAAAAACAAGTTCCATAGCATAATCTTTTTCGGCAAGCGTTTCTCCTTCGGTTACTTCGCTTATTGTAGCAGAAACTTCGTCTTCGCTTATGATAACGTTAACTTTAACTTTGCCGTCAAAGAAAAGTTCTCTTCCCTTTTTAACAGCAACATCGACGTCTGTGAGCACAGCGTTTGTCAAAATCAACGCTTGCGAAGAAGCCTTCGTTTTGTCACTCAGCACAAATGGCACTTCAATTTCGACAGCGTTTAGTGAGCCAAGTTCGTCATTAAGATAAACTACTGTTGTTTTTGCGATACCTTCAAGAGTGAGTTCGCCGTCGGCAACATAGCTGTTTGTAACAACTGCATCGCTGCCAAAAGTGAACATAATTTTGTCAACACGCGGTTGATCTTGGTCGATTGTAAGCGAACCGTCAGCCTTACCTTCAACATTTTCCATAAAAATTGATTTTGACATATTAAATGTTTCAGATGTGATTTCCACTTCATTTTTTGTGCTGAAAAGGTCACTTACAAGTGTAATTGCTTTTTCTTCAAAAGCATAAGCCGCAACTTCAAATGGCACATTAAGTGAAATTTTGCTGCTGCTATCTTCGTCTTCGATTTCAACTTTGATGTCACTTGCGTTGACTCTTGCAAACGCTTCTACAAAGTTTTCACGATTTACGCCTTCAATTTCAATCTCTTCTTTAAAAGAGTCATGAAGGTCTGCCGATTGGAATCTGTCGTTATCGTCAACATACAAAACTTTTGCGTTTACATCACCGCTTACTGAAACAAAGTTGACGCCTGCTTCAACGTTTTTGATTGTAACACTTGCTTCTGTTCCAAGCACTTTTTTAACTTTTTCACGTGACGAAGTTTGAAGTTTTTCATTAAGCGCACTTATGCCGCTTCCAACAAACTGAACGATTTTAAGTTCATCTTCTTTAACACAAATGCTGTCGTCGCTGGATTTAATGTTTCTAACTTCAACATTTTGAATAAGCGCACCGCTTTGCTCAACTGTGACATTGATTGTCGCATCAGAGCCAGATATTGCACCTATTTCATGATCGACAACTTTAAGTTCGATAATAGCCTTTTCGCCGTTTGCAATTTGCTCGTCCTCAAATTTTGAAGAAAATGGATGAGATGCTTGTGCACTTGCAATTCCGCCATCTTCAAGGCCATAAATCATGCAAACATCAACGTGCCCCGAGTATGACACTACTCCATCTGTGATTTCTTGATTATCGCAATAAACATTCAACGAAACTGCATAAACTTTTGCAATTTCATCTCCTGCAGCAACTTGAACCGCAAGATTCAGTTCTCCTTTTGGCAAACGAGTTTTTCTCACCACCTGAAAATTATTGTTTTCAAACGACATTTTAATTCCCCCTCAATCAATTAAAAATGTGCTTTTCTTCGCACTACTTGCTGTATTTTATTGCGATGCTTTGCAAAGTATGACAAATGTTTAAAAAATTTTTTTATGTCAAAAAGACTTTTGTAGGTGCTGCTTAAAAAGGAGAAGTAATGAAAAGAAATATAGGTGAACTAAACTTGGTTAAAGAAAAAATATCTTCACTTAAAGGCGAAACTGTTGAGATGAGTATAAATCGCGGGCGCAAAAAAATAGACAACGTCAGTGCGACGGTCAAAGATGTCTATCCGTCAGTTTTTACTGTTCGAATCGAAAGTGCCAGACAACCGCTTCAAACATTTTCGTATTTTGACATACTTTGTGGCAACGTAAAAATCCAATAAAAAAATAATTTCCCAATTATTGTTTTGTTATTTTTTATTATTCATTTATAATAATTGTATATGGAAGAAAACATTAAGAAAAACAAAAGAAAAATCAACTTATTGCTTCTTTATCAAGCCTTGTCTTGTGACTGGCTTTTTATTTATGCCATCGATTCAATCTTTTTAAACGAAATTAAGGGGTTAAGTTTTTCGACAATTTCACTAACAATAACAATTTTGTCTCTTTCATACATATTGATTCAACTTCCACTCGTTAAACTTGTGCGAAAAATCGGCACGACCACGGCTTCGCGAATAGGCACGGCTTGTTATTTACTTTCCGCTGTTTTGTTTATATTCAACACTTGGACAATCTTTTTATCTTTTGTAGTTTTTGCAATCGGAATGGCATTCAAAACTCCATCTGACAGCAAAATTTTAAAAGACAACTTAAAAATGTATGGCATGAGCAACAGTTATGCCAAATATTGCGGAAGAATAAAATTCCTTTATCAAATTCTTTCTGCCTCATCTTGCCTTGCCGCGGGATATCTTTATCAGGTTTGGGCATACGCACCTATCGTATGTTGCTGCGTGATAATGGTTGTCGCCATGATATTGTCAATTTTTGTTCGCAACGAAAAAGAACTTTACAAAAAACAAAACAATCTTCCAGCGCATCAAGTGCAAATGGAAAAATTCGAATACTTCAAACTTTTCAAATATCACACAACTTGGCTCCTTATTGGATTCTCTGCCCTGTTTAGCGCGCTCGTAAGCTGCAATATGGACATAAACAAAATGACCTTCCAAGAAATCGGCATCTCTGCAATCACAATCACAATAATAAACGCCATTATTCGTGCACTGCGCGCGTTCTCGACTCTCGGATTTGAAGGTATTTACAAAAAGTTTGGTTTCAACACTACATATTTTGTTTTAACAATACTTGCCTTTGGCATCATAATGGTTGGACTTGGCGGAACATTCCTTTCAGGAATCGCTGCTATAATTGTTATGTCAATCGGCTCTGTTTTCATTTATGCAGCGCGCGACCCATTCAATATCATTCGCGAAGATTTTGTAATGAACAGCAAAGGTTTGACAAAAAGGCAAACGCTGCTTTCACTTACAAATATGGGGCGCTATTTAGGTCGTTTAATTTTCTCGCTCGCTGTCAGCGGCCTGTTGCTTTCACAAACAGCAGCAGTGACCGGAATGATACTTTGCGCATGCATGGTTCCCCCACTTCTTGTGCTGTCGATTCTTCTTGACCGCAAACGCAGGATAAACAAATATTAAAACTAACTTTTCGACTATTTTGTTTTTAATAAAACTTTTAGTTTTAACAACAAAAAAGAGGCAAAGGGCTAACACTTTTGAAACTAGTGTGATATTTTTATATTATGTTAATACTAAATTAATCATGGAGGATTTATGATTACAAGGGGTTTTATAGAAAAAATAAGATGTTTTTTTGATGAGCTTGGAATAGAGGCAACAAATGGCATTTCTTATGAAGAATTTGAAAACAAAGCTATAAAAACTTTAAACAGAAGTAAAGAATTAGAAGATGTAAAACTTGTTATTAAATTTTATAATTATTGTGTAAAAAAATGGAAAAAAATTGAAAAGATATTTTCAAAGTATATAAGTAAATGGCAAGAGCTTAATTTTGAAGAATCTTCAAGTATTGAAACTGTTGACGATGAATCATCTGAAGGGGTGTATTGTATAACTAATGCCCTTACAAAAAGCAAAGAAATATTTTTAACAAGCAAAGCCTTTGATGATGAAATTTATTCATTTAAATTTAAAAACGGTCGATTTATGATTGAAGATGATAGTGATTATTATCTAAAGTATTCAAAGATGGACCCCGGGATAATGAAGTTATTTAATAAAAATAATAATCTTATATGTAATATTGTTTTGAGTAATACCCTTGATATTTTTCTTGAAAAAAATTTAACAAAATATGAATTAATAATTCAAAATGAAGATGAAGAAGACTCATTTATTGGAATATTTGAAAAATCATACATAGACTCATTAAAAGATACGGATTTTATTGATTTTAAAAATATGATTGCTGCTATTGAATGGGACTTGTTAGACTCAAAAAGAGATGTTGGTGCAGCAAGAGTAATTCTATATCAGAATATTGATGATATTTCTCTAATTTTGTATTTTGCTTCTTCAACTTTTTTATTGTATAAATCATTTAATGATGCTGAAAAAAGTCAAATTTTTGCTGGGTTAGTTGGCATAAATACAATTATGACTCGTAATTTAAGAAAAAAAACTTTTTAAGAGAAAGAAAAACACCTTAAACATAGTTGCTTAAAGTGTTTATATTTTGCCAGTTTCAAACTGCATTGACTAACGCCTCTTTTTTAATAAATATTTAAAGTTTTTTAATTAAATATAGTTATTTTTTTAATTTTTTTATTGCTTTTTCGCGGTCTGGCGCTTTATAAATAAAGTTGCCGCTAACCAGTATATCCGCTCCAAGCTCTGACAAGAGATGCGCGTTTTTATCATTGACTCCGCCATCTATTTCAATTTTAAAATTGAGTTTGTTGTCAAATCTGATGTCGCTTAACTGACGAAGTCTCTCATAGGTCGATTCAATAAGTTGCTGTCCACTGATGCCTGGTTCGACCGACATAAGCAAAACAACATCAACATAAAACAGAAAACTTTTAACCTCGCTAATCGGTGTGTTAGGTTTAAAACTAAGTCCCGCCAAAGCGTGATAAGAGCGAATCAGTTTAAACGCCGCAATCAAATCTTTTTTGTTTTTAAAGGCTTCATAGTGGACAGTTACAATATTTGCCCCCGCCTTCAAATATTCTTCCAGCGTCGCAAGAGGTTCGACAGTCATTAAGTGCACGTCGAGTGGTATAAGCGTTTGGCTGTTTATCTTTGCCACAAAACGGCTGTCAAAAGTTGTATGCTCTACAAACTTTCCGTCCATAATGTCGCAGTGCAACAAGTCTGCCATGCCTTGCATTGATTTTGCATATTCCAAAAGTTCTTGATAATCTTTGACAGGATCAGTTGAAACTGCTATATCGACCGTTCTTTTTTTCATTTTCGTCTCCTCTCTTTAATGGCGTCATAAAGTTTTAAATAATTTTCATATCTAACAAGTGCAATATCACCCCGTTTTGCTGCGGCGGCTATCCCACATTTTTTCTCTTTTGTATGCGTGCACGAAGAATATTCGCATTCGTTTAAATATGGCACAAAGTCAGGATAATAGTTTGCCAATTTCTTTTCGTCTATATCAAGCAAGCCTTCATCAAGTTTTGAAAATCCCGCCGTGTCAGCAATATAGTCGTCTTCGCCAAGTTTATAAAGACTCACCATGCGAGTTGTTTGCTTGCCTCTTTCAACCTTTTTAGCAAGGTCACCAACTTGTTCAACATCTTGTCCGTGCAGCGCGTTTATCAAACTGCTTTTGCCAACTGCGCTTTGCCCTGCGAATGTGCAAACGCCTTTTATTTGACTTGCGAGTTCTTTGCAATCGTCATTTTTTGCGCTTGTCATAATTATTTTTGCAATATTGGAATAAATACTTATAATTTGATTTTTCAGCGTTTTGTCCAAAATATCACATTTATTTACGCAAATCACAGGAATTATTTCATTTTTTTCGCAAAATATCAGCAATTTATCAATCAACAGAAAATCAGGTTTTGGCACTGGCGCAATTACAATTATCATTTTGTCTATGTTTGCAATAGGTGGACGAACAAGAACATTTTTTCTTTCGCACACTTTTTCAATTACATTTTCGCGGTCGTCGCACACGACGTCGTCACCGACAAAAATGCCTTGGTCTTTAAGATTGCCTCTCGCGACACACCAACGCCCATTGACTAAAAATTGATTTGCATTTTTTTTGACAACTTTTCCTAGCATTCTTCACCTCGCAAAACTTTCGAGCGAAGTTGACCGCAAGCACCGCCAATATCTTCGCCCATTGTTCGACGCTTTGTGGCTGAAATACCGTTTTTGTTTAAGCGCTCTACAAACGCATAAGCCTTTTTGATGTTTGTCCCAACCAGCGCGCGCTCTTTAACCGAGTTTAAAGGAATGACATTTACATGGCATGGCAGACCTTTCAATAGTGCGCTAAGCTTATCCGCTTCGTCAAGCGAATCGTTTCCGCCGGCGATAAGCGAATATTCAAACCCTATTCTTCTTCCCGTCTTTTCAAAATAATATCTGCAGGCTTTCAAAATTTCTTGAATTGAATATGCATTTGCAATCGGCATAAACTCTCTGCGCTTTTCATCAGAAGTTGCGTGCAAAGAAATTGTAAGCGTCACGCTAACGCCATCATCAGCAAGTTGATAAATTTTCGGAACAATTCCGCAAGTCGAGAGCGTGATGTTTCGCTGTGAAATGTTTAAGCCGTCTTCGCTTGATACAAGATGTAAAAATTTCAATATGTTGTCATAATTGTCAAGTGGCTCGCCCATTCCCATAAGCACAACGTTTGTGACTTGTCGCGACTTAGTAGAGCCACCAAGTTCGGCATTTATAAAAATAATTTGTTCTAAAATTTCGCCGGCAGTAAGGTTGCGCAACAGTCCATTCAAGGTCGATGCGCAAAACTTGCAGCCCATTCGGCAACCAATTTGTGTAGAAACGCAAACTGTGTTTCCATATTTATATTTCATCAAAACGCTTTCGACAGTTTGTCCATCGCTGAGCTTAAAGATATATTTGCTTGTCCCGTCTTCAGCGGTCAATTTTTTAATCAAATTAAAAGAAGGATAATCTTTTTTTACTGCTTCCAACATTTCTTTTGGAATGTTTGAAATTTCATTAAGTTTTTTGCCGCTGTAAATTGCATCAAAAAGTTGTTTCCCCCTAAATGCAGGAAAACCCAACCCCGTCACATACTTTTTAATTTCCGCTAATGAATAATCAAGCAGCATCAATCCACCTTGTTTATGTTTCTAAGTCCGTTTAAAAATGCTTTTCCGTCAACCGTTTTGCCGTTTGGTGAAACAAGCGAAACTATTTCAATGACTGAATGCAAGCATTTAATCAAAAAGTGATTTTTATCTTTAATAATATCTTTTGGCTGGTTTTGCGCGCCATTTTCTTGGTCTGCAAGCGCTGCCTTTAAAACTTTAACACGCTGTCCACCCAATTCAAAATAGCAACCTGGATTGTGAGCAAGCGCTCTAACTTTGTTTACGTTTTCGCTGGCAGTTCTTAAAAAGTCAAGCTTGCCGTCGCTTTTTTCAATCATTCTAGTAAATGTTGGCTCGCCTTGTTGTGGAACAAATTTGGCAGTGCCATTTTCGATTGATTCAAGCGCCTTTGTAAGCAGTTTAACGCTCACTTCGCTTAGGCGTTTTTCAAGAGTGACATAATCGTCGTCAGGTTTAATTTCAACTTCTTCTTGTTCGATAATATCGCCCGCGTCAACTTCATAAACCATTCTTTGAATAGTTACGCCTGTTTTTTCGCAACCATTCAAAAGAGCCGTTTGGATAGGCGTCGCTCCCCTAAATTGTGGAAGCAAAGATGGGTGCACATTTAAGCCCATTTTAATCGCTAAAAAATCGCGCGACAAAATTTGTCCGAACGAAGCAGTCACAAAAATGTCATAATCAAGCGCTGCTATTTCGTCCAAATTTCTGTTTACTTTTTCAAATTGCAGCACTTTAAGCCCCTTTTCAAGAGCGTATTCTTTCACAGCAGGCATTTGCATTTTATGCCCTCGGCTTGCCGGACGATCGGGTTGACAAATGACGGCAACGACTTCATGCCCTGCCTTCAAAATGCCATCAAGCACTGTTTTTGCAAAATTTGGTGAACCTAAAAATAAAACTTTCATCTATTTCCCATGTTTTTTGATATATTCTTGACCATGTTCGCTGATGTCAATAAAAAGTCTTCCGTTTAAGTGGTCGATTTCATGACTTGCGCAACGAGCAAAATATTTTTCGCCAGTTATTTCAAAATTGTATCCAAGTCTGTCCTTAGCCTTAACTGTAACTTTGTATGGACGTTTTACATTGTCGTTAAAATGTCCAACACTAAGGCAGCCCTCTTCGTCAATCTGTTCACCTTCTTCAAAAGTGATTTCAGGATTGATCAGTTCAAAATAGCAGCCCCCGACATCCATAACGATGGCGCGAATCGGCACGCCAACTTGTGGAGCAGCCAAGCCCATGCCGTCGTTTGCATACATAGTCTCACGCATATCGTCCAAAAGTTCGTAGAGTTCGTCATCAAACTCAGTCACTGGTTTTGAGATGCGTCTTAATCTTTCGTCTGGAAATTTAAGTACTTTTCTTTTTGCCATTTGTCCTCCTATGACATGTTTTCAGGATTAACTTCAAAGAACACACTTGACTTTAATCCATCTTGCGTGCAAGCAAAAATTTCATCTTCAATTTGCTTGCAATTGTTTAATTTTAATCTAATTATCACTTGATAACGATAAGAATTTTTAATGCGCTTGATTGGAGATTTCATAGCATCCATATAAACGATGTCATCAAAATATTTCTCGCGCACTTGCAACAGTTTATTATAACATGATTTTAATTCATTTTTAACAACATTTTCATCTGAATGCGAAAAAAGAATGCGAATTATTTTTGAAAAAGGCGGAAATTGTGCCGTTTGACGTATGTTTGCCTCTTTTTTGAAAAACGCCTTATAATCATAGTTTGCCGCAAACTTATAAACGTAGTGGCGTGGCGAATAGGTCTGCAAATCAACTTTGCCTTCCCATTGGCTTCTGCCCGCCCTTCCGCTTACTTGCGTGATAAGTTGAAAACAGCGTTCTGTGCTGCGATAGTCAGAACGATAAAGGCTTTGATCCGCATCAACTATTCCAACCAACGTAACATCTTCAAAGTCATGTCCCTTTGCAATCATTTGAGTGCCAACTAATATCGCGGGCTTCGTTGCTGCAAATTCTGAAAGAATTTTTTGATGCGCGTTTTTCTTTGAGGTTGTGTCGTTGTCCATGCGCAATATTTTAACATCAGGGAAAATGCTTTTCAACTGGTCAACCACTTTTTCAGTGCCAACCGCCCCCTGTTTAATTTTGTCTGAGCCGCATTTTGGGCATCGATCCAAAACTTTGTATTGCTTGCCACAATAATGACATTTCAAGCGGTTGTCTTCGCGATGATAAACAAGGCTGACATCACAATCATGACATTTTGCAACATATCCGCATTCGCGGCACATCATAAATGACGAATATCCGCGACGGTTGATAAAAATCATGGCTTGCTTTTTGTCGTTTATAACTTTCGCTAAGTCTGATATAAGTTGCGTTGAAAAATTGCCGCTGTTTCCTGCTCGGATTTCATTCATCATATCAATTATTTGTATTTTTGGAAGTTCCTTGCCATTTGCTCTAACGGGCATTTCAATCAATTTGATTTCGCCTTCTTTTGCTCGCTGATAGTCATCAACGCTTGGAGTCGCGCTGCCCAAAACAAGTGGACAGTTATTCTTTTGCGCTCTAAACGCAGCGACGTCTTGAGTGATATATCGTGGGTTTGACTCAGACACATAACTTTGTTCGTGCTCTTCGTCAATTATAATCATGCCCAAGTTTTCGATAGGCGCGAAAATAGCCGAACGCGCCCCAACAACAACCTGCGCTTCGCCAGCAAAAATTCTTCGCCATTCGTCAAATCTTTCACCCGCTGAAAGGCTGCTGTGCAAAAGAGCAATTTTATCTCCAAATCTCGCTTTAAAAATAGACACCACTTGTGGCGTAAGCGAAATTTCTGGAACAAGCATAATCGCATTTTTCTCTTCACTGAGTGCGCGTGAAATAAGGTGCATATAAACTTCTGTCTTTCCGCTTCCTGTCACGCCATGCAAAAGATATGTTCCATTTTTTCCAACGCTTTCAATCGCGTTTTGCTGTTGAGCGTTTAATATGATGCTTTTGTTTTCTTTCTCAATTGTAAGAGGCGCGCGATTCACTTTTTCTAATTCAAGCAAAATGCAGCCCTTTTCGATAAGCGATTTGATTGCGCTTTCTCCAAAATTTTCTTTTAGCAAAGCAAGTTTTGTTCGCCCTTGCGATTGCAAATATTTAACCGCTTCCAACTGTTTTTTTGCTCTTTTTAATGAATTTTCATCGATATTTTCGCTTAACACAGCATATTTTTCAAAAAGTTCTTTAACTTTTCCCTCGCGCATTTCAGTAGGCAAAAACAGTCTCAGCACGCTTGTTTGTCTCAAATGAAATTTATCACACATAAAGTCGATCAGTTGCAACAGCTCTGGCTTTATCACAGGAAAGTCTTCAACAGCATGATAGATTGATTTAATTTTATTGTCTTCAAGCGATGTTTGCTCATTTATAGCAATGACAAAACCTTGCAGCGTTCTTTGTCCAAAAGGAACAATCACTCTCATTCCCTCCGTGATGTTTTGTCCGTCAGGAATGCGATAGGTGAAAACTCTGTCAAGTGCCTTTGCGTCTTGGTCAATAATTACACTAGCAAACATCTTTTCTCCAAAAAAAATTCTATTGCTTTTCGGCAATAGAATTATAACACATTTATCAATAAATTTCTATTAAAAATCACTTGGAATAACTTTTCCTTGATAAACTTCTTCACAAGCAATGCTGATTGCTTTTTTGTCAGAGCCAGCAAGTTCGGCATGACGAAGAGTTTCAATTTCTTTCGCTCTCTTTGTTATGATAGTGCAAAGAACATAAGGATTTCCTTTAGTTTTACGAACAAGATCGTCGATTGGTGGATAAAGCATCATAATAAGTCACCTCTTTATTTATTTCGCTAGATATTTTACCATAAAAAACAAAACTTGTAAAGCACAAATTATGTTTTTCAAACAGTTTTTTGACTATTTTTCAAATTAAATGCGGATGTTCTTTTTCTTTTGAAATTGTCCATTTTTCTTTTTAACCACAACGCCGGCATCGTTGTTTTCACAAAGTGTTTTAACTCTTGTCATAGCATCTTTCTTAGTTGCGTAAGAAGCGATAATTCTTTTCGCGTTGTCACGTTTGATTTTCCAAAGTTTTTCTTCTTTGTCAAAAACAACCACATACTTGCCAAGTGAAACTTCTTTTTCTTCTACTTCTTTTGTTTCAACTTTCTTTACTTCAGCCTTTTTTACGTCTGCTTTTGCTGGTTTCACTGGTTTTGCAGCTGTTGCTTTTTCATTTTTTGCTGGAACAACTTTTTTTGTTTTTTCTTCTTTTTTGTTTTCTTTAACTTTTTTCATTAGTTTTCCTCCTATTATCCTAAGTATAATACAAATTTAAAAAAATTCAAGTTAAAAATAAAAATAAACGGAAATTTTGGTATTTCCCGTTTATTTTAATGTTTTTATTTAACTTTTTGTTATTTTCTTGGATTTTTGATGTTTGCTTGAGCTGCAGCAAGTCTTGCAATAGGAACACGGAATGGTGAGCAAGAAACATAGTTAAGTCCTGCATTGTGGCAGAATTCGATACTTGATGGTTCTCCGCCATGTTCTCCGCAGATGCCAAGTTTGATGTCTGGGCGAACGCTTCTTCCAAGGTCAGCGGCCATTTTAACAAGTTTTCCAACGCCATTTTGGTCAAGACGAGCAAATGGGTCGTTTTCAAAAATCTTCTTTTGATAGTAAACGTTGAGGAATTTTCCTGCGTCGTCACGGCTGAATCCGTAAGTCATTTGTGTAAGATCGTTTGTGCCGAATGAGAAGAATTCTGCACTCTTAGCGATTTCGTCAGCAGTAAGAGCAGCACGTGGAATTTCAATCATAGTTCCAATCTTATAGTGTAAATCAGCCTTCTTCTTTGCAATAACTTCATCTGCTTTTGCAGCAACAATGTCACGAACAAATTTGAATTCTTTGCTGTCGCATGTTAAAGGAATCATGATTTCTGGAACGATATCATACCCATGAGTTTTCTTTACTTCGATAGCAGCTTCGATAACGGCTTGTGTTTGCATTTCCGCAATTTCAGGATATGTTACAGCAAGTCTAAGCCCGCGGTGACCCATCATTGGGTTGAA
>DPGI01000001.1:31673-35076 GCA_003522085.1 Clostridiales bacterium | reverse complement strand
GCAATTTCAGGATATGTTACAGCAAGTCTAAGCCCGCGGTGACCCATCATTGGGTTGAATTCGTGAAGGTCAACAACTGTTTGTTTTAATGAAGCAGCTGAGATGTTCATTTCTTTTGCAAGTTCTTTAATTTCAGCGTCTGTGTGTGGAAGAAATTCATGAAGAGGTGGATCCAAGAATCTGATTGTTACAGGTTTGCCGTGCATAGCTGTATAAAGGCCTTTAAAGTCTTTCTTTTGCATAGGAAGAAGTTTTGCAAGGGCTTTTCTTCTTTCTTCAACTGTTGAAGAAACAATCATTTCTCTCATTGCCATAATTCTATCAGCGTCAAAGAACATATGTTCTGTTCTGCAAAGGCCAATGCCTTCTGCGCCAAAATCATATGCTGTTTTTGCATCTCTTGGATTATCAGCGTTTGTGCGGATTTGAAGTTTGCGGTTTTTGTCAGCCCATTCCATAATAGTAGCAAATTCGCCCGAAATCTTTGCAGGTTCAGTTGCAACAGCGCCGGCATAAACCTTTCCTGTTGATCCATCGAAAGCAAGCATATCGCCTTCTTTGAATGTTTTGTTTTTGATTGTAAATGATTTTCCGTCAGCAGCAAATTTAATATCACTGCATCCTGCAACGCAGGCTGTTCCCATTCCTCTTGCTACAACGGCAGCGTGAGATGTCATTCCTCCGCGCGCAGTCAAGATACCTTCTGAAGCAGCCATTCCTTCGATGTCTTCAGGAGATGTTTCAAGACGAACAAGCACAACTTTTTCTTTGTTTGCTTTCATTGCTTTAGCTTTTTCAGCTGTAAAGCAGATCTTCCCGCAGGCAGCTCCAGGAGAAGCAGGAAGTGCCACGGCAATTACTTGTGCTTTTTTAAGTGCGCTTGCTTCAAATTGTGGGTGAAGAAGAGCATCAAGTTGAGTTGGGTCAATCATAAGCAATGCTTCTTTTTCAGTAAGCATTTTCTCTTTTACAAGGTCAACAGCGATTTTTAATGCTGCTTTTGCTGTTCTTTTTCCATTTCTTGTTTGAAGCATATAAAGTTTGCCGTTTTCAATGGTAAATTCCATGTCTTGCATATCATGGTTATGTTGTTCCAAAGTTTTAGCAATCTTAACAAATTCAGCGTAAACTTTTGGATTTTGTTCTTTTAAAGTTGAAATTGGAAGTGGTGTTCTGATTCCGGCAACAACGTCTTCGCCTTGTGCGTTCATCAAATATTCACCATAAAGTTCGTTTTCACCAGTTGCAGGGTTACGGCTGAATGCAACACCTGTTCCTGATTCGTCACCAAGGTTTCCGAACACCATTGATTGAACATTAACCGCTGTTCCCCATTCATATGGAATTGCATGCATTCTTCTGTAAACGTTGGCTCTGTCGTTATCCCATGATCTGAAAACTGCTTTTACAGCTTCCATAAGTTGAACTTTTGGTTCTTGAGGGAATTCTTCGCCAAGTCCTTTCTTGTAAAGAGATTTGAAAAGTTTAACAATTTCTTTAAGGTCTTCTGCAGAAAGGTCCTTATCATATTTAACGCCTTTCTTTTCTTTGATTTCGTCTAAAATTCTTTCATATTTTGATTTATCTTGTTGCATAACAACATCTGAGAACATTTGAATAAATCTTCTGTATGAGTCATATGCGAATCTTGGGTTGCCAGAAAGCGCAGCAAGTCCTTCAACAACTTCATCATTAAGACCAAGGTTCAAAATAGTATCCATCATGCCAGGCATTGACACTCTTGCACCTGATCTAACTGAAACAAGAAGAGGGTTTTTCTTGTCGCCGAATTTCTTGCCTGTAAGTTTTTCAAGTTCAGCAAGTTTTGATTCGATTTCTTTCATGATTCCAGCGTTGATTTTTCTTCCATCTGCATAGTATTGTGTGCAGGCCTCAGTGGTGATAATAAATCCTTGAGGAACTGGCATGCCAAGTTTTGTCATTTCAGCAAGGTTAGACCCCTTTCCACCAAAAAGAGCCTTGTTTTTTCCGTCTGCTTCTTTGAAAGCATAAACAAATTTTTTCATGTTTCTTCTCCTTTTTTTGATACCTAAATAGTATACAAAAAAAGCCTAAATTTTCAAAGTAAAAAAAGCCTAAATTTTTTAGTTTTTACAAATAATTTTGATTTCTAAATCGACGTTAATTTGTCTCAAATTTTAAAAATATAGTTCTTTCATTACTCCGCTAAAACAAATAATTAAATTTATCTTATTTTTACGCAAAAATGTTGACTTTACTTTTCTTTTTTGATAAAATATCAATGCATTTTAAATATTGGGGTGTCGCCAAGCGGTAAGGCACAAGACTTTGACTCTTGCATGCGTAGGTTCAAATCCTGCCACCCCAGCCATTTTCTAAACACCTTCCGGTGTTTTTTTATTTACTCTTCGGCAGTATTTGAACCTACGGTTCACCCGTCCCGGCGAAATCGAATCAAGTTCGATTTGGCTTTGGCTACAAACAAGCACACCGGCTTGTTTGCTTCACGCGCCGCCCCTGCCACCCCAGCCATTAAAAAAAGAAAAGCCTTTTAAAAAGGCTTTTTTATTACATCACTATATTTATATTTTTCTTTTGTTGCAGTTTATTTAGCGCATGAGTGATTGCATCATCATTATACGCTCCCAAACGCTTTTGCTCTTTTGTGTATGGCGTCTGCGGATATGGATTCATTCTAAATCCAACATTATCCATAAATATCTTTTCAAACTTTACATTAAATCTTCTCGAAAGATAATAAATC
Source organism: Clostridiales bacterium (assembly GCA_003522085.1). Taxonomy (GTDB): domain Bacteria; phylum Bacillota; class Clostridia; order Christensenellales; family UBA1242; genus Caccovivens. The sequence goes on along the minus strand of DPGI01000001.1, from coordinate 32,330 downwards.
GCTTGAATTTGCTCTTCGGTTGGTTCTAAGTCATATTCATATTCGTTGTCGTCGTGAAGATCGTTCCAAACCGAACACAAAATGTCAGGATCGTTTTCATTTGTCGCTCTTACATGGTCATAACATTCGCGAATGTCAAGGCGCTTGGTGTCTTGAAAATATACATATCTTAAACTATTTTTTAGGTTAACATTGTTATATTTAAGCCAGCACGCAACTTCCATATGCATGCGCTCAACCTTATAAATCGTGCCATCTTTTAAAATAATGCCCACCGTTGGCAAGCGAAATTTATCCATGTTTTTTAAAGTATAAAAATTCTTTCCTTCTTGTTCAACGGCAAAGTAATCATCGCAATATTCAGGATAATTTAAATCCTGCCCGCCATAAACAAGTGCACTTCCAAAAACTGGCAACTCAGAAAACATATCTTTGATTGTCATCAAAGTTAATCCGTCATCAAAACATTTTTTAACTTGTTTAATTGTTGGTCGTGCTATTGTTTCCATGCAATTATTATACTCCTTTTACACAGCGAAATCAAGACGTTTTAACAAGATGATTTATTGCACAAAAAAACCACAACAAATTGTGGTCTTGGTGGCTCACCCGGGGCTCGAACCCGGGACCCCTTGATTAAAAGTCAAGTGCTCTACC
>DPGI01000001.1:4684-31457 GCA_003522085.1 Clostridiales bacterium | reverse complement strand
CTTGATTAAAAGTCAAGTGCTCTACCGACTGAGCTAGTGAACCATAAGGTGGATTGAAGTCGGCTTGTTTTTCGTTTATGTGGCTTGCTTTGATTGTGCTGCCTTTAAGACTTTTTCGTTTGTTCGAATTGGCTGAGGTGGCAGGGACGACGCGTTAAGCAAACAAGCCGGCGTGCTTGTTTGTAGCCAAAGTCAAATCGAACTTGCTTCGATTTCGCCGGAACGGGCGAACCGTTGGTTCGAAGCCTGCCTTTAAGACTTTTTCGTTTGTTCGAATTGGCTGGGGTGGCAGGATTCGAACCTACGAATGTTGGAGTCAGAGTCCAATGCCTTACCGCTTGGCGACACCCCATTAAGGCGCTCTGAAAAGATATGGGGTGATCGAAGAGGATCGAACTCTTGACCTCCAGAGCCACAATCTGGCGTTCTACCAACTGAACTACGACCACCATAATTTTTGGTGCTCCCAGAAGGATTCGAACCTTCGACCTCTGCCTTAGAAGGGCATTGCTCTATCCAGCTGAGCTATGGAAGCCCATGGAGCGGGTGATGGGAATCGGACCCACACAACCAGCTTGGAAGGCTGGGGTTCTACCACTGAACTACACCCGCACGATAAGCGACTATGTAAATATAACATAATTCGCTTATTTTGTCAACGATTTTAAATAATAAAATTTTTGTAATAACGACAAATTATTTTCTTAGTAAAACTAGATTTTTTTAAGCACAGTTCTTCCCGCTTGAAGCATTATTGCAATAGGAAGTTCGTTTGTCTTTATCGCTTTGATTGCGCCATGAGCATACTTGGCTGCAATTTTAAGTTCGGCCTTAGTTGGTTGCCAGCCTCTTTGCAAGTGTCCGATCACAAAGCTTCTAACTTCGGCAGGAGCGACTTTTTCTTCAAGTCTGCTTGCAAGTTGTCTAACATCGCAAATGTTTTCACGAATTATAACACTTGACGACTTACCTTTTTTGTAAGCGGCTTTGATTGTATTTGCAATCGCATCTTCGTCAAGTTGATCCTGTTCAGTTATAGTTATATCTGGTTTTAAAATCTTTGAAGATGTTTCAGCAATGTGTCCCGAATATCTGCCCATTGTTTCAAATATGCAACATCTGTTGAAGGCTTCCATGCTTGGCATAATGTTGCGGAAGCTGTGGCATACAGCATTGACTGCTGTGTGAAATCCTATGCAATAGTCAGTATCTTCAACATCGTTGTCGATAGTTCCCGGAACAAACACCGCCCTCATGCCGTTGTCGGCCAATCTGCGAACTCCAACTTTTGATCCGTTACCTCCAATAACGACAACAGCGTCATAATTTTTAACATTATCAAGGCATTTTTGAAAGTTTTTAACTTCCTTAAATTCAGGAAATCTTCCAGATTTTATGCAGCAACCAGCGGCATTTTCATACTTGAGTGGTTCAAAATATGAAGCTGGATAGATTTCATTTTCATAAAGTCCTTTAAATCCGCCTTGGCAAGCATACAAATGCTTTCCATATTTTTTGTAAAGTTGTGAAATAAATTTGTTCATTCCTGGGGCATCTCCCCCACTTGCAATAACTAAAACTTTCATTATTTCTCCTTTTTTACTTCATTTGTGACCACATTTTCTTGGCCGATCAAACCATAGAGTTCGTTTAATAAATAATTGTTTACATCTACGCCAACATTATAAGCAAAGGCTTTGTTTGCAGATGTGCATTTGATAATAACCTCCGCCTCTCCTTTGTAAGCGTGAAGTGTGGATTTAATCTTGTTGAACAAGTCTATGTCGCGTGTGTCAAATTTCAAATAAAGTTTTTTCTTTAAATTTTCTTCTTGTGCTTCTTCGCCGCGTTTCTTCCATGGAATAACTTCGGTTGCGTTGACACTTGGCGTTCCGTTTCGCATTGAAATTTTACCTTTGATTGTAACAAGTCCATCTTCTTCAACATACTGTTTGAATTTTGGATAAACATTGCCAAACAGCGAAACTTCAATCGTGCCATAAAGATCTTCAATTTTGATGAACGCAAATTCTTTTCCGTCTTTGCTTAGCATACGCTTTTTTTCAACAATAAGCCCACCGCAAGTAACCGCCATGCCATCTTGAACTTGATCGTAAACAGCCTCTTCGTCTTGCATTTCTTCATCAAATTCATCGCCTTCTTCTTCGTTTGGTTGCATCATTTCACTTGTAAGATTAAATCCATCAAAGTAATCAAGGTAGTCGTCAAGAGGGTGACCTGAAAGATAAATGCCGACAACTTCTTTTTCGTATTTAAGCAAGGTTTCTTTGTTGTATTCTTTAATATTTGGGTAGTCAAGCGTATTGAAGTCTTTTTCAACTGCTGCAAAAGCGTCGAACATTGAAAATTGACCTGTTTGCTTGTTTTTGTTGTCTTTAATCGCTCTTTCAACTGCGATGCTGTAAACTGACATAAGTTGTGAACGATATTTGCCAAAGCAATCAAATGCGCCGGCCACAATCAAACTTTCCAAAACACGTTTGTTTAAAGCAGCGATATCTACTCTTGAAACATAATCCTCAAAAGATTTAAATTCGCCGTTTTTGTTTCTCTCTTCGATGATTAAATCAATAACTGATGAGCCCACCCCTTTCAATGCAGCAAGCCCGAAACGAATGTTTCCATCTTCAGTTTTGAAGTATGTCGTTGATTTGTTTATGTCAGGTGGAAGAACTTTGAATCCTTCTTTTTTTGCATAAGTTGTATACTTTTTAATGTCATCAGAACTTGTAATTCTGTTGTTTAAAACAGCAGTTAAAAATTCAACTTCATAATATGTTTTTAAATATGCGGTTTGATAACCAACGTAAGCATACGCCGCAGCGTGTGATTTATTGAATGCATATTTTGCAAATTCGGCCATTCGGTCGAAAACTTTTTCAGCAACCGCACGGTCATGTCCAAGTTTTACAGCGCCAGGAATCGACGCTTCGCCAGTTGGATCTTCCCAACCGTCAACAAACTTAACCTTTTCAGCTGCAATTTTATCGACTTTTTTCTTGCCCATAATACGACGAATATTATCGGCTTGCCCAAGTGAAAATCCGCCCATAACTTGAACAATTTTCATAACTTGTTCTTGATAAACAATACAACCGTAAGTTACGTCCAGAATATCTTCAAGACAAGGATCATCATACACGACCGCAGAAGGATCTTTTTTGCATTTTACAAACTGTGGAATCGAATCCATTGGACCAGGTCGATAAAGCGAAATTCCGGCGATAATATCGTCCATACATGTTGGACCAAGGTCCTTCATGAATCGTTTCATACCACCGCTTTCAAGTTGAAATACGGCTTCGGTGTTTCCTGATGAAATAAGTTCGAACACTTTTGGATCGTCATATTCCATATTATAAAAATCGATGTCAACGCCGTGGTTTTCTTTAATGTAATCAAGGGCTTTTTTAATATCGGTGAGAGTTTTAAGACGCAAGAAGTCCATTTTCAGCAAACCTAAATGTTCGATTTCAATCATGTCGAATTGCGTTACAATTTCTTCGCCGTTTCGAGCAAGCGGAACGAAATTAGGAATAGGTTCTGGCGAAATCAAAATGCCGGCAGCGTGCTGCGAGCAGTTTCTTGGCACACCTTCAAGCTTAACAGCCATATCAACGACCTTTTTAATAAGATCATCTTCTTCATAAAACTTTTTAAGGTCAGGAACGATATATTTATCATTTGCCGGATCTTTTGTCTTTCCGAAATAATATTTCAAGACAGGTTTGTTTCTGTTGAGTCCATCAGGCGGAAAATTAGGGATTTCCTTGCAGATTTTGTTTGTGTCAGGAATTGACAAGCCAACAACTCTTCCGACGTCTCTGATGGCGTTTTTCGCCTTCATACTACCAAATGTGATGATTCCTGAAACATGATCAGGTCCATACTTGCGTTTTGTGTATTCAATTACTTCGCCGCATCTATCAGGACAGAAATCGACGTCGAAGTCGGGCATCGAAACACGTTCGCGGTTGATAAATCTTTCAAAGAACAAATGATACTTAATTGGGTCAACCATAGTGATGCCTGTGCAGTATGCCACCAAACTTCCTGCCCCCGATCCACGACCTGGTCCAACAGGAATTCCATGTTCGCGGGCGAAGTTGATATAGTCCCACACAACCAAGAAGTATTCAACGAAGCCTTGATCGCGAATGGTGTCAAGTTCCATTTGCATACGTTCTTTAAGTTCGTCAGTAATTTCTGGATAAAGCCTTTCCATGCCTTCGTATGCAAGACGCTCCAAAAATTGATAAGCTGTTTCGCCTGTGTCCGGACGATAATCAGGAATGTAGTTTCTGTTTGCTGGAAGTTTATATTTTTCGTCCACGTTTGGATTTTCGCCTAACGATTTTGTTTTCAATATAACTTCGCATTTGTTGGCAATTTCAATAGTGTTGTCCAAAGCTTCTTCAAAGCCAGGCAACGCTTCCAACATTTCTTCATAGGTTTTATAATAAAACTCTTGCGTTTCAAACTTCAAGCGGTCTGGATCATCAAGTTTTTTGTGCATCTGAACGCACATAAGCACATCTTGAAGTTCGGCGTCTTCTTTGTTTAAATAGTGCACGTCGTTTGTCGCCACCATTTTAATGCCAAGTTCTTTTGACAGTTTCACAAGCCCAGCAATCACTTCTTGGTCTTCTGGTAAATAGTGATTTTGTATTTCAAGATAATAATCATCGCCAAAAACATCTTGATGCCATTTTGCAAGTTCTTTTGCTTCGTCATAACGGCGTTGCAGCAAAAGTTGAGGCAAATGACCCGCCAAGCAAGCAGAAAGGCAAATAACGCCCTTTGAATACTTTTTCAAAAGTTCATAATCAATTCTCGGTTTATAATACATGCCATCAACGTTTGCAATTGAAATAAGTTGAAGCAAATTGTGATAGCCTTCATTATTTTTTGCAAGCAAAATAAGGTGACCCATATCCGCTTTTGTGGTTTTATTTTTATGGTCTTTGCAAATATAAAACTCGCAACCAATGATCGGTTTAATACCATTGGTTATACATGCTTCATACATTTTAATTGTGCCATACATATTGCCGTGGTCAGTGATCGCAACTGCCTTCCAACCGCGTTCTTTTGTGATTTCTACCAACTTTTCAATGCGCGCAAGCCCATCAAGCAAGCTGTATTCAGTATGGACGTGTAAATGCACAAAATCTTTCACGAGTCTCTCCTTTTATTTGAGTTCTTTAGCAATTTTTATAAGTTTGTTTAAGCGGTGATTAAGTCCGCTTTTAGACAGTTGCAATGTCGAAAGTGACAACAGCCCATCAAGGCTTTCTTCGGGATTTGCCATTCTTAAAAATGCAACTTCTTGAAGTTGATCGTCAAGGCTTTCAATTCCAATGGTCGAAATAATAACATTTATTGCTTCGATTTGACGCATACTGGCGTCAACTGTCTTGGAAATATTTGCATTGATGCAATTAACCTCGCGATTTATCTGATTTCGCTTTTCGCGAATAATCATTTCATTTGAAAGCGCCATAACGCTGTTATCTGCTCCTAATAGCGCAAGAAAATCTTTGATGAGTTCAGCTTCTTTTATATAAAGCACAAAAAGATTTTTTCGCTCTACAAGTTTTGATAATATGTTAAATTCAACCAAAAGTGCAGCCAAATCAGTCAAAAATACATGGCTGTGCGATGTAAGTTCAAGATGATAACCCGATGTTGTCTTTTCGCTTTCAACTTCACTGAGCCTGATTGATGATGTCCCGCAGCCAAGATAAGCGCCTCTTAAAAATGAAATCTTCGTTTCCTCGCTGCAAACAATGTTGCTGTCAATCCCCCAGTTTAAATGGTATCCATCATTAGTTATCTCTAAAAGCCCGATATCTTTCAACAATCTTTCTGCAAATGTCGCCGGAAATGTTATGCGATAATAGGTAGTTTTGTTGATCACGTAGTCATCTTCAATGTCAAGCTCAAGATAATCTCCATAAAGCGTGTGAGCAAGTTCGTTTACAACAGGATACAATTCGTTTAAGTCTGTGACGATTGCCGCTTTAAGTGCTTGTCCATTTTTTTCAATTTCGCCAGCAGCATGAAAAAGACCAGACAAAAAGGCAAATGCAGTATCTGCATTCTCCTTATGCGTGTTTAGTATTTCAATTTTGCTGTCTTTTGAAAAACTCAATTTTAGTTCCTTTTCTTTTTAAACGTGACCGGTTTGTCCAAATTCACTATCAAATTTGATGGAATGTTCAATCTATAAATCAAGTTGATAGCGTTGTTGCACTCTCCCACCATTTCTGGGCTGTGAGCATCAGAATCTATTATAAACTTAACACCTTCTTCCGCCATAGTCAAAACTTCTTCGTCTGTGAAGTTTATGCGCTTGCCATTAAGTTCGATATATGTTCCCTTTTGTTTTGCCAGTCTAGCAACAGCTATTGTATCAGTTGGACAGCCAAAGTTTAAGTGTGTGATGATGTCAATAGGATATTTATCAAGCGCCTTTAAAAAAGCGGCAGTGTTTTTTGATAAACGCGCCTTGCTTGGCTTGAATGGCGAAAAATTAGCGTAAACTATATTCAATTTGTCCTTTAAAGTAGGTGTTTTGATAATATTATGATGACCCATAAGAATTATATCAAGGTTTTCAAGGTCTTCTTCTTTTAAGTCAACCTCGCCATTAAGCGAAATTAAATTGGATTCTACGCCCAACAAAATATCAACGCCAGTGATTTCTCTAGCGTTTAAAATATCTTCTCTAACTTGTGGGATATCTTTTCTGCGCACGCCATACAACTTGTGATTAAAGCCGTGATCTGTAATTGCAATTTGTTTCAGACCTTTTTCAGCAGCCACAGTCGCATTTTGAAGAACAGTTCCCTTGCCATGATTATGTCTCGAGTAAATTGTATGGGTGTGATAGTCCCCGTAAAGTATCATTTTCGCTCCTTATTGATAGTATATCAATATAACAAAAGTTTTGCAAGTCAAAGGGGGCGAAAAGTTAGATGATTTTTATCTCTCTTTCAAACTCATAGCCTTTGCTTTTTGCAATCCATTCAACAATTTGAATTAGCAAAATTACGTCTTCAAATGTGGCATCGTTAGCATTTACGATAAATCCCGCATGCTTGGTCGAAATCATCGCCCCACCAACAGTCAAGCCTTTAAGCCTCCATTCATCAATAAGTTTTGCTGGGGAAAAATCTTTTCCGCGCATAAACACACTGCCGCATGACGGCAAAGAAGGCTGCAAAGATTTGCGTTTTTGCAAAAATTGCATTTGTTTTTTAATTATTTCCTCTTTTTTGCCTTTATTCAACTTAAATTTTGCTTCAATTAAAATTTCGCCACTATCAAGTGGACCTTTTCTATATGCAAAATCAAATTTGTTTTTAGTTTTAATTTCGCCGTCTTGCAGCGAAACAAACTCATCAATATGATTGCATATTTCATCCCCAAACGCGCCTGCATTCATGGCAATCGCTCCGCCAACACTTCCAGGAATACCATACAATGGTTCTAAGCCAGTGAGTTCATGTTGCTCACAAAACATACACAACGTAAATAGACTGATCCCCGCGCCGCAAGACACAATGTCCCCGTTAACTCTTATGGTGTCAAAGCCTTTCATCGACACAAACACATCACGATAAACTTTGTCACGAAAGATAATATTTGAACAATTACCTAAAATAATGCAATTTTTTGATGTTTTTTTGCTATATTTTATTATATTATTTAATTGTTCTATATTTTTGGGGACAAACAATCTTTTTGCCTTGCCACCAACATGCATAGAAGACAACTTTTTTAAATCTATATTTTTTAATTCTTTCCCTTTATTTTTCATACAATTAAATATGAAAATAATATAAAAAAAGATAATAATTTTAATTAAAAATAATAATATATTAAATTATTTAAATATTTTAAAAAATAACAAAAAAAATACACAATAATTTGTGTATTTTTTTATTTTAATTAAATTTAGATAAGTTCAACGATTGCCATTTCAGCAGCATCGCCTCTGCGTTTTCCAAGTTTAACGATGCGTGTGTATCCGCCACCTTGTCCGAGTTTTTCAGCGCGTTCAGCATATTTAGGAGCATAAACGTTGAAAATCTTTTCAAGAAGAGGATGGTTGATTCCTTCAACTCTAGCATCATAAGCCGCTTTTGATTCTTTGTCGCCGCGTTGTTCTTGTCTGTCATAAACATATGACATAATCTTTCTTCTTGCAGCAAGTCTTTGTGATCCATCATTAACAACTTCAGTCTTAACTTTTACACCCTTAGCATCTTTAATATCTTTAGAAACTGTTGAAGTGTCTTTGTAAGTTTTGATAGCGGCAGTTAATAACTTTTCAGCAACTGAGCGAACAGACTTTGCTTTAGCAAGAGTTGTTTCGATTTTTCCATGCCAAAGAAGATCTGTAACTAAGCCTCTAAGCATAGCGTCTCTTTCTTTAGATGGTCTTCCAAGTTTATCGTTAGCCATTGTGTTCTCCTTTTATTCTTCGTCTTTGCGAAGTGCAAGACCATAACTTTCAAGTTTTTGAACAACTTCATCAATAGATTTGATTCCAAGGTTCTTAACTTTAAGCATGTCTGCTCTTGATTTTTTAACAATGTCTTCAACGGTGTTAACACCAGCACGTTTAAGACAGTTATATGACCTAACTGAAAGGTCCATTTCTTCGATTGGAAGTTCCAAAATTTTAACTTGTTTGTCTTCTTCCTTAGAAACTAAAATTTCAACATTTGCCATTTCTTCGCAAAGTTCAACAAAAAGACCAACGTGTTCCATCATAATTTTACCGGCAAGAGAAACTATTTCTGTTGCTTTGGTTGTTCCATTTGTTTCAACTTCTAAAGTAAGTTTGTCAAAATCTACGCTTTGGCCAACACGAGTAGCTTCAACGTTGAAATTAACTTTCTTAACAGGTGAGAAAATTGCATCCATAGCAATAAAGTCAATGTTGTCAAATTTTGTTTTGTTAACAGCGCTTGGAACATATCCTCTGCCATTGCCAATCATAACGTCCATATCAAGCACGGCACCATCGTCCATTGTGCAGATGTGAAGGTCTGGATTGAGGATTTCAACTTCATCGTTAGTTTCAAAGTCTCTAGCAGTAACTTCGCCAGCACCTTGTTTTCTAATTCTTAAGAAAGTAATGAAATCACGGTCATGATTTGTTGTTCTAACATAAAGAGTTTTTAAGTTCAAAATGATATCAACAACGTCTTCAGCAATACCTCTGATTGTTGTAAACTCATGTGCTGCCCCAGCGATTCTAACAGCGATTGGAGCTGCGCCAGGAAGCGAAGAAAGAAGAGTTCTTCTCATGCAGTTTCCAAGTGTAATCCCGTAACCTTTTTCAAGTGGTTCAACTGTAAATCTTGCATAAGCGCCATTCTCGGTTTCTTCACAAACGATTTTTGGTTTTTCCATTTCCATCATAATTTTATCCCTCCAATTATCTAGAATAGAGCTCGATAACAAGTCTTTCTTTGATATCTGCATCTACGTCATCTCTTTGTGGAAGTGCAATAACTTTTCCTTTAAGAGCTTCTGAATCAAATTCAAGCCATTTAGGCATAACAATTTTCATACCTTTGATTGATTTGATAAGAGTTTTGTCAAGTTTATTCTCTTTAACAGCAATTTCGTCGCCAACTTTTGTAATGTATGACGCAATATCAACTCTTCTTCCGTTAACAGTAATCATACCATGATTAACCATTTGACGGCCCTGTTTTCTGCTTGCTCCAATTCCCATACGGTAAACAACGTTGTCAAGTCTTCTTTCGATAAGAGAGAGCATGTTTTCACCAGTTACACCCTTCATTCTTTCTGCTTCTTCATAGTATGAGTGCATTTGGTTTTCTAAGAGACCATAAATTCTCTTAATTTTTTGTTTTTCACGAAGTTGTGAGCCATATTCAGTGAATGTAACTCTTCTACGTGAATTGCCATGTTGTCCAGGAATAACTGGACGTCTTTCCATAGCGCATTTTTTGGTTGTGCATCTTTCACCTTTAAGGAAAAGTTTGCAACCTTCTCTTCTACACTGACGGCAGTCAGGTTCAATTGTTCTTGCCATAGGTTATCTCCTTTTAAACTCTTCTTACTTTTGGAGGTCTGCAACCATTGTGAGCAATAGGTGAAACGTCCTTAATAAGAGTTACATTGAGTTCGCAATTTTGAAGTGCCCTAATAGCGGCTTCTCTTCCGCTTCCTGGGCCTTTAACATAAACTTCAACAGTGTTAAGTCCATGTTCTTTAGCAACTTTAGCAGCTTCTTCTACACAAGTTTGAGCTGCGAAAGGTGTGCTTTTCTTTGAGCCTTTAAGCCCAAGTTTTCCAGAGCTGCACCATGATACAACGTTTCCGTTTGCATCTGAGAAGGTAACAATGGTGTTGTTGAAAGATGTCTTAATGTGAACTTGTCCATGAGAAATGTTCTTAGAAACTCTTTTTCTAACTCTGGTTGTAGTTTTTTTGTTAGTTGTTGTTTTCGTAGCCATTATCTTTCTCCTTATTTACCCTTCTTAGATGAGCCAGCAACAGCTCTCTTTGGTCCTTTTCTTGTTCTGCAGTTATTTCTTGTGTTTTGACCGCGAACAGGAAGTCCCTTTCTGTGGCGGATGCCACGATAGCATCCCATTTCGTTTAATTTTTTAATGTCAAGGCTAACTTTTTTTCTTAAGTCACCTTCTACAGTTACGTTATGTTCGATATAATTACGAAGTTTTGCAATTTGTTCATCAGTAAGGTCTTTAACTCTGATGTCTGGGCTGAGATTTGTTTCAGCACAAATTTTACCGGCCGTAACTTGACCGATACCGTAAATATAGGTAAGTCCTATTTCCAATCTTTTTTCTCTAGGAAGGTCTACACCTGCAATTCTTGCCATATTGATTTCTCCTTATTTTTCTTAACCCTGAGTTTGTTTATGTTTGGCACTCTTAGGGCAAATAACCATAACTTTTCCGTTTCTTTTAATAACTTTGCATTTATCACATATAGGTTTAACGGATGCTCTTACTTTCATGATTTTCTCCTTCTTAACCCTTATCTCTCCAGGTTATGCGACCCTTAGTTAAATCATAAGGGCTCATTTCGACTTTTACTTTATCTCCTTCAACAACTCTGATGCAGTGCACTCTGAGTTTGCCTGAGATATAAGCGATAATGACATGACCATTTATAAGACGAACTTTAAAAGTTGAATTTGGAAGAAGTTCTTCAACCACGCCTTCAAATTCAATTACATCTTCTTTTGACATATCCTCTCCTTTTCGACTTTAATCAATTTTCGCACAGCGGAATTGTATTTTACGTCCCGAGTTATATCATCGCCAAGCAAAAATCTTTGTTTTGAAACTTTTTGAATGTGTTTCTCATTTTTTCTTTTAGGTTTTGTCACGCTAACGCGCTTCCCGTCTGCTATGTAAACAAACTGCTGATCAACTTTGACTACCAAAAAGATTTCATTTTTTTCTTTTCCTGCCGTAGCAATCACCAAATCTCCAACTTGCATCAGTCACCTACAAAGTTAAAATTTCAATTCCTTCACTTGTTATGTGAATGGTATTTTCATAGTGTGCCGAAGGCATATGGTCTCTAGTTACAATTCCCCAACCGTCGCGCAACATAGCGATTTCTTTTTTGCCCATGTTAATCATAGGTTCAACTGCTATGCAAGCATTTTCGGTTACGATAGGGCCATCGGTTTCTTTGCCATAGTTTGGAACATTTGGACTTTCATGCATTTTTCTGCCGATGCCATGCCCAACAAGTTCTCTAACAACGCTATATCCATTTTTTTCTGCATACGCTTGTATAGCATGCGAGAGTTTGCCAAGTCTGTCACCGACCTTTAAATGCTTGATCCCTTCAAAGAAACATTGCTTTGTAACTTCGATGAGTCTAGCCTTTTCAGGTGAAATTTTTCCTACTGGAAAAGTTCTTGCAGCGTCTCCATTAAATCCTTTGTAGATCACGCCTACGTCGACGCTGATAATGTCGCCTTCTTTTAAAATAATGTTGGCTGATGGAATGCCGTGAACAACGACTTCGTTGACCGAAGCACATATGCTTCCAGGAAAACCATCATAACCTAAAAATGAAGGCTGACCACCACTTTCTATTATAAACTTTTTTACCAAATTGTCAAGTTCCAATGTGGAAATCCCTGGTTTTATAAGGGTTTCCGCATAGTTTAAAGCATCTCGAGTGAGCCCACCTGCTTTTTTCATAAGGACAATTTCTGCAGGATTTAAATTGTTCAATTTTTTGCCTCCAAATCCTTTAAAAAAGTTTTTACGCGCGAGTATGTTTCGTCTGGCGTGCCAGAACTTGAAACACTTTGCACTTTATCACCGTAGAAGTTTATAAGTGGTGCGACTTGTGATTTATAAACTTCCAGACGAGTCTTTATTGCTTCAGGTTTATCGTCATCACGCTGAAACAGTGTTGCGGAGCATTTTCTGCACTTGCCATTATATCCCGCATGGTTTGTGTTGTCGATTTCTCCACAGCTTGGGCATAATCTGCGACTAACAAGTCGTTTTTCAAGTTCTGCAAAACCAAGTTCGAGACTGATGACAACATCAATTTCTGTCAACTTTGCGAGCATTTCGGCTTGTTGAAGAGTTCTTGGAAAACCGTCTAAAATATATCCGTTTTTGCAATCGCTTTTCTTAAGCCTGTTTTGCAGGACTTTGAAAGTAACTTCGTTAGGAACAAGGTTCCCTTTATTGATATAACTTTTCACCAATTCGCCAAGTTCGCTGCCACTCTTAACGATTTCCCTGAATAAATCGCCTGTTGAGATTTGTGGGATATGAAAATCGGCAGAAATTTGTTTTGCCAGCGTTCCTTTCCCGCTACCAGCGGCACCTAACAGAATAAGTTTCATAAGTTATTCCTTTTAATGGGTTTGCCCAATTTATGCTTTTCACAACGAGAGGCAAGCCTCTCGTTGAAATAGCCGTATTAGTCTAAGAAACCTTTATAGTTTCTCATAAGCATTTGTGCTTCGAGTTGTTTGTCAAATTCAAGAGCAACGCTAACCAAGATCATAAGACCAGTTGCGCTGAATGCATTCAACAGCACTCCCCAACTTGTGTTGTCACCTATTGCCTTAAAAGCAAGAGATGGGATCAACGCAATAAATGCTAAGAAAATTGCGCCAAATAATGTGATTCTTCTTGAAATTTTCTTCAAATATTCTGCGGTTGGTTTTCCAGGACGAATACCTGTGATAAATCCACCATGTTGTTGAATACGTTTGCTTACATCTTCTGGATTGAATGTTATTTGAGCATAGAAGAATGAGAATGCCAAAATAAGCAGTGCTAAAAGCACGATGTAAAGCCAAGAATTTGTTCCAAGGTATTGTTGATACCAAGTTGATTCTGGCCAGAAGATTGAAATAATCATTTGTGGGAAAGTGAGCAATGCACTTGCGAAGATGATTGGCATAACGCCCGATCCATTCACTTTAATAGGAATAGATGTGCTTTGTCCGCCATACATTTTTCTTCCCTTGATTTGTTTAGCATATTGAATTGGAACTTTTCTTTCTGCATTGTCTACAAAAACAATAAGTCCAAAGATTAAGATAACAGCAACTACATAGATTACAAGAGTCCAGATAGTTGTGATGTCTTGTGTTGCAAGTTTGATACCTTGAGCGAATGAACTTGCACTTGATGAAAGGATACCAACGAAAATGAGCAAGCTCATGCCGTTTCCGATTCCAAGATCAGTGATTCTTTCTCCAAGCCAAACTGTGAACATACCTCCCGCAACAAGGATGAGCACAACACCAAGTCCGATAAGCCAAGTAGGAGCACCACTCCAAAGAGCGTTGCCGACATCAAGACCATCTTTATATGCTACAACAATACCAACTGCTTGCGCTATTGAAAGCACCAAAGCAGCGATACGAGTGTATAAATTGATTTTTCTTCTTCCGTCTTCGCCTTGCTTTGAAAGTCTTTCCAAAGCAGGAATAGCGATTGTTAAAAGTTGAATAACAATGCTTGCAGTAATGTAAGGTGACACGCCAAGAGCGAGCACAGAACAATTTTGCAAAGCATTACCGCTTATCATATTCATAACGCCGAAAATGCTGAAACTATTTGATAAATTGTTGTTTTCTCCCAAGATTGCTGAAATATCAAAGCCTGGAATTGGCAACCAGCATCCAAGACGATAGATGAAAAGAAGAAGAAGTGTCAACAACAATTTTCTTCTTACATCTTTAATTTTGAAAGCGCTGAAAAGGGTTTTAAACATAACCTTACTCCTCGATTATTTTTCCGCCTACTTTTTCGATTTTTTCTCTAGCAGCAGCTGTAACTTTGCTTGCTTTAATGGTAAGAGGTTTTGTAATCTCTCCATTTCCAAGCACTTTTAATCCATAAGGTTCAATCTTTCCAATGAAACGGTTTTCATAAAGGAAATTGATATCAACTTCTGAATTAGCTTCTAAAACATCAAGGTCACCAACGTTGATTGTTGAGTAAACTTTCTTGAAGTTTTTATTGTTAAATCCTCTGATTGGGATTTTACGGATAAGTGGAATGTTTCCGCCTTCAAATCCGGCTTTAACTCCACCCCCACTTCTAGCATTTTGACCTTTGTGGCCTCTACCACTTGTTTTGCCAATGCCACTTCCGATTCCACGGCCGACTCTAACTTTTTTTGTAGTAGCGCCAGCAGCAGGTTTAAGATCTCCTATTTGCATAATTTCCTCCTACTCTTCTTCAACCTTAAACAAATGTTTAACGGCGAAGATGCTTCCTCTTATGCTAGCATTGTCAGGCAAAATTCTTGTTTGGCCAAGTTTTTTAAAGCCTAATGCTTCGACTATTTTAGCTTGTTTTTTGTTATATCCGATTGTGCTTTTAACCCAAGTCACTTTTATAGTTTTATCTGCCATGTCTGCCTCCTATATTTCCTCTGGGTTTTTGCCACGGCGAGCGGCGATTTCTTCACGTGTGCGAAGAGCTGTAAGGCCGTTCATTGTTGCTTTTACGGCGTTGATTTTGTTTGTTGAGCCGTGAATTTTAGTAACGATATCTTTAATGCCTGCAAGTTCGATAACTGCACGAGCTGCGCCGCCGGCGATAACTCCAGTACCAGGTTTAGCAGGAAGCATTAAGATTTCAGATGAACCAAACTTTCCAATGATTTCATGAGGAATAGTTCCATCTACAACACGGATCAAATGCATATTTTTTCTAGCAGCACTTGTTGCTTTGTCGATAGCAGCTGGAACTTCCATAGCTTTGCCAATTCCGATTCCAACGTTGTTTTTCCCATCTCCAACAACAACTAAAGCTGAGAAACGAAGAGTACGTCCACCTTTAACAGTTTTGTTAACTCTTCTAACGCAAACGAGTTTTTTCTCGAATTCGCTTTCTTCTCTAGGAGCGCGACGTTCTCTAGGTTTTGGTTCGAATTTCTTGTCTTTTTTAACTTCTTCCATTCTATCCTCCTAAAACTTTAAGCCGGCACTTCTAGCGCCTTCTGCAAGAGCTGCAACTCTGCCAGTGTAAAGGTATCCACCTCTATCAAAAACAACTTCTTTGATTTTAGCAGCGATAGCTTTCTTAGCGATAGCTTCACCAACAACCTTAGCTTGTTCTGATTTTGTTTTACCTTCAAGGCTTGATGCAAGGTCTTTATCAAGTGTTGAAGCACTAACGATTGTAGCACCTCTTTCATCGTCAATAACTTGAGCATAGATGCTTTTCAAAGACTTGTAAACACAAAGTCTTGGTCTAGCAGCAGTGCCAGAAATGTGTTTTCTAACTCTAGCATGACGAACTTTTCTTTCTTCATTTTTATCTTTAACGCTAATCATACTTATGCTCCTTACTTCTTGCCTTTACCAGCAGCTTTTCCGACTTTTCTTACTACAACTTCATCACTGTATCTAACACCATATGCGTGATATGGTTCTACAGGTCTAAAGTCGCGGATGTTTGACGCAAATTGACCAACTCTTTGTTTGTCAATTCCTGAAACTTTGATTTCAGTAACAGATGGGCAAACAACGTTAAGGTCAGCAGGAATTTCAACTTCGATTGGATGTGAATATCCAAGTCCAAGTTGTAATTTTCTTCCGCTAACTTGTGCTTTATAACCTACACCGTTGATTACGAGGCTTTTTTCAAAACCTTCGCTAACACCTTTAATCATGTTAGCAACAAGAGCTCTGTAAAGTCCTTGTTTAGCATCTGTTTCTTGTTCATTGTTGTGTTTAACAAATGTGATAACATTTGCTTCAATTTTTGGAAGGATTACTTTGTCAATAGTTTGAGAAAGTGTTCCTTTAGGTCCAGTAACTGTGATAACGCCATCATTAAATGATACATTAACGCCTTGTGGAACGATTATGTGCTTATTACCAATTCTTGACATGATGACCTCCTACCACACAAACGCAAGGACTTCACCACCAACATTCAAACTTCTTGCAGTTTTGTCAGTAACTATTCCTTTGTTTGTTGAGATTATTGCAACGCCAAGTCCGCTGATAACATATGGAATTTTATCTGCTTGAGCATAAACTCTAAGACCTGGTTTTGAAATTCTTTTAAGACCTTGAATAACGCTTGCTCCTTCTTCATCATACTTCAAAGTGATAATGATGTCGTCAAACTTTCCGTTTGATTTAACTTCGTAAGCGTTGATGTAACCTTCATCAAGGAGGATTTTAGCGATCGCAACCTTTTCTTTTGAAGCAGGAACGCAAACGTCAACGTGTTTAACTTTGAGCGCATTTCTGATTCTTGTAAGCATATCTGCGATTGAATCTGTTGATACTACCATTTCTTCCTCCTTACCAGCTAGCCTTTTTTACGCCAGGGATTTCACCCTTGTTTGCAAGTTCTCTGAAGCATACTCTGCAGATTCCATATTTTTTAAGAACCGCATGAGGTCTGCCGCAAAGGCTGCAACGAGTGTATTCTCTAGTTTTATATTTGGCTGGTTTTTGTTGTTTTTGAATAAGTGCTTTTTTTGCCATATTTCACCTCTACTTGCTAAAAGGCATTCCAAGTGCCTTAAGTAATGCCTTGCTTTCAGCATCTGTCTTTGCAGTTGTTACAAAGCAAATATCAAAGCCTCTGATTTTCTCGATTTTGTCATATGAAATTTCTGGAAAAATAAGTTGTTCTTTGATTCCGAGAGAGTAATTTCCTCTTCCGTCAAATGCTTTATCAGACACACCGTGGAAGTCTCTAACTCTAGGAAGAGCGATTGATACAAGTCTGTCAAAGAACTCATACATAATATCTCCTCTCAAAGTTACCTTTGCTCCAACCTTTTGTCCTTCTCTCAATGAGAAATTTGAAATTGATTTTTTAGCAACGGTTGCAACAGGCTTTTGTCCGGTGATTACTGCAAGTTCTTCAAGAGCGATGTTGAAGCTTTTTGAATTGCTTTTTACATCACCGAGCCCTGCGTTAACAACAATCTTAACAAGTTTTGGAACTTCGTTAACATTTTTGTAACCAAACTCAGCAGTAAGAGCAGGAACAACTTGTTCTTTATAAAGTTTAACCATTCTATTTGTTTCTTTTGCCATAACAACTCTCCTTACTTAACTTGAGCAGTTTCTTTCGACTTTTTGGTTGCAGTTTTAGCAGGTTTAACTTCTGCGTCTTCTGCGTTATTTTCAGTAATTTCAGCTTTTTTTGCTGTTTTTACTGCTTTTTTTGCCTCTTTTTTAACAGTTTTTGCAAATTCTTTGTCGAGGCTTGCTCCACACTTCTTGCAAGTTCTAACGTTTTTACCGTTCACTTCAGTGTGAGCAACACGTGTTGCTTTGCCACAATTTGGGCAAACAACCATAGTGTTTGATGCTTCCATAGGAGCAGTCTTTTTGATAATGCCGCCTTTATCTTGTTGAGATCTAGGTTTTTGATGTTTTGTTACTACATTGACATTTTCAACTGTAACTTTGTTAGTTTTTGGATTAACATCTAAAACTTTTCCAGTTTTACCTTTGTCTTTTCCCGCAATAACTAAAACGTTGTCACCTTTTTTAATGTTCATGTTCTAATCTCCTTATATAACTTCTGGAGCAAGGGAAATAATTTTCATATAACCCTTATCACGAAGTTCTCTAGCGATAGGCCCGAAAACACGTGTTCCTTTAGGTTGTTTTTGATTATCAATGATGACTGCGGCATTGTCATCAAAGCGAATGTGTGATCCATCAGGACGACGAAGTCCTTTTGATGAACGAACGATAACAGCTTTCACAACGTCTCCCTTTTTAACAGATCCGCCAGGAATAGCTTTTTTAACAGAAGCAACAATAATGTCGCCGATGTTTCCACTTCTTCTAAAAGATCCACCAAGCACACGAATGCACATGATTTCTTTAGCGCCAGTGTTGTCAGCAACTTTTAATCTTGTTTGAGGTTGAATCATATTGCCCTCCTACTTTGCTTTCTCGATGATTTTAACAAGACGATAGTACTTGTCTTTTGAGAGTGGTCTGGTTTCCATGATTTGAACTGTATCACCAATTCCGCACTCATTGTTTTCATCGTGAACTTTGAATTTTTTTGATTTATGAACGACTTTTTTGTAAATTGGATGGTTAACTCTTGAAGTTACTGAAACTACAATGGTTTTATCCATTTTGCCAGCGCTAACTACAACGCCAGTTCTTGTAAGTCTTGAATTTCTACTTTCCATCGTAACCTCCGTTTGCAGAAGATAATTCTTTTTCTCTAATAACTGTTTTAACTCTTGCAATTTCTCTTTTCACGTTTCTAATTTGAACAGGGTTTGCAAGGTTTCTAGAAGCGTTCGAAAAACGAAGATTGAAAAGTTCCATATTAAGTTCTTTTACTCTAGCATTAAGTTCTGCAACGCTTAATGATTTGATTTCACTAATTTTCATCTTTCTCACCACCTTCTGCTGGGATTCCTTCCTTCTTTACGAATTTTGTTTTGCAAGGAAGTTTGTGTCCAGCAAGTCTGATTGCTTCACGAGCAAGTTCTTCCGAAACACCTTCGATTTCGAAAAGAATTCTGCCAGGTTTAACAACTGCTACCCAGAATTCTGGAGCACCTTTACCTGAACCCATTCTTGTTCCGAGTGGTTTCTTAGAAACAGGTTTGTCTGGGAAAATTTTAATCCAAACTTTACCACCACGTTTGATATGACGAGTCATAGCAATTCTGGCTGCTTCGATTTGGTTAGATTTAAGCCAGCAAGGTTCCATTGCCATAAGACCATATTGTCCGTAAGCAACAGTGTTACCTCTCATAGCTTTACCAGTCATTCTGCCTCTGAAAACCTTTCTTCTTTTAACTCTCTTTGGCATTAACATTATTCTTGTCCTCCTTTATCAGACGACTTTACAGGAAGAATGTCTCCCTTATAAATCCAGCACTTAACGCCAAGCTTACCATAGTTTGTGTAAGCAGCAGCCGTGCCATAATCGATGTCAGCCCTGAGTGTGTGAAGAGGAAGAGTTCCTTCCATATAGTGTTCAGATCTGTGAAGTGTGTTAGCTCCGTCTAAAACTCCGCCAACTTGAACTTTACATCCTTTAGCACCAGCCTTCATAACTTTTTGGAGAGCCATCTTTAATGCTCTTCTCCATTGAACACGTTTTTCAAGTTGAGAAGCGATTCCTTCAGCAACAAGTGTTGCATCAAGGTCAGGTTTTTTAACTTCTTTAACATTGATAACGAGCAATTTAACAGGTCTGATAATCTTTGAAATTTCTTTTTTGAT
The DNA here is from genome assembly GCA_003522085.1 of Clostridiales bacterium. Lineage (GTDB taxonomy): Bacteria > Bacillota > Clostridia > Christensenellales > UBA1242 > Caccovivens. Next base: position 11,677 of record DPGI01000001.1, on the reverse strand, counting down.
TGTTTCAATTCCAGCACCTTTAGCCCCGATGATCATACCAGGTTTAGCAGTGTAGATATCAACGATAAGTTTGTTTTCTGTTCTTTCAATTGTAATTCTTGAAATTGAGCAAGAAGCGTATTTTTGTTTAATAAACTTCTTAACCTTTTGGTCTTCTAAAAGATTTGGAGCAAAATCTTGTTTCTTTGCATACCAAGTTGAGTTCCATTCTTTGTTTACACCAAGTCTGAATCCAATTGGACTAACTTTTTGTCCCATTTTGCCCTCCTATCTTCTTTCATCAAGCACAATTGTAATGTGCGATGTTTTCTTTAAAATTCTGTCAGCTGAACCTTTTCCTCTTTGCATAATTCTCTTAAGGATTGGGCCTTGGCAAACATATGCTTCGGCAACATAAAGAGTTTCTGCATTAAGACCTTTGTTATTTTCAGCATTTGCAACTGCACTGTTTAAAACTTTCAAAGTTGCTTCTGCAGCAGAGTTTGGCATATTTGCAAGGATAGCTGCGGCTTCTCTTACATTTTTGCCCCTGATAAGGTCGAGAACGATTCTAACTTTTGATGGGCTCATTCTGATGTATCTAGCCTTTGCGTAAGGACGAACATCTTTAGCTTTTGCCCTGTTTTCTGCTTTTTGTCTAATTCTTGTAGCCATTTTTCACCTCACCTTACTTCTTAACAGCAGTTTTAGCTGCTTTCTTTGCTGCGTGGCCTTTATAAGTTCTTGTTGGAGAAAATTCGCCAAGTTTGTGACCAACCATATCTGCTGTGCAATAAACAGGAATGTGTTTTTTGCCATTGTAAACAGCAAATGTGAATCCTACAAACTCTGGGTAAATAGTTGAAGAACGTGACCAAGTTTTGATAGGTCTTTTAACACCTGAAGTTTGCATTTCTTTAACTTTCTTAACAAGAGATGAGTGCACATAAGGTTTTTTAATTTCTTTCTGCATAGTTACTTCTCCTAATTTACTCTCTTAACCATTAAGCGGTTAGAAGCCTTTTTTCTCTTTCTAGTCTTAAGACCAAGTGCAGGTTTGCCCCATGGAGTCATAGGTGACTTCATGCCGACTGGGCTCTTTCCTTCACCACCACCGTGTGGGTGATCGTTAGGGTTCATTGCAACACCACGAACGCCAGGTCTAACGCCCATGTGACGTTTTCTTCCGGCTTTGCCGAGAGAAACAAGTTCATGGTCAAGATTTCCAACAGTTCCGATTGTTGCACGGCAAGAAGTTAATACTTTTCTCATTTCTCCTGAAGGAAGTCTGAGTGTAGCATATCTGCCTTCTTTTGCCATAAGTTGAATTGCGCTGCCAGCACTTCTGCCAAGTTGAGCGCCTTTCTTTGGTTGAAGTTCAATGTTGTGGATAACTGAACCTACTGGGATTGATGAAATTGGAAGTGCATTTCCGACTTTAATTTCAACATTTTCACCACTCATTACGGTTTCACCAACTTGAAGACCAAGAGGTGCGATGATGTAACGTTTTTCACCATCTGCATAGTTTAAGAGTGCAATGAATGCTGTTCTGTTTGGATCGTATTCAATGCCAACAACTTTTGCAGGAATGTTGTCTTTGTTACGTTTGAAATCGATTATACGATATTTTTGTCTGTTTCCGCCACCTTGATGACGAACAGTGATTCTGCCTTGAGCATTTCTACCAGCATTTTTTTTCTTTACTGCGAGAAGAGATTTTTCAGGCGTTTTCTTTGTAATTTCATCAAAAGCAAGCGAAGAATAAAATCTTCTTCCGGCTGATGTTGGTTTAGATTTATTGATAGCCATTTTTAACCTCCTCTAATTATGACAAGCTTTCGAAATAAGCAATAGGTTTTGATGACTCTTTAAGAGTAACAATAGCTTTTTTATAGTCGCTTGTTTTGCCTACTGTTCTTCCGGCTTTTGTATTTTGAACTTTTGTGTGTCCTTTAACAACCATTGTGTTAACTTTTTCTACTTCCACTCCGAAGATGCTTTCAACAGCTTTTTTGATTTCAGTCTTAGAAGCACGCTTGTCAACAACAAAAGAATAAACTTTTGCTTGAATTCCAGCATAACTTTTTTCAGTTAAGAGTGGTTTTTTAATAATTTGATAAGCTTCCATTATTCTGCGTAAGCCTCCTCTATTGTTTTTACAGCGTCGGCAGTAAGAAGAACGTTTTTGTTAGCAACAACTTCATAAGTTGTAAGAGTTCTAACATCTTCTGCATTCAAAGACTTAATGTTTGCGGTAGCACGAAGAGTTTCAGTTGAGTTGTCTTTGCCAACTACAAGAGTTCTTCCGCTGAGACCAAATGCTTTAAGGAACGCATTTGCATCTTTTGTCTTTCCGCTTGCAATTTCGAAATCTTTAAGAACAATGAATTGTCCCAGTGCGATTTTTCTTGAAAGAGCAGTAAGAAGAGCAAGTCTTTTTGCTGTTTTGTTCATTTTCTTTGAGAAATCTCTAGGTTTTGGTGCGAATACAACTCCGCCACCTGTATATTCTGGAGATTTCGTTGAGCCGTGACGAGCACGTCCGGTTTTCTTTTGACGCCAAGGTTTCTTTGCATGACCTCTAACTTCACTTCTTGTAAGAACGCTTTTGTTTCCTTGTCTTTGGTTTGCTTGATAAGCAACCACAGCTTCGTGAATCAATGGTTCGTTGTATTCAAGAGCAAAGAGTTCGTCATTAAGTTCGATTTCGTCAACAACCTTAGCGGCCATATCATAAACTTTAACTTTTGCCATTTTTATTCTCCTTTGATTGCTTCGCGAATGGTTACAACTGAGCCTTTAGGTCCAGGAACGCATCCTTTTACAAGCAGAACGTTTCTTTCTGCATCGACTTTGACTATTTCAAGATTTTGAATTGTAACTCTTTCGCATCCATAGTGTCCCGGCATATGTTTGTTTTTGAACACTCTAGATGGAGTTGAATTTGCACCCATAGAACCAACTTCTCTGTGAACAGGTCCTGTTCCGTGGGTCATTTTGAGTCTGTGGTTATTCCATCTTTGAATAACGCCTGTAAATCCTCTACCTCTAGTAACTCCGATTGCGTCGACTTTGTCGCCTTCAGCGAAGATTGAGCAGTCAACTGTTTGTCCAACAGTATAATCTGCAGTGTTTTCAAGTTTGAATTCTCTCAAAACTTTGCATGGTTCTACGCCAGCCTTTTTGAAAACACCAAGTTTAGGTTTGTTAACACGTTGTTCTTTTTGTTTATCAAAAGCTACAACAACTGCTTCATAACCATCTTTTTCGTTTGACTTGATTTGAACTACGCTGCAAGGACCAGCTTCAATCACAGTCACAGGAATAACTTTGCCGTCTGCATTAAATACTTGAGTCATTCCAAGTTTTTTACCTAGTATTGCTTTTTTCACGAAGTGCCTCCTTACAGTTTAATTTGGATGTCCACACCTGCAGGAAGGTCGAGCTTCATCATAGCGTCGACAACCTTTGTTGATGGACTGATAATGTCAATAAGTCTTTTGTGAGTCTTTGACTCGAATTGTTCACGACTATCCTTGTGTTTGTGTGGTGAACGAATAACAGTGATTACTTCCTTGTCTGTTGGAAGTGGAATTGGACCAGCAACTTTTGCACCATTCTTTTCAGCGGCAAGGATGATTCTTTTGCAAGCTTCATCAATGAGAGCAGATTCGAATGATTTAAGTTTGATCCTGATTTTCTTTGTTGCCATTGTTTTTCCTCCTAGTTTTGGCTAAAACTGCCTTATTGCCACTGCTTTTGAAACTCTCGACAACGGAGCCGCGTGTTTCATGCTGCTAAGCAATAAAAAATGTGGTTTAAGGTCAGCTCGCTCGCGGTCATGCCACGAACTTGTCCGCCTAAGTTCTCTTTGATTGCCGGTAACCAAAGTAACCTCAGGCATCAACCCGTATTTCACAGCATAGTAAGTATACCCTAACCCCACTTTAAAGTCAAGCATTTTATAAAATATTTTTAAAAATGTTTATAATGTTCTTTATTAGAATTATATATAATTAAAATAACATATGCACTGCTCTATAAACAAAAAAAATAAGATAAAAAAGCCATCACATAACGTGATGGCTTATGCTATGAAAAACTTACTTCCAAAACGCCATTCAAAATTTTCACTAAGCAGGTTTAACGCTTTGATTTCTCCACCGCCGCCAAGTTTGAGAGTTTTTAATTTTTCATATGGAGTTTCTTTTAAAAGTTTAAGTGCAGATGCTGTTGCTGGTGATATTTCTATTGCCGTCATTTGTCTGCAATTTGCGCAAACAATTTCGCCATAATCAAGATTTAAATACTTTTTCCCTGATAATTTCGCCTTACAACTAGCGCACGTGTCGAAATTAAGTTTATATCCCATGTTTTCAAATATTGTTATCAAAAACTTAACAAGCGAATAATATTTTGGCGCGCCATCATAGCAAACTGCTTTAAGCGCTTTTATTATTGCAATAAACAATGCAGGGTCGGCATTTTGTGAAGACAATTTTTTCAAGATATCCACCAAACTGCATGCTTCATAATATTTATCTAAATCGGCTCTTAAAGGCGAAAAACTGTCAATAATATTTGCTTCGGTCACAATCCTTCCCGCTTTAGTGTCTTCAACAACAAATTCGCCAAAAGTAAATATTTCTTTCGCAGCTTTCATTTTTGCTTTTACACCGCGCACTCCACGAAAGCAAGCAAAAAGCTTGCCCTCTTCAAGTGAATAAAGAGTAGCAAGCTTGTCCTTTTCTTTATTGTCTTTTGCCTCAATAACCAAGGCCTTAACTTTTGTTGACGCCATTTTTATAACGAAATTTCTTTTTCTCTTTTCCTTTCTTGCTCAATTTCAATAAATGTCATTATAAAAAGAGGATTGCCTTTAATTCCGTCAGGACCATAAGCGAATAATTTCCAAGAATCTTCTTGTTCCTGATTTGCGAATGTTTTTACCATGTCTTCACCCTCCTTTTTAGTTAGGCTATGCCATTTACATTATTAGTATACCCCATTTTAAATAAAAATGAAAGAGAATTTTGTTGTTATGATAAAAGTTTTGTCACAGACAAATTAACGCGCGTCAGGCTCGCTGCCCCTGCCGTCAGATTAACAACGCTAAATTGCGAATTTGTTGGAACACTTATAATAAAACTTGTCGCAAGGTTTTGCAAATTTCCGTCACCTTCACCACTTATTATACTATATGACAAAACAGTTCCATTAAGTTCAATCCCAAATTGAAGTGGGTTAACTGAAGATGACGCATTCACGCTATATGCCACTTGATAATTTCCGGTTGTTATATTAACTTCATTAGCAACCGATTGCGAAACTGCAGTCCCTGCACTTGATGTAAGCGTTAATGGGATGTTTTCGTTTTGCGCCGCTTGCACGTCTCCACCTGTAAGAAATCCCCATTCTTCTGAACGAGTCGGATTTACAACATTGTTTCTCCCACCACACGAACCACCTTGACAGCAATTAAAAATTGGCCTTGGATAATAAGAGCCAGTATAACATCCGTTTGCATTATCATTACATATAATAGGCATAAAATTCTCCTTATTTTTATTTATTTATTCATAATTAAATAAAAATGTTAAAAAAATAAAAAATAAATTAAATTATTTTAAATTGAATTATATTTAATTATTATTAAAATTATTAAAAAATTAATTAATAAAAAAATGCAAGCATTTATTTGCCCGCATTTTAAAAAGGTTTAATTACATTGATTGCTTTATCCATGACAACAAAATCTTGTGTGCAATTTGTTTTACAATAAATTGTTACATCATATCCCGCATCAATAACTCTGCACCAAAAATCTTCCGATCTAATTATTTTTTTAATTTTTCCGGTCTTTTTTGAAATGATAAATGTAAACTCATAATTTGTATAATTTACTCTAATCATTCCGTTGTTTCTGAAATAATAATCCCTAAACGTATCCGGCAATTTGTTTACATCACATGACACAGTAATCTTAGTGTAATATTTGCTTGAACGTGAATCGTGACGTGTAACTTTAACAGTGTTTTTATTTATTTGATAAGGGAATCCGTCTGCCCAGAAAACTTTGTAGGCTTCTGTGGCATCTTTGTAGTTATATTCCGCTCTCCAATTTGTTTCATCAAATTGATAAGTGAGATTTGTAAGATTCATATTTTTTGTGCTGCCAACAGCAACATAATCTTTTTCTTTTTCGGTATACATTACTCGGCATTCTTCTTTCAATCTGCCGTAGCCTGCAATAATTGCATTTGTAGTGTTGTGCTCGTAAGACCAGAATGCTTCATCTAAAGACTTGCCGCCCGAGTAAGTCATGCGTCCTTTAATGTATTGCGTCGAATCTGCCTTTTGTCCGTAAGCGGCCGCTTTAGCAAACAGTGAATAACTATAGTTTGCTTGACTTCCAGCCCCGTTTTGATAGATGTTTAAACCATAATTTATTAGTTCTAACGAATCTGTTGGAATTTGGATATCACTGTCTTCATCGTCGTCGTTGTCATCATTATCTGGTTCTTCATCTTCATCTGGCTCCAAATCTGTAATGTCTTGATCTTTTTCTTGTTCAGCCCCGACATTATAATCTTTAGCAGTAAAAAAGAATCCCAAATACATTCCGCATAGAGTTATAAGCATAAGTGCTATTAAAGAAAACAATATCTTTCTTGATTTCATAAGGTTCTTCTTTTTGATTTATAATATCACAAATTATATCGTAAAGTCAATATCTTGTCAATTTTATTATATTAAAATATCTCCCACCAGTTGCGACGATGCTTCAGGTATTCATAAAATAATGTCCTTGGTGGGAGTTATATCTAACAAGTGCGAACTTGCTCGCAAAGGTGAGCACGGTGACGATATATCTCCCACCAGTTGCGACGATACTTCGTCGCAAAGTTTGCAATAAATTGCAAACAAAAAACGCGATATTAAATCGCGTTTTTTCTGGTGGGAGTTATAGGGCTCGAACCTATGACCCTCTGCTTGTAAGGCAGATGCTCT
>DPGI01000001.1:0-4469 GCA_003522085.1 Clostridiales bacterium | reverse complement strand
TCCCAGCTGAGCTAAACTCCCATCCGCTAGGATGCTTAATTAATATAGCAAAAAGAATTTGTTTTGTCAACACATTTAAAAGAAAAAATAAAAAAAACTTCGAATAAATCGAAGTTTTTTATTTATCAATTATTAAACAATGAATTTAATTTCAATATTAACTGCGCTTGTGTTGTTTGGATCAATTTCTAACAATTCAAGAATTCTAACAAGTTTAACATCTTGAAGGTTTTCATCTTCAGCGCCAAATTGCGCTTGTATACTATTCCCATAAACGCTAATTGCTTTAAGAGTTGTTGGGTCAGCACCTGTTCTAGCAAATCTTTCTAAGATTGAAACAGTGTAGATGTTTGTTGTGTCTCCTGCTTCGATTATGTTTGTAGTTCCTGCTGCACCCCAAGCGTTATTTGTCATAATTGTAAAGTTAAGATCGAATGCCAATTCATAAATTGGTTCAACTGCAATTTGGTTTACTGAAGAGTTCATTAACAATTCATCGAATGCTTTAACTTCTTCTGCAGTTCCTGCAATAGCGTTACCATTGAATCTGTATTCTTTTTCGCCAAGTTTAAATCCAACAAGATTGTAGTAAGCAAGTGATGGAGCGTTTGTGAAATCTAAACGGTTTTCTCTTCCAGTATTGTAAGTGATTGATTTGTCACCTGTGGCTAAAACATAGTTTTCATTTGCTTGGTTTCTATATTCACCAGTTAAAGCAATGTTTCTGTTTTCTCCAGCAAAGATTGCTCTTGTAACTGTGTTTCCGTTATATTTCCAGCCAGCAAACTTTTTCCAGCCAGTTGATTCGTATGAATCTGCAGCGGCAGTAAGTTCACTTCCGTAAACCATGTTTACAGCTTCTGCGCCGTTGTATGATACTTGATAAACGATTGCTTTGTAGTTTGCTTTAACAGCAGCATTTGCTGTAACTGTGTATTCGATGATTGATTCTGTTCCAGCAGCTGTTCCGTTGATTGTCCAATTTACAAAGTCATAACCTGTAGCTGATGTTGTAAGAGTAACTTTTGTTCCTTCATAAACTGTAACTGAGTTTTGTCCGTTAACCTTAGCATCAAGTTTTCCTTCGGCAGCAACAACTTGGTCAAAGCTTGGTTCAACAAAAATTGTGTATTTGTTCTTCATTGTAAAGTCAGCAGTATAAGTTCCATCGGCTTCAACAACAAATGATTCTTCTTTTGCGATGCCGTCAGAAACAGGACCTTGATACCAGTTGTTGAATCTGTATCCAACTTCGTCGTGAGATAATGTAACTTGGCTGCCATCTTTAACCCAATAAACATTGCTGTTTTCTTTATCTTGGTAAGCGCTAACGCCATCAAGACCAAGAGTGATTGATCTGTCTTCAGCGATATCTTGGTTTACATTGTAAGCAAGGTTGACTTTATAGAATTTTGATGCTTTGAAAACTGCAGTGAAGTTCATGTTATCGTTAACAACCACTTTGTATGTTTCAGCAACAACTCCGTTTTCGTCAACAATAACTTCAGTTCCTTCATAAGTTCCCTTGTCGCCATTGTAGTAACCTTGGAATTCAAAGTCTTTTGCTTCAAAAGTAATAGTTGCTTCTTCACCTTTCTTTACAAGCAACTTATCAGTATATTTGCCATTGATTTTTACTTTAACTTTTCCATCTGGAGAATTGAATTGTTCATTCAATAAAGTGACAGTATCAACTGCAACTTCATAACCGATTGCGGCAGTAGCACAAACAGCAGAAGCAACAACAGCAGCAACTACAACAACGCACAATCCGCAAATAGTTAAAATTTTAGTTAATGTTTTAGACATATTGCCCTCCTAAGTTAGATATAGTATACCACCATTTGCAAATAATTTCAATACCTTTTTAATATTTTTTTACATAAATAATGTGATAAAAAAGAAGCGAAATGCCTCTTTTTATCCTATTTTATTTTCGATTTTATATAAGTTTTTATAGCCTAAGCAGTTTTTCATCAACTCTTTATGTGTGCCTTCCATAACTGCCGTCCCATTTTCAATATATATCAACTTATCACAGTTAACTATGGTAGACAATCTATGCGCAATAATTATAATTGTATGGTTGGTTTGCAACTCGGAAATTATATTTTGAATCTCTTTTTGATTTTCGTTATCTAGCGCACTTGTCGCCTCGTCAAAAATCAACACTTTCGTATTTCTAAGCAACGCTCTTGCAATCGCCAGTCTTTGACGTTGCCCTCCACTAAGTTGCAATCCCCCTTCGCCAAGTTTCGTATCCAACCCTTCCTCTCTTGATAAAATCACATCATCCAAATTAACTCTTCTAGCAACTTCGATTAACTCTTCATCAGTAGCATCTTTTTTAACAACGCGAAGGTTCTCTGCAAATGAAACATTGAATATGTAAGGATTTTGACTCACTACTGAAATTGCTCCCCGAAGAGTAGCTTCATTTAAAGTTTTCACATCTTGCCCGTCCAGCAAAACGCACCCCGAGTCACAGTCATATAAACGCGGGATAAGGTTGATTATAGTTGTCTTGCCAACTCCACTTTCGCCAACAATTCCAACGCATTTGTTGGGCTCAACTACAAAATTCAATTTGTTTAAAACTTCTGCACCTTTTTTGCCTTGAGCGACAGAATAAGCAAAGCAGACATCTTTAAACTCAATTTCCCCTTTAATGTCTTGTATCGTATTTTTACCAAAAACTTCAATAGGAAAAGTATTTTCATTAAGTATTTCACAAAGCCTATTTCCAGCTACATCTTTTCTAACTTTTCTAGTTTTTATTAAGGATAACGAAGTAAACAACGCTTCAAAGTTTCCTCGATAAGCATAAAACAACATCGCTGTTCCCAACGTAATTAAGTTATTCTTTAAGAAAATTGCAATTGAAACAAACATTAAAATTTCTTTCGTAGCCAGTATTAAATAATTTATTGTTTCTTGCAGTGTTCTTTTATTGTTTGAATCATACTCTGCGTTAAGTTTATAACCATTAAGTGTAAGTATTTTGGCAAAAATGTCTTCTTTTATGTTTAATAACTTGACATCTTGCATGCCTCTTACGCTTTCTGTGTTTACTCCGGAGATTTTATCATTTATAGCATTTTCTCTTTTTTGAACAAGTTTTGAAACTTTATTACTATAAATAAGATTGAATATCCAACGCACCAAGCCGACAGTGAATAATATCAAAGATAACCAAGGTGCCACGATTGTTGCGTAAGTTATAACTCCAACCGCTCCGATAACCCCCGAAGCCAATCGAATGATCTCTAATGAGCTTTCAATATATTGAGATAGATTTGAAGTAAGTTTATTTAAAACTTCCCCGGTATTTAACAATTTAAAAGATTCATACTTAGCATTTAAAATCTTTTCGTTCATCTTGCTTCTAATATTATAAATAATGCGTGCATTTGCTCTTCTTAAAAAGAATTCCATCAAAATTCCGCTTAGCTTTATAATGGAAAATAATCCCATATATATTAAAATAGATACTATTGCTTCATCCCAACTACCAAAAGTCAAATAGGTGTTATATCTCTGAAAAAAGTATGTTGGCGCAAATGTTATGGCTGAAAATAGCGCAATCATGGAATAACAAACAATAATAACTTTCCTTTCAGACCTTAATAAAGAATTTAAAATTTTTTTATTTTCTTTATTCTCACTCTTATCATTCTTTTTTACCAGGCTACTATATGTAACTCCGTATTTTTCTAAATAATATTTGTCTTTTTTATCAATTCTTTGTTGCATTCTCGCCTGTCTTTTTTGTAAACGAGCCTGCTTCTTCTCTTCTTTTGTCATACAATCTCCCTCATTTTTTTATTCTAACACAACAATAATGTGTAGTCAATAAAAATTTTTAAGGGTGAAACTGCGCATATAGTTGATATGACGAACTGGTTTAAGTAAACAAAAAAGCAACCTCGCGAGGCTACATAATGAAATTATCCAGCAGGGTTCATTAGGACTGCAAGTCCGCATTACCGCGCACTCTTCTTGGCTGGGTGATATCTTTTCGGTTCCGGAAAGATGGAACACTGGTTTAAGTAAAACAAAAAAGCAACCTCGCGAGGTTGCTTTAATGAAATTATCCAGCAGTGTTCTATCTTTCCGGACCGTTGCCAGCCAAGTATTGTCGACGATGAGAAGCTTAACTTCTGTGTTCGGGATGAGAACAGGTGGATCCTTCTCTCTATCGCCACTGGATATGGTATGGTCACAAGCGAATGCTTGAAATCATCATAAATAAGAGTTCCAGAAAAGAACTCTGACAACTACATAACAGAACTTTAGCTATTTAAATCCGTGATCAAGCCCTCGACCTATTAGTATCGGTCAGCTCAATGCATTACTGCACTTACACCTCCGACCTATCAACGTTGTAGTCTACAACGGGTCTTACTAACTTGTGTTATGGGATATCTCATCTTGAGGGGGGCTTCACGCTTAGATGCCTTCAGCGTTTA
>DPGI01000008.1:29683-37119 GCA_003522085.1 Clostridiales bacterium | reverse complement strand
GCCGGATGGTTTACCGCAGCAAGCGGTGGAAGCGAAGTAAACAGCAACACCACGATGGGAGCAGCGAACGCAACAATCTATGCACGTTGGGTAGAGAGTTGGGTAAAAGATATGTCAGACGATGATCCTGTTCAAGACCAAGCAGATGGTTACTACAAAATTGATTCAGCCCAAAAACTTGCCCGTCTAGCATATTTAGTTAATTACAACATCGACAACGGCAAATGGGCAAGTTATCAATACAAACAAACCGCTGACATCAACCTTTCAGCACACTACTGGCAACCTATTGGAAATGAAACGCATCCATTTAAAGGCACATATGATGGCACGACATTTGATATTCACAACATGAAGACATATTGCGGAGCAAATGAATATGAAGCATACAACGGGGTTGGAATGTTTGGCTACATTAGTGGCGCGACAATCAAAAATGTCAACAATTACGACGTTAATATCAAGGGCGGCTATCTTGTTGGTGGAATAGTCGGATCTGCAAGCGATGTAAATTTCAGAAATTGTGTTGTTTCAGGAAATATTAATGCTGATGGCAAAAGAGTCGGTGGAATTGTTGGTTATGCAAATGGTATAGTTATCAAAAGTTGCAGAAATGAAACAGATGTATCCAGCAATAGTTCTTTACTAGGCGGAATTATTGGTGATAGCAATGGAAAAACGGAAGTTGATTCTTGTGTCAACTCTGGTCAAATAAAGAATTTGTCATCAAATGGTTCAGGTATATTCGAAGGTATTGGCGGAATAGTTGGAGATGCAAACGGCAACTCATTTATGATTTCTAATTGCATTAACAATGGAAGTGTAACATCCGTTAGCAATAAAAACTATACCTGTGTTGGAGGTATAGTTGGCTCAAGTTATACTGAAAACACCTCTTCTAACTCTTCAATTTTGAATTGCCAAAACTTAGGAAGACTCGAAGGTAAATTTAATATTGGCGGAATAGCTGGTTGCAATTCTCTTGCTGCAATTAAATACTGCTTAAACACCGGAGATGTAAATATAACAAGTGATTATAATGATATAGGAACTGGCGGAATTGTAGGAATGGCATACAACACAGGTGTGATAGAATCGTGTTTTGTATCTTGCACGCTTACAACACCTAATGGTGTTAGAGGGAATGTAGGTGCTATTATTGGTAGATATGCGGGGACTGAATTTGAGCCAGTAATTAAATATTGTGGAGCAAAAACAACAGTTGTAGGAAATCCATATAATTATGGCGTTTTTGTGGGACAAGACGAGCAGGCAGTAGATGCACTTGAAAACTCATATTCCCTTATGATGTATGGTTCAACAAAAGTCAACCGTATTACAGCGACAACAGGTGGCATGGACGATAAGTTCGGCATGATCCCAACAATACATGACGGATTGCCTGTTCCTCTTGGAATTTATCATACAAGCCAATATGGAACAACCACAGGCATAGCTTCAACCTTAAAGGGCAGTCAATATGGCTGCACAACTGCATAATTAAGTTCAATACAATGAAACTTATATTAAAAATTAAATAAATTTAAGATAAATCGCTTGACAAAATTGTGCTTTATATATAAAATATAAAAGTCGCAAAAAATGCGAGCGATTTTTTCTTTGTATTAGCCCCATAAAGAACGAACTTGCCGCAAACATTTGCAAAAATTTCGGAGGATTAATTTTACATGAAAACTTACATGGCAAAAGCGTCAGAAGTTGAAAGAAAATGGTATCTTATTGATGCAACAAACCTTCCACTTGGAAGACTTGCTTCACAAGTTGCCGACATTTTGACGGGGAAAAATAAACCAATTTATACACCTCATGTTGACACTGGCGATTTCGTAATCGTAATCAACAGCGACAAGATGGTTCTTACAGGCAAAAAACTTGAAAAGAAAAAACTTATTTGGCACACAGGCTATATTGGCGGATTAAAAGAAGTAGGCTATGACAAACTTATGGCTGAAAATTCACCAAAGGCTCTTGAAAAAGCAGTTAAGGGTATGCTTCCTAAAACAACTCTTGGAAGAAAACAATTCACAAGACTTCACATCTTCAAAGATGCAAATCACAATCACGAAGCACAAAAACCTGAACAAATTACTGTAAAAGGAGTTAGAGAATAATGGCTGAAGAAAAGAAAACTGTTAAAAAGCCAAGTGGCGAATTTATTGCTACAGGAAGAAGAAAAAGCTCTATCGCAAGAGTTAGAATGCAAGCAGGTAAAGGCAAAATCACAGTAAACGACCGTGAAATTGGCGAATATCTTCAACGCGATACACTTCTTTTGGTTGCTCTTCAACCACTTGAACTTACAGGAACAAGAGAAAAATTCGACATCAGAATCAAATGTGATGGCGGTGGAATTTCTGGACAAGCTGGTGCAATCTGCCACGGCATTGCTCGTGCACTTGTTAAAGCAAACGAAACTTACAAAGCAGAACTTAAAGCCGCTGGTTTCTTAACAAGAGACCCAAGAATGAAAGAAAGAAAGAAATATGGTCTTAAAAAGGCTAGAAAAGCGCCACAATTCAGCAAGAGATAAGTTTTCAAATATCTTTGGTATTTCAAATATATTTGCAAACGCGCCTTGCTTTGCATGCAGTTTGCTTTTCAGAGCATAAGACTGCATTTTGGCAAGTATGCTTTCAAACTAGTAAAATAAAAATAGGCCATTCGTGGTCTATTTTTTGTTTATTAGTAAATAAATATTGCGAGGTATTTATGATTTACGACATTGTCATCGTTGGTGGCGGGCCTGCTGGACTTACCGCTGCAATTTACGCAAGAAGAGCAAACAAAAGAGTGCTTGTTGTTGAGCGCGCGCTTTATGGCGGGCAAGTCGCAGTTATTAGCGAAATCGAAAACTATCCAGGCTTTTTAAGCATTCAAGGGCCAGAACTTGCCACGATATTGTATTCACAGGCAAAGAAATTGGGCGCTGAGTTTGTTCATGACAACATGCTTTCGCTTGACGTGAGCGGACAGATCAAAAAGGTTGTTTGCAAAAAAGCATCATACGAAGCGCATGCGGTGATTCTAGCGCTCGGCTCGATGAGCAGAGAACTCAACGTAGAAGGCGAAAAGAAATATATCGGCAGTGGCGTAAGTTATTGCGCAACCTGCGACGGAAACTTTTTTAAAGGCAAAAAGGTCGCTGTGATAGGGTCGGGCGACAGCGCTGTAGCGTCGGCGTTATATTTGCAATCACTTGCAAGCGAAGTTGTGATAATTTCAAAATATCCGCAACTTAAATTAAAAGCATACACGCCTGAAATTTTTAAAAGACTCAACAAAACAAGTTTTATGTATTCGGCAAACGTTAAAAGCATAAACGGCGACGAAAAGGTCACATCAATGACTGTCGCAACCGAATCGGGCAGCCTGGAAGTTCCAGTCGACGGCATATTTGTTACAATCGGCAGAAAGCCTGACACACACATGCTTGAAGGCACTCTTAAACTTGACAAACTTGGCTTTATTGAAGTCGATGAAAGCATGCACACATCGCAAGAAAACGTGTATGCGTGCGGTGATGTTGCGACTATAAAACTCAAACAAATTGTCACAGCAGTGGCGGGTGGAGCGGTTGCAGCGACCGAAGCGATAAAAAATCTTTAGAAAATCAAGAAAAATAAAGGATTCTAGATTTTATTAGAGTATATATAAAGTGTATAGATTTTTTAAAAACATTTGAGGGATAATTGGCAATTAACAGAGGTTTCACGCCTGAATGGCTGGATGAACTAAAGCGAAAAAATGATATCGTAAGTGTTGTGTCCAAATATGTGCAATTAGAACAAAGGGGAAGTAAGTTTTGGGGATGTTGTCCATTCCACCACGAAAAGACCCCTTCTTTTTGCGTGGATCCATATGAAGGGCTCTTTCATTGCTTTGGATGCAAAGAAGGCGGCGACCTTATAAGTTTTGTCCAAAAAATAGAAAGTTGCGACTTTCACGAAGCGATTACACGCCTTGCAGAAAACGCAAAAATGCCGCTTCCTGAGCTTGTCGCAGATGATAGCATAATTAAACGCAAGAAAGAGAAAGATTCGATTTTGAAGGTGTTAGATGCCGCATACAAGCATTATCATGAAAACCTATATAAACCCGAAGCAAAACCTGCGCAGGATTACATAAAAACTCGTGGATTTACGCGTCACGAACTCGACGATTTTGCAATAGGTTATTCGTTTGATTGGAACGAAATGATAAATTATCTGCTTTCGCAAGGATTCTCAAAACAGCAGTTGCTTGCAGCGGGAGTTGCTCAAACAAAAGACGGCAATCGCATCTATGACGCGATGGCAGAACGTCTTGTGTTTCCAATTTTCAACTCATTTGGCGAATGCGTGGCATTCTCAGCGCGCGCACTTCAAAAAACGGATTTTGCTAAGTATAAAAACACAGCTGAAACACCCGTATTCCAAAAAGGAAAGACAGTTTTTGGAATTCACCTTTTAAAGCGTTTAAAACAAGAAAAAGGGCTTGAAAATATAATTATAGTCGAAGGGCAAATTGATGTTATTTCAATGCACCGTGGCGGCTTTAAAAACACAGTTGCTGGGCTTGGAACGGCGTTCACAGCCGACCATGCAAGAGAACTTAAAAAGTTGTGCAACAATGTAATATTGTGCTTTGACGGCGATGAAGCGGGCGAAAAAGCGACGCTCCGTGCAATCGATATTATGCGCAATGCCGACATGAACACCAAAATTGCGGTTATGCCAAATGGACAAGACCCTGATGAAGTGTTAAAAAGTGAAAACGGCAAAGAAAAGATGCAAAAAATCATCGACAGTGCAAAGCCTATTATGGATTATTACATTGATTCGTTTAAAGCAAAAAACGACCTGTCGAAACCTGACGGAAAGGCAAATTTTGTAAAAAGCGTGCTTGAAAGGCTCAAAACATTTTCTCAACCCGAACAAGAAGCATATTTGCCAAAAATTCGCGACCTCACCAACATGCCGATAGACATGTTAAGGCGCAATCTTGGCATGAATATAATGCCAACTTTTGAAAAAAAGGAAGAAAAAGTTTTACCAACTCGCATAAATGGAAATAAACGTGCAGAAAACTTTATCTTAGCGTCGATTTTACACAAAAAACCTTTTGTGGACAAGCGTCTTGATTACAAGAAATTGATTGATTCAAGAGCAAACGAAATTGATATAATTGATTCGGTTTCAAAAGTATCGTCACTTTTTGACATTGTAGATGTCGAAAACGAACCTTTCTGGCAAGATATCGTCTATTTTGATTTTGCCGAAGTAAAGGGCAGTGATGAAGTTTATTTTAATGAATGTGTTTGGTCGCTTGCTGAAGAAAAATACAAGCAGATTAAAGACGAAATCATGGCAAAATACAAGCTTAGCCAAGATTTAAACGAAAGAAGAACTTATCTCGTGTCGGCGCAAGAAGTTGACAAAAAGATAAGAGAGAAAAATTTGGAGGATTTTTATGCTTGACAAAAAAGTAGAAGCAGAATTTAAAAAAATCATGGATGTTGCTCAGAAAAAGGGTTCAGTCAATGAAGATGACATTTATTATAGAATATTAAAATACGATATATTGCCAGAAGATATACATGAATTTATCGAAAAACTCGAAAACTTAGGCATTAAAGTTATCCGAACAAATGATGATGAAGACCTTGGGAAAGAGGACTTTTCCGAT
Source organism: Clostridiales bacterium (assembly GCA_003522085.1). Lineage (GTDB taxonomy): Bacteria > Bacillota > Clostridia > Christensenellales > UBA1242 > Caccovivens. The sequence continues at coordinate 31,434 of DPGI01000008.1, read as the reverse complement.
CTTATCCCAGAATATGGCGTAGATGATCCAGTAAAAATTTATTTAAAAGACATTGGAAAAGTTCCCCTTCTTTCAGCTGATGAAGAAAGAGACCTTGCTCAGCGTATTGTCCAAGGGGACGAATATGCTAAAGCAAAGTTTTGTGAAGCAAACCTTCGTCTTGTTGTAAGCGTAGCAAAAAAATGGGCTTCTCGCGCCTCAAGCCTTTCATTTTTAGACCTTATTCAAGAAGGGAACCTGGGGCTTTTGAAGGCCGTTGAAAGATTCGATTATTCAAAAGGCTTCAAATTTTCAACATATGCCACATGGTGGATTCGCCAATCAATTACACGTGCAATCGCCGACCAATCACGAACAATTCGTATTCCAGTTCACATGGTTGAAACAATCAACAAAGCGCAACGTGTAATTCGTCAACTCACACAAAAACTTTGTCGTGAACCATCAACAGAAGAAATTGCTCAAGAGATGGGCATTCCAGAATCAAAGGTAATCGAAATTCAGAAAATTGGCTTAGATCCTGTTTCACTTGAAACACCAATCGGTGAAGAAGAAGATAGTAAACTTACAGACATTATTGTCGACGAAACAGTAAAATCACCACTTGAAGTGGCAACTCAATCGCTCTTGCGCGAACAACTTATCGCAGTAATAGACACACTTACACCGAGAGAGCAAGAAGTAATTCGTCAACGTTATGGGCTGAAGGACGGCAGAGCAAAAACACTTGAAGAAGTCGGCAGAGAATTTCACGTAACGCGTGAAAGAATTCGTCAAATTGAAGCAAAAGCACTCAGAAAACTCAAAAATCCAACCAGAAGCAAAAAGCTTCAAGACTTCATGGACTAATTAAAAGGAGAAAGAAATGGACTTAAAAAACATCCTTGCTTATCAAGCAGAAGACAAAAAATTGTTTGACCTTGAAAGTCAACTTGCTGGCGATGAGAATAAACAAAAATGCGTTAAGTTAAACCAAATAGCAAAATCATCACAATTAAAATCAAGTCAACTTGAAGAACAAGCAAATCTTGTTCTTAAAGAGATGGAAGAAGTCAATAAAAACTTATCCATCAATCAAAAAAAAGGTGAGCAACTTCTCTCGCTCAACGTTGAGTCTCTCAGTAAAGATCAGCTTGAAGAAAACTTGCTTTTAAAAGATAAGGTTACTCAAAATCTTGCAGTGCTTGACAAGCGACTTACAAAACTTGCTGAAAGCATAAATGCAATTTTGGCAGAATTCAACCACACAATCAAAAACTATAATATAGCAAAAGAAGAATATCAAAAATATAAAGCAGGCTATGACAAAAAGGCGGCTGAGCTTGAACCAAAGATTACAGAACTAAAAAAGCATCTTGAAACAATGCAAAAATCAGTTGAACCAAAACTTATGCAGACCTATCTTACAAAACGAAACGACCGAATATTCCCAGTGCTTGTAAAAATTGAAGGCAACACTTGCGGCAGATGCCGTATGGAACTTTCAGCATCAGCAATAAACAAACTTAAAGAAGACGGAGTGCTTGTTTGCGAACACTGCCGCAGAATAATTTATTTTCAATAATTGTCAATAAAAAAACCGAAATAAATTCGGTTTTTTTATTAAGTTTTTTTATTTAATAATTTTTTCATATTTAATTTAATCATATTTAAAATTAAAACAATAATTTTGTCGAATTAAATAATAAAAAAACCGCGCTTTGCCTTTAAAAAACGGGAGAATAATATATTTAATTTATTTTTTTATTATT
>DPGI01000008.1:0-29479 GCA_003522085.1 Clostridiales bacterium | reverse complement strand
TAATTTATTTTTTTATTATTTTTCGACAATATTTTTTGCTATTTTTTTGCAAGTCAAAAAAGCTATTAAAAATAAAATTAAATAATCAAAAAATAAATGTAATAAAATTGACGAAAAATTAAAATATAATTAAATTATTTAATCATTTTTTGTTTTTTCAAAAGTGTCCTAATTGCCGCAATCAGTTTTTGAACGTCTGAAAACGAAGTGAAGTATGAAAGCGACGCACGCACTGCTCCACGGTCAACAAGTCCCAACGCTTCATGCTTTTTTGCGGCACAGTGATAGCCGCCGCGAACGCAAATTCCCCAGCGGTCGTTTAAATATGTTGCCACATCAGTCGAATGCATATTTGGAATGTTGAAAGCGAAAACGCCTTTAGCATTTTCGGTTGTCGTATAAATTTCAACAGGCAAAGAAGAAAGTTCATAATGCAAAAAAGTTGTCAAATCGTCCAAGTGCTCTCTTATCGCATTAAAGTTTTCGTTGACAAAATCAATGCCACCCGAAAGTGCTAAAATTGCAGGGGTGGGCAGCGTTCCAACTTCAAATCGCTCTGGTAAAACGTCGGGCTGAATAAGTTCAAGCGAGTTTGTTCCAGTGCCACCAAAAAATATCGGTTCAATCGCTTCTGGCGCTCTTATGCACAGCACGCCAAGCCCTTGCAGTCCATAAAAACCTTTGTGTGGTGCGAGCGTTAAAAAATCTATGTTGTCACTTTGCATATCAATTTTTTCATGCCCGCCGCTTTGCGCCCCATCAACCAAAAACAGCAGTCCTTTTTCTTTGCACATCTTGCCAATTTTGTTTATTTCGGCAGTGTCGCCGTTGACATTTGACATATGATTGCAAACCACCATGTATGTTTCAGGTCGCAGGCATTTTTCAATGTCTTCGCACTTTAAACAACCAATGCTTGATTGATAAGCCACTGTATAATCAATTTTTCCAATTTGCTTTAAATGTTCAAGCGGCCTAAGCACAGAATTATGGTCGTTTTCAGTGCATACAACGTGCCCACCTTGCTTTGCACTTCCTAAAATTGCGATATTCAAAGCTATCGAACAAGATGAAGTGAAAATCACATTGCTTTCGCTTTCAAGGTTAAACATATCTTTAAGTTTTGCCCTTACTTTTTCAACTTCCATCGCGGCTTGTATGCTTTCGTTATGTCCGCTGCGCCCAGGATTTGCCGTAAAACGCGTTGCGGCAAGAGTTATGTATCTTAAAACTTCCTTAGGTTTTATAAGGGTGGTCGAACTGTTGTCTAAATAAATCATATTTTTGCCCCTTTAACAAAATTGTCCTTTAATAAATATAGTGTAAAAGGAGAGAATTTGTGCATGAAGGAGGATTTATGGGATATTGCTACGCTGTTTTTACCTCCCGCAGTGAAACACTCTCATTTGCAAGCTTTTTAAAGAAAATGGGATTGCCATGCATGATTGCGTCAACGCCAAAATCAATCGGCAGAGCGTGTGGAATTTCGGTTAAGTTTATGAAAGATTATTTAGACATTGTCATGCAGTATTTAAACAAATTAAATTACCGATCGTTTAAAGGCTTTGTCGAGGCATAATATTCGACAAAATTCATAACATAATCATATGAAAAAGTGGCTATACGGTGTGGGATTTACGATGTTAGCGGCGATATGTGTTGCTATGAATTTTTTGCTGTATGCTTACTTTTATCCAAACAAATTCAGTGCAGAAATAGCGCTTGCTTCTTCTGAATTTTCGGTTGATCAGGCGCTGATATGCGCAGTTGTGAATGTGGAAAGTTCGTTTGACAGCACTGCCGTCTCACGCCGTGGAGCGAAAGGGCTGATGCAAATCATGCCCGCCACGGCTGAGTCAATCGCTCAAATATTGGACGAGCCTTACAGCGAAGAAAGTTTGTTCGACGTCGAGACAAATTTAAGATATGGCGCTTACTATTTGCATTACTTACAAAGTCAGTTTGATTTTGACGAAGCGATATGCGCCTATAACGCGGGAATAGGCAAAGTAAAAACGTGGTTAAAGGACGCCGAATATTCGTCAAATGGCGAAAAATTAGACGTCATTCCATATGGTGAAACGCGCGAATATCTTGCAAAAGTGAAAAAGAATTATAATTATTATAAAAATAAATATTAAAAAACAGCCAAACCAAATCAATTAAGTTGACAAAACGCTAGGTTTTTGCTAGTCTAAATGAGTATTTAAGGAGATTTAAGATGGCAGAAAACGTAAATATTTCAAACGAAATTGATGTTAGAAAAAATAAAATCCAACAATTAAAAGAAATGGGCGAAATCCCATACAAGTCAAAATATGATTGCACATGCACAATCAAAGAAGCTCGTTCAAAAATTGGCGATCGTGTTTCAGTAGCGGGCAGAATGGTGTTCCGCCGCGTTATGGGCAAGTTTGGCTTTATGCAAATTCGCAACATTGAATCATACATTCAAGTGTCAGTAGGTAGAAACGAACTTGACGAACAAGCATATGACTTTTACAAAAAGATGATCGACCTTGGCGATTTTGTAGGGGTTGAAGGTGAAGTTTATACAACACAAACTGGCGAAATTACAATTCGTGCCGAAAAGGTTACACTTCTTTCAAAAGCAATGCGTTCGCTTCCAGAAAAATTCCATGGACTTACAGATACAGAATCAAAATATCGTCAACGTTATCTTGACATAATTGCAAACGAACAATCACGTCAAGTATTTCTCTCACGCAGCAAAATTTGTTCAATAATACGCCGCACACTTGAAGACAACGGCTTTTATGAAGTTGAAACTCCAATCCTTCAAACAAACATTTCAGGCGCTTCGGCAAAACCTTTCTTTACAAAACACAACGCGCTCGATCTTGAATGCAACCTTAGAATTGCATTTGAAACATGGCTTAAAATGTGCTCAGCAGCAGGCTTTGACAGAGTATTTGAACTTGGCAAAGACTTCAGAAATGAAGGAATGGACTTCCAGCACCTTCAAGAATTCACTCAAGTTGAATGGTATGCCGCATATTGGGACTATGAAGACAACATTGTTTTCTTCAAAAACCTTATTAAAAAATTGTTAATGGAAACAATAGGAACAACCAAGCTCACATATCAAGGACATGAACTTGACTTTGGCGCAGAAAAATGGGAAAGAATCAACTACGCCGAAAAAATGCGTGAAATTCTTGGTTTTGACTATCTTGATATTGAAGATGTTGAAGAATTTAAACAAAAAGTAGTAGCAACCGGACTTTTCACCTACAGTGAACTTGAAGAATGCAAATGTGTGCGCACACTTATCGACTTTATTTACAAGCGTAAAATTCGCGCAAACATTGTTGGCCCAACAATTCTTTACAACTATCCAGCAGTATTAAAAACACTCGCTCGTCGCAACGACAAAGACCCACGTGTTGTTGATGTATTCCAAGTTGTCGCGTGTGGAGTAGAAATGTGCAACGCTTATTCCGAACTTATCGACCCAATCGTTCAACGTCAAGCACTTGAAGAGCAACTTCTTGAAAAAGCACAAGGCGACGACGAAACAATGGACGTCGACGAAGACTTCCTTCTTGCAATGGAACACGGAATGCCACCTATGTCAGGCCTAGGTTTTGGAATCGACAGATTCTTAATGTTCCTTTATGACCTTCCAAACATCCGTGATACAGTGCTTTTCCCAATTATGAAATAATATGAGCAAAACAAGCAAAAAACAACTCATCTCATCGCAGCTGAACGCAATGTTTCCAGATGCAAAATGCGAACTTTCTTACAGCAGCCCTTATCAGCTTTTGGTTGCTGTAATTTTGTCTGCTCAGTGCACAGACAAGCGCGTAAACATGGTTACGAAAGAGTTGTTTAAGAGTTATGGCACGCCCGAAAAAATGCTTACATTGTCACAATCGCAACTTGAAGAAAAAATCCACTCGTGCGGATTTTATCACAACAAAGCAGCGGCAATTTTAAGTATGTCAAAAGACATAATCACAAAATTTAACGGAGTCGTTCCAAACGATTTTGACGATTTATGTTCGCTTGCCGGAGTAGGCCGCAAAACAGCAAATGTCATAATTTCCGAAGCCTTTAAAGGTGATGGCTTCGCGGTGGACACGCACGTGCTTAGAATTGCAAACAGATTGCAACTTGTAAGCGAAAAAAATCCCAACAAAGTTGAAATGCAACTCAAATCATATTTTGACCAATCAGATTGGTCGCGCCTGCATTATCAAATGGTGCTTTTTGGCAGATACAAATGCAAAGCGCAAAATCCTGATTGCAAAGATTGTCCATTTGAAAAAATTTGCAAAAAAGAATACAAAAAATAGCATACTATTGTAAGAGTGTTAACAGGTATTTACAATTTACTTCAAACAAAGTATAATAGCACAATAAAATAGGAAGGAAATATGTTTTTAGATAGAGTAAAAATCAACATTAAAGCAGGCAATGGCGGCAACGGCTCGCTAAGTTTTTTGCGCACAAAACTTAACATGAATGGCGGTCCAGACGGCGGCGACGGCGGAAAGGGCGGCGACATAGTTTTTAAAGCGACGCAAAACATGAACACTCTTTACACCTTCCGCTTTAAAAAGAAATTTTTTGCAGAAGACGGGCTTAACGGCTCGCAAAAACTCAAAACTGGTGCAAGCGGAAAAGATTTGATAATTGAAGTGCCATGTGGAACTGTAATTTTAGATGCAGAGTCGCAAAAAGTGATTGCCGACTTAGACGAAGACGGCGCTACTTTCATTGCTTTAAAAGGCGGGGCTGGCGGACATGGCAACGCATATTTTAAAAGCTCAATCAAACAAGCACCCGCGTTTTCACAAACAGGCGTTATAACTAAAGAAAGACAGGTGATTTTAGAACTTAAAACAATCGCTGACGTAGGCCTTGTAGGCTATCCGAATGTCGGCAAATCGACACTCTTGTCAGTAATTTCAAACGCCAACCCAAAAATCGCAAACTATCCTTTCACAACAATCTACCCAAACCTTGGAGTTGTTGAATCTCACGGTCAAACATTTGTTGTGGCAGATATTCCAGGGCTTATCGAAGGTGCAAGTGAAGGGCTTGGCCTTGGCCATTATTTCTTAAAGCATGTCGAACGTGTTAGGCTTATAATCCACCTTATTGATGCATCAGAAAGCGAAGGGGAAGAGCGCAATATAATTGACGATTACAAAAAAATCAATGACGAACTCGCAAAATATTCGACTTCGCTTGCTCAAACTCCACAAATTGTTGTTTTTTCAAAAATTGACGAGCTCAGCGAACAGCAGTTGAAAGAAAAAGTTGATTTATTTGAAAAAACATATGGCATTCGTCCACTTGCAATTTCAGCAATTTTGCAAGAAGGGGTCGAAGAACTTAAAAACATAACACTCGAAAAACTTTCAAAAATACCTAAAAAGCCACCAGTAAAAGTTGAAAAATTTGATTTTGATATGCCTGATATTTCATCAATCGAAATTACTCGTGAAAATGATACATTCATCGTTGCGGGCGGCAAAATTGACAACTTTATTCGCGGAATTGTGCTTGATGACCCAAGAAGTTTTGCATATTTTCAAACCAGACTTCAAGAAATGGGAATTATTGACCTGTTAAAACAAAAAGGTCTAAAAAATGGACAGTTTGTCCGCATTAAAGACATCGAGTTTGAATATGTAGAGTAATCAAAGGAGGAAATATGATTTCATCAAAACAACGTGCCGCTTTGCGTGCACTTGGCAACGCCTTAGCGCCTGTCATGCAAATAGGGAAAGACGGATTAACAGACAATGCAATCAAAGGCATCGACCTTCTTTTAGAAGCGCGCGAACTTATCAAAATAAAACTCTTGCAAACCTGTCCGCTTTCATCACGCGAAGCAATGGACGACATTTGCAGCCAACTGAAAGCAGAACCAGTTCAATGCATTGGCTCAACTTTAATAATCTATCGTCGCTCATCTAAAAAAGGTGTAAAACACATCGAACTTATCTAGTTAAATTAAACTAAGTTTTGCTGCCAAAATTACAGGCCGCAAAAGAATGCGCGTCAAAAAACAATTAAAGCACTTTGTCGCATTTTGCGTTTTTTGCAAAAGGGTTGCAAAGCGAAATTGCAGCCATAATTAAAAGCAGCGATGCGACCACACAATAATAAATGGTTGTTCTGACAAAAACAGAAGACACAACAAGCACAAGCGCCGAAATAAAATAACCTTTTGCCCTTGATTTGTTTAAAGAAAACATTGCAAGTTCTTTAAACGCAAGGGCTTTTTCTTTTTTATATTTTATAGTAATAGGTGGAAAACAATCCTGCGCTTTATAAAGTTTTTCATAGGCTTCATATTGGTTTAAAATCACAAATTTTTCATCAAAGTTTTTTGCAAAAGAAAAGCATTCTTTGTCGGCGGTTTCGCAAACGATGACAATCTTTTTTGCCTTATATTTTCTGGCTAAAACAACATAAGCGGCAATTTCATCACAACTTAAATTTTTGTGCGACAAAAATGGGATTAAAACGGTCTTTTCGCCGGGCTCATGTTCAATAACAATGCAGTTTTTCTTTTTTTCTGCTTTTCCAGTTTTGCTTGCAAGGGTGGCAAAAAAGTCCATCGCTTTTACGTCCATCGAAAGTGACAAAAATGCGTTTTCAGCATTTTCACGTTCCTGTTTTTTCAGCGATGAAACGCTGCTTTTTTTATTGAATACAAGTCTAAAAATTAGGTTAAAAACAACGCTCACAGCTGTCGCTATAAGTGTTGCCTGCCAAAGTGAGCGAATAAAATATCGTGCCCAAACAAACGCCACTGTAAAAGTCAACAACCATCTAAATAACACTTGAAAAATACGAGAAAACTTTTGCATATTGATTTTTTTGACACTTTTTGTTAAAAAATACGTTATTTTTATTGTAATTTTGTCAAAAAAAGAATACAATTAAGTTATGAACGAAAAACAAATCAACGAAAAACTTATGGCGATTGTTGAATCGCTTAAAAATGCCAAATGCAAAGACATAGCAAGTTTTGACCTGACCGATGCCGGTGAGGAAAAGTTTTTTGTGGTTGTAAGTGCTCCAAATGCCGACGAAACAAAACGCATCGCTGATCTCATGTGCGAAAAGTTTGAATGCATGGGCGAAAAAGACGGATATTTTAAGGGCGAGTGGATTATTTTGAATTTCGAACCTGTTGTTCTTCACATCTTCACGCAGGCAAATCGCACTAAATACAATCTTGACAGACTTTATAAAAGCAAAGAAATAGACGTATTAAAATATATTAAAAAGAAAAAATCAAAGTAAGTTGCTTTGATTTTTTTTTAATGTGTGTTAAAATTTAGCCATGCAAGGAAATATTAAATTATGTTTTATCTGCACGGGCAACACATGCCGCTCGTTTATGGCAGAAAGAATTATGAAAGCCAACTTAAAAAAAGCGGGCATTGATTTTGTCAAGGTTTCATCACGCGGGCTGAATGCAACGGGTGAGATGAGCGCCGAAAACGCGTGCAAAGCGCTTAAAAGTTTGGGCTATCCATCAACAAAGCGCAAAAGTGTGGCACTCAAAAAATTCGATCAAAAAACTCTTTATGTCGCAATGACAACTGCACACAAAAACAAAGTTGCGGGCAGAGTTATCGAAATGAAAGATTTGATTGGTCGCGAAATTCCAGACCCATATGGTCAAGATCTCGACACATACACTGAATGTGCAAAAATAATTGAAAGTGCCTGCAAGGTGCTGACAGAAAAGTTAATAAGAATCGGAGGCGAAAAATGATAATTCTCGCATGTGACCACAGAGGATATGAATTAAAAGAAGAAATCAAAAAGTTCTTTAACAACGAAAGCATCATCACAATTGACGTCGGCACTTATTCAAAAGAAGGCGTTGACTATCCAGATTATGCAAAAAAAGGCATCGCAAAATTGCTTGAAGACCCACACAACGTCGGCATCTTTATTTGCGGAACAGGCATAGGCATGAGCATCGCCGCAAATCGCAATCCAAAGGTTAGGGCTGCACTTTGCACAACAACAAAATTTGCTGAACTTGCACGTGCGCACAATGATGCAAATGTTTTGGTGCTTCCGGGCAGTTTTATGAAAGCGAAAAAAGCGATCAAAATCATCAAGGTGTTTTTGACCACCGATTTTGAAGGTGGAAGACATTTCAGGAGAATCAAAAAACTTTAGGAGGAAAAATGAACAACATCATTTTGCCAGTTACATCTGATTTTGAGCAAACAGCGCAGTGGCTTAAAACAATCAAAATCAAAAACACGACTTTTTATGTAGGCGTGACAAGCAAAGGAAAAGAGTTTTTCAAAAACTCAAAATCGGTCAAAGTTTTTGCATTTGTTGACGGCTCAGCAAAAGAAGAAATAATCAACTCGCTGTCAAAAGAAGTCGAGGCGGGCGGAATTGTGATTTTGAGAAAACTCATCACTCAAGACGAACTTGAAAAGTTTATCGCGTCGCAGTCCGACATCACAGTTTGCGCAACTAAAAAAAGAAACAAATTCAGCGGATTTTTCTATAGGATTTGGGCAAAAATGATCAAATTCTTGTTTGATTTTAAATTCTTTGACGGCGACGTTTCTGTTGTGGCAATTTCACCACGTGTTGCACCGACAGCAAAATACATTTCAAACCTTTCGCACGCAACAAGAGTAAACAGATGGAAGGGCGTTTCAACTTCGGCAGTCGAAACCAGCACGCCACCGGCTAAAAAAGAATACAGCAGAGTGCGTTCAAATTGCATGCTGATTGGCTGGATTGCGCTGTTCTTAGCAATTGTCGCATCAATCACAGTTTATTATCTTTTCATGCCAGTAAGTTTTTTAAGCGTATTTTTGTGGGTATGCGCATTGCTTATAAGCATGCTTTGCTTGTTGCTTAGCATAATAATTTACATTATGTATCACAAAACTGGACAACGTATGTTTAAAACAGCCAAAAGGGAGGAGTAAAATATGGCAAAATCAAAATTGAAAATAGGAATTAACGGATTTGGCAGAATCGGAAGATTGGTTGCAAGAATCTGCGCTGAAAGAGGAATCGAAGTCGCAGCAATCAACGATCCGTTTTTAGACGTAGAATATGCAAAATATATGCTTGACCACGACACAATTCATGGCAAGTTTAACGTTAAAACCGAAGTTAAAGACGGCAAACTTGTAATAGGTGGTAAAGCAGCCGCATTTTATGCAATCAGAGAGCCAGATCAGATTCCATGGGGAAAACATGGCGTAACAGTGGTCGTAGAATCAACCGGCAAATTCACACACATAAACGACGCATCTCTTCACCTTAAAGGCGGGGCGCAAAAAGTTATCGTTTCAGCCCCAGGAAAAGAAATGCCAATGTTTGTTATGGGTGTCAACCAAGACACTTACGATGACAGCATGAAAGTCGTTTCAAACGCATCATGCACAACCAACTGCCTTGCTCCACTTGCAAAAGTGATCAACGATGCATTTGGAATTAAAGACGGACTTATGACAACCGTCCACTCAGCAACTGCAACACAACTCACAGTTGACGGCGCAACCAAAAAAGATTGGCGCGGCGGAAGAGCGGCATCTTACAACATTATTCCATCTTCTACAGGCGCTGCAAAAGCAGTTGGACAGGTTATTCCATCTCTCAAAGGCAAGTTGACTGGAATGAGCATGCGCGTGCCAACTCTTGACGTTTCAGTGGTCGACCTTACTTGCAACCTTGAAAAACCAACAACATATGAAGAAATAGTCGCAGCAGTCAAAAAGGCTGCAAAAACAAATATGAAAGGCGTTCTTTCATGGACAGACGACAAAGTTGTTTCATCAGACTTTATCGGCGAAGAACACACTTGCGTGTTTGATGTTGAAGCAGGAATTATGCTTACTCCAACATTTGTAAAACTTGTTGCATGGTATGACAACGAATGGGGATACTCATGCAAACTTGTTGACCTTGCTGAGCACATTATGAAAGGAGCAAAAAAATAATGAGCAAAAACGGCGAACGTAAATCATACAACTGGGCAAGAATTGTTATGTTTTCGGCATACATTGCCATTGGCTGCATAGCGATAGCGTTGCTTTTAAGTGCTATATTTGGCAGCAAAACAATTGCCAACGCTTTCAGGCTTGTAGGTGAAGCAATTGCATACATCGTTTCGATTGTTGTTGCAGGCTTGTGGGTTAAAGAAAAAACTCACGTTGCTTGGCTTGTATGTTATGTTATTTTTACAGTTTCAATCGTAGTGTTATACATCGTAAATATCGTAATCTAATAAAAGGAAAAATATGAGAAAATTTATCGTTACTTGCAGTTTACTTGTTGCGTTAACCATAGCGATTTTGGTTGAATACTTTTGTTCAACGTGGCCAAAAAGTTATTTTACAATGGCATTGACCGCAATCTTTTTCATATATTGGGGAGTGGAATTTGTGCTTGATTATGTCGAGTCTAAAAAATCATATCCCGACCGTTTCACTTATTACAGTGCCGAACTTGTCAACAAAAAAGATATGCCACTCAGTGAAATTGAAGCCAACCATAAAATGTATTACAAAAAGTTTAAGCGTTCAATCGCGCAAGAGATTCTTTTTCACTATTTCAAGTTTGTCACAAGTTTTGCCATAGCGATAGCAATTGTCATCGCAATGTGCATCTAAAAAGATTAAAACGAAGGCACGCTAAACAATGGCGTGCTTTTATTTTGTGTTTCATATTTCATCAATCTTCGTCAAGCATAGTTGGCTCAAATGCTTGCCTAAGTTTTGTTTGTGTGATAAAATATAATCGCTACGTAAAAAAGGAGAATAATATTATGATTACACGTGAAAAAAGTGAAAAAGGAATGTTAAAATTGCACCTCACATTATCAAGTGAAGTTTGGCAAAAAGCAGTTGAGGCTGCCTATGAACGCACAAAAGGTAAATATAATGTTCAAGGTTTCAGAAAAGGCAAAGCCCCAAGAAAAGTTATTGAAAAAAATTATGGAGACACAGTATTTTACGATGCAGCATTTGAAGATGCAGTTTCAAACGAATATGCTGAATTTTTAGAGAAAAACCCAGACGTTGAACCAGCAGATTATCCACATGTTGCAATCAACGCTATGACAGCAGACACACTTGACGTTACACTTTCAGTAGTTTTAATGCCAGAAGTTGTGCTTTCAACCGAAGCAACATCAGTTAAAAAAGAAACTCCAAAGGTTTCAGCAAAAGAAGTTGACGAACAACTTGCACGCTTTGCTGAAAGCCAAGCAAGATTTGTTGAAACAGACGCTCCAGCAGCAACTGGCGACTTTGTGGAAATGGATTTTGAAGGCTCAGTTGACGGCAAACTTTTTGAAGGCGGAGCAGCAAAAGATTATCGTCTTGAACTTGGTTCGCATACATTTATTGAAGGCTTTGAAGATCAACTTGTTGGCGTAAAAGCAGGCGAACAAAAAATTGTTAAAGTTACATTCCCAGAAAACTATCCAGCATCAAACCTTGCAGGAAAGGCAGCAGAATTCAAATGTGACGTTAAAAAAGTTGAAAAGAAAGAAATTCCAGAAGTAACCGACAAATTGATTTCTTTCTCGACAGAAGTTTCAACAGTTGAAGAATATAAAAACTCAATAAAGGAAAAAATGCTTGAAGCGAAAAAGGCACAAGCTGAAAGAAAATTCGAAAACGACCTTATCGAAGCTGCAGTTGCAGGGGCAAAGCTTGATCTTCCAAAAGAAATGATAGAACACGAATGCCACCACATCGTAGACGATTTCAAACAAAGACTTATGTATCAAGGAATCAAACTTGAAGATTATCTTTCATACATTGGCCAATCAATGGAAGATTTCGAAAAGAGCAAACTTGAAGAAGCAGAAAAATCTCTTAAAACACGTTTAGTTCTTCAAAAAATAATAAAAGACCAAAACATTCAAATTTCGCACGAAGAATTCCATGAAAAGGTGCATGAAATAGCACACGCTCAGAATAAAGATTGTCATGAAGTCGAAGAAGGACTCAGTGACTATGAAATCTCAAGCATCCAAAACGACATCTTAATGAACAAAATCGTTGCTGTTTTGGCTGCAAAAAACAACTAAAAATTAAGGAGTGAATATGTTAATTCCAATGGTCGTTGACCAAAAAGGTGCAGGGGAAAGGTCATATGACATTTACTCACGCCTGCTTGAAGACAGAATTATTTTCTTAAACGGAGAAATCGACGACAACGTTGCCAATCTTGTTATTGCGCAACTCATCTATCTTGAAGGTAAAAACCCAGACAAAGATATTTTCATTTACATCAATTCACCGGGAGGAAGTGTAAGCGCTGGTTTTGCAATTTACGACACAATGCAATACATCAAATGTGATGTTACAACCATCTGTGTTGGTCTTGCAGCATCAATGGCAGCATTTTTGCTTTCAAGCGGAACAAAAGGCAAGAGATTCGTTCTTCCAAACAGTGAAATCATGATTCACCAGCCACTCGGCGGTGCGCAAGGTCAAGCAAGCGATATCGAAATCCAAGCAAGACACATTGCGAGAATAAAACAAAAATTAAACACAATACTAAGTGAAAACACAGGCAAAAGCCTTAAAGTGATCGAAAAAGACACCGACCGTGACAATTACATGACAGCGGCTGAGGCTAAAGAATATGGGCTTGTGGACAAAATTTTCGTAACCAGAAAATCAAACAAGGAGTCAAAGTGAAAAACCCTGAAAACCTTACATGTTCCTTTTGCGGAAAACCACAAAAAGACGCTAAAAAAATAATCGCCAGCCCTAATGGCGAAAGTTTTATATGCGACGAATGTGTGGCAATTTGCCGTGAGATAATACGTGAAGATGAAGCAGAGTCACAACTTGAAACTATTGACCTTCCAATCCCATCTGAAATCAAAGCAAAACTTGACGAATACATTATCGGTCAAGACGAAGCAAAAAAGGTGCTTGCAGTTTCGGTATACAACCACTACAAGCGCATCAACTACAACTTTTCAAAAAAAGAAAATGGCAATGATGTCGAACTTGAAAAAAGCAACATCTTAATGATCGGGCCAACAGGTTCGGGAAAAACTTTGCTTGCTAAAACGCTTGCAAAAATTTTAAAAGTTCCATTTGCTTCTGCTGATGCAACAACTTTAACAGAAGCCGGATATGTCGGCGACGACGTAGAAAACATTTTGTTAAAACTCATTCAAAATGCCGATTATGACATCAGAAAGGCGCAACGCGGAATCATCTATATCGACGAAATTGACAAAATTGCTAAAAAGACCCAAAACGTTTCTATCACACGTGACGTTGCGGGTGAGGGCGTGCAACAAGCGCTGCTTAAAATTATCGAAAGCACTGTTGCCAATGTTCCACCACAAGGCGGAAGAAAACACCCACAACAAGAAACAATTCAAATTGATACAACAAACATTCTTTTCATTTGCGGCGGAGCATTTGTCGGTCTTGACGGCATAATTGAAGCGCGTAAAAACTCTTCGAGCCTTGGCTTTGGTGCAGACGTTAAAACAACAGTTGAAAAGAAAGATATAAATTTTGCAAAAGAAATCCAACCTGATGACCTTATAAAATTCGGTCTTATTCCTGAATTTGTCGGCAGAATGCCAATGGTTGTCGGACTCGACGATCTCAATAAAAATGCACTCACACGCATCTTAGTGGAGCCCAAAAACGCGATTGTAAAACAATACAAGCAAATGTTTAGGATTGATGGAATGGAACTTGAATTCACGCCAGAAGCACTTGTAAGCGTCGCAAACCGCGCAATAGATCTAAAAACAGGAGCGCGCGGACTGAGAACGATATTAGAAAGCAAAATGATGAAACTCATGTATGACCTTCCGGGCAAACATAATATAGAGAAGGTGATAATCACGAAAAAGTTTGTAGAAAACGCTGATGGTGAGCCGGACATAGTATTAAAAAAGCGTGACGAACAGCCAGCCAAACAAGAAGCAATATAACAAACACAACAAAACGGGAATCTCCCGTTTTTTTTAATAAAAAAAATAGTAACCAATGTTACTACTACTTTTAATGGTGCGAGCGGGGCGACGCGTTAAGAAAACAAGCCGGTGAGCTTGTTTTTAGCCAAAGCCGGGAGCGACTTGCTCGCGGTCCGGGTCCGACAGGAAGGACTTGAAAGTCCCACCTAAAAAATTTGCTGTGATTTTAAATAAAAAAATAGTAACTAATGTTACTACTACTTTTAATGGTGCGAGCGGGGCGACGCGTTAAGAAAACAAGCCGGTGTGCTTGTTTTTAGCCAAAGCCGGGAGCGACTTGCTCGCGGTCCGGATCCGACAGGAAGGACTTGAAAGTCCCACCTAAAAAATTTGCTGTGATTTTAAATAAAAAAAATAGTAACCAATGTTACTACTACTTTTAATGGTGCGAGCGGTGGGACTTGAACCCACACTCTTTCGAACATGCCCCTTAAACATGCGCGTCTGCCATTCCGCCACGCTCGCAAATTATGGTAGTCGCGAGTGGACTCGAACCACCGACCCCCACCTTATCAGGGTGGTGCTCTAACCGACTGAGCTACGCGACTATATTATTTTATTCCCGCTTATTATTTTACGTGGCGGTGGGTAACCCCACTTATATCAAACCAAGTCAAGAAGTTTAAATGGTTTGATGCGTCGCTTTGCTCCTAACAGGGTGGTACTCTAACCGACTGAGCTACGCGACTATATAATATTTTCAGTCCTTTAACCAAGGACTGAATTTATTATACATTATATCGATAAAATTTGTCAATTGATTTTTGATAAAAATTTACAATAATTTTAACTTTATCCAAACAATTTATTCGTTTCAAATTGAGGTTCACAAGATAAGTAAACACCTAATTTCTTTAATGTTTGTTCATCAGATGTTGAGATTATATAGGTTGAATGCGCTTCGCAACCTTTAAGTTTTGAAAGAGCTTGCAAACATTGTGCAGCTTCGTCATCTTTTATTGCACAAATAGACAAAGCTATCAACACATCGTCAAGCGAAAGTTGCGAGGATAGTGACCCAAGAACTTCATTTTTTAATTTGAGAATTGGTTTTAATACGCAATCGCTAATAAGAGGGTGATCGTCGATATTTTCCATAGTTTTAAGCGCATTCAAAACCACTGCTCCGGCAGCCGAAACAATATCTTTACTTTTCCCGGTTAAAATTTTGCCGTTTGGAAGTTTAAGTGCAATACAAGGCAAGCCGCTTTCTTTACTTACTGCTTTTGCAGTTTTAATGACATCAAGTTCTTGTGGACTGACTTCAAGTTCGTTAAGCAACATTTTAACGCGGTCAACTGCTTCATATGAAACTTGACCTTTCTTGTTTGCGCAAGAATAAGCATAATATCTTCTTATAATTTCGTGAATTGAAGCTTCTTGTGCGGCTTTATCGTCGGTTATGGCATAGCCAACCATATTAACGCCCATGTCTGTTGGAGAGTAATAAACATCTTTGCCTGTGATTTTGCGAAGAATGTTTTTAAGCACAGGGAAAACTTCGATGTCGCGGTTGTAGTTTACAGCCAAAACTCCATATTTGTTGAAGTGATATGGGTCAATCATGTTTACATCTTTAATATCGGCTGTAGCGGCCTCATATGCGACGTTTACAGGGTGTTTAAGTGGCAAGTTCCAAACAGGGAATGTCTCAAACTTAGCGTATCCTGCGCTGATTCCGCGTTTATATTCGTGATAAAGTTGGCTAAGACAAGTTGCAAGTTTTCCGCTTGATGGCCCAGGAGCAGTAACAACAACAAGAGGTCTTGATGTTTCGATATAGTCGTTTGCGCCGTATCCTTCTTCAGAAACTATTGTTTCGATATCGTTTGGATAGCCCTTTGTATATTTGTGGAAATAAACTCTTTCACCGCGGTTTTTAAGCAAGTTAGCAAATTTTTGCGCGCTTGATTGTCCTTTATAAAGGGTGATTATAATAGATGAAACATAAAGACCAAGTTTTCTAAAATTATCAATAAGTCTAAGAACTTCGCGGTCATAGCTAAGACCTAAATCGGCGCGTATTCTGTTTTTTTCGATGTCGTTTGCACTGATGCACATCAAAATTTCAGCTTTATCTTTCATACTTTCAAGCAATTTGATTTTAACATCTGGCTCAAATCCTGGCAAAACTCTTGAAGCATGCAAATCGTCGAAAAGTTTGCCCCCAAGTTCAAGGTAAAGTTTGCCTCCAAACATATTGATTCTTTCCATGATATGCTCTTTTTGCAAAGTGAGATATTTTTTGTTATCAAATGCTTTTTTCATAAGTTCTCCCATTTTCTTATAAAATTTGTCAAAAATGATTTTTTCAACACTTTTAGTATACTCAAAAAATAAAAAAGGGCATAATCATTTGCAAAGATTTTCAAAAAATTGTAAAATGTTTATACATTTAGGAGGCAGATATGTCAAAAATCACAATGGTCCAATATGGATGTGGGAAAATGAGCGTTTACACAATGAGATATGCACTTGAAAAAGGAGTCAAAATTGTAGGCGCATTTGATATTGACGAATCAAAAATAGGAAAAGACATCAGTGAAATAATTGGAGCAAAAAAGAAAGTTGGCGTAAAAATTGACCATGCCAAAAATTTTGACGCTTTTTTGAAAAAGGTTAAACCTGACGTTGCAGTCATAACAACAATGAGTTTAATCGTCGACGTTGAAGACGCGCTTGCAATCTGCGCGCAAAACGGTGTAAATGCAATCACAACTTGTGAAGAAGCGTTTTATCCACAAAACTCCAACCCAGCAATTTTTGCTAAGTTAGACAAAGTGGCAAAAGAGAAGGGGTGCACAATCTGTGGAAGCGGCTATCAAGACGTTTTCTGGGGCAATCTTATCACAACGCTTGCAGGAGCGACACATTCAATAACAAAAATTCAAGGCAAATCAAGCTATAATGTTGAAGATTACGGCATCGCCTTGGCTCGTGCACACGGTGCAGGGCTCACAACCGAAGAGTTTGACAAAGAAGTTGCATCGGCCGACAACATCAGCCCAGCGGCTCGCGAAAAACTCATCAAAAACGGCACATTTATGCCAAGTTATATGTGGAATGTAAACGGCTGGCTTTGCTCTAAGCTTGGCTTGACAATCAAAAGCCAAACACAAAAATGCGTTCCTCACATTGCAAAAAGCAAACTTCACTCAGACACCCTTAAAATGGACATTAAAAAAGGTCAATGCACGGGAATGAGCGCAGTTGTTACAACCACAACAAAGCAAGGGATCACCATTGAAACCGAATGCGTTGGAAAGGTTTATGACAAAACAGAATTTGACTGCAACGATTGGACAATTATTGGCGAGCCAAACACACAAGTCACAATCAATCGTCCTTCGACTGTCGAACTCACTTGCGCAAGTTGTATCAACAGAATCCCTGATGTAATCAACGCGCCAAGCGGATATACTACAACAGAAAAGATGGCAACAAATACATTTAAAGTGTTGCCACTTGAAAAATATATCAAATAATAAAATTAGGAAAGTTATGAAAAAATATCTTATTTTAACCGTTACAGCCGGCAACGGACACAACTCTGCTGCAAAAGCTGTTAAAGAAGGACTTGAAAAAAGAGGGGCAGAAGTAAAGATTGTTGATCTTTTGCATGAATATTGCGACGATAAAATGTTTATATGGATCCAGGAAACAGGCTACGGAATTGCATGCCAGCATTTTCCACATCTTTATAATGCATTTTTCAGACACTATCAAAAGGCTGATCCAAAAAAGTATTATAAATCACCAGTTCAACCGGGAGTTTTTAAACTTTATGACAAGTTGTTAAAACTCATAAATGAATATCAACCTGACGCCATCTATGCGTCTCACTTTTTGCCATGCGTAATGATAACCAACTTGCGCAAACTTTATCCAATCCCAGCAAAAGTTTATTCATTCGTGTTTGATTATGCAGTTTGCCCATTCTGGGAGGCTGCAACAGGCATAGATTATTTGCTTGTTCCAAACGAAAGTTATGTTCCGACAATGGTTTCAAAAGGCTTTAAACGCGAACAAATCATGCCATATGGTCTAACAGTAAACGAAAAGTTTTCAAAGAAAATAGACAAAGAAGAAGCGCGTGCAAAATTGGGTTTAAAAGACGGCATATTCACCGTGCTTGTTATGTTTGGTGGCGGCTTTTGGAGCGGTAATTATAAGATTGTTAAAAATCTTGTAAAACACATTAAAGGTCGCTCACTTCAAATAATTGTTGCCAATGGGAAAGATGAAAAATCAAAAAAGAGAATCGACAAATTAAAGCCATCTGACAGCATCAAAATCATAAACTATGGTTTTGCAAACAACGTTGACATTCTTATGAGTGCAGCAGATGCCATTATCGGCAAAGCGGGTGGGGTTTCAGTTACTGAATCACTCAATAAATATCTGCCTATGATTTGCTGCAAAAAACTTCCAGAACAAGAAGCAGTCAATGTTAAAATGCTTGTCCGCGAAGGTGCAGCGCGTCAATATAAAAATGATAAAATGTTGATTGAAATCATGAATGAATTGCTCAACAATCCACGACAACTTGTTGAAATGCGAGAAAACGTTGCAAGAATCCGTAGACCAAATGCTACATCAAACCTTGTTAAAGATATGCTTGCCGACGAAACTGATTACAGTCAAGTTAAAGACGTAGATTATGCAGAAGTCAATGCACAAATTAAACGTATGCTTAAAAAGGGCAAGGGCGAGCCTTTGCAAAAAAAACAAAAAGCCAAAAATACAATAAATAAAAAGTAAAAGAAAGCAGCAAAATAAAGCTGCTTTTTTCATAAACTTTAAAAAAATGTCAAGACTATCAGATATGAGTAGTCTTTATTTTTTAATCCCCACAGTCATTATAATATTACTTGTTATGCCAATATTTTTAGAAGTGCGCCTGTCGTTTAACCTACTTGACAAGAGCGGTGTTTTTTGCATTTATCTTTTCCGAAAAAAATTGCAATATTTTAAATTTGAGATAGAGGGAAGAGAAATAAAACTGAAAGATGAAGAAGAAACAAAAGAAAAACAAATAGATTTTGATTCGCCCGAAATTGCGCTTTATGAAGAGTTTTCAACTCAAATAAAAGACAAAACGCGGCTGAGATTTATCGAAGTATTTTACAATGTAGGACTAAATGATGCATTTTTAACAAGCATGGTTTGCGGCGTTATAAACATAGCGGTTTTGATATTTTTTACGTCGCTAAAAAACAAAAAACCAACCGCATCACTACAGCTTTACAACACGTCGTCTTTCAATAAAAAGGTGGCAAATCTTGCCACTGTTATAAACCTTTCAATATCTTTGTTTGATGTGGTATATTCTTTTATAATTTCGGTTATTCTAAGTAAGAAAAAAATGAAAGAAATGAAAAATTAGATGTTATGTCTGCATAATAGATACAACATATTGGGGGTATTATGAAGTTTTTTGAAAATAACGACACAATCAACGATTTGATTTCATCGTCGATGGACAAGATAAAAACCATCGTCGATTCGTCAACTATCGTGGGCGAAAAGGTTGTTTGTGAAGACGGGACAACAATCATTCCAATATCAAAAGTAACTGTTGGCTATGTTGTCGGCGGCGGCGAATATGCCGACCTTTCGTCAAGACGAGTGGCCAATCATTTCCCAATGGCAGGTGGGTCAAGCGGCGGCATGAGCGTGACACCAGTTGGCTTTTTGATTGAATCAAAAGGAGAAATAAATTTTGTTAATGTTGAAAACAAATCGCTTTATCAAACAGTGCTTAATATGTTTAACGCACTTTTAGCAAAGGTGGAGGAAAATGAAAAACAAAAACAAGAAACTGAAAACTAATTTCATTTCAATTTTTTCTGCGCTTTCGCTGCTTGCGCTTGCTTTTATTATGCTTGCTTCGTTTTGCTTTGGAGCGTTTAGAGTTGCACCGCTACTAACTTATGCAGATTGTGCCTCCGCCTCGCAAGCCAAAGCCATGTGTCTTATCGAAGCGGGCAGTGGCAGAATATTGACTGAAAAAAACAGCAATGCACGTCTGCCTATGGCAAGCACAACAAAAATTATGACAGCGATAACAGCCATTGAAAATTGTGACAATCTTGACGAAGTTTTTGAAGTTTCGCCAAAGGCTATCGGCGTGAGCGGAACGTCGCTTTATCTGCGTGAAGGTGAAAAACATTCACTGCGCGATTTGCTGTATGGCTTAATGCTGGTTTCGGGCAACGATGCAAGCGTAGCGATAGGTGAAAGAGTCGGTGGCAGCACAGAACATTTTGTCGACCTTATGAACTTTACGGCGCATCGTCTTGGCGCAAAAAACACTCACTTTGAAAACACTCATGGTTTAGACGAAGAAGGGCATTACACCTCCGCCAGCGACTTAGCTCACATCGCCGCATATGCTTTAAAAAATCCAACGTTTAGGGAGATTGCATCAACTCAAAACAAAAAGATTACAAGTGCCGAAGGTAAAAACAGATATTTGTGCAATAAAAACAAACTTTTGCGAACCTTTGACGGCGCGATAGGCGTTAAAACCGGCTTTACCGACGACGCAGGCAGATGTCTTGTTGCCGCAGCAGAGCGAAAAGGCATGACACTTGTTGCTGTCGTATTGAATTGCCGCCCTATGTTTGAAGAGTGCACAAGCCTTTTAGAATGGGGCTTTGAAAACTATTCTTTGTGCAATCTTACAAATCTTGTTAAACTTCCACAAACCATAAAGGTTGAAAGCGGCTCTACCGACAGCGTGAAAATCGGACACAACGAAAACTTTGTTTATCCGCTTACTAAAAACGAATTGGAAAGAGTGAGGGTAAGCATAAACCTTGCTCAATCCATCGCTCCAATAAAAAACGAAGGCACAAAAGTAGGAGAGTTTGAAATTATGTTTGATAATAACTTGCTATTTTCAGGGAAAATTGTTACAATGGAAAAAGTAAAGGCAAGGTCATATTTGCAAAGGATGCAGGATATATTTGACCAATGGTAAAACATGAGATTAAACAAATTTTTAAGTGCGGCAGGGGTGTGCTCTCGTCGCAAAGCAGATGAACTTATTCAAAATGGCAAAGTCGTTGTAAACGGCAAGTTTACAACCGAACTTGGCACAATCATCAACGAGAAAACAGACGAGATATTGGTGGACGGCAAAAAGGCTAGTCTGCCAGTTTCACATGTTTACATAAAACTCAACAAACCAAAAGGCTATGCGTGCACAGCCAGTGACGAACACGGCAGAAAAACGATTTATGAACTTATCGACACAAACGAGCGTCTTTTCTCGATTGGCAGACTTGACTATGACACAGAAGGGCTGATAATTCTGACAAACGACGGCGATTTTGCCAACCACGTTGCTCATCCTTCATACGAAATTGAAAAGGAATATGTAGTAAAGGTTAAAGGAGACATGCTTGAAAGCGAACTTGCAGTGCTCAGAAAAGGTGTTGTTGAAAATGGCGTTCGTATGCCAAAAGCAGGAATTAAAAAACTTGGCTTTGACGGCGAATGCTCACGACTCAGCGTAATTATTCACGAAGGTCAAAATCATCAAGTGCGTCGTATGTTTGCAGCCATCGGCAAAGACGTAAAATTTTTGAAACGTCAACGCATTGGTTCAGTTACACTTGGCGGGCTTAAACGCGGCGAATATCGTCCTCTTCGTGCTGACGAAATCTCAGCGCTTGTGGAGGGCAAATGAAAGTCGCCATCATAGGCGGAGGCGCCTCAGGACTTTTTGCAGCGGGACTCATCTCACAAAAGGGGCATGACGTCATTGTTTTTGACAGCAACGAAAAAACGGGCAAAAAGCTTTATATAACAGGCAAAGGTAGATGCAATTTTACAAACGATTGCGACAGAGAAACGTTTTTGTCAAACGTGGTGCGCGGCGAAAAGTTTTTCCAAAGTGCGCTGTCGCGATTTACCCCACAAGATTGCATCGCTTTTTTTGAAAGCAAAAACGTCGCAACAAAGGTCGAACGCGGCAATCGCGCCTTTCCAGCCAGCGACAAATCAAGCGATATTTTAAAAGCGCTTAATTTTTTTGCATCAAAAGCGACAATTAAACTTAACCACAAAGTGAAATCAATCATAAAAAAATCTGACAAGTTTTATGTTGACGGCGAAATGTTTGACCGCGTGATAATCGCAACAGGCGGCAAAAGTTACAGCCAAACGGGCAGTGAAGGCGACGGCTACAATTTTGCTCGACGTTTTGGGCACAACATAATCGACATCAAACCCGCACTCGTGCCAATCGAACTTGATGATTCCGATCTTTCAGCCTTGCAAGGTGTTTCACTTAAAAACGTTTCTCTCACTGCAAAATGCGGAAAGAAAACATTTTCACAGTTTGGAGAAATGCTGTTTACTGACAAAGGCATATCAGGTCCAATCGTCTTGACACTTTCAAGTCTTATCAACCGCGAGTCAGAAGTTTCACTTTCGCTTGACTTAAAACCAGCGCTTTCGTTTGAAAAACTTGATGCGCGCTTGGTGCGAGAATTTGAAAACGATAAAAACAAAAATCTCAGTTCGGTCATGGCTACGCTTATGATCAAAAGCATGATCCCGCCATTTTTAAAGCGTGTTTCGCTTAGCGGCGACCGCAAAATAAATTCAATCACTTCGCAAGAGCGTGCCCGAATCGCAAACGGCTTAAAATGCTGGACACTTCGTTATAAAATGTTGTATCCTTTAAATGCAGCAATAGTCACCAGCGGCGGAGTTGACCTAAAACAAATCGACCCAAAAACAATGCAATCAAAACTTGTCAGTGGGCTGTATTTTATAGGCGAAGTGCTTGACATCGACGCACTCACGGGCGGATTCAATTTGCAAATTGCTTTTTCAACGGCATATGCCGCAAGCAGCGATTTTTAAGCCGCAAGCAGTGACTTTTATTTAAAGAAATCGAGGAGAAATATGTTTCACTTTTGGCAGGCCTTGGCGTTCATTCCAGGCAGAATAATCTTTCCATCGCGCATATATGGCAAAAAAAATCTTCCAAAAGGGAAGGCTGTTTTGACAATCAATCACACGTCAAATCTCGACTCTGTCATTATCGCACTTGGCACTTATGAAAAAAAGTTTTATCTTGCTAAAAAAGAACTCTTTAAAAACAAACTTTGCTCGTCGTTTTTAAAATGTCTTGGCGCGATTAAAATTGACCGTTCAATCGCGGACATCTCAGCCATAAAACAAAGCCTTACAGTGCTTAAAGAGAACAAAAAACTTATCATCTATCCAGAAGGCACACGCAATAAAAGCGCGCAAGACGAAGATTTGAACCTTGGCGAAGTCAAAAACGGCGCAGCAATGCTTGCAATCAAATCAAAATCGCCGATCATTCCAATTTGGATTTACAATCGTCCAAAAGCATTCCGCACAACCAAAGTTTTAATCGGAAAACCTTACACGCTTGAAGAGTTTTACGGGCAAAAACTTGGTGACGAAGTGCTTGAAAAAGCAAGCGCGGTTGTTGCCGGCAAATTGAATGAATTAAAACTTGAAGCCGAACAAAAATTCAAGAAAACGAAAAAGGCTAAAAAAACCAATAAATCAGAAAAATCAGAAGAAAGGGAAGTAAAATGACTAATTTCAACTTAGAAGAAATTGAAAAAACGTTTACAACTTACAAAAAGGGCAATCTCGAAAGCGGGGTTGTTGTTTTAAAACGTGACGATGGCGTAATTTTCAATATCGGCGGCAAAAAAGACGCGTTTATATTAAAAGAAGACTTTGCAAATTATGACGACGTAAAAATCGGCGATCGTTTTAAAGTTGTCATTCAAGGAACAAACGATGAAGGCATGATTTTGGCGTCAAAAAGCGAAGCAGACGTTATTTTAATCGGAATACAAAACGCACAAAAACTCAAACTCGGCAGCCGCTTTACATTTGTTCCAACTTCATTTGAAGGTGGGCTTAAATCAAAGATGGGCGACTATGACATATTCGTTCCAAGCAGCGAAATTTCATCGCACTATGTTGACGTTAAGAAGATGATAGGCAAGCAATATGAAGCCGTTGTCACCGAACTTGACCGCGACAATAAAAAAATAGTTGCATCAATCAAACTTCTTGCCGATCAAATCGCAGCAGCAAATGAAGAGCTGTTTTGGAAGTCAATTTTCATCAATAAAATCGTGACCGGAAAAGTTAAAAAGATTCTCCCATATGGTGCATTTGTTGATGTCGGTGGAGTGGATTGCTTTGTGCACATTTCTGACCTTTCATTTTCAAGAATTTCATCGCCAAGCGAAGTGATTAAAGAAGGTGAAGAGCTTTCATTTAAAGTTATCGAAGTCGACCGCGAAAACAAAAAAGTTAAACTTGGCTTAAAGCAAATTTTGCCTGACCCAATCATTCAACAAATCGAAGATTTGCAGATAGGCGAAACCTATGAAGGCGAAGTTATAAAACTTCTTGCCTTTGGCGCAATCATCAAACTCGACAATGGGGTAAGTGGACTGTTGCACATCTCAAACGCCACCGAACGCCACGACGCAAACATCTATGAGTTTGTAAAACTTGGACAGCGCGTAAAAGTTAAAGTGCTTTCAAAAGACGTTGAAAACAAAAAAGTATCATTTGGATTATAAACATGAAAAAAAGCCTTATTGCAAGGCTTTTTTTAATTCACTTGGAGCTGGTGGTGGGAATCGGACCCACGACCTATTGATTACGAATCAATTGCTCTACCCCTGAGCCACACCAGCAAACATGAGTATTTTAGCATATTCTATGCAAATTTGCTAGTTATTTTTGCAAAAAGATAAAAAATTAGTTGTTATATATTTATAAATTTGTTAAAATAAAATATATAATGTGCGGTGGATTACTTTTTTATAATATTTCTGCATAAAGAAAAAGGTGGACTACTCTATGCAAAAAATTAGAAAAAATATTTTAAATACGCTAATTTTATGTTTGTTTTGCCTTACCATTGGGGCGGGGGCACTTTTTAGTCTCGCACAAAAAAAAGAAACAGTTTCTGAAACAGAAAATCAATCAATTGCGGTTGTTGATTCTTGGATTTCAAACCCTGACTACTATTCAACGTCTTTTGCGGGTGGCAGTGGGGCTCAAGGTGATCCATATTTAATTTCAAATGCAGCCGAACTCGCTTATTTGTCAAAAATCTTTTCTGATGGCACAGGCTACAACAATTATTCAGGCAAATATTTCAAACAAACAGCCGACATCAATCTTTCCGCTCACTATTGGTATCCAATAGGGGCAAGTAATGCTATCGATAATTCTAACAATAATTATTCAAATTTTGTTGCCAATTATGATGGTGATGGTTTCTCAGTGTCTGGCATTCGTTCGATGTTTGACCCTTCATCGCTTGATTTAGAAAATTATTCTGGTTCTATCACTGATAATTGCGCTCTTTTTGGTTGCGTGGGAAACATGAATAGCAACAGAAAACGAAGCGGGAAAATTGAAAACGTAAACATCAGAGATTCAGAAATAGTAGGCATTGGTGCTGCTGGAATCGCTCTTTATGCTTATGGTAGTATTGTTAATTGCAACAATTATGCCACTATAAAAGGTTATTCTGAAGCAGCGGGGATACTTGCCCATACAGAGTTATGCGAAAGTAGTGATTTGACAATATCCCGATGTTCTAATTATGGCGACATCCAATTGATATATCATCAAAAAGTAGTCGATAGCAGCTATGGCGCTGCGGGGATTCTTTATGGAAGTGGTTTTTCCATGGGAAACCTTGACCGATGTGCAAATTATGGGAATATTTATTCCGAAGGCAAAATTGCGGCAGGAATAGTGGGCGCCGCTGTGGCTGGTCCACAAATAAAAAATTGTTACAACACAGGAAATGTTGTTCTTAATTCTCGTCATGTTCCCGGCGAGCGAGATTATTTCACCGCAGCCGGTATTTGTGCCGAATATTTGGCAATGAATTCAAGTGGTAATTTAGTTGGGGCTGCTGTTTTATCTTCATATAATACTGGCAAAATAGAATCAAATTTTTATGCGGCGGGAATAGTTAAGTCGGCAGCAGTCGAGATAAAAGAATGTTTTAATGCTGGAGAAGTCATATGTGGAAACAATTATAAAAAGGTTGGAATCTATCTTGTCGGTCCAGCATTTGGTTCTGATCCAACAGGCACCGCGAAGGTTTCAAACGCATATTATGGCGGTAGTTGTGCCAATATTGGAGGCATCGGAGGCTTTCCTGAAAGTGCAGAATTAACATATGTCGACAACAGCACATATATTGCAGATTTAAATGTTCAGGCAAAAACAAAACAGTTTTATTCAAACAATCTTACAAGTTTTGATTTCGAATCTGTTTGGAAATTTCAAGACGGCGAAAACAATGGTTATCCGGTTTTAAAAACACTTGACGAAATGCTTGCAGACCAAATGGAGTTTTGGTTTGAAAAACCAGAATATTATTCGACTCAGTTTGAAGGCGAGGGAACGGAGGCATCTCCTTATCTCATTTCATCAGCACAACAACTTGCCGGTCTTAGCTATTTGGTATTAACGCAAAACGCAAGATATTCAGATAAATATTACCTGCAAACTGCCGACATTAATCTTGCTGGCAAAAACTTTTATCCGATTGGTAGTTATCTGATACTTTCAAACACAGACAATATGTTGTCTTTCTCAGGTCATTACGATGGCGGAGGCTTTAACATTTACAACCTTACTCAACCGCAAAATGCGTATGATGAAACCAATGCAACTAATGATTATCTTACGGCATACGGATTAAAACTGAAAAAATTCTTGATTAATGATCTCGGCTTAAATTTTGAAATAGGTTATCTTAATTTACAAATGTCAGGTTTATTTGGCGCAGTTGCTCCACCGGGGATAGGGTCTGGAGAGCCGCAAGACCCAGCAATGCGTCCAACAATCAAAAATGTAAACGTTATAAATGGAAACACAAAGGCATACTATGCCGGTGGTATTGCTGCAATGGCTGGGAATGCCGATATTGACAACTGCTATTATCGCGGAAGTTTATCCGCTCCTATAGTGGGTGGTATTTGTGGCGCTTCAGATAATACAAATATTACAAACTGTGTTGCAATGGGCAAAAGAAAGATTGGGACGCCGTATGGTAGCGGAAGTGGTGGCGGAATCTCAGCAGAGCATAGCGGAAAGATACAAGGGTGCATTGCTTTAGACGAGATTGTTGACAGCGGAGTAGAAATTGGTTCCTATGGCGGGATTGCGGCCACTATTAAAGGACAAATAATTAACTGTAAAAGTATTGTGGTTGGCAAAAATCTCGGCATTGGAAATTTTGGAGGGATAGCATGTAGTGCAAGAGTTGATGAGGATTTTCAGGATATTCAAATTTTAGAATGTTTAAGCGAGGTGCAACTTATTAATTCAGAAGTAGCAATATTCGGTGGAATAATAGCAGACTGCGATCCTTATAATTGGGATACCAGTTCGACCGGGCTGGTTTACATCAACAAATGCTTCTTTGGTGGTAAATTAGAACTGACAAACAAACCGCAATATTTTGGTGCTTTTATTGCCAATCTTAAGCGGGACCTTTCGGCAAACGCGAGTATGATTGACGGATGCGCAGCGATTATAAAAGCCAACAATGCAGCGGGAGAAAGCATATCGTTTGAAAAGTTTTACAGACCTTCAACAACGGGCTATAAAATTTCATGTATCAATTCATTCAGTCTTTTTACAGACACATCAACTGGCAGTGAAGTAAAAATCAACACGCTAACAAAAAAGAATGACAATATGGACGGAGTGTTTGTATGTTCATATATCTATGGTGGAGCTCCAGTTATTGCGGGAATGTATTATGATTCGGATTTTGGAACAAGCACAGGTATAGTCCAGTGCTTGCAAACTCAATTCAATGTAACAATTGAAGAAGATTCTTCCAGCGAAACAACAACATAAGTTTAAAAAATCACAGCAATGACTGTGATTTTTATTAGTATTGTTTGACAAAAACGCAAATAAAATGATAATCTAATTTGAGAGGTGGAGTATGTTTAACGTTGCAATTGATGGCACAACATCAAGTGGGAAAAGCACTCTTGCACAAAATCTAAGCAAGGTTTTGGGCTTTAAAAGATTGGATACAGGTGCGATTTATCGCGGAATTGCTTGCCGCTTTAAACGACTTAGGATGCGAAAAGTAAACGATAAAAACATCGCTAAACTGGTCAAAGATATTTCAATCATCGTTTCTTTTAAGCACGGAATGCAGCATGTCATCGTTAATGGCATTGATGAAACAGACTTCTTGCGTAGCGAAGAAATCAGTTTGCTCACTTCTGAAATTTCACCTTACAAAGTGGTTCGCGAAAAAGTGCTTGGAATTCAACGTCGCTTTGCTGCAAAATACAACTGCGTAATGGAGGGAAGAGACATCACAACGGTGGTTCTTCCAAATGCAGACGTAAAGTTGTTTATTACGGCATCGCCAGAAGAACGTGCGCGTCGCCGTTATTTGCAGTTTGAAGGCAAAAAAGGCGCTCCTACATATGAAGAAGTGCTTAAAGACTTAAAAATGCGTGATCAACGTGATTCGGCTCGTGAATTTGGGAAATTAGCAATCGCAGAAGATGCGGTTGTAATTGACACAACAAACAAAACACTTGATGAAGTGACAAAAATTTGTGAAGAAATTGTTCGATCTAAAATGCATTAAAATACTTGCAAAGGATATTTGATTACACATGAGATATTTCAACATAGAAAGCAATCGCCTAACTTACAACAAAATCGCTCCGCTTTTTGCTCAAAACAGCGGTGTAATGATTCCAGACCAAATGTTTGTAAACGAATTTATACTCGCCCTTGGCGGTGACAAATATGTGCTTGACGCCGGATGTGGTGTGGGGCAATACAGCCTTTATTTGACATCAAAAGGCTGCAACGTGCTTGGAATTGACAACAGTGAAAAAATGATTTATCTTGCTCAAAACATAGTTTCTGAGTGTCATTTTTTACTTGAAAATGTGCTGGATACGCAATATAAAAATCAGTTTGACGGAGTGCTTGCAAACGGATTGCTTGAAAATTTGACCTTAAATCAATGCAAAATTGCATTGCACAAATTTTATGATGCGTTAAAAGACGATGGGGTGGTTTATCTTTCTATTATAAACGGAACGGGAGAAGGATTTGAACCAGAACCATTAGCACCAGATTTGCGAATTTACAAAAAGCGCTTTTTGCCACAAGAATTCGAGCAAATTTTAGGTGATGAGTTTAGCATTGAAAAAGTGTGGACTATAGATTTTGTCGACCCATCAAATGAAGGGGAGCGCAAGCATTATTTGCTTTTAAGAAAAAAACAAAAAAATGTTTAAAATTTGTTGACAAGACTTTTTTTATAGTGTAAAATAAATCTCGCAAAGTCATGATTTTAATATGATTTTGACATTGCAAAAGATAAGTTTTGGCTCGGTAGTTCAGTTGGTTAGAACGCCAGCCTGTCAC
>DPGI01000002.1:4631-4779 GCA_003522085.1 Clostridiales bacterium | reverse complement strand
AGGTTGTAGGTTCGATTCCTATCGCCAGCTCCAATTAAGACTGAGAAATCAGTCTTTTTTTATTCTCTTTTTACAATTAAACAACACAAAAAAAGCGAATGATTTTCATTCGCTTTAATGTTTTGGTGGGAAGGGATGGATTCGAACC
>DPGI01000002.1:4151-4400 GCA_003522085.1 Clostridiales bacterium | reverse complement strand
GGATTTACAGTCCGTTGCATTTGGCCGCTCTGCAACCTTCCCATAAAATTTGGTGACCTTCAGGGACTCGTTATTCGGCATACGCCGCTGGTGGATAAGCCGAAATGGCCAGCCACGCAGGCTTCTTGACTTGGCTCGACCCGGACGTCCGGAGTTCGGGCTGCAAGGCAGCCGCAACCAAAGGTTGCAAGTTCCTGAAGTGATTTACACTTCTGAAAAATGTAATATGGTGGACCTTCAGGGACTCGA
>DPGI01000002.1:0-3968 GCA_003522085.1 Clostridiales bacterium | reverse complement strand
CAGGGACTCGAACCCCGGACCGACCGGTTATGAGCCGGTTGCTCTAACCAACTGAGCTAAAGGTCCAAATTGATTTGTGTCCCTATAAAAAGGGAAAGCCTAATGAATGTGGTCGGGGTGGAGAGGCTCGAACTCCCGACCCCATGGTCCCAAACCACGTGCGCTACCAACTGCGCTACACCCCGACATTTCTTAGGCTTGCGAGAATTATTTTACACTATAAAAAAACTCTTGTCAACAAAAATATAACATTTTTTCATACTTTTTTTAATTTTTTATTTTGTTAAAAATGTTACAAATCATAACTTATGTCGATTGTCTGATTATGTCTAAAAGTGTGATAATTTGACGAAATTATTGACAGCATTTACTATTTTATTTGACTTTTGTAAAAAAATATGATATTTTGCATTTAGGAGATAAAAATGAACATCGATTGTGAAAACAAACAGCAATTTATAGAATCACTTAGCGTTTATGAACTTCGTGGACTTGCTCGTGCATTAGGAATTAAATCACCGACAACAAAAATCAGAGAAAAACTGATTGAAGAAATTGTCGGGACTTTACGCACGGGGGAAGTTCCTCAACCTCGCGACAACAATAAGGGCAGACCATCAAAAGAACTTGCAAACATAAAAGTTATTTTGGATATGCTCACAGGCAAAAATGAAAGTCAATCAACTTATGATAAATTGGCTGTTTTTAATCAAGACACTCCAGTTTTTACAACAAAATCCGATCGACTCGACAAAATGAGCGGGGTTGCGCGCATTGCAGGTTCTGTTGTATATTTTCAAGATTTGCGCTCTCCATCAAAAGTTTTTATCGGTGAAAATTTGGCGAAGGACGTCAATATTTGCAGCGGCGATTTCTTAGAGGTTGAAGCTTATAAAATCAGCTTAAATCAATATTATGCAAAAAACATCTTGTCATTAAACTTTATGCCTGTTGACAAATATAAGCAATGCTCACGTTTGCCACTTGAAAGAGTCCTTCCATCTCAGTTTATGGGTTACAACGATGGCTGCATATTGATAGGTGGCCGCAATGTGGTCGAACTTGAAAATCCTCTTTTCATCTCAAACACATTTAAAAGCATTTTGGACTATATAAACAAGCAGCCAGCGTGCAACATTTTTGTAGGCTTTAATATGTGCTATGAAGACAAATATTATATAAATTCCTATCAAAATTTGGTTTCAATCACAACTGATTATGAAAGCGAATGCAAATGCGCCTCTGAGAAATTGATAGACACTATCAATTTAATCAGCAATTTGAACGCGCTTGGCAAAAGTGTAAATTTAATCGTGTATGATTTTGCTACAGTTGTGGCGGAACTCGACAAGTGTTATCAGGCAAAGCAAACTCCATCGCAAGAGTCACTTATCTTGGTTAAAAAGTTGATTTCACTTGCAGGAGCATACAATCAAAATGTCAACACAACATTAATTGCAACTTATTGCGACCAAGACAAAAATAACGAAACAATCAAACAAGAATTGTTAAAAATTTCAAACAACATTTTAAAAATGTAATAAAAAACTAAAATTTGGCGACTTTGTTCGCCATTTTTTATGCATTGCTTTGTTTGACATGAACAGGCATTAATATTATAATGTGAATATGTTAGACGTTATAAGTGGATTTAACATTGGTTCGCTCCACATAAGTTTTTATGGCATTTTGATGGCACTTGGCATGGCGCTAGGCGTTATGGTTGCGTGTTTTAATGCAAAAAAGAGAGGGCTAAAATCCAGCGATATTTTTCTGCTTGCGTGCTATGTTCTGCCTCTTGCCGTGATTGGGGCGCGCATTTATTATGTGCTTTTTTCATTAGATGAGTTTACCTCTTTTGTTCAAGTGTTAAAGATATGGAAAGGTGGGCTTGCAATTTATGGTGGTGTTATTGGCGGCGCTGTTGGTGTAGGGTTGTTTTGCTTGATTCATAAAAAGAACTTTTTTGCAGTTGCAGACATCGCAGCGTGCTCGCTGATTTTGGGACAAGCGATTGGAAGAATTGGTTGTTTTTTTGCAGGATGCTGCTATGGAATTGAAGTTACAAACCCCGATTTGATGCATTATCCTATTGCAACACAAATACATGGGGTTTGGCATTATGCAACCTTCTTTTATGAAAGTTTTTGGAATTTTATTGTGTTTGCCGTGCTTATGCTTGTTTTGTATCTTGGAAAACACATCAAAGAACGCGGCGTGATTATGAGCATGTATTTCATTCTTTATGGAATTGGCAGAGCAATAATTGAAACATTCCGCGGCGACAGTTTATATCTTGGATCAATAAAGGTTTCGCAGCTCTTAAGTATACTTTTGATAATCGCAGGAGTCGCAATAATAAGCGTAATTTACATCTATAAATATGCGTTAAAAAAGCCGCTTAAAATTTTTGAACAACCACAAGTTGAGCAAGAAAAAGAAGATGTGAAAGAAGAAAAGAGTGGCGACGAAAACGAAGGAAAAATTGATTAAACACCTTTAATCTTGGCAATAACAAAGCAATGCGAAGCCGAGTGTTAGGAATAAAAAAATCTGTAATTTTGCGCATAGCAACTATAATTTGTTTAGTGCTGTGCGTATTTTTTATACTTTTCAGCATTTTTCACATCAAAAACTATGATCTGTGGTTTTTCGTGTTTTGTTTTTTCATGGGAGTTGTAATGGATGTAAAAAGCGTGCTGTTTAGAACGGACAGCGCGTGCTATCTCGGGCTGCTGCTGACCATGGTGGGAATAAGTGGATTTTTGTGTTATTATTTTAATGTTGATTATAAATATTTTTATATACTCTCGGCAGTCGCCTTGGCGTCAATTTTTACCTTCTTTTTTACAAAACAAAAATTTCAATTTTTTACCGGTTTGCTTTTTGCCGTAAGTGGGGAAATCGCCTTTTTATACTCCAATAAAATTATAAATTTAGCAATTTTTCTTGCGATATATTTATCTTTTTTGTTTATTTTCTTTTTTGTTTGTGCTATACTCCTTATTAGATATTTCAAAAAGAGCAAGGAGGGCTAGATGTTTAAAAGCGAATTCAACGGATATGACCGCGAAGAAGTTGATGCCTACATAACACGTTTGAAAGCAGAATTGTTGGAACAAAAATTCAGTTTGCTTGAATCAGAAAAAAAACGTCTTGACAATCAAAAGCAAAAAGAAGAAGTTGAAGCAAAAGAGAAAAACATTTTGAAAGCAATTCAAGTGTTTGAAGATGCTCAAAAGTTCCAAGAAGAAGGCTCTCGCAGCATGTATGCTTTAAAAATCGAGCAAATGACTTTGGTTTATAGAAAGTTTGAAGACGTGCTTAAAAAGATTTATCTATTACATCCCGAGCTCCAAGACGATAAAGAACTTGCAAAAACAATCGACGAACTCGACGATGTCCTTTCAAAAGCAAAGGGCGAAACAACTGTTGGAGTGCTTACAAGCCCAGTTAATTCAGATAATGATGCAATGAGAAAGTTGCTCAGCAAAATGCAAGAATATCGCAAAAGTGGAGATGCTCCAAAAGAAGTGAGAATTGCCAGAATCACAGCAAAATCTGTCGCCCCAGAAAATGAAAGCAGCAATGGCTTTGATTTGAAAGAAGCCGTAAATCCCAAAATGGGGCTTGCTGAAATAATGAAGGCTTTTGATTTTTTCAATAACGAAGAGTAATTAAACTTTGTGGGAAAATTAGTTCCTTGTTGTCATATTTAGCAATTGTCTATTATTTTTGTGAATAAATATGACCAACTCATATTTTCATGAGAAAAACATGTTTTTGCCGTTATTGGTATCATGATGAACAATTAATAATGTGAAAAAACAAAAATTATTTTAAAAAATTGGCTATTTTGTCAATTTTTTTATTTTTATTTAAAAAAATAGTTGACTTTCATGGTGCAAATATGTTAATATAACCGTGTTGACCACCAAGTGAGTCAGCAAGAACAATGACAATTAAAG
>DPGI01000007.1:30633-57890 GCA_003522085.1 Clostridiales bacterium | reverse complement strand
GTATATCCGCTAACACTGGCTACGACTTGCCCGTTTGTGTTTGCCACCATGTATCCACCGCTCGCTGATGTCCACCAACCATTGAATGTATTGCCAAGTTTGAATGGAATTGGTGTTTTGTATGAAATCACAACATCATATGTCACCGACGATGATGCGCTCTTTCCAGAATATGTGTATGATGAGTTTGATCCTAAGTTTGAACTTGTATAGCCAGTAGAACCGGCATAGCTCCAAAGCTTTGCGTCAAGTGATGCCCCGTTCCCGTTCCATGTGACTGTGTAGTTATTTGCCGTCCAATGAGCGTAGAGAGTTTGGTTTGATGTAACAGTTACTTTCGTATTTTCCGTAATTCGCGAGCCACCTGTTGCAGCCGTCCACCAACCATTAAAGGTGTAACCTGTTCGTGAAACCGTGGCTAATGTGCCATAAAGATTATCATATGTAATTTTTTTAGATGTAGGGCTAGGCGTTCCTCCACCATTACCGTGATATATCAAATCAAATGTTTTTGCAGTCCACTGCGCTGTTGATGCTGAGTTGTGGGCTGGGAATGTGAATGATGTCGGGTTAGATACAGTGCCACTGTTTGATATTGCGACATAGTCAATAGTCCCTTTGAAGTAATTTCCCACAGGGGTCGTTGCATTTGAGCCTGCCTCGGCACCGATAAATATTCCATTTGACGCGTGATAGCCAATTTTGCCCGACGAATATTTTGCTGAAGTTCCATATAGTTTGCCGTCGATATAAACTTTTGCATATTCGCCATCAAAAGTTCCCACAAATGTGTGATAGCCAGACGAGAGTTCTGACCATTTTATCCCTGATGACGCTGGTTTATATCCCACGCCACTGTCATAACACGCAAACTGGATATGCTCACCGTTCGGCTCAAAGTTCCAACCGCCACCTTCCGTGCAGGAGACTAGCCGCATGTCACTAGTTTTAAATTCGCTCCAGTTGTTCATGCTTGCCCTGATCGCGACCGAAATTCCATTTGTATGCATTGCTGAACGACCAATGGCGACATAAGTTGATGAGCCATCAAATGTCTTCGCAGCACTCAAGTAATTTTGCCCGGTGTGCCATCCGCTAAAATTGTAACCTGTTCTTGTTGGTGTTGAGTAGGTATAAGTTGTCCCATAATTTTGCGTTATTGATGTAAGATCAGTTGTGTTGTTATATGTTCCTTTTACTGGATCAATTTTAAGATTATAATCATTTATTTCCCACACGGCATTCAGTGTAGCGTTTTTATAAATATCATAACAAAGGTCTGATGCAAACTCGGTGCTGCCGTAAGCAATATAGCTTTCGTTTGGATTTCCGCCACAAGTTCCATCTCCTTGATAGCCTTTAAATGTATAGCCAGCTCGAGTGGGCCTTGTTATGCTTGTAATTTGATTTGTGCATGCTGAGTCACTGTAAAATTTGTTTGTGTTGTATTTATACCAAACATTATCTGTTCCGCCACTTCCACCATTTTTGTTTAACGTTAGTTTAATTGTGTTTGGCATCCAATAATCATACAAAGTAGTATAATAAGCCGTGCCGGCATTCCAATATCCAGTCCACTTCATGCTTGTATTAATTATCATTGGAGCGCTTGAAGTTCGTGATGTGCGAAAACCACCAAAAGTATAGCCTTTTCGAGTCGGCGCATGCGGCGTCCCCGTCTCAGTAGCCCCATCAACACTCCACCACCATTTACCTGAGTTTGACACTGTGGCATAACGATACGTAAATGAGTTTGCGTCATAGTGATAGCCATCATAATTGTCAGGATATGCCGTCCAATTGATTGCATATCTTATACCCCAATAAACATGAACGTCCCATGTGACAGTAGCAGCATAACCTATTCCGCCTCTTTCGCCATAATATCCATTAACGCTGTTTGTGTTTCCTTCGGTGTATGTCACACCGTCAGACATAACTTTGACATAACCGTGCTCAAGACCGGTATTTAAATTATAAAAGTTAGATGTAAATTTAAAACCTCTATATTTTTGACCAGAAATTGCCGGCAAATCATGATATTCTGTACCGACTAAGTCGTTTGGAGATTTATTATAGTAGCCTTTATAATTTTGGTCGCCTTTATATCCTGATGTGACATATCCCGAAACTGCTCCTCCAATTTTTCCATTTGCGCCATAGGTTATCCATCTAATATTATTGTGACCATCTTTTGCTTCAACTTCTTCAACATTTTCTTCAATTTGCACGGGTGGCGTTGCAACTTCTTGGCATAAAAAGACTATGCCGCCTGTCATCATAATAAGCGCCAACAAAACAATAATCACAATTTGTGTTAATTTTGTTTTTGTTTTAATCACTGCAAATTACCTTGTATACATAAATTATTTTATATACATAAATTATTTTACTCAATTTCGACAAAATTACCAAATGTTTTTCGACAAAATTAGAGAGGTATGTGCTAAATTTTTGGAATAAATACATAATTTTTTCACACTTTAATTTTAAGGAGAAAAATTATGAAAATAGAAGATAAAATCACAACATTTAACACATCCGACCTTATGCCAACTGCAAAGGCAAATTGGTTTAATTTTATTCTTGCAAATATGCTTGCGATTGTGGTTGTTGCATTGGGGCTGTTTGCTCCCCTTTTGAGTTTTGCACTCGCTTTTATCGCGATGGCTTATATGCAAGTGGGCGTTTATGGCTTTGTGCTACGCTCGTTTAGGGAACAAAAGCCGGATTTTGAAAGTTTGTTTTTGCCTTTTAAAAGCATTCTAAAAATTTTAATCATCAAAATTATTGCTTTGTGCGGCATGATTGTTTGGGGACTGCTTTTGATTGTTCCCGGCGTCATTTATGGGTTAAACAACTCGTTTGCTGCACTTGTATATTTTGACAACCCAGAACTGACCACAAAAGAGATTTTTGAAAAATCGAAAAAACTGACTTATGGCTATCGTTTTACAATATTGATCACTGTACTAGGCATGATTGCGCTTGTTTGTTCGGGTGCGTCGATTGGCGTTGGAATTTACTTTATTTTCACGCTTTTCATGAAAGTTCCAACCTGGCTGAGCGTTATGCTGATTGCTCTACCTGCTGTGATTGTGCTTGCAACACTCGCTTTGCCTTTGTTTGAATCATTTTTAGTGCAAATGTATGAAACTTCTAAAAATACGCCTGAGAAAAGACAAGAAAAACCTAAACCGACAAAAACTACCCCAAAAAAAGTTTCAAATTCAAAATAAATGTGATATACTCTTTTTATAAAAAGGAGTGCCAAAGGTGGAACAACAATATTTTGTTAAGAAAAAAGATGCCTATGATGGATTTACCAAACTCAGAAGCGTGCTTAACGACTGCTTAGAAAATCCTGAAAAATATAAAAAATCTTTCATCGATATGTTTACTGAAGTTGGTTCGCTTGCCATGGAAGGCAACTGTATCGCGCAGGACGTTATGAGTTATTATTACAAAAACGGCGTGCCTGGAGCTGTGCCAGAAAACTATGACCTTTATATGCAATGGGCTATTCTTGCTGCGGCAAACGGCAACGAATTTGCTATTGAAAAATTGCAATTTTTCTTGAACTATGCTTTTGACAGCATTGCCGACAACCCTAACCTGCCTGACATTTTGGCTAGAAACAACATCGACGAAGAAAACTATATTTTTGTTTTAGGAAACTTGCTTTGCGAAGGTTTGGTTGACGATTTGCAAATCACAACAAAAAAACTTGTAGACGCTCAAAACAAAGAAAGCAAATATGCACCTGACAAACTTAGAGATTATCGCCGCGCACTTGATCGTGCCCTGCCAAAAGTGCTGAATTTCTTAATGGTTTAACAGTTTAATAATTATAATATTTAATTATTTAACAATAAAAAGAGAAAAAAGATTGGAGAAAAATCCAATCTTTTATTTTTACTATCACTTTTACGTTATTTTTTCCCTGCCACTTTTCTTTTATTTTTGCGGATCGTCAAACTGCCATAACGAAGACACTTCGTATAAATCCGCCGACATTCTTAACCGTTGAAAGCAAAGCCCGACAAGGCTTTCATATTCTTGCGATTTTTGCGCGAGAAGAAACATTTTGATAAGCAATTTGTTTTCAAGACTTATGCAATTTAAAAAGCATTTAGTTTTATTCCATACTATTCTAAAACCGCGGTTGTGCGTGTATGAGAACATATCGCGTAATACTTCAATTTGCTCTTCATTTAATTGATAAAACTTGTCACTGCCCATAAATGTGCCGAGCGCACGATAACTCGCCCGCAGTTTAAACAAAAGGTCAAAAACTTCGTCGACAAGCATTTTTTGCGCTTCGTTTTCAAGGCTTATAAACACAAATCCCTTATCCCGCAAAGACTGCATATACGCCTTTGCTAGATTTTCATATTCGTCTGGCGTTGGACAAGCAAAATCATTATATTCCACTTTACACCTCTCCGCTTTTTGTATGAAATTGCGGCGATAATGGTGCTTGGCAACAAAAAAACGACCAGTTTTTGGTCGTTTTTTATTTAAACAATTAGAAGAAACTTGGTCTGCCAAGCACAATTTGGTTACGCTTGTCGATGTCGTAGAATACGTGTTCTTCATCAAGTGCTCTGCTTGTTTGAGATGCAACAAGTGGCGGATATTTTTCCATTTGGGAAATTTTATGGAATTGTGGCAACATACAACGAATTGGGTTGTATCTAAACACTTTGATGATTGCTGTTCCGAATGGCAAAGTGCTGAGTTCGTATGGGTCAACCAAAGGTTTAACCGAACGTTGTGTGCTGGTTGATTTTGAAGTCGACTCTTCGCCCTTGCCTTTGTTTTTGGTTTCAGATTCTTCTTTTGTGATAAGTTGAACTTCACCACAGCTCTTTGAGAAGGCTTCACGCGTTGGCGTGTCTTCTGTTCCCAAGAAGATTTGAATGTTGAAGTTTCCTTTAAGAGTTTCGGCTACTTCTTTGCCGTATTTTGTGTCAAGCTGAGTAAATGATTGAACAACGATTTGGAAGAATATGTTTCTTGAACGTGAAACTGTAACCATCGTTCCAAAATCTTGAATTACTGGCAAGTTACCGAACTCATCAAGCATGAAGTAAACGTGGCGTGGAAGTTTTAAGCCCGGATATTTGTTTGCACAGTCGACAAGGCAACGGTAAAGTTGCGAAATGCAGATTGTTGCAAGTGAGTGACGTTCTTTTTTGTGATCAGGAATTTTAATGAAGAATGCGGTTGGTTTTTCAACGAAGCGGTTGAAATCAATGTCTGTTCCGCTGGTTGCATAGCAAATTCCCATATCTTGCATGAGTGCTGTGATTTTTGTTGAAAGCACGCTCAAGTAAGACTTTGTGGTTGAAGCGGCTGAGTTGATTACGCCAGATGTGATTGACATAACTTCAGATGTTTTGCTTCTACCAGTGCAATATCTTCTAACTGAGTTGAATGGATTGTCTGGGTCGGCGTCTTTCTTTTGTGAAATTTTGTAAAGGTTGTAAAAATTGAATTGATCTTGACGGAGTTTGTTTTCGCCAAGTCTTTTGTCGACTGTGTCTTCAAGCATGGCAAGCATAATTCCGTAAAGATAGTCCTGTGCCCCACTTTCCCACATTGTGTCGTTTGTGCCTTGTGAGATTGGGCAAACCGATGCGGCGATTCCGCGAAGTTCAAACTTTGCGTCACCAATCATTTTTTGTTTTTTTGCTTCGATTTCTTTGTTTAAACTTTCTTCGTCTGGGAAAGCGACTCCGTCAAGCTCATACCAAACTGGGCCATATTCAATGCCTTCAAGTGTAGCTTTACCAGCCTGAGCAGGAGTGCAGCCAGAATATTTTTTAGCAGTTTTCCCAAGATTCATTGCTTTTTGGAACATTTCATATGGTCTATCCATTGGATTCCAACGCGCAGATGAATATGGGTTGTCAAGGTCATACATCTTAACTTCATAGCCTTCTTCCATAAGCGCTCTTGCGTGGTGAGCGTAAAGTTCACCCTTAGGGTCTGCTATTACAAGTGATGGTTTTTCTGCTGAATGTGCATAGATACGAATTGCTGGGTCAATAATCATCGAAGTTTTACCTGTTCCGGTTGTACCAATAATCAACGCGTGCATTTCATCTTTCATTGTGATTTCTAATTTTGAGCCATTTTGTTCGGTTTTAATAAATGAACCTGTTTTCTTAAGAGTTGGCAACGAAGTCCATGTTTGGTTAATCAAAAACTTGTCGTTTAAAATTTGCTCTCTTGTCATAAAGCCTGAGTCAAAGTGCAACGAATATTCTGTTCCGCTGGCAGTTTTTCCGACCGACTTGGTTTTGTTTGCCCCTTTTGGCTTGAAATAGATTCCACAAACAAACCCGATTAAAACACCTGTTGTAAGCAAAATCCAAACCATTTTGTCTGTGAGCAATGCTATATCCCAAATTTTGTCATTTTGAAGATATGCAACGCCAACACCTACGCCATAACCGATAACTGCGCAGATAATAGACCAAATAAGAATATTTTTTAGATATTTTTTCATATATCCCCCGTATATACAATTGTAACATATTCACAAAAAAAGATAAAACAAATTTACGCACGTTAAATTATTGATTTGCAATTTTTTAAAAATAAATGTATAATTTGTTAAGTAAAACATGCTCCCGTAGTGAAATGGATATCACATAAGTCTTCGGAACTTAGATTTCGGGTTCGAGCCCTGACGGGAGCACCATAAAAATAACTGAATTTAGACTTTCTGTTTCATATTTACATTTTAAAAACTTTGTTGTTGTTTTTGATTTCCTCTAAGATTTCATAGATGTTGATTGCATCGTC
Organism: Clostridiales bacterium; assembly: GCA_003522085.1. Classification (GTDB taxonomy): domain Bacteria; phylum Bacillota; class Clostridia; order Christensenellales; family UBA1242; genus Caccovivens. The sequence continues at coordinate 51,074 of DPGI01000007.1, read as the reverse complement.
ATAAAAACGTTCAAAAACTCTGCCGTCTAAAGCGCGGCCTTTTTTGTTTATTTCAAATAAGTTACGCTTAAATCCGAGATATAAATTGTTGTTTGAAATCGACAATTTAAGGTGCTTTACACGTTTGTCGAGCGCTGCCAATTTGGTCATCATTGTTGGAGTCAAAATGCAAAGCGCTTCGACTTGGTCGGAAGTATAAACGCTGAATCTTTTATTAAAATCAATGTCTTCAAGCGAGATCTTTTGATTTCTTTTACTGTAAGGGTTTATATCTAACTCACATTTAAAAGCAAATGGAAATCTCACATAACCAAAAGCTCCATTATAAACAGTTACAGTGTATTGTTCTGTGCGAGTGTGACCATTTGAAACGACTGTGCGTTGTCTAGTTTCGGTTACATTTAAGTCGCAAATTAAAAATTCTGCATTAGATGGTGTTCCGTCATCATTTTTAATTTTTACAGTCAACAAATCTTCGCCGCGATAATTGTCAAACTTACCCGCAAAATTGCTGGCAATAAATATTTTTTTTGCTATGCAATAATCCTGCTTGTAATCATATTCATAATCGCCGAGCAAGCATTTGAGCACTTTTGCTCCATATTTTTGCTTAAAATTCGTCCACTCAAAACTGCTGGCTCTAAAAATAATAAGCGCTGCTATGACAAGAACAACTATTCCACACGGGATAAAAGCAAAACGAGCCCCCGTTTGTGTTGAAAAAAGCGTAAGGATTGTAAACAAAACGACTATGGCAGGTAAAATACAACTCAGCAAAATAGTCGTTCGTCTTTTGCATTTTGAATATTTTTTTCTGTCCTCGTCTGTGATGAGCTGACCTGCAACCGAGCAAAATTCTTCCTTAGATATCATATCTCACCTGCTTATTGCACTTTTGGGCATATATTCTCGCCCGCATCAATCTTATACATTTGTTCTTTTGAAAACTTGAAAGTTGTTGCCACCAAATTGTTTGGGAAAGTTGCTATCAAGGTGTTGTATAAATTGACGTTGCTGTCATAAATTCTGCGAGCTGAAACAATGCGGTCTTCAATATCGACAAGTTGCTCCATCAAACTTTTATAAAGTGACTGCGCTTTAAGTTCGGGATAATCTTCGGCAATCATAACGATGTCTTTCATCTTTGGAACAAGTTTGTTTGAAAGTTCCAACTTCTCTTGTTCGTCCGTTGCAGCAATGGCCGCGTTGCGAAGAGCGATAGTTTCTTTGAAAGTTTCTTTTTCGTGTTTCGCATAGCCTTTGACAGTATTTACTAAATTTGGTATCAAATCAAAACGCATTTTAAGTTGAATGTCAATAAGCGACAAACTTTCTTGAATCTTGTTGCGATAGCGAACCATTTTGTTGTATTGCAAAACAAACAAAATAATGATTGCAAGCATGAGACCTGCCAAAACGCCACCCAAAATGTAAAGGTTAAAGCAGAAACCAACAACCGATCCTGCGGCAAGTAATGCGAAGATGAAAATTGTAAGAATCCACATAAGCACATAGTTTTTTTGTTTCATATTTATTCTCCTTTATTTACAAAAAACTTGTTTTATAAAGTCTTTTTGCTTAGCCATTGCCTCCGCCTCATAGTCATTTCTTTCTTTTGTGGTCATTTCACTTAGATATTTATTTGTTTTGCTGTCATATTCAAGTGATGAAAGCGGAACGCCTTTTACAAGCACCTTGCTGGCTTTGTTTATAAAATGACGATGTGGAGTGAAAAGTTTAGTAAAAAGTTGACCTTTTTCATCAATCAAAGCAAGAGCCACGTTATAGTGCCCGTCACTTTCGCCGCCGACTTCGTTAAGTTTTTTTATGTAAATTTCAAGCATCTGTTGATCTGTCAGTTCTTTTCCGCCAAATCTACGCACCAAAAGCCCCGGTTGATCGTTTGGTGCAAATTTATCAATAATCAGCCCGCTGTCATTCGAAATCACTGGCAAGCCTGTAATTTTATGATACGCTTCTGCTTTTAAAATAGCATTTTCAATTTCAGTTTTACCTGTTTCTTCAACTTCTTCGTTTACTGCAATCTGTGCTAGGCTTGTTATCGCTATGCCAAGTTCATCGCAAACTTGTTCGTAAATCCAAATTTTCCCAAGATTTTTTGATGCGATAAGCACTTTGCTTTTTTTATTTAAAATCTTTCCGTCTTTAACCGTCCAAATCTCTGCAATAGGTTCATCAAACGTTGCCGCACCTTCTTTTATGCGCTCAGCATAAATGGCCACTGACTCTTTGGGATTTGGATGAAAATGGACACAATTTGGATTGAGTTGTTGGCGTTTTAAAATTCTTTCAACTGCAACTTCTTGCGAATCGGCAAAATTCACAATAACAAACTTTGGTTTGTATTCTGCCAGCAAATCATAAATTTCTTGTCTTTCGCTTTTGCGCGCATTAGTAGCATCAACTATGATTTCATCATGCTGCCCTATTGCTTTTAAAATCTGTTTGTGAAACTCAGCAAAAACTATTTTATTGTCAAGGCTTGAATAAATCTTTCCAATTATTCTGGCATCGGACATTTGCTGTCTGACTTTATCAAGTTCGATTGTAAAAGCAGATGACAACGCACGCTTAGAAAAAGTTGTTTTGCCCGCTCCTGGCAGTCCAATTAAAAGATAAACTGTTTTCATTTTTCCCCTCACCTAAATATTATCATATTAAAAACAATTTCGCAATCAATAATATTTAATCTAAATAAATTTTTATGTACTTTACTTTGCGTGCAAACTGTGATAATATTTAAAAAGGAGGGAAAATGAGCAAACAAAATATTTATGACAAAAAAGAATTTTTTGATGGCTATCAAAACATGCGCGGTCAACAGATCAATGCAAACAACCTGATCGAAAAACCACAAATGATTGAAATGCTGCCAAATGATGTAAGCGGAATGTCAATTCTTGATTTAGGTTGCGGCTCGGGCGGACTTAGTAAACTTTTGAGCGATGCCGGAGCAAAATACGTGCTTGGAACCGACATTTCAAAAAACATGATAAGCGAGGCCAATAAAACAGCCATAAAAGGCAAACTTGAATTTAAAGTTATGGCAATGGAAGAGATTGACCAAATCCACAAAAAATTTGATATGGTTGTAAGTTCGCTTGCATTCCACTATGTCAAAGATTTTGAAAAATTAGCAAAAGACATTTCAAATCTTTTAAAGCCAAATGGGCTTTTGGTGTTTTCACAAGAGCATCCAATCAGGACGTGCCCTATTTACGACAAAGCACAATCAAAACAGATTGATATTGATGGCAAACATTATTTCTTAATCAGCGATTATCAAAACATGGGCAAACGCGTTTACAATTGGAACGGAACAAACGTAGAAAAATATCACCGCACAATAGAATACATAATCAACACTTTGAGCAATTCAAACTTAAACATTGAACACATTATGCCGTCTTACGCAACTCAAAAGGCCGTTAGGTTGGTTGATAAATATAAATATCAAGCCGATTTGCCATATTATTTGTATATTCGCGCGAAAAAATCAGCAAAATAATGCTGATTTTTTTGTTTTTTATACGTAAAGTTTGACGATAAAAAGAATTTTATGCTAGGCTATATAAAAACAAAGGAAACGAAATCTTATGATGACCATTGGCGGAACGGCACACATTTTGATGCTGGTTGCAACCATTGTAATTATTGCTGTTTTAATGTTTATTTGTTCACGCGTCAGTCCAAAGTGGCAAAGCGTGATGATTCATTCAGCCGTCTTGATTGGCATGATTGGAATTTTGTTTTTGCATTTGACAAGGCGCGGAACTGCATTTGACCCGCAAAACTTTTTTGAACAGATGTTTCAAGTGTGCAATTTCAACTTTATTCTGCTTCCCCTTTGCCTAATCAAGAAAAACGAACTTGGCAGGCAATATCTGTTTTTCTTTTCAATGTTTGCCGCTGCATCAACCTTCATCGCTTATCCGTCAGATGTCGAAAACTCGATGTGGTATTCAATCGTAACCTTAAACTTTTGGATTGACCACATGATGGTTGTGCTTGTTCCTATGCTTATGATTGCCGCGCGAAGATTTAAGCCGCGAAAAGAATATATCGCTCCTGTTTTGCTTTGCATGCTTGTTTACTTTTTATCATCGTTTGTTGCAAACATTGGCTTTAACGGCTGGAGCTTAGACGGCCCACACAATCATTCATACACGCTTAGGCCTGGCGGTATTATGGTGTTAGAGCCGCTTTACAAATTGTGCCCAATTCCATTTGTTTATCTTTTGCTAACCGTGCCATATATAGGCGGAGCCTTTTGGCTGCTGGCGATGGCGTTTAAAAAATATCAAGTGAAAAATTATTACGAACCATACATTGAAAAGATTGGAAAAATTAAAAATAATTCAAATATAAAATTAAATTAAAATTAAAATTCAATTAAAGAAATCAACAAATTTAATTAAAGAAATCAACAAATTTAATTAAAGAAAAATTATTTATTTTTAAAATAATTTATTTAAAAAGTCAAAAAAACTAATCTTTTTTTGATTTTTTTGTTATTTTTAACAGTATTTTTTCAATATTTTCTTCATACTTGGTGACAAGCCACATCAAGATTGCCACGGCAATTATTATCACCGCCCACACAGCAAGTCCCCAACCATGATACGGAATTATTTCTCCGCTGCCAAGATAACTTGTAAGGAAAATGCCGATTGGTCTTGTAATCAAATTGGTCAAAACAAAAAACGCCCAACTCATGTCGGTCACCCCTGCGACGAGGCACAAAATGTCATCGGGAAACATGGGAAGAAGCATCATAAAGAAAAAGGCATATTTTGCGCGCGATAAAAACTTAACCCACTTTTTGCAAGTCTCTTCGCCAACCATAAACGAAACCAATTTCGAGCCAAATGTTCTACCCAGCCAAAATGCCAACAGAGAGCCAAGCATTATCCCCGAAAAACTCAGAAGCCCACCCTGCAACGGCCCATATATTATTGCTCCTGCTATGGTTAGAATGGTTGATGGAATTGGAATTATTGTCACTTGCAAAAACTGCAAGCCGACAAAAACAATTCTTCCCCAAAATCCTAAGTCCAAAATAAACACGCGCAGTTTGTTTACTGAATTGAGTTTTTCCCACAAATTGGTCCACACCAGAACAAAGTAAACAAGAGTTAAAATTGCTGCGGTCAAAACCACAACCAAACTTGTTCTGCCAATCTTTTTCCATGTCGACATATTTTTTTGCATGTTTTTAGTATGCTTTATTGCAACAAAAAAACACATCAAAATGTGTTCTTTTTTATTTGTGATATGCTGTTCCGGCAATTATGTTGAACGCGCGATAAATTTGCTCGATTGCAACCACCCTAGCCAAATTGTGCGGAAGCGTTTGTTTGCCAAAACTTAGCAGTCCTTTTGCTTGAGATTTAATATCTTCACTCACGCCATATGAGCCGCCGATTACAAAGGTTAATGTGCTTGAAAATTGCGCTTGCTTTTCGATGAGCGAAGCAAACTCTTCGCTTGAATAATTTTTGCCCTTCAAATCAAACAAAAACATATCGCCTTTGCATTTTTCTAAAATCAATTTGCCTTCTTTTTGTTTGCATTCATTTTCGTTTGAAGCAAAGTTTTTTTCGTCAACTTCAACAACGTTGAATTTACAAAATTTTTGCAATCTTTTTATGTATTCATTTTGGGCATCAACCCAAAATTTTTCTTTCAAATTTCCAACGCACACCAAGTTTATCGTCATCATAGAACACCCCAAACAAACGTGAAAATCGTCAAGACCACGCCAAGCACAACCGTTACGATTGTAAGCAGTTTGCCATATTTTGAAGGTTTGAATTCTTGTGGCTGTGCCGGTTCATCCAGCATTGCCGCAAACTCTTTTATGCCTGCAAAAATGTCGCCGTCTTCAACTGGTTCTAGCCCGATTGCTTCAAGTCTTGAATTTTCAAGACTCATAAGATAGCGCTGACGTTGTATTTCTTTTGTAAATTGTTGTTGCAAAAGCGTGATGTCTTCTTTCAACCTGTTTTGAACGATAATCTTAAACAAATAACTTCCAAGATATAGCAAAACAACAATTATGCAGAAACTAAGCAAAATGCCGATGAAAAGATTTGATGTAAGCACGCTTTGGATTGTCAAAAATGCGTTGCCGAGCGGCAGACCATTGACTTCAGAGAACAGCAAATACGTGCTGAGTGCGTTGTTCATAAAGTGAATAATCATGGCTGGAATAATCGAGTTTGACATAATCGTAATCACACCAAGAAAGATGCCGATTATTGTCGCATAGAAAAATTGTTCGATGTTGACGTGCAACAGTCCAAACATAAGCGCCGAAAGCATAATCGCCTTCCATGGACCTAAACTGCTGTATGATCGAAGCAACATTCCGCGGTGTGCCACTTCTTCGCAAATTCCCGGCAAAACAGCGGTAAAAAGCAGGTTTAAAAGCAGGCTGCCAAATGAATAAGAACTTATGGCTTGCGACGTGTGTTCATAACCTAGCAACTCAATAAAACCATTAAACGCAGACGAAACAAACATGTTTATTAAAAACACCACAACGCCAAGCAAGAAACTGAGCCCAACAACTTTGCCTGAGACTTTTTTAATTGTAAATTCTTGAAATGTGTATTTGATTTTTTGTTTCTTTAATGCCGAATAAATAAAAATCGAACCGCCAAAAAGAAGGACTATCTGAATTATGATTGTGAAAAAGTAATCCCCACCTTCGCCCATAAATTTTAATAGGCCAAATGAAGATAGCAATCTTAAGATAACAAACAAAACCACTATAAAAAAGTAAGTTAGGCTTGCTGCATTAAACGACTTTTGTTTTTCATTCATAGGACTAGTATATTCCCCTTCTTATGTTTGCATGCATGTTATGCGCTTGCTGACGGCATAAATGCTACCGCTGTGTTTACGATGAAAAGTATGATTGCGATGCCTATTCCTATCCACAGCAAAAGTGGAACAGATGACAACGACTTTTTCGTGCTGGCAGAGCCAATATTTGTTTGATTTGGCTTGTCTGTTTCGCCTTCTTGTGCTGGCTGAGTCAATGGCTTTTCTTGATTTTTATGCTTAAAATAAAATCTTTCAATCACATAAATAATTGCTGCTGCAACAAGCACAAGCCCAACCGCAAGCACCCATTGCCATGCATTGTATTCAATCGACATGTTAAGCTCGTTGCGAACAGTGAAATAATTTATGATTACTGCGGTAGCGTTGTTTAAAAAGTGGACAAGCATGCTGCAAAATGTTGAGCCCGTTCGCATTGCAATCCAGCCTAAAACTACGCCCAATATGAATGGATAAATAAGTTGTTGAAGCGAGCCATGCATAATTGCAAATAAAAATGCCGACATAAACAGCGCACTCACGTCACCCATGCCTTCGCGAAGCCCGTTTAAAAGCATACCCCTGAAGATGAGTTCTTCAAAAATTGCTGGCAACACTGCAAAAATTATAAGCGACAAAACAAGCCAACCAGCGTTGTCAACTGGCATTGAAATGCCTGAAAGTTTATATCCGCCCAGTTGCAGCAAGTGGTCGATTCCGCCAATGAAATACATGCATCCAAAAAAGCAAACCACAGAAATTACAAAACACATAATCATGTTTTTTGTTCCGATTTTAAAGTCTACTTTTGCGGCTTTAATACTGATTTTTTTGACTTTGTTAAAGGCGAAAAATGCTATGCAAAATGCGACTGGACTTATGAGTGCCGTGACAATCTTATAGCCGATTGATTCTGACAGCGCCGTGCCGTCAACCCCGCCAGCAATGATTGTTTGGCACACTAAAATCACCAATAATGAAATAGCATATGGTGCAAGAAGTGCCACCAAAAAGCCTATGCCTGTGTCTTGCATAGTATAAAAATTGTTTTGTCTAAATGTTTTTTGTTTTTTTGCTTGATCCATGGTTAAAGTATACAACATTTTGCTGGACAAAACAAATTATTTTAATATATACTATTTTTATCTATGAACAAATTTATGGCTGAAGCAATTAAAGAAGCGCGCAAGGCCGCCACAGCGGGAGAAATTCCGGTTGGCGCGGTCGTGGTTTGTGACGGAAAAATTATTTCACGCGCTCACAACAAGCGCGAAGCCAGTCAAATCGCAACAAAGCATGCCGAAATCATCGCCATTGAAAAAGCGTGCAAGAAATTGAAGTCTTGGAGGCTTGATGGTTGTGAAATTTATGTTTCGCTTGAACCTTGCCCTATGTGCACCGGCGCAATATCAAATGCTCGAATCTCAAAACTGTATTTTGCCGCCGAAGAAAAAACATCGCAAGATGGCCTGCTTGAAAAAATCATATCATCTGCAAGGCTGAATCACAAAGTTGAATACTGCTTTACCCCTTGCGAAGAAGCATCAAAAATTTTAACTGACTTTTTTAAAAATAAGCGCAAAAAAACCGAAATTTAATTCGGTTTTTATTTTTAAGATTTTTTGATAAGGTCAAACATGATTGTTTTAAATTCTTCGTCTGTAATCTCACCTTTTGCTTTCATGTCGCGCAAAATTTCAATTTGCTTTTTGATGTGCTCGTCTTGTTGCTGTTGTTGAGCATTCGTTGCTGAATTTGATTGAATTGAATTTACCTCTGAATCGTTAAAGTAAGCGTTTGCCGAGGTTTCTTTCATTCCGAATGAAATGTAGAGCAAGATTGTTGCAAGTGACAAACCTAAAGCGCCTGCGATTGTCAATCCGCAACCCCATTTGTAATATTTTATCCTTTTGGTCGAGTTTTGATATTTTGGCAAAAGAAATTTAATTAAAAACAGGCCGCCAAGCATTGAGCAAATGCCCAAAAGCATTTCAAGAACACAAAGTGTAATGCTTATTGCATAACCTGCCGAATATGACACATATCCATAGCCCGAGATTACTCTGCCGAGATAATCAGTATTGAAAACTGAAAGAACTGACATCACAAGCGTAAAGAATCCGCCAATAATTGAAAGGATGCCGCTGGATTTTATTAAATTTGTTTTTGTAGAATTCATGTTTCCTTCTCCTGTTGTTATTATAACGATTTATTTTTATTTTGTCAAACCCAAAATTATTTAACAATCAATTTGAATATTTTAAGTTATGATGTATAATGATGCTAAGGAGTTTATATGAACAGAACTGTGCTTATTACTGGTGCGTCAAGCGGAATTGGCGCACAACTTAAAAAACATTTTGACGAATGCGGCGACAAGGTTATCAACCTTTCACTTAACAATCCCGAAAACCCATGCGACATCACAAAGACCGAACAACTTGACAAGTTTTTTGACGGCATTAAAGATGAAAAACTTGACATCTTAATCAACTGTGCGGGGCAAGGCCTTTCTGGCGCGGTTGAACTTGTTGAAGAAGAACTGATTCGCAAACAGTTTGACATCAACTTTTTCGGGCTTGTCAACGTTACAAAGCGCGCACTTCCACTTATGAAAGAGAAAAGCAAAATCATAAACATCTCTTCGACATGCGCACTTTTCCCTTTGCCTTTTAGAGCGTATTATTGCGCAAGTAAAGCGGCTGTGAGTATGATCACAGACGGGCTGAGAATGGAACTTAAAAACACAGGAATTCAAGTTGCAGCAATTTGTCCTGGCGAAGTTAAAACAAACTTTACTAAAAATCGTGTGAAAGAATTTAAGACAAACGAAAGATATGGCGACAGCGTTAAAAACTCAACCCTTTATGTTGACTCACATGAAGACAAACGCATGAGTGTTGAATACGCAGTAAAGAAAATGGTTAAGTTTATCGAAAAGAAAAAACTTAAACCACAAGTGATTATCGGCAAACAAAAAGTGCTCTACTTTTTAAAACGCCTTGTGCCTAAGTCATGGTTTATTGGCGTTACTCAAAAAATGTTTGTAAAGAATTAGCAAATTGAAGCAGCCCAAAATATTATGATAGTGAGAGGTGAAAAATGAAACAATGCTATCAGACCGGCTGCTTTTTTAATATGCCATGCTTTAACCCCTGTCAAAATCGAAACTGCTGCAATCCTTTCCCATATGATAATTGCAATCCTTTTTCTCCTATGCCACTAAGGCAACCATGCTGCGAACAAAACAACTGCTTTGACTGCGGCTGCATAAACTTTGCCATTCCTATTGGGTTGCTTATTTTTGCGGGCGGATTTTTGCTTGGGCAAAACTGCAATTAGTTGTGACTTACAGATAAAATGTGCAGATAATTTAAAAGAAAAATAATAAATAATTAAAATAAATAAAAAAAATAATAAATAAAAAAATGCTTAGAAAATAAGCATTTTTTAATTATTTTATATTATTTTTAAAAAATATTTGATTTTTAATGATATTTTTACTTAATTATTTAATATTTATTTAATTTATTATTTGCTTTTTAATTATTTAAAATCAACAAGAAGAGTTCTTAAAAAGTCAAACACTTCGTCAAAAGTCGATTGTTTTTCAAGGTCGCAACCGGCGTTTTTAAGCAGCGTTATTGGGTCAGACGTGCAGCCCGATTTTAAAAAGTTTAAATACTTTTGGGCTGCGCCTTCTTCGCCGTTTAAAATTCTGCTGACAATATTGAGCGCGCTGATAAGCCCGGTCGCATATTTGTAAACATAAAAACTGCGATAGAAATGTGGAATTCTTGCCCATTCATATTGAGTTTCTTTTGTCAGTTTTACACGCTTGCCAAAATACAATTTGTTAAGGTCATAATATTTTTCGCAAAGTTTATCTTTTGACAAAGGATTGCCTTTTTCATATTCGGCGTGCACCCACTCTTCAAACTCCGCAAACATAGTTTGTCTGAAAATTGTAGATTTGACATCATTAAAGATTCCGTCGATAATGCTGCGCTTTTCATTTTGAGTAGAAGCATTTTTAAGCATCATAAGTCTAAGCAGCATCTCATTTACAGTTGACGCAACTTCTGCAACAAAAATCACATACCCGCTTTCTTCAAAAATTTGATGCGTTTCTGAAAAATATGAATGCATTGCGTGGCCAAGTTCGTGAGCAAGAGTTGAAACAGAATTGTAGTCGCCTGTAAAATTTGTCAGCACCACAGGATTTGCGCCATATGCAGAAGCCGAATATGCTCCCCCAGCCTTCCCGTCGTTTGGCATAAGGTCGATCCATTTTTCTTTTTTAGCTTTGTCGATAAGCGCAACATATTCTTTGCCAAGTGGAGCCACTGCTTTTTTGATGAGTTTTATTGCATCGTCATAAGAATATTTTTGCTCTTTAACTTTACTGACAGAAGCAAATTGATCGTAAATGTAAAAATCTTTATATCCTAAAAGCGAACGTTTTGCATCAAAATATGCATAAAGTGTTGGCAGGTTTTTGTGCACGCAAGCGATGAGATTGTTGTAGACGTCGATGCTTGCTTCTTCACTCAGCACTGCTGCTTCAAGCGCTGATGAATAGTTGTGTATTTTTGAAAAATAGCAATCCGCCTTTACGTCGCTGAGATAGTTGCTTGACAAGAAATTTATAAATCTTCCATATGCACCGTTTTGCTCTGCAAAAACATTTGCGCGAAGAACTCTATCTTTGCTGTGCATATACAAACTGTATTTGTCCTGCGTAAATTTGTGCGCTTTGCCACTGCCATCTAAAACATCTTTAAACTTTAAATCCGCATCTGAAAAATTGCCGTGATTTTCGCTGAAACCGCCTAAAAATTCACCCATGCCGGAAAGAAGTTTTTCTTCATTTTTTGGCAAAATGTGAGGACGATCACGCAAAATATCTCTAAAATAAAGTCTGTGTGCTTTAAATTTGCGATTTTGCATTAAAGATTGCAACTTATCGTTTGAAAACTGCGAAATTTCAGGTGTGATAAATGAACTTGCAACCGAATTGTCGCTGCAAATTTTGCTAAGCAAATTCACATTTTCACTCGCTTTTGAATCTGCCAAGTTTTCGTCTAATTTTCGTTGTGCATAATTGCCAAGCAGCGAAACTTCTTTAGAATATTCACTTGTAAGATTAAGAAGTTTAAGCAGCATTTTATCGTCTGCAAGTTTGCCTTCAAAACTTTTAAAAAGCTCGGCATATTTTTGCAGAGCTTTTGTGCGTTTCAAAAAGTCATCTTCATCTTTGGCATAAGCCGACAAATCCCATTTGTATTTTGCAGGGACAAGATTTCTCTTCATAAATTACCTCATAAAATATTTTGAAATTTTAAATTCATTCCAAGGCGCTTTGGTTTCATCTGGTGATGACACAAACACCATTTTTGCTTTTGTGATTGGATGTTCAAATTCAAGCCTGCCCGCCCACAATGCAAGGTTGCCTTTCTTTGCCGATTTGTTGTATTTCATATCACCATAAAGCGGGTAGCCTATGCTTGAAAGTTGCACACGAATTTGATGCGATCTGCCTGTCAAAATTTGAATTTCTAAAAGCGAATGTTCGTCGTTTCGGTCAAGGCATTTGTATATAAGTTCTGCCTTTTTTGCGCCGCTCTCAAGTGGTGGGCAAAGTTTGACAATATTATTTTTTTCATCTTTCTTTAAATAATGCACAAGCCTTTCAGATGATTGTTTAATTCTGCCATCAACAACAGCGTAGTATGTTTTGTGAAATTGTCCACTTTGAATTTGCTTTGAAAGACGCTCTGCCGACTTTGAATTGCGAGCAAAAACCATAAGCCCGCCAGTTGGACGGTCAAGTCTGTGAACAAGGCCGATAAACGCGTCGCCCGGCTTGTTGTATTTTTCTTTTACATATGCTTTAACTTCATTAAGCAAATCCAAATCTCCCGACTCATCTTGCTGCGATGGTTGGTTTTGCGGTTTGACAACAACAACTATTGAATTGTCTTCATAAACTACTTGCATATTTTCTCCTTACCAAATTTTAAATCCACTGTTGCCGCAAGGAAGTACTATTCCTTCTTTCGTTGGCAAGCCAATTTCGTCCGCCTCGGTGCCTTCAATTCCAAATGTCAAGGCAAGCATATTTTTGATAACCCCCGCTTGCAAGCCGGTTGTGTAAGAATTAACCAGCACAAATAGCGGATTGTCTGACAGCACTTGCTTGCAAAGCCCGATAAAGTCAAACAAATTGTCTTCGATTTTCCACATTTCCCCGCTTGGCCCTCTGCCATAACTTGGTGGGTCCATGATAATTGCATCATAGCGATTGCCACGACGAATTTCACGCTCTATAAATTTTTGACAGTCGTCAACGATAAATCTTATGTCAGTGATGCCATTAAGACGTGCGTTTTCTTTCGCGCGCTCCACCATTCCTTTGCTTGCATCAACGTGAGTAACTTTTCCTCCTGCCGCAGCACACGCAACCGACGCACAACCAGTGTAAGCAAAAAGGTTTAAAATTTTAATTTCTCTGCCAGAATTTTTAATAAGAGTCTGCATTCTTTCCCAATTTGTTGCTTGTTCTGGGAATATTCCGGTGTGTTTAAATCCCATAGGCTTAACTATGAATTTTAAATTTTTCCAAGTGCAAAGCCACTGCGAAGGAAGTTTCTTTTTCTCTTCCCAGCATCCTCCGCCAGACGATGAACGTTGATATTCTGCCGCGATCAGTTTTTCATATGGTTTGCGGCGGTTTTCAAGTCCGCCCCAAATAACCTGTGGGTCTGGTCGAACAAGCACGTGTCCGTTCCAATTTTCAATTTTTTTGCCGTCGCCTGTTGCAAGAACTTCATAATCTTGCCAGCCATTTGCGATTTTCATAGTCACCTCATAAATTTCAGTTAATTTTAGCATAATTATTGTCAAAACACAACAAAAACAAAGAAAAAGACGGGCTATAAGCCGTCTTTTGTTTATTTGCTTTCAAGTGAAACTATGATTTCGCCGTCACCAACTTCAACAGATTTTTTAATCTTTGCTGCCGAAAGTGATGGGCACATTTGACAGATGAGCGCTTCTTGCATAATTTTGTCACCAAACTTTTCAAGCATAGCTTTAAGTTGCTCGTCGCAGGTTTCAAAACTTGCTTTGATACGTTCGTCGATTGCAAAGTCTGCTTCTTTTCTCATAACTTGAAGTCCGCGGACAAATTCACGATAAAGTCCTTCCATATAAAGTTCTGGGTCAAGGTTTATGTCAAGCACAACTGTATTTCCATTTTCGTGCGCGATTACAAAGTCTTGTCTTGGTTTCTTTTCAAGGTTGAAAAGTTCACTATCCAGATTTTCAAAGTGTCCCACGCTAACCTTGCCTGTTTTGTAATCGCTCATAATTTTCGACCAATCCGAAACAGATGCAAGTTCGTTTTTAAGCGCTTGAACATTGCCCTTCAAAACTGCTCCCGCTTTTTTGAAGTTTACTGAAAGATATTCGTCGTTGAAAAGTGAATCGTCTTTAACGCATTCAAGTTCTTTAACATTAAGTTCGCTTTTGATGATGCTGTCAAAATCTTCAAGCACCTTAACAGTGTTTGCTCCGCCTGCAACATACATCTTTTTCAAAGGTTGTTTAACTTTGATTTGATTTTCGTTTCTAAGGCGTTGAGCGGTTGACATAACATCTCTTGCCACTGCTGCGTTTTCTAAAATGTCACCGAAATCTTTGTCGTAGATTGCTGTTGGATAGCCCGACAGCATAACATTTTCGGCTTCGTTTGGCTCAACTTCTCTTACAAGGTTTTGCCAAATGTGTTCGCTGAGGAATGGAATAACTGGCGCCATAACTCTAATCATAGATTTGATTGCATAATACAAGCACCAATAAGCGGCAAGTTGGTCAACTTTGTTTTCGCTCTTCCAGAAACGTTTTCTGTTGGCGCGGATGTAGAAGTTTGAAATATCGTCAACAAGTTTTTCAAAGTCTTTGACAACTAAGAAGCATTTGTCGTCAGCATAATTTGCATCTGATGTTTTGATAAACTTGTTTATGCTTTGAATCAGCCACTTGTCTGTGATTGTCAAATCTTTTTCAGAAGGGGTAAAATGCACAATGTCTGGGTTGTCAATGCAAGCATATGTGTTAAAGAATGTGTAAACGTTCCAGAACGCAATCAATTTTCTGCGTGCATCGTCAGTAAGCGAAAAGCCGAATCTCATGTCGTTGGCTGGGCTTGACGAAGCATACAAATATCTAATAACATCTGCCCCAACCTTGTCGGCAATTACGTCCGCTTCAAGCGTATTCCCGCCGCTCTTGTGGAACTCGCCACCATTTTCGTCTTTTACATATTGATAAGTTACGACTTTTTTGTATGGCGCTTTGCCTGTGAGAACAACGCTCATGATAAGCAAAGAATAGAACCAAAGTTTAATTTGTTCTATCATTTCGCAAACATAATCGCTTGGGAAGTTTGCGTTGAAGAAGTTTTTGTCTGTGAAATATTTTTTCGTGCTGAAAGGTGTGATGCCCGCGTCAAGCCAAACGTCGCCGACTTCTGGCACGCGTGAGATTTCAGCGCCGCAATCACATTTGATTTTAATGTCGTCAATCCAAGGTTTGTGAATTGAAGGAAGAGCGTCAACAAGCGCAGGATTCACTGCTTTTTCTCTAAGTTCTTCTTTCGAGCCAATCACATGGATTTTTCCGCATTTTTCGCAAACGTAGAATGGAAGAGGAAGCCCATAAAAACGGCTGCGCGAAATGTTCCAATCGCCCATGTTGTTAAGCCAATCAATCATACGTTTTTTGGCAAATTCAGGTTTAAATTCAACCTCTTCGATTGCTTTAAGCGCGAGTGGGCGGATTTCGTCCATTTTGATATACCAAGCTGAAATAAGTTTGTATACAAGGTCGGTTTTGCAGCGCCAGCAATACGGATAACTGTGCTTATATTTGTGCGCATACAAAAGTTTGCCGTCGCGTTTTAATCTGTCCACAACAAGATCAACAACATCTGTTGTTTTCTTTCCTGCCATAAATCCTGTGTTGTCAAGCATAACGCCTTGTTCGTTGATTGGACAAATTTCAGAAAGTGAAAGCGACTTTCCAAGTTCAAAGTCTTCTGCCCCGCAGCCAGGCGCGATGTGAACAACGCATGTTCCTTCTGCATTGTCAACCATATCCCACGCTACAACTTTATGCGAGAATTGTTGTTCAGAAATTTCTGGGAAGCAGGTTTCGTATTCAAGCCCAACAAGGTCGCTGCCTTTATAGGTTGCAACGACAGGCACATCTTCTTTTAAAACCGCTTTATATCTGTCTTTGCCAATCAAAATATGTTCGCCGTGATAATCCACTTCAACATATTCAAATTCTGGATTTACTGCAAGTGCCACATTGGCTGAAAGCGTCCATGGAGTGGTTGTCCATGCAACAATTTTAAAGTTTTTGCCTTTTACTGGAAGTTTGACAAAAAGCGCAGTATGTTCTACTTCGTGATACGACGATGACATTTCGTGCTCGCTGATGCTTGTTCCGCAACGTGGGCACCATGCGATAGGTCTGTTTTTACGAACAAGCCAGCCACGGCGAGCGCATTCTTTCAAGAAATACCAAATTGAAGTGATGTTTTCGTCAGTATTTGTGTAATAACTGTTGTCCCAGTCCATCCATTGTCCCATGCGAATTGATTGATTTGTTATTTCCTTGCCAAAATATGCAACACGTTCGATGCATTTGTTTGTAAACTTGTCAACGCCATATTTGATGATTTCAGGTTTGCCGTTGAGCCCTAATTCTTTTTCCATATTGACTTCAACCCAAAGGCCTTGTCCGTCAAAGCCATTTTGATACTGGCAATCTCTGCCTTTCAAAGCGTTGTATCTGATTGTCAAATCTTTAAGTGTTCTTCCCCAAAAGTGGTGAACTCCAAGACGATTGTTTGCCGTTGCTGGACCGTCTAAAAACTTAAAACGGTCGTGTCCTGCATTTTTTGCTACCAACTTTTTGAAAGAATCATTCTGCTTCCAATAATCAAGAATATTGTGTTCCATTTCAATGAAATTTGGCATGGTTTGTTCTTTTTTCATTTTCTTCTCCTAAAAATAAAAATCCTCGGCAGATACAAGACCGCCGAGGGTTAACCACTTGTAATGCCTGCGTGCCTGTTGACACACCTCTTCTGTTACGGGAAGATGCCGGCGCAGTCTAATTGCACGCATGCGCATGCTTTCAACTTTGCAACTCCGAAAGTGATGGTTTTTAAATATTCTTATTGCATTTCACCAACCTGCAACTCTCTGTGAAAAATTGTTTAAAAATCGTGTCTTTCATCAACATTTTTTATTTACGTGATTATTTTAACACTGACAACTGTTTTTGTCAACTAATTAAAGTCGTCAAGAACCTTGTTCATAGTGATAGAATCTGCACCGGTGACAATTCCAACAGCGTTTTCATTATATCCCCCTGTTTTTGTCAAGAGTATAACTAAAAGTTTTGGATTATTGTGGAACTTATTGAGCGTTTCTTCAATTGTTAAATCCACTGGGCAAACTTCATAATACTTTGAATCTTCAATTTTAGTGAGCAAATCTTCAATTTGCATATGTTTTAAAAATGTGTTCGCCTTGCCACCTGAAATCAAATATTGACCAAAACTGTCAAGAATTTTCTGACCATTTGCAATTCCAATCAAAGTTTTTCCTTGATAAATAGGAATATTGGAATATTTCGACGAAGAAATCAATTTGATGATGTCTTCCATTGATGAACCAGCAGAGGCAGAAAGCACATCTCTGCGGCAAATATCAATCGCTTTTGGTGGGACATTGATTAAACGTTCAATTTTTTCGATGTGTGACACAATGTTTTCATGTGGTTCAGCAATTATATAATCTTTGTTTCCCTGATGCACAATAGCATTGCGAAGTCTGCCATAATCAATTAAGTCGTCTTCATATTTCCTTATCACATAATTTAAACTAACACACTTTCTGATTAAATCTGAAAAGCTCATGCTGCGGTTAAGGTTATACCTTGCTCTAAGTGAATAATCAATGCTGTTGAACGCGTCAAGAAATCTTTCGGCCTTAGTTTTTTCTTCCATAGTCACCCCTGTTGGTTGTTTTGTAGCAAAAAATGCTTAAATCATACTTTATCAGTATATATTAGTTTGTGAAAAAAGCGAAACGTTTTTCTTGATTTTTTTATTTTTTTGATATATAATAATTGAACCGAGCTAGATGGGGAGTTAGCGGTGCCCTGTAACCTGCAACCCGCTACAGCAGGATTGAACGCTTGCCTAGGCTTTGTTAGGTCGGAAATGTGCAAACTTTATTGGTGTTGAAATCAAGGTCTTATGCAATAGTTGCTCCTGAACCATGTCAGGTCCTGACGGAAGCATCATTAAGGGAATCCAACTGTGTGCCATGAGGAAACTTTGGTGGAGCCAGCAATGTTTGTGGCAGCTGGTTTAACATTGACAAAGCATTTGCTCGGTTTTTTTAAAAAATAAAAGCAAGGATTAACCCTTGCTTTTTTGTTATTTAGATTTCTTTTGAGCTTGTTTTACTGCACTTGTCGCCTTTTCAACCTCTTTCATAACCGCTTTTTCGCCCTTATCGACAGCTTGTTTTGTGCAAGGTGAATATTTGTATAAAAGCATACCGGTGACAAGCCCCATACCAAAGCCCATCAACATTAAAGTTTCTTTCATGCTTCCCTCCCATTATTAGAATGCGCAAAAAGAGGGACAATATACGCCTTTATGCTGTTGTGCAGCCGTATTGACTGCCCTTTAAGGTTGAAGCTATGCCTGTGGTTGTTCCATATTGGCTGACATGATAGCACACTGCGTGTGCATTGCGGTTGGTTTGAAATAAAAAAACACGCGGGTGCGTGTTTTTGAATGTCTTTTTCTAGCGATCCATTTTGTTTTCAGCATATTTTCCTGAACGAATGTCTGATTTGATTGTATATTCAACAGCTGGAACAAAAACTTTTATGCGGTTTGTCATGTAATCTTTTTGTGTTTCATTATATTGATTTTTAAGCCCTGCTTGCAACATTTCGATGTTTTCATCAGTTGATGGCATGCCAAATTTTTGGCAAAGTTCTTTAAGGTTTTGTTGATCGCCAAGAAGTGATCTTAATGTTTGCAACTTTTCGCGCTTTTCGTTGAGAACATTTTTAATTCCCTGCATTTTTTCTTCATAAGCGTCAAATGTGCGAGACTCTTTATAGTTTTCTTCTGCACTCCCTGCTTTTGTGCAGATGCTTTTGTGCATAGCCTCAATCATCTTTGAATAATCACCGTCAAAATCACAGCCTATTGAAGCATCAATAAGTTGTGAAAAAGCAGTCAATTCTTTTGACTGAATTTTTTCATATGTCGATTTAAGGTCGGGTTGAACACCGTTTAATTTTGATTTATAAATATGTAATAATAAGATTTTTTCTTCTTCGTTTAACTGGCCGTCTGTAGAGTCGATAAATCCCAGTTCTTCAAGTTGTTTAAGCATTTTTCCTCCAGTGGGTATGTCGTAAGTATATCACATCGTTTTGAATAAAGCAAACAAATTTATGCATAATTATGCAAAAAAAAATTATTTTTCTTATTCATCCTTTTGGAGAAATGTCAGCATAATTGTGCCATAACGTTTTTCATCGATAACTTTGAATGGTTTATAGTCAAATTCGCCGCGCTTAAAATGCTCGCAAACTATTATCCCGTCGTCGTTTAATAGGTCGAATTTTGCTATTTGCTTTAAAACTGGTGTGTAAAGTTGGGACTGATATGGTGGGTCAAGCAAGATAAGGTCAAACCCTTCCCAATTTTTGCTGAGAAGCTTGCAAACATCACCAGTAACAACCTTTGCTTGCAGCGAAAGATTTTTAAGGTTTTGTTTTGTCATAGCGGTGCTTTTGGGATTTTTGTCAACAAAGATGACTTCACTTGCACCACGCGATAGTGCTTCAATGCCTAATGCTCCTGTTCCACAAAAAGCGTCAAGGACACGTTTGCCTTCAACAAAAAACTGCAACTTTGTAAAAAGTGCTTGCTTAACTTTATCCGTGGTTGGACGGATATGGTCATATTTATTTTCAAGCAATCTTTTGCCTTTGCATGTGCCGCATATTACTCTCATTATTTTATTTTAGCATTTGTTTGATAATTTGCAAAAAGATTTTATTAAATTTGCAAAATATGTTATGCTTTTAATATAAATACATTTTACAAAAGAAGGAAAATATGAAAAAAGATTACGCACGCTTTACGCTTAGACTTTCAAAGTCTATGCTTTATAAACTCGGAGTCATTTCGCAACATAACACCCGAACAAAAAACAAAGAAATTGAACACTTATTAATTCGTCATATCGCCGAATATGAAAGACTTTATGGCGAGATTAGATAGGTTTTGAGTTGCAAAACATAATCATATTTTTGCCGCGTAAAAGGTGAAAAAATTGATGCTGTAATAATATACTTCAACACAACATTGATTTTTCATTTGTTATCTGACAAAAAAAGCCGCAAAATGCGACTTTTTATTTTTGGTGGATCGCCAGGGGCTCGAACCCTGGACCTATTGATTAAGAGTCAATTGCTCT
>DPGI01000007.1:0-30461 GCA_003522085.1 Clostridiales bacterium | reverse complement strand
CAATTGCTCTACCAACTGAGCTAGCGATCCATATCTTCCTTGCAATCGCAAGTATAACAAAAAATCTACACAAAAGTCAATAATTTATTGATATTTTCAAAAAAATTTTCTTTTTCATATTTTCTTGCTTTAATGCTTTAAACATGCTAAAATTTAACTATGAAATGCAATATTTGCCCGAGAAAGTGCAACGTTGACCGATCAAAAGTTTGCGGATATTGTGGTGCAAAATCGCTTAAAGTCGCAAAGGTCATGCTTCACCACTGGGAAGAACCTGTTATCAGCGGAACAAATGGCAGCGGTGCCATATTTTTTTCGCATTGCAACATGAAATGCATTTTCTGTCAAAACTATCAAATCAGCCATCTCGGCAAGGGCAAAGAAATCACCATCAACGACCTTGTGCAGATTTTTAAAGATCTCGAACAAAAGGGCGCGCACAACATAAACCTTGTCACCCCTTCGCACTACACCACAGAAATTATTTCGGCATTAAAAATTTACAAGCCTTGCATTCCCGTTGTTTGGAATAGTTCTGGATTTGAAAGCGCCGAGACCATTGCAAAATTAAAGGGGTTGGTTGATGTTTACCTGGTTGACCTTAAATACTGCTCGCCTGAACTTTCTGCCGTCTATTCAGCAGCGCCAAATTATTTTGAAGAGGCAACCCTGGCGATAGCGCAAATGCGAAAAAATCAGCCGATTGACGTAATCGAAAACGGCCTTATGAAAAAGGGAATCATCATTAGGCACATGATTTTGCCTTCACACGTAAAAGACAGTTTGGCTGTTTTAGACTGGATTGCCGAAAATCTTGGCACGGACACTTTTATCAGCCTTATGAATCAATACACGCCATGCTTTAAAGCCTGCGCTCCAGTTGATAGAAAACTCGATCCGCTTGAATATAAAATCGTTGTTTCCCACGCAATTAAACTTGGATTTAAAAACGGATTTGTTCAAGATAAGGAAAGTGCAACGACTCAATTCATTCCCGACTTTGATGAATAAAAAATATCGCTTTTTGACGCTAAAATATTTCGCTTTTTCAAAAATATATGTTATTCTGTTTTAGAGAGGTAAATTATGATTATCACTTTTGTCACTGACGGATATTTCGAAGAAAACAACGGCACAAACGTGTCAGCCCGAAGATTTACAGAAATGCTTCGCAAGCGCGGACATACTGTAAGAGTTGTTACTATTGACAACGAAGGCAGAACAAAATTTGGTCTTCCAAAACGTTCTTTTGGAAAACTAGCAGATAAAATTATTTCTTCAGAGGGTTTCACTTTTGCAGCACCTGACAAAGAAGTGCTTAAAGAAGCAATTATCGGAAGCGACATCGTTCATGTTTATATGCCATTCAAACTTGGCTGCACCGCTGTTAAACTTTGCCGTGAACTTAACGTGCCTTGCACCGCTGCTTTCCATATCGACCCTTGCAACATTACATCAACAATTTATTTGCACCGCTTAAAACCTCTTAACGACGCATTGTATCAAAGCTTTTATCGCAACATTTACAGATATGTTAAACACATCCACTGCCCAAGCAAAATGATTGCTGACAGACTTGTAAAACAAGGCTACAACAACTATTTGCACGTTATTTCAAACGGATTTTCTGACTTTTTCACTATGGAAGAAGGCGAAAAACCAGTATTTTTGAATGATAAAATCATAGTTTCTTTCATCGGCAGATTCAGCCAAGAAAAGCGCCACGATTTGATTATTAAAGCAGTGAATATGTCAAAATATAAAGACCAAATTCAACTTATCTTCGGCGGAAAAGGTCCTTTAAAGAAGAAGATTCAAAAAATGTCAACTTGCCTTCCAAACGCGCCAATTTTTGGCTTTTACACAAAAGAACAACTTCACTCAATTCACAACTTCACCGATATTTATATCCACCCTGCTGACACCGAAATTGAAGGCATAAGCTGTATGGAAGCAATCGCGTGCGGAGTTGTGCCAATCGTATCAAAATCTCCACGTTCAGCAACTCCTCAATTCACAATCTGCGAAGAGTCATTGTTTAAAGCTGGCGATTATAAAGATTTGGCGAAAAAACTTGATTGGTGGATCGAACATCCAGAAGTTAGACAAGAATACAAACAACAATACGTTGAACATTCTAAAAACTTCCTTATCGAACGCAGCATCGACAAGATTGAAGAAATGTTTAAAGCAGCAATCGAAGATTGGGATCCAAAATACAACGGACGCGCTAAAAAGAGACACATCGAGCCAACAATCATCGATATTACAGACTAAAATAAAAACACCTTCAAAAGGTGTTTTTTATGCACTTATTTATTCGGTTGTTTGGTTGCGATAATTTGTCGCGGAGTTTTGTTCGATTGTTAAAATGCGTCAATTAAATGCTCAATTTCGTTGTCTAAAATACTTATAACATCAAATCTAACATCACAAGTATCAAGCAAATGTTTGCTTTTTAAATAAGCTTGGGCTGTGCGGCGAATTTTGTTTTGTTTGTAAGGTGTCACGGCCTCATATGGCGCACCGAATGCGGTCGACTCTCTGCCCTTCACTTCGACAAATACATATGTATCATTTTGCTTTGCAACAATATCAATTTCGCCACAAAAATTAGATACGTTTGTGGCGATTATGCTGTATTTGTGTTGCTTTAAATAATTTTGAGCCAAAATTTCATATTTTTGGCCTTTTATTTTATTTTCTTTTTTCATTATTCTTCAATCATAAGTTTGCCAAGCTTGCCGCTTCTAAACTCGCTGATAACCGCTTTTGCCGCACGAGAAATATCAAGTTCGCCGCCTGACAAAAGATAGGCACGAACGCGGCAGATTCCTTCGAGATTTTTTGCGCCTTTAAAACGAGTTTCGATTGCCGATGGATACAATTTTTCAATTCGAGCCAAAAGTTCGGTGGCAACTTCAACTTCATCAAGAATTTCGTCTCGAATACTGCCGATAAACGCCAAAGTTTTTGCGATTTCTTGGTTTGACAGGTTTGGATAAAGCGTTCCCGGTGTGTCGCAGATTTCAACGCCTGTTCCGATTTTAAACCACTGCTTGCCTTTTGTTACACCTGGGCGGTCACCTGTGACTGCTTTTGCTTTTTTGCAAAGGTTGTTTACAAGTGTGCTCTTTCCGCAATTAGGCACGCCTACGATTATTGCGCGCAAGGTCACGCCGATGCCTTTGCTTTCGAATTTTTTAACTTTTGCGCTGCACAAACTGCGGATTTTTGTGCATACATCTTTTGCTGAGCCGCTTTGGGTGGAATTGAGCATAAGATAGTCAAATCCATCACCTTTAAATGTGCTTTTAATACTTTCAAGTCGCGCAAAATCGGTCAAATCAATTTTGTTGAGAATATATAAAATTGGCTTCCCATTGGTCAAACGAGAAAGCTCGGGATTCAAGCAACTTTTTGGTGCGCGTGAATCCAAAACATAGACGACCGCATCTGCCTTGTTTAATTCGGCTCGCATTTCATCGAGCGCTTTCTTCATATGTCCGGGAAACCAATTAATTTTCAAATTTTTCTCCTTTGAGAAGGTCAGGTCGAACCCTTTGCGTTTTTTTAAGTGATTCGGCATGGCGAAATTTTGCAATTTCTTGATGATTGCCACTTAAAAGAACGTCGGGCACAGCCAATCCTTCAAATATTTGAGGTCTTGTGTATTGAGGATATTCAAGAAGTCCATTTGAAAAACTTTCTTCTTCTAAACTGCCCTCTTTAAGCACGCCAGGAACAAACCTTAACAGGCTATCGACGATTGCCATTGTTGGAATTTCGCCGCCTGTCAAAACATAGTCGCCGATTGAAATTTCGTCAGCGCCAAAAAGTTCGATAAGTCGTTGGTCGATGCCTTCATAATGCCCACAGATAAAAATCAAGTGTTCGTTTTGTGCGAGTTGTTGCGAAATTGCACTATTGAACACCCTTCCGCTTGGTGAAGGATAAACCAGTTTGCTTTTATCTGTAAGCACACTTTTAACTGCGTCGTAAACAGGCTGAACACTCATCAACATGCCTGCTCCTCCGCCAAAAGGTGTGTCGTCACATTTTTTATGTTTGTCGAGCGTGAAATCACGTATGTTGATGATGTTGATTTCAATCACTCCGTTTTTTTGCGCACGAGAAATTATGCTCTCTTTAAATGGCGCAAAACTTTCTGGAAAAAGCGTAAGAATGTCTATTTTCATATTCGGCTTTCCTCGTATGCTTTTCGATTTACAACCAATTTGTCACCGTCAGTAATAAAAACTTCGGCGATGTAAGGAACTTCATATACGTGCCCGCCATCGTCGATTGAAAGTATTGCTGCCGAGCCATAATCTTCATAGTCAACAATTTGTCCAACTTGCTTTCCTTGCTGATCGTAAAGAACCATGCCAAGCAAATCGTCGACTAAAAAATCTTCGGTTTTTTCGGATTCGATTTCGTTTTTCGGAAGATAGATTTCGCAATTTCTAAAGATTTCGGCGTTATTGCGGTCGTTGATACCCAAAAGTTTTAAATAAAGGTCACCATTGCGCACCTTTGCGTATTGGACATCACACTCATTCCCTTCAATAATCACCTTTTTCGCCTTTGTTACAGCCACAAGAACATCGGTGAATAGTTGACATTTTAATTCACCTTTGATGCCCTGTGGCTTTGAAACTTTAGCGATGAGTAAATTTTCCATTATTCTCCAAATTTAACGAAAGTTTTTCTTCTTTCTTTTCCGGCAAGAGATTTAACAATTGTACGGATGCTTGATGCAACCTTTCCATTTTTGCCTATAACTCTTCCCATATCTTCGTCTGCAACTGAAACTCTAACAACAGTTTCGTCGTCGTTTTCTTCGATTATGACTTTAACTGCGTCTTTGTCTTCTACAAGGCTGCGAACGATGTATTCAACGAGTTCTTTCATGTCTTCTCCTTACTTCTTTTCGATTACGCCTGCTTTTACAAGAACAGATTTTGCTGTTTCTGTTGGGGTTGCGCCGTTTTTAAGCCATTTTGAAGCTTTTTCAGTGTCAACTTTAACTTCTGCAGGGTTTTTGAGTGGATCGTATGTTCCAAGAACTTCGATAAATTTTCCATCTCTTGGGCTTCTTGAATCAGCAACGACAACTCTGTAGAAAGGTGATTTTTTGTCACCAAGTCTTGTAAGTCTAATTTTAACTGCCATGTTTTCCTCCTTGTTAATTTTTGTGATTTCGCTTTGTGCGAACCTTTATACAAAATTGCTTTCGCAATCATGTAACGAATTAAAATCTCAGTCCTTTTTTGTTTTTCATTTGTTTCATCATCTCTTTGGACTGAGCAAATTGTCTTAACAGCTTGTTTACTTGCTGAACGCTTGTTCCGCTGCCTTTTGCAATTCTTTGTCTGCGCGACGCTTTGATGATGTCAGGATTTTGACGCTCTTGGGGTGTCATTGATTGAATGATATGTTTGTTGATTTGCAACTCGTTTTCGTCGATTTCCACGCCTTTAAGCTTACTGCTAAGTCCCGGAACCATTGACAAGATGTCTTTAAGTGAGCCCATCTTCTTCATGCTTTCAATTTGCACCAAATAGTCATCAAGTGTAAATGAATTTTCACGGAATTTCTTTTCCATTGCCTTGGCTTCTTCTTCGGTCACGGCCTCTTGTGCCTTTTCGATAAGCGAAAGCACGTCACCCATGCCTAAGATTCGGCTTGCAATTCTGTCGGGATAAAATGGTTCGATGTCGCCGATTTTTTCGCCCACGCCGGTAAATTTGATTGGTTTGCCGGTGATTGCTTTGATTGAAAGCGCTGCCCCGCCGCGAGTGTCACCATCAAGTTTTGTAAGAATGAATCCGGTAACATCAAGCGCGTTGTTGAATGATTCTGCAACGTTTACAGCATCTTGTCCTGTCATTGAATCAAGAGTTAGCAAGATTTCGGTTGGATGAACAGCAGATTTGATGTTTTTGAGTTCGTCCATTAACTCTTCGTTTATGTGCAATCTGCCCGCTGTGTCTAAGATAACAACATCAAATCCCTGTTTTTTGGCGTATTCAATTGCTTCTTTTGCCGTTTTTACTGGGTTTTGAGTTCCGCGTTCAAACACTTCGACATTGGCTTGTTTGCCAACAACTTGAAGTTGCGATATTGCTGCCGGACGATAGATGTCACACGCAACAAGCAAAGGTTTTTTGCCACTTTTTTTAAGATGTGCACCAAGTTTTGCGCACATTGTGGTTTTGCCTGCCCCCTGCAAGCCACACAACATTATTATTGTTGGTGGAGCTGAACTGATAGTCAGTTTTTGTGAGTTTGAACTCATAAGTTCGGTGAGTTCGTCTCTCACAATTTTGATGACCTGTTGAGCTGGAGTCAGACTTTTCATTACTTCGTCGCCGACTGCTTTTTCAGATACTTTTTTGATGAAATCTTTTGCCACCATATAGTTGACATCGGCTTCAAGCAACGCAATTCGCACTTCGCGCATTGCTTCCTTAATTTCGAGTTCGGTAAGTCTGCCGCGCTTTGTCAACTTGGAAAATATGTGGTTGAATCTTTCGGATAATGATGAAAAAAGTGCCATTATTTCTCCCCGTTAAGTCTTTTTAAAAAACCAAGTTTGTTTTCATAACTTTTAAGTTTTTGTTCTGCTTTTGAAACTGCATCTTTGATTGCCTGTCTGGAAACACCTTGATTTTCAGCGATTTCTGAAATCGTGAAATCATTTAAAATATACTCTTTCATCACGCTTTGCTGAGCGGGCGAAAGCAGCGGTCCATACAGGTCAAAAAGTTGAGCCAAAAGCAAGATGTTTTCTAAACTCATCTGTTTTTCTCCGTAAAGTAATTTTGCTTTACATTTGCATTATAGCATAGACAAATTTTTATTGCAAGTATTATTTAAAAATTTTTTGTTAGATTTATTATAACCGAATTTGACACCGGATAAAAGTCGGGATTTAAAGTGACTTTTGTCCCCTGCAAATTAAGCACATTTTGTTTTAAAAGTTTGTTAAATTCAGGCTGAGAAGCAAGGTCAAAAGAGAGTTTTTTTAAGTCAAATCCATATTTGCACCTAAGCCCAAGCATAATGATTTCTTCGTCACGCTCTTTTGGCGAAAGGCTTTCGCAGGTTTTCTTGCCAGCGTAATAATCAGCGAAATTGCAAGCGTTTGCTTGGCGAATAAACTTGCCATCAAACGAGTGCACGCCGAGCCCAAAACCTAAATATTTTTCTCCCGTCCAATAGTGGCTGTTGTGCCTGCTTTCGCTGCCAGAATAAGCAAAATTGCTGATTTCATAGCGATTTAGGCCGTTTTTTTGCAAAAATGACGTTAATTTTTGATAATCGTCGACGGTTTGGTCTTCATCTTTTAATTTTATTTCGCCGCTTTCTACTTTGCGTTTTAGCGGTGTGCCGTCTTCGATTTGAATCATATATGCTGAGATGTGTTTTACTCCGCTTTCTATCAGTTTTTGGGCATCAGATGTGACATCTCCTTGCGGAAGCGAAAGCAGCAAATCGGCCGAAATGTTTTCGAATCCCACTTCGCGCGCAAGTGCGATTGCTTGCATCGCCTGAGCGCTTGTGTGTCTTCTGCCGATAAGTGAAAGCGCGTCATCATCAAGACTTTGCACACCAAAACTTATGCGATTGAATCCCGCCTTTTTGTAGGCCTCCAACTTTTGTTTTGTAGTCGAGCAAGGATTGCATTCAATTGTTATTTCGGCGTCTTTAGTGACATCAAATTTTTCTTTTATCAACTTGAGAGTGCTGACAATAAACTCAGAATCAACTGACGACGGCGTTCCCCCGCCAAAGTAAATTGAATCCACTTTGTCATTCTCGTGGCTAGTGGCAATTTCTGCTTGTAAGTGGTCGAAATATTCACGCTTAATTTGATTTGACACAACAAAAGAAGCAAATGCACAATAAGCACATTTGCTGTCACAAAATGGAATGTGAACATATATTCCCATCATTGTTCGTCGTCCAATTTTAAGATTGACAAAAACGCTTCGGACGGAATTTCAACCGAACCTATTTGACGCATACGTTTTTTGCCTTCTTTTTGCTTTTCAAGCAGTTTGCGCTTTCGGGTTACGTCACCGCCATAACACTTTGCAAGAACGTCTTTTCTGAGTGCACTGATAGTTTCACGAGCGATAATTTTGTTGCCGATTGCCGCTTGAATAGGCACTTCAAAAAGTTGTCTTGGAATGATTTTTTTAAGTTTTTCGGTGATTGCTCTGCCACGGGCATATGCACTGTCTTCATGCACGATAAGAGAGAGCGCGTCACATTTTTCACCATTTAAAAGTATGTCAAGTTTTACAAGTTTGCTTGGCGCGAAGCCGTCCATTTCATAGTCAAAACTTGCATAGCCTTTTGTAGCCGATTTGAGTCTGTCAAAAAAATCATAGATAATTTCACCGAGTGGCAACGAATATTCAAGGCGCACTCTGGTTGCATCAAGGTAAACCATGTTTTTGTAAATGCCGCGCTTGTCTTGGCACAACTGCATGATTGCGCCAACGTATGCTGGCGGAGTGAATATGCTTGCAGCCACCATTGGTTCAAAAATCTTTTCAATTTCAACTGGCGAAGGCAGATTTGCAGGGTTGGAAATTTCTAGTTCGTCGCCGTTTGTTTTTATGACCTTGTATGACACGCTTGGCGCAGTCGTAATAATGTCGATATTGAACTCGCGTTCAATGCGTTCGGTGATGATTTCAAGGTGCAGAAGTCCCAAAAATCCACATCTGAAGCCAAAGCCAAGAGCTTGCGAAACTTCTGGCGAAAACTGCAAACTAGCATCATTGAGTTTAAGTTTTAAAAGAGCCTCTTTAAGTTCGTTATATTTTGAGCCATCGACTGCAAAAACGCCGCAAAAAACGACAGGTTGAACAACTTTATAGCCTGGCAAAGCGTGCGCTGTTGGCGCGAGTGTGTGCGTTATTGTATCGCCCACATGCACATCTGAAAGACTTTTGATTGAAGCAGCAAGATAGCCAACTTCGCCCGACTTTAAACTGCTGCTCGGCTGCATTTTAGGATTAAAAATACCCACTTCTGTGACTTCGTATTTTCTTCCCGTTTGCATAAACAAAACTTCATCGCCGGTTTTAACTTCTCCGTCAAAAACACGGATAAGGCAGACTGCGCCTTTAAAATTGTCATAAACACTGTCGAAAATCAGACATTTGAGTGGCGAATCTAAATCAATTTTTGGCGCAGGAATGTCGGTTACAATCTTTTCGAGAACTTTATCAATGTTGATTCCTTCTTTTGCAGAAATGCATGGTGCATCTTCTGCTGGAAGCCCGACAACTTCTTCAATCTCTTTTTTTGCGTCTTCTACGCGAGCCGAAGGAAGGTCGATTTTGTTTATTACTGGCAATATTTCAAGGTTTGCATCAAGCGCAAGATAGGCGTTGGCAAGTGTTTGCGCTTCCACCCCTTGCGATGCATCAACAATCAAAATTGCGCCTTCACACGCGGCAAGAGAACGCGAAACTTCGTAAGTGAAGTCCACGTGTCCCGGAGTGTCAATAAGGTTTAAAACATAATCTTGGCCATTGAATGAATAGTTCATTCTTGTTGGGGTGAGTTTGATTGTGATTCCCTTTTCGCGTTCAAGTTCCATGCTGTCTAAAAGTTGCGACTGCATATCCCTTTTTGCGACCAAACCTGTTTGTTCAATCAAGCGGTCAGCAAGTGTGCTCTTCCCATGGTCAATATGAGCGATGATGCAAAAATTTCTGATGTTTTCCATGTGATAAGTATATCAAAATTCATCAAAAAAACAATCATTTTTTAATTATCAAATCGAATTATTTGAAAAAATATTAAAAATGCTTTGTGAAATATCACGGCATGTTGTATACTTAGTATGTAAAATAATCAATCTAAAGGATTTTTAAATATGACTGACATCTTTAAATCTTGGCTTGTTGAAACACCTATCGCGCATCGTGGGCTCCATAATGCAAACTGCCCTGAAAATTCTATTTCTGCTTTCAAAAATGCAATCAAATCAGGATATGCTATTGAACTTGATGTTCAAATGCTTTCTGATGGCACTGTTGTTGTATTTCATGACGAAAGTCTTTCAAGAATGACTGGCAACGACGGATATGTTAAATTTTTGACAAAACAAGATTTGCCTATGTTGAAACTTAAAGGCAGCAAAGAAACTATCCCTACTCTTCAAGAAGCGCTTAAAGCGATTGCCGGCGAAACACCTGTTATTATTGAAGTTAAAAACAACGCAAAAGTTGGCGAGTTTGAACAAAAGATTATTGACATCCTGGCCGAATATAAAGGTCAAATTGCTGTTGCATCATTCAATCCCCTTTCACTTGGATATTTCAAGCAACACTCACCTCAAATTCTTAGAGGTCAACTTGCAGGTTATTTGAAAAATGTAAAAATGAAGTTTATGACCCGCTGGGGACTTAAACGTATGATTTTTGCAAAAAAGATTGCTGGCGCAGATTTTATTATGTATGAAGCAAAAACTCTTCCAAACAGATTTGTAAGAAAATACAAAAAACTTCCGCTTCTCGCTTGGACGGTAAAAAGCCAAGAAGAATATTTAAGAGTTGTAAAATATTGTGACAACGTTATTTTTGAAGGTTTTGACCCTAAAATTTAAAATCAAAAAAACAAAAAAGAGAGTAGACTTTACTCTCTTTTTTAATTTTTATTATTGTTGTATTTATGCTGTTGTGCAGCCGTATTGGCTGCCCTTTAAGGTTGAAGCTATGCCTGTGGTTGTTCCATATTGGCTTGTATGATAGATTCCAAGTGGAACTGGCAATCCGTCATGTATTGTTGAAATCATGCTAAACTTACCATCCATCCCACTGTTTGTTGCTGTGATTCGGTTAATCTGCGTGCCTTTGTTGTTTACTAGCGAATATGAATCGTTGCACGTCACTGTTACTCCACTATCAGCACTGTAGAATGGTTGAACGGTTGATGCTGCCGCTGTTACATTCACTTTCGCACCACAATATGTGATTGTCGTTGCCACGGTTGTATTTCCTACAATCACGCCAACCTTGCTTGTGCTTACTGGCGTTATCGAGCAATCAACAAAACTTGATGTAATTGTTGTTGCATAGGTTACTCTCCCTGCAATTCCACCAACTTCGCTGTTCGCTGCTGTGGCTTTAAGTGTTCCTGTATTCAAACCATTCAATATTGTTGCGGCGCCTGTGTGCATATAGCCTACTATCCCTCCAACCATTGTTGTTCCTTGAATAGTTCCTTCGTTTATGCTATTTTGCACTTTTGCACCTGCGTATGAACCGACTATTCCTCCAATATATTGACCTGAACCAATCACATTGCCACTGTTTATACAATTTACTACACTGTCGTAATGTTTGTATCCAGCTATGCCGCCAGTTGCATTACGTCCTTGAATTGTTCCAAGATTAACACAATTTGTTATTGCTGTCTCATTGGCGTTTCCTACTATTCCGCCAACATCAAAATCACCTTTTACTGTCGCTTTGTTTTCACATTCAATTACCTTTTCTTTGTATGACGCCCCTACAAGCCCACCAATATAGCCAGCAGTGCCGGTAACTGAACCGGTTACTTTGCAATTTTGAATCGTTGATGAATCATCTCGTCCAGCAATAGCTCCCGTTCTTTGTCTACCCTTAATGTTAACGTAGTAATTGTTGACATTTTTGATTGTCGCACCACTTATTTTACCAAACATTCCAACCCCGTTGTATGCTTCATAGTCATTTGCTCCGCAATATGTCTTCATGTTGTGAATATCAAATGTCGTGCCATCATATGTGCCTTTAAATGGATGCGTTGCATTTCCAATAGGTTGCCAGTAGTGTGCTGAAAGGTTGATGTCAGCGGTTTGTTTGTATTGATAGCTTGCCCATTTGCCATTGTTTGCATTACTGTTTACAAGGTATGCTAGACGGGCGAGTTTTTCAGCTGAATCGATTTTGTAATAACCATCTGCTTGGTCTTGAACAGGATCATCGTCTGACATATCTTTTACCCAACTATCTACCCAGCGTGCATAGATTGTTGCGTTCGCTGCTCCCATCGTGGTGTTGCTGTTTACTTCGCTTCCGCCGCTTGCTGCGGTAAACCATCCGGCAAAGATGTATCCTTGTCTTGTTGGTTCTGGAAGCGCTCCATATTCACTTTGATAATTAAGCGTGCAATATGGCTTTTGTCCGTTTGCTATCCACTCTCCTGGAAGTGTGCTTGGTGCCGTTCCGCCATAGCAGTCCGCTGTAAGAGTGTATGAATTGATTGTCCAATGAGCATAGATTGTTGTATCCGCTGCCCCCATTTTGGTGGTTGCACTAACTTGTGTCCCTCCACTCGCTTGCGTCCACCAACCAGCAAATCCATATCCCGTTTTCGTTGGAACTGGAAGTGTGCCGTATGCAGCATTGTATGTCACTGTTTTTGTTGCAGTAGCGCCAGTGCCTGTCCAGCCTGATGTAGTTGGTATCGATCCGCCATTTGCATTTGCGGTAAGTGTGTAGTTGTTTATTATCCAAAGTGCTTTAAGGGTTACTGATTCGTCTTTAAAGTAGTAATAATTGCTCGAGCCAAGCGCGTCGTCATTATGGAACGAAGCGGTTGGCCTTAGATTTGACAAAGTCGAATCTGTTTTTAACCACAAACGTGTAACCTGTTTTTCAGCAGCAGATGGTCCTGGAATTCCACCGTTCCATGCTGCGTATGCACCAAGAGCATAGAACCATGTTCCCGTTCCTGGCGAGCCGTCTATAAATGTTGAAGCGGTTGTGCTTGACTTGGCAATTCCACCCCAAGCGTTGTCGCTCCATGAAATTGAAACCGCCTGATAGCCGCTTATTGTATTGTTTGCTGTTGCTGGGTTTGATGTTTGTTTCCATTGGTTATAACCAGAAATATGTGAATATTGCAGCAAAAATTCATAACTTGTTAGGTTGTAACGAGCGAGGTTTGCAAACTGGCTGTTTCTATAAAAATCATTTTTTGTTTGCGAACTTAAATTGTCGCTTGATGCAAACAACTGCGAACCTGAATCATTGAAATGATAAAGTATTTGTGCCCATGTCGCGCCGTTTATTTCTTTTGTAGCAACCCAACCTGCAAAGGTGTAACCTGTTCTGGTAGGATTTGCAATGGCTTTTGTTGTGTAATAGTGTTGAGAGAAAGTTGACATTGATGTCGAACTATTATAAATTCCGCCATTAGGATCAATTTTAAGTGTGTAGTTGTTGATCGTCCAGTGCGCATACAAGGTTGTATCCGATGTTTTAATCCAATTTTTATTTGCATCGGTGTAGCCGCTGACACTTGCCAAGAATGCTCCGTCTGCATTGGCGACTTTTGTCCCACCGCTTGCTGCCGTATACCAACCGCCGCACGTGTATCCCGTCCGTGATGCGATTGGCATTGCACTTGCTGCTTGCCCATATGTAAAAATCATTGTTGATGTTTTACTGTCGCTGGCAAGCGTCCAACCAGTTTTAGCTGCGTTGATTCCGCTATTGGCGTTGGCTGTTATCGTGTAGTTGTTCGCGGTCCAGTGAGCATAAAGTGTTGTAGCCGCCGCTCTAACCCACTTTTTATTTGCATCAGTATAGCCGCTGACACTTGCCAAGAATGATCCGTCTGCATTGGCGACTTTTGTTCCGCCACTAGTTGCCGTATACCAACCGCCGCACGTGTATCCCGTCCGTGATGCGATTGGCATTGCGCTTGCTGCTTGCCCGTAAGTAAAACTCATCGTTGATGTCTTTTTATCACTGGCAAGCGTCCAACCATCCTTGGCGGCGTTTGTTCCCCCATTGGCATCTGCTGTAATGGTGTAATGATTTGCCGTCCAATGCGCATAAAGCCGTGTAGCCGCTGCTCTAACCCACTTTTTGTTTGCGTCCGTATATCCGCTGACACTTGCTATGAATGATCCGTCTGCATTGGCGACTTTTGTTCCGCCGCTTGCCGCCGTATACCAACCGCCGCATGTATACCCTGTGCGCGATGCGATTGGCATTGCACTTGCTGGTTGATTATATGTAAAATTCATAGTTGATGTCTTTTTATCGCTGGCGAGTGTCCAACCATCTTTAGCTGCGTTTGTTCCGCCGTTGGCATCTGCTGTGATGGTGTAATGATTTGCAGCCCAATGGGCATAAAGTGTTGTTTCAGTGCTGCGTTTCCATCTTGTATTGGAATCGGTATAACCACTGACGTTGGAAATAAATGATCCGTCTGCGTTGGCGACTTTTGTTCCGCCACTTGCAGATGTATACCATCCAGCAAGAGTGTAGCCTGTGCGTGTTGGCTTTGGCATTGTCCCTGGTGAAGAATCAAATGTAACCGATTTGGATGCAGTCGCACCCGTTCCGCTCCAGCCACTTGTTGAAGGAATAAATCCACCATTGGCATTGGCTGTGAGATTATAGAGATTTGCTGTCCAATGAGCGTAAAGTGTTTGAGCTTTACATAAATGAGAATCTCTAGTGATGTTCCAAGCCCCAGTTGGGCTTACGACTTGATATCCCCCTGTAGCGGAATAATACCCATTAAAAGTATACCCCGTTCTTTGTGGTTTAAGTACTCCATCATACATCGCGTTAGGCCTGCTCCCCATAGTTGCTGGGTCTTTGGCATAAATAGTAGCTGAAGGAAATGCTGTTGATCCTCTACCATCGTATGAATTATAATAAAGTCTTGTTGGGAGTGCGCTTGCTGCAGTAAGTCCTGGTCCCGTCCATCCAGATGGCCCTATCCCACCGTTAAGATTGACTGTGAAAACCGGTGCGTAATAAAACGTTAAATTAAATGTTGCTCCTGACGTTGAATTTCCGACATCACATTGATACCAGGTGCCTTTTAAATTTGCCAAATAACCACCTGTCGCGTGTGTTGCACCTTTTGAATCTGTTAGGTTATATCTTGAAACACTCTCTTCAATCGTTTGTGAATATGATATGCTGTTTATTACAGTCCAGCGACGATACCATGCTGTCGTTGTAGGCACAGATGTGCCATACCATCCTGTTCCGGCGCTTGCCGAAACATTAACTGTTCTTTGAGCTTTAAGATCTCTATTCTTGTTTCCGATTGCAACTGTTGCACTAAAATTTGCTCCTGTTGTGGTGGAATTTGGGTTTCCATTGCCGTAAGCACTAATGCTGTAACCGATGTTGCAGGAGGCAGCATCAACAGGATTCACTTCTTCCATTTGTGAAGGTGGCATTGCAACTTCTTGGCATAAAAAGACTATGCCGCCTACCATCATAATAATCGACAATAAAACAATTATTACTATTTGTGCAAGTTTTGCTTTGGTCTTTACCACTACTCAATCACCTTGTATCGTATATTATTTTACTCATTTTCGACAAAATTACCTAATGTTTTTCAACAATTTTTAATCGACTTTGCACCATTAAATATTAAAAATATTTATTTTTAGTCTTTTTGTGGATATCTTTATAATTTAATTCTAGTGAAAAATAAAAAAACGTCAAGCGTTTTTGCATACATTCCGTTACAAGCGGTTGATTTGAAATAAAAAAACACGCGAGTGCGTGTTTTTTGAACTTACAGTTTTTAGTTTTCGTCGTTTTCTGCGTTTTTCTTTTCCGCTTTTTCAAGACGTTTGTAATAGTCTTCAACTGCTGCTTTGATTGCTTCTTCAGCTAAAACTGAGCAATGAATTTTGTGTGGTGGCAAATCCCCTAAGATGTCAAATACTTGTTTGTTTGTCACTTTGAGTGCATCTTCGATTGTCATGCCTTTAATAAGATCACAAGCTACATCTGTTGATGCAATCGCTGCGCAGCATCCAAATGTTTTGAATTTTGCATCTTTAATTATACCATCTTCAATAAGAAGATATATTTTCATAATGTCACCGCAAGCAGCATTCCCTACTTTGCCGATTCCGTTGGCACCTTTCATGCCACCAGCATTTTTTGGGTTTTGGAAAATTGATAAAACTTTTTTGTTATACATATTTACCTCCTTCCTGCTTTTGTGATTGGTGAAATTGCTCTGAGTTTTTTAACTGCATTTGTCAAAACTTCAACGGCATAATCAACTTCTGCCCTTGAAATATTTTTGCCAAATGAGAATCTGATTGTGCCTTGAGCAATTTCGTCTTCAATGCCCATTGCTTTTAAAACGTGCGATGGTTGAAGAGAGTTTGATGTGCATGCTGATGATGTTGACACTGCAACACCTTCAAGGTCGCAGAGCATTAAAATGCTTTCGCCTTCTACCATTTCAAATGATATGCTTACTGTTCCTTGAATTTTTTGGTGTGGATGTCCGTTTACATGGATATATTCAATGTTTTCTTTCACTTTTGAAAGGAAGTATTCTCTGATAGAACGGAGTTTTTGTTGGTTGATTGTAAGGTCGCGAACGGCAATTTCAATTGCTTTGCCAAAACCGGCGATTGCTGGAACGTTGAGTGTTCCGCCACGTTTCCCGCGTTCTTGATTTCCGCCACTTATAAGGCTTTCGATTCTGATGCCATTTTTAAGATATAAAGCACCAGCACCCTTTGGTCCGTAAATTTTGTGTGCTGACATGCTTAATGCATCGATTTCCATGTCTTGAACATCAATCTTTACTGCCCCGATTGCTTGAACTGCATCAGTGTGGAAGATGATTCCGTTTTCGTGTGCTGTTTTTGCGATTGTTTTGATGTTTTGAATCGTTCCTACTTCGTTGTTTACAGCCATGATTGAAATCAAAATTGTATCCTTTCTGATTGCATGCATCAGTTCGGCAACACTTACAAGACCATATTTGTCAACTGGAAGATAGGTGACTTCGAAGCCTTCTTTTTCAAGTGCTGCACAAGCATCCAATATAGCATGATGTTCGATTGCTGATGTGATGATGTGTTTGCCCTTGTTTGCATAGGCATGTGCAAGACCTTTGATTGCCCAGTTGTCTGCCTCTGATCCGCCTGCAGTAAAGTATATTTCGTTTGAGTTTTTGGCGTTGATTGCGTTTGCAACTCTGTCTCTTGCACGGTCAACGATTGCTGCTGCTTCTCTTCCAAATCCGTGAATTGAACTTGGGTTGCCGTAAATAACATTGAAGCATGGCATCATTTCGTTGAGAACTTCGGTTGAAACATATGTTGTTGCCGCATTGTCCAAATAAACTTTTCTTGACACTATTGTTTCTCCTTTTTTATCATTCCCGCTTGTCTTGGTCAGCCGCTGCCAAAGATAAGCAGATAGTAAAAATTGTGAAAAGTCAGCCTGTCGAGACTTAACTTTTACAGCAATATTTTATCACTTAAATCATTTTAAGTCAATATAAAAAATTAAATTTTCATTCAATTTTTGACAATAATCAGCCTTAAAAAACACTTGAAACAAAAAAATCGTATCTTTTTAGTTAAGATACGACTTTACGAGATTTTCAAGGTCTTCGCCTTCCATAAGTCCAACATGTTTTTCCATCATTTTCCCATCTTGCATAATGATGATTGTTGGGATTGAAAGAATGCCGAATTTGCGAGCAAGATTTTCGCATTCATCAACATCAACTTTGATGATGTGAAAGTCGGGATTATTTTCTTGAACTTCTTCTAAAATCATGCCCATAGCACGACATGGCCCGCACCAAGTTGCAAAAAAGTCAACGACAGTGACACCTTGTTTAACTTCATTTTCAAATTCATTTTGTTTGATAATTTTCATAATTTTCTCCTTTTTTATAACATTTTTATTATAAAACGTATTTTTTAAGGTCAAATTTGCGTTTTGTTTCTTTAAATGCGTTTTGAACATATGCTTTGTCAATTACAACATCAAGCATAGGATGATCACCGCTTGCATTAAACGAAATGTCTTCAAGCAAGAGTTCCATAATTGTGTGAAGACGGCGCGCGCCAATGTTTTCGCTTGTTTCGTTTTCGGTTGCTGCCATTGCTGCGATTTCATCAAGGGCATCGTCTGTAAACGAAAGGTTGATGTTGTCCACTTTTAACAGTGAAGCATATTGCAAAGTGATAGCATTTTTTGGTTGTGAAAGTATGCGCTTGAAATCTTTTTCGGTCAGGCTGTCAAGGTCGACTCTGATTGGGAAACGACCTTGAAGTTCTGGAATCATGTCTTCAATTTTTGAAACGTGGAAAGCGCCTGATGCGATAAACAAAATAAAGTCAGTTTTAACATTGCCATATTTTGTTGCGACCGTGCAACCTTCGACGATTGGAAGAATGTCTCTTTGCACCCCTTCACGCGAAACGTCTTGCGATGTGTTGTTTGCAACGCCTATAATTTTGTCCATTTCGTCGATGAAAATAATTCCTTCTTCTTCGGCGCGGCGAATTGCTTCGGAATTAACATTGTCAAGGTCGATGAGTTTTTCGCTCTCTTCGCTCATGAGCGCTTCACGAGCGTTCTTAACTGGCATACGTTTGTTTTTGCGACGTTGTGGAAGCAAGCCGTCAAACATAGAACCAAGTGAAATTTCAGGTCCGCCAAGCGACATAATTGGCTTTGGTGCTTCTTCGACTGAAACATCTACAAATTCGTTTTCAAGTTTTCCGCTTTCAAGGTCTGATTTAATTTGTGCTTTGTCAATTGGAAGTGAAGTGTTTACTCTTGACGCTGCGATTGCATCAACAAGTTTTGATGTGACGATTGGAATAACTTTGTTTTCAACTTCGTGTTGCTTTTCATCTTTCACCATGCGCACAGAAACTTCGACAAGGTCGCGAACCATGCTTTCGACATCTCTGCCCACATAGCCAACTTCGGTGTATTTTGTTGCTTCAATTTTGATGAAAGGTGCTTTAACAAGTTTTGCAAGGCGTCTTGCAATTTCGGTTTTGCCCACCCCTGTTGGCCCGCGCATGATGATGTTTTTAGGTGTGATTTCTTCGCGAAGCTCTTTTGGAAGTTTGCTGCGGCGATATCTGTTTCTAAGTGCGATTGCGACAGCACGCTTTGCTTTTGCTTGTCCGATAATGTATTTATCAAGTTCTTGAACTATTTGTTTTGGTGTTTGTTGCATATTTTCTCCTTATAACTCTTCAACGATTATGTTTTCGTTTGTGTATACGCAAATTTCACTTGCAATTTTTAAAGCACGATAAGCGATTTCTTTGGCTGAAAGGTCAGTGTTTTGTTTGAGCGCTTTTGCTGCGGCAAGAGCATAGTTTCCGCCTGAGCCGATTGCGCAAACGTCATCTTGAGGCTCGATAACATCGCCCATTCCGTCTAAGATTAAAAGTGTATCTTTGTCGGCAACGATCATCATAGCGTCAAGTTTGCGAGCAACTTTGTCATCTCTCCAAAGCGATGCCAAAGCAACTGAGCTGCGCATCAAGTTTCCCGAATA
The DNA here is from genome assembly GCA_003522085.1 of Clostridiales bacterium. Classification (GTDB taxonomy): domain Bacteria; phylum Bacillota; class Clostridia; order Christensenellales; family UBA1242; genus Caccovivens. The sequence continues at coordinate 11,117 of DPGI01000007.1, read as the reverse complement.
TTTGTTGAGCATTTCTTCAAATTTTTCAGTAAGTGAAAACGCGTCAGCAACTGTTCCAGCAAATCCAACCACTACTTTGTCGTTGAATATGCGGCGCACTTTTTTTGCGTTGCTTTTGAAAATTACTGAGTTTTGCATTGTGACTTGTCCATCACCTGCGATTGCCAATTTACCATCTTTTTTGACTGCACAAATTGTTGTGCCATGAAATTCTTGCATTGATTTCCTCCTTAAATTTTTCAAGGCTGCTTTCTGCCTTTTGACTGTTTACATTTTCAATTATATCACAAACTCTATACATTTGACTAGAAGAATGCGGTGATGAAAATAACCGCTGACATAATTTTTGACATAAAGTGTCATTTGGGTAATTTATTTCTTTAAGTCCAAACATTTTACAAGCCAAATTTATTGCCGCCAAATGCCCTGATGCGATTGCTTCAAGTTCGCCGTCAAAGCCCAGCACTGCGCCGGCAAAATAGATGTTTTCATTGCGCGTGCACTGCAGATGATTATTGACGCAAATTGGAAGAATTCGCGTGCAAGAAATTGCTTCGACAAAACTTGATATTGTTGCGTTTTTGAGTGCAGGTATAAACGAAATAAGTTGCGCTTGTTGAGTTTCATTTAAAAATGTTTGCGCATTGTTCAGCACAAATTTTTTGTTCTGTTTGTTAAATTTTAAACAATTTGGAATAATTTTTCCTGCCACAAAAACGGGTTTGAAGGCCTTTGCTTTTAACAGTTGCAAACCACTTGCAGCCCAATTTTCGATGCTTTCGTGCGCCGATTTAAATTGTTTTAGATAGGCACAAATTTGCGATAGGGACTCTTGCGGAACAGAAACATAGACATAATTTTCGTCTTCTATCCCTTCAATTTTTCCTTCTAAAATCAGCGGTGAAAAACTGTGCCTTTTGCAATTATGCGCACCAACGATGTGTGAAATTTGATTGAAAAGTTGGCTTGCGGTGTTTGTTCCGGACGCAATAATCGTTGGCTCATAAAGCGAAATTTCGCCCACTTTTTCGTTAAAAATCTTGATTTTATCGTTAATTTGCAGTTTTTGAAGTGTTTTTTGTCTCAAAATCGTTAAATTATTGCTAAGTTCACTTTCTGCTCCAAGCGCTGAAAGCTCGTTTAAAAAAGTTTGACTTATCGCTTTTTCATAAGTCAAACTCTCAAGTGGAGAATGATCGTCAAAAAGATGCACTTCCACTCCAAAGCTTGCGAGTGTAAGCGCTGCCTCTGCTCCAGCAAATCCCCCACCAATTATATTTACTATATTTCTCATTGCTCTTTATAGTCGCACTCTGAGCATACGACTTTTTTATATTTGATTATAAGCGGTGCGTTGCACTTTGGACAACGAGCGCCTGTTGTTGGATTCCAACTCATAAATTTGCAGGTTGGATAGTTTGAACACGAAAAGAAGGTTTTTCCTTTTTTCGATTTGCGTTCCACCATATCCCCGCCGCAGTCAGGACATTTTCCGACCACTTTTTTGTGCTCTTCATAAGGCATGATATTTTTGCATTTTGGAAAGTTTGAGCAGCCCAAAAATTTGCCAAACTTGCCTTCTCTAAGCAGCATTTTGTGTCCGCATTTATCGCACACAATATCAGTTTCAACCGGTTCGGCGCGAAGTGAAAATCCTGACGCGTCAGACTTTGAAAGCAGTTTTGAAAAGCCGTCCCAGAAGTTGTTTACAACAACATGCCAATCGTCGTTGTTTGACGCGATGTCGTCGAGTCGGTTTTCCATATAAGCGGTGAATTTTACATTGATGACCGAACTGAAAAACTTTTCAAGATATTCGGTTACTTTTCTGCCAAGTTCGGTTGGCACAAGATATTTTCCGTCTTTTGAAACGTATTCGCGCGACGTAATAACCATGATTGTTGCAGCATATGTTGCAGGTCTTCCAATCCCCTTTTCTTCCATTGCTTTAACAAGTGTTGCTTCGGTATAGCGCGCAGGTGCCTTTGTAAATTTTTGTTCTGTTTTGATTTCGTCTGCGTTTAATTTTTCGTTTTCTTCTAAAATTGGGAGACGTGAAATTTCTTGTTTTTCGTCGCCTTCATATTCTTTATAAGCAGCCGTATAACCTGCAAACTCTTGAGTTTTGCCAACTGCTTTAAATTCATAACCATTGCTTGACAGCGATGCTGTAACGTTTGAATAAATCGCCTCGCTCATTTGGCTGGCAAGGAAACGCTCATAGATGAGTTTGTAAAGTTTATAGTTGTCTGGAGAAAGCGAAGATTTAACTTTTTCAGGTGTAACGTTCATGTTGATTGGCCTGATGGCTTCGTGCGCGTCTTGCGCCGATGCTTTTGCGGCATAGATGTTTGGCTTTTCTGGAACGAATTTGTCACCATACATTTTTCTTGCAAACTCACGGCAAGCATTTTGCGCGTCAACAGAAACACGAGTCGAGTCTGTTCTGATGTAAGTAATAAGCGCAAGTTTTCCTTCGCCGGCAATCTCAACGCCTTCATAAAGTTGTTGAGCCGATGCAGTTGTGCGCTTAACGCTAAGGCCTGCTTTGTTTAAAGCATCTTGTTGCATGGTTGATGTTGTAAAAGGTGCTGGAGCGTGAGATTTTGTGACTGATTTTTTGATTTTGTCGACGTTAAATTCACTTCCTTGCACGCATGAAACAACCTCTTTTGCCTCTTGCTCGTTTTTAGGCAAAAACTTTTTTCCGTGCTTTTTTTCAAGATTTGCTTTAAATTTTTCTTTATTTTTTGTTAAAAATGCAGAAACTGGCCAATATTCGTCTGGAACGAATGCTTCAATTTCTTTTTCACGATCAACAACAAGTTTAAGCGCAACTGACTGAACTCTGCCCGCACTGATTCGTGGCTGAATTTTTTTGCAGATGATTGGCGAAAGTTTGTAACCAACTATGCGGTCAAGCACGCGGCGTGCCTGCTGTGCGTTTACAAGGCTTTCATCAATTTCACGTGGATGCAAAAGCGCGTTTTTAACAGCCTTTTCTGAAATTTCGTTGTATTGAATACGGCATTTTTCGTGCTCTGGAATTCCTAAAATTGTTGCTATATGCCAAGCGATTGCTTCTCCTTCTCTATCCGGGTCGGTCGCGATGTAGACTTTGTCTGCATGGGCGGCTTTTGTTTTAAGTTCGGAGATGAGTTGTTTTTTGTCTGGCATGATTTCGTATTTAGGTTCGAAATTGTTGTGCATATCAAGAGCAAAACTTTTTGCCGGCAAATCACGGATGTGTCCTTTTGTAGCAAACACATCATAATCATTGCCTAAATATTTTTTTAACGCTCCAATTTTGGCTGGCGCCTCAATTATCACTAGATTCAAAATTTATCCTCCTAACCAAGCATGAAAATTCCGCCCGGCATTCTTTTTATTATACCTTTAATTTCAAGCGATGTCAAAAGACTGTTCAACTTTGATATAGGTAATTTTGTATTTTCTTGCAACTCGTCGATTGTGCATCCCGCCATAGAGAGCGCATCAACGACAGTCTGTTCGTTGATTGAAAGCTGCATAGTTGCAGTTTTTTTGCGCTCAAGTCCAAGGTCGCTAATTAAATTTTCTGAATTTATTAAACAAATCCCCTGCATTGTCGCAATAAGATTGTTTGTCCCGTCACTTTTTGATGATGTAATGTTGCCTGGGACTGCATAAATTGGCACGCCATAATCAAGTGCAAAGTCTTTGGTTATGGTTGTGCCGCTTTTTGCACCTGCCTCGGTTATAAGCAGCGCATCTGAAAGGGCGGCAACAAGACGATTGCGGTAAATAAAATTAAATTTAAGAGACTTTACGTCAGGTCTGTGTTCAGAAATAACAAGCCCTTTTTCGGCGATTTCATCAAACAGAGCATGATGCTCAGATGGATAGACGTTGTCAAATCCGCTTGCAAGAACCGCAACCGTTTTGCCATTCACAGCAAGAGCTTGACGATGTGCGATGCTGTCTACACCATATGCAAGTCCACTTATAATCACAGCCCCTGCATTTGCTAGGTCTTTTGCAAAACGTTCGGTGACAACACAGCCATAATTTGATGGCGAACGCGTGCCGACAATCCCAACACTTGGCATAGTAAGCAAGCTTATATCGCCTTTGTAAAAAATGTAATATGGTTTGTCTTCAATTTTATCAAATTTTTCGGGATAGTTTTCATCTTCGCAGGTTAAAAGTTTTATGTCCTTCTCTTCAAGTCGTGCAAGATAAGCATCAAAATATTTTTGATTGCTCTTTCTGGAAATTGATGTGTAATCGTCTCCCAAAATCTTTTCTACTTGGTCGTCAAAACAAAATTTTTCAAAGGAATATTCTCCGTTGAGTGCGTTTAAAATCTTTGTTATTTTGCTTTGCGACAATTCAAAAGCAGATAAAAATTTAATAAAATCGTTTTTATTCATGTTTTCCTTATAAGTATTTTCTATCAAGCGAACGATATCCTATTGCTTCGGCTATGTGCTCTGGTAAAATTTCTTTTTCGCCTTCAAGGTCAGCAATTGTGCGAGCGACTTTTAATATGCGGTCGTGCGCACGCGCTGAAAGTTTCAAATTTGTGAATGCTGATTTAAGCAATTCTTCGCATTCTTTTGAAAGAACGCAATATTTTTTGGTTGCAGGCACGCTCATCTTTGCATTTGAAAAGGTTTTTGAACTTTTAAACCTTTCAAGTTGGATGTCTCTTGCCTTGTCAACTCTAACTTTTATGTCGGCAGAACTCTCTTCTTGCGACTGCGAACGCAAATCGTCAAATGTCACATTGTCAACTTCGACATGAATATCAATTCGGTCAAGTATTGGCCCTGAAATTCGCGCCAAGTATTTATGTATTTGTGATGGAGTGCATTTGCACTCCTTATCTTTGCTGCCATAATTCCCGCATGGACATGGATTCATGCTTGCAATGAGCGTAAAGTTTGCCGGATATGTAATTGTTTGCGCACTTCGTGCTACAGTAATCACCCCGTCTTCTAATGGCTGTCTAAGCATTTCTAGGCATTGTCGTGGATATTCTGGCATTTCGTCAAGATACAACACGCCATTGTGAGCAAGTGAAATCTCGCCCGGTCTAGAATGTTGTCCTCCGCCCGTCAGGCTTACTGCCGAAGCAGAATGATGTGGTGTGCGGAAAGGTCTTGTGGTGACGATTCCTTTTTTAAAATCAAGTTCACCCGCTATCGAATGTATTTTCGTTACTTCAAGCGCTTCTTCAAAAGTCATGTCAGGCAAAATTGATGGGAAGCATTTTGCAAGCATGCTTTTCCCGCTGCCCGGAGGACCAATCATCAAAACATTGTGTCCGCCGGCTGCTGCGATTTCAAGAGCGCGCTTTGCTCTTGGCTGACCTTTTACATATTTAAAATCAAGCCCACCAACTGAGGCAGATGTTTCGCTTTCAAACTTTTGCGAAGAAACTGGCAAAATAATTTTTTGTCCAGAAATAAAGCAAACGCATTCATCAAGTGACGAAATAGGATAAACATTTATTCCTTCAATAAAACTTGCTTCCAAAGCATTTGCCGCAGGAACAATAAAATTTTTAAAACCAGCCTTGCGCGCAGAAATCAAAATAGGCAGCACTCCGCGCACAGCTTTAACTTCACCATTAAGTGAAAGTTCGCCCAAAATCACATATTTACCCGCATTTTGCGATGTGAGATTTTTTATTTCGTTGTCACCGCTTGCGCACAACACTCCCACTGCTATTGGAAGGTCATAAAGTGGCCCTTCTTTTTTTACATCGGCAGGTGCAAGATTGACCGTTATACGTTTGTTTGGATAGCCAAATCCTGAATTTCGAATTGCCGAACGGACACGCTCTTTTGATTCTTTAATGGCGGTGTCGGCAAGCCCTACGACATCAAATCTAGGCAAACCTGAATTGATGTCGACTTCAACTTCAACCATAAATCCGTCGATTCCTTGCAATCCAAAACTATGTATTTTTGAAAGCATCATTTCTCCTTAATATGGTTTAAGTATAGCAAACGAGCCCGAATTAGGCAAACAAAAACTCGGACAAAAAATTTTTAACAAAAAAAACTTCGCATAATCGCGAAGTTTTGTTTAGCATGATTAGTTGTTGTCTGCAGATTTAATCTTAGCAGCTTTGCCAGTAAGGTCTCTAACATAGTAAAGTTTTGCTCTTCTTGGCTTGCCTTTTCTTGTCACTTCAACATTAGCAACAAGTGGTGAGTGAAGTGGGAATGTTCTTTCAACACCAACACCGTTTGAAATTTTTCTTACAGTGAATGTTTCTCTGATTCCGCCATTTCTTCTTGCAATAACAACGCCTTCAAAGCCTTGAATTCTTTCTTTATCCCCTTCTTTAATACGAACACCAACTTTAACAGTATCGCCGACATTAAATTCAGGAAGTTCAACTTTCATGTTTTCTTTTTCAATTTGATCGATGATGTTTGCCATTTGACTTATCTCCTTTTTTCAGATTTTCGACAAAGTGTTCATTAATTTTTTAAGCGGACCACTCGAAGTCTTAGATATTTTATCATATGTTTACGACTTTTTCAAGTGATTTAACAACTTTTTTTGTATATTTTAAAAATATTTTTGACTTGTCTCATCAAAAAAGCGGCACTTAAATGCCGCTTGAAATTTTAAAGCGAGAGTGTGTTTGAATTAGAATCCCATTTTGCTTTTTCGCCAATTTTGAAAACACCATATGGGTCTTCTTCCTTTTCATTTCTGTTTATATCATTCTTTCCATCTTCATCATGAATTTGACCATCGTTTTTTGAGTCGTTGTCTGGTTTTTCATATTTTGAATCATTTTCCCTAGTATCTTCTGATTGTGAAATAGATGGCGTTCTGTCAAGAGCCCCAACTTCAACTTTGTCTTTTTTAGAATATTTCCAAGCGCAATATGCAGCTGTCGCAATCCCTACTAGCGACACAAATACTACTAAGCCCTTTCCTATTTTTCTTAAAACTTCTTTTGGATTTTTTGCTTTTAAAAAGCCTTTTACTTTTGCCATTTGTAGTTCCTTTTTAATTTCTCTTACGTGTCTAATTCTATCATACAATGCTTTGTTTGTCAATAGCTATTTTTAATAATGCTACCGCCTTGGCTTACGCTATTCAATGACAAATTCAACTTCTCCATTTAGCCAACTGTCAAAAAAACTTTGCAAATTTATTCCCGATTTTCGACTGAAACAATCGATAAAATCATCAGTCGAAGTGATTTTGAAAGCATATTTTTGATAATAAGTTTTTAAGCAAGCATAAAATTTTTGCTCACCAAGCACGCTTCTAAGCGAATCAAACATTAAAATCCCGCGCGTGTAGATGTTGTTGACATATTCAGGTTCGGTTTTAAATTCATCAAGACTGCGATTCATGCTTGTGTCAACTTCGCCTGTCACTGAACCATAAATTTTAAGGAAAAATTTGTAGGTTTCGCTTGCGCCGTTTACAATGCTGTCATAACTAAGCGCATATGAATCGTGATTTTCATAAAACAGCGCTGTGCTGTATTCGGTCAGGCTTTCGTCAAGCCAAGGCTCGTTGTATTCGTCGTTGCCAACAACGCCATACCACCACTGGTGCGCAATTTCATGGATTATGACATACTTATATTCTTCGCCCCTAACCTGATCTGAAATCATGACCAGCCGTGGATATTCCATGCCGCCATGCACAAAGTTTGTTTGAACTACGGCAAGGTTTGAATATGGATATTCTCCAAACTTGTCGTTAAAGAACTCTACCGCTTGAGTTGCCGATGCAAGCGAGCCCTGAGCGTCAGAGTCGTCATAATAAAAATAATCGACCGTTGTTTTGCCAGTTTTAGCACTTATGTGGTTAAAGTTTTCTGACAACACAAACGAAACATCACGCACCTTTTTTGATGTGAATGTCGTTGTGAGCAGTTCGCCGTTTGTGCGCGATTTTATCTCGTCGCCGCCACACGCAATTTTCATGTTTTGAGGATAACTGACTGTCACGCTATAATTTGCCACATCACTGCAAAATGGGTCACCATTTGCAATGTATTCGTCTTTGCAAAAGCCGTCACCTTCGGTGTATCTGCACGCCACTGGATAAAAGTTTGCAAAGTTTACAGCGTTGTCGCCCCAACCAAATCTGTGGTTGACGTTTGGTAAATTTATCGAAAAATCTATCTCAATTTTTGCGCGCTCGTCTGGAAATAAATTTTCAACCAGCGGAACGCACAACTTTGTGTCCGCTTTGCCTTCAAGCGCAAAGTCGACTTTGTTTGAATTTACCTTGACGTCAGAAATTGCAATCCCGCCATAATTTTTGCCGTTTGGATAAGCCTTTGCTTCACTTGAAACTCCCACTGCCATGCCATCAGCCGCTTCTGAAAACGCGTTAGCATAAAGGTCAAACATAACCAACGAAAGCGCATTATTAGACGTATTAAAATAATCGCAAACAACGCTTCCTTCGGCAGTTTTAGTAAAGTCGTTGTAAGTTATAAAAATATCATAATTTGTCAGTTGATTTTGCTGCTCGCAGCCGCAAAACAACCCGCACAGCGTGACAAGGCACATGCAAAAAAATAATGGAAAAATCTTTTTCATGCTTTAAGATATTCATGAAAGTAAAAGAAAATTCTTTGACAAATCTGATTTTTGTGATAAACTTTCATTATTGGAGAAATAAAATGAGTTTTTGTAAATTTTCAACCGAATCAATCGCAAACAACAAAATCGAAATAGACAATCTCTTTTTTGAAAACTTTTTACCTGGCGCACCAGACGACTGCGTCAAAGTTTATCTTTATGGCTACTATTTGGCAAAGAACAATCTTGAAATAGACAACACCTTCGAAAAAGTAGCACAAAAACTCAACATGAGCGATCTTGACCTTGAAACCGCTTTTAGATATTGGGAAGAACAAGGCCTTGTGCAAGTGCTTTCAACCTATCCAATTCAAGTTCTTTACAAACCACTTAAAGACATCATAAACGGCTCGCGACTTTATAAACCAGAAAAATATGAAGTCTTCAACACACAAGCGCAAGAACTTTTTAAGGGTAAGCGCGAAATTTCAAAAACCGAATATGGCGAATATTACGATTTCTTAGAAACATCGCATATGCAACAAGAAGCGCTTTTGATGATAATTAACTATTGCGTTGAAAACAAACAGAAAGCAGTTGGATACCACTACATTTTAACCGTGGCAAAAAACTGGGCTAAAGACGGCATCCTCACCGCTTCGCAAGTCGAAGAAAAGTTGATGCAGATGGAACAAGCATCGTCGTCACTTGGCGAAATATTAAAAGCACTCGGGCTCAAACGCAATGCATTCATCGAAGAACGTGAAATGTATCGAAAATGGACAGACGGCATGGGCTTTGAAGATGACGCGATTCTTTATGTAGCAAAAAGTATGAAGAAAAAAGGCGGATTCGAACGACTCAATGGTATGCTTGAAAAATACTTTTTAAGCGGAAAAATGTCTGTCAGCGAAATCAAACATTACAACGAAACAAAAGACGCAACTTTTGCTTTGGCTAAACAAATCAACAAAAACCTTGGCGTTTATTATGAAAGCCTTGACAGCGAAATCGAAAACTATATTTTACCTTGGCTTGAAATGGGATTCGAAGAAGAAGCGCTCTTGTCACTTGCAACCTATGCTTTTAAATCTTCAATCCGCTCGCTTGAAGGCTTGAATGGTCTCATTCAAAAGCTGTTTAAACTCGGCATTCTCACAATGGTCGCGCTCGACCAATATCTCGCCCAAATCTCCGAAGAAGACAAAAAGGTGAAAAAGATTCTCGAAATGCTTAACATTTCACGCAAAGTCAATTCTTTTGACCGCGAAAGTTACAAAAATTGGACTCTCAACTGGAAAATGAGCGACGAAATTATCGAATACGCCGCTTCGCTTTCAAACGACAAACTCTCACCTCTTCCTTATATGGCGAGACTGCTTGCGTCATGGCATGAAAAGGGAATTCAAACAAAAGAAGAAGCGCAAAAGTTCGCCCCTGCTGCCACGGTGGCAAAACCTCTTCCAAAAAGCGAAGTAAAAGGCAGAAGTTATTCAAAAGAAGACTATCAAGCGATGATTCAATCTATCGACGAGATCGAATTGTAGGAGGCGCGATGAAACAACAACTTTTAAGCCAAGCAATGGGCATAATCAGACAACGCCGCGAAGCCAACGACAATTTGGCAAAACAGCATTTGATTGACGCTCTTAAAATTGACGAATTTAAAAAAGCATATCAAGATTATCGCGAAGCTGAAATCGAACTTGCAAAAGACGAAGCCTTTGGCGTAAAAAATGACGGCAAAAAATTTGCTGAATGCAAAAAGAGGCTTGCCACTATTCAAAATAAACTTGGCATAGGTAACATCTTTGCAACTTACAATTGCCCTATTTGCCACGACACAGGCAAAGTGGATGGAAAGTATTGTAAATGCTTTAACCGCGAAGTTGCTTTGCTGCTTCGCAAAGACAGCGGATTTGATAAACTTGAAGATTTTTCAGCGTCAAACTTTAAACTTTTCGACAATCCTGAAAAGGCGCAAAAAATTTACGCGCTTATGCAAAAGTGGTGCAAACTTGACTCAGACAAAAAAACAGTTGTGCTTTGCGGACAAACTGGCACTGGCAAAACTCACCTTTTAAAATGCATGGCAAACGAAATAATTGCGCAAGGCAAAATTGCACAAATAATGACAGCGTTCAACCTTAACCAAAAGTTTCTTGAAATTCACACAGCAAGTGAAAATGAAAAAGAAAATCTTATCAAAGCGCTGCTTTATCCCGACGTGCTTTTCATTGATGACCTTGGCACAGAACCCGTTTATAGAAATGTCACAAGAGAATATCTTTACCTTTTAATAAACGAACGCCAAGTTCGCTCACTCGCCACAGTGATAACAACAAATCTCTTCCCTGACGACATTATGGAAAGATATGACGAAAGAATCTTCTCACGTCTTGTTGATAAAAATAAATCAATTTTAATCGAACTTGACGGCAAAGATTTACGTATCAAAAAATAATAATTTAATAAAAAACAATTAAAAATTTTAAAAAATCAAAAAATTAATTATTTTGCAGGTTTTTAAAGCAAAATAATTATTTTTTTTATTTATTT
>DPGI01000005.1:136299-242085 GCA_003522085.1 Clostridiales bacterium | reverse complement strand
ACAAGACCGAATTCAATAACTTGGCGCTTTCTATTTTAATTGCATACAAAAAAAGATGTCCTTTCTGGCATCTTTTTTTTTATGTTTTTATATGTAAATCAATAAAAAAAGCCTATTCTAATTCAGGCTCTTTTTCTTTGTTTATCTCAGTTTTTTTGTTGTTAACAATTTTAAAATTTCGCTCAACTTTTCTTTTTTCTTTGCTTACATTCGGATTATTAGAAACAACAATAAATGGAGTAATTCTTAATTTGAAATCATTGAATAATTCATCTACCATTTGGTTATGTCTTTTAAGGTGAGAGTCGTCGCCATGGAAAAGTCTAATATATTGGTTTTCGTCGTATATAAAGCCCTTAATCATTGCTTTGTCTTCATCATCTAATATTTCATCGTTTAAGCTTGCAAGTATCATTTCCTGCAAATATGCCATCTTGTCATGAGAAATTGTGTTGATTTTTTTAAGGCGTTCGGTGATGCCTTCGGCGTAAATAACATCTGCTTCATATATGTTTTCATCTTTGCCATAATTTTCAGCAATGTTGGCACATTTGTCGCCATATATAGAGTTAAGCATTATGCTTTCATATGCACATTTTTCAATATATTTTAATGTTTTTATATCAATATTATATAGGTTTTCGATTCCCACATGCTCATAAATTTTTTGGTTGAATTCTAAAAACATTTTGCAATGGTCAATGTGTTCGACAATGTCAAAAATGTCATTTTCTATTATACCGCAAAGTTGATCTGTGCTTGGAATATTTTCTGATTTTGATTTGTTTGTTAGGTTTGTCTTTTGTGTTTTCATATAAAAAATTATATGCAAAAATTTAAAATTGTCAATATTGTTTTGTAAATTAATTTTCTTTTGATATACTAAATGTGAAAGAATCTTATTATATGATATTTAAATCTTATTTTAATAAAGACGCAAACAAAGCGCAGTTTTTTGCCGAGAAGTTTAATCTCTCTCCATTTATTATGGAGCTTATTTTGTCACGCACTGGAGCGGACGAGCAAAAAATAGCCGAATATTTGCATCCAACAAAAGCCCTTTCTGCCTTTGATTTAAAGGGAGTTAAGCAGTTTTGCGAACGTATAGAACTTGCTCAAAAAATGGGCGATAAAATAGTTATTTTTGGCGATTATGATGTCGACGGAGTCAGTGCTACGGCGATAATGCTTAAAGCCCTAAAACGCAAAAACATCGAAGCAAATTATTATCTTCCAAATAGATATATTGACGGTTATGGTCTCACAAAAGACACTGTTGATAAAGTGATTGACAAGTATAATCCAAACCTTATCATCACCGTCGATTGTGGTATTTCATGCTATGAAGAAGTTGAGTATGCCAAAGAAAAAGGTGTCGAAGTTATCGTTACAGACCACCATGAATTGCCTGAAATTTTGCCCGACACACTTGTTATAAATGCAAAAATTGCAAACCAAGATTTTGGCTTTGACGGGCTTTGTGGAGCAGGGCTTGCATACAAACTTGCAGAAGCACTTTTAGGCGAAAAAGAAGCCGAAGATTTGCTTCCGATTGCAGCCATTGCAACCATTGCAGACATCGTTCCGCTGATGAGTGAAAACAGGCGAATTGTGACCAAAGGTCTCAAACTTTTTGAGCATCATTTGCCGGCTGGAATCAAAGCACTTTTAAAAGAAAATAAAGTGTCAATTTCATCGCCTAGTGCAAGCGCGATTTCCTTTAAAATTGCTCCAAAAATCAATGCATCTGGGCGTATGGGTGATGCCGCTGATTCGCTTAAATTATATCTGGAAACTGACCCTGTCAAAATCAAAAAATTGCTTGTAAAAATCGGTGAGCACAACACAAAGCGCCAAAATTTATGCAACAGCATTTATGAAGATGCAATTTCTGCTCTTGAAAAAACAAAAATGAAAGATGTTAGAGTTATCACTCTTGCCTCAAAAAAATGGGATCAAGGCGTGCTGGGAATCGTGTGCTCAAGGCTTGTTGAAAAATATCATCGCCCTGTGTTTTTGTTTTCACAAGAAGGCGACATTTTAAAAGGCTCGGGAAGAAGCATTGACGACATAAACATACACGCTCTTCTTTCGTCAATGAGCGACATTTTAGAAACCTATGGCGGCCATTCAATGGCGGCGGGCGTGACGATTAAGCGCAGTCAATACGAAGAATTTTCAAAACGCGTAAATGCCTTTGCTTTTGCCCATGTAAACGACGAAGTCTTCATTCCAATCAAATATTACGACGCCGAACTTTCGCTTTCGCAAATAAATCAAAACTTGCTTGACGAACTAAAACTTTTAGAGCCATGCGGATGCGGAAATCTTGCGCCAAAATTTAAAATTACTACATCAGAATTATCATTCACTCCGATGAAGCGTTTTCCTGAACACGCCGAGATAAAAATCGGTGATTTTCCGCTTTTGATGTTTAATTACACCCCATTTGCAAAAGCGATGCGTTTTTCTCGCCAAAAAAGTTTTATTTTTGAATTTCAAGAAGGCGAAAGAAAGGGGATTGTCAGCGAGTTTGACGGCGGCTCGTTTATAAATCAAGACGCAAATGGCTATGTTTTCCCATTTGAAGTTGAGCAGTTAAAATATGATAAAATAACAACCGCATCTTATACAATTTATCAGCCACAATCGCTTTTAAATCACGTCACACAAGCAAGTGCGACCGTGTTTGGAACAGCTTTTGTTGCCTTTTCGGGATATGACTATGTTTCGTTTGCAAAAACCTATTCAAATCAAGGAATTTATTATTATGGAATAGCCGATAAAACTTGTGCAGGCTATAATTCACTTTTGCTTAGCCCGCAAGGCGTTGACTGGGCAAAAAATTACAATAAAATCGTATTTTTGTCGCCTATTTTAGAAGAAGGTTACATCGCCGAATTAAACAAAGTCTCGTCAGCACAAATATTTGTTCCAACAAGCGAAAAACTGCCTTACAGATATAATTCGCTCAATCTTTCACGCGAAAATTTCGGAAAAATTTATTCGGCATTGGCTTCAAAACAAAACACACTTTTTGTTGACGAATTTGACATTTTTGACAAACTTTTTGCCAGCCGAAACATCAAATTTTTGGACTATTTTGTGGCGCTTAAAGTGTTTGAAGAACTAGGACTTGCAAAAATCGAAAGCGAAAGAGGATTGATGAAAATATCAGCTGACAAAACAGTTAAAAAGAATTTGACAGAGTCAAAAATTTATTCTAAACTATCACTGATAAAAAATATGCTTAAGGAAAACCAATGAAAGCGCTTTTAGTTAAAAAAATTTTCAGAAATTTCACGCTTACCGAGCATGACAAGAAAAAGATAATTTCGCTTACAGATTACGATATGGATTTAGATCGTTGTGAGGGAATTATTGACTTTATGATTGAACTCAAACTTGACAAAGGTTCACTCATTGGTTTTTTGTGTTATCAACTTTACAAAGTAAAACCTGAAAGGGCAGAAAAACTTGCAACCGATTTTACAAAAGACGAAATGGCGATTTATGAGGGTTTTAAAAACCTTCGCGACATAAGAAACGTTTCAAAAACCGAAGAAGCCGAAGACATCCGTCGCATGTTTTTAGGCATGGGCAACGATGTGCGCGTTGTGCTTATAAAACTTGCAGGAATTATGTATGACATAAAGCACCTTAATCCTCCATTAACCGACCTTGACAAAGAGTTTGTTTCAAACGTAAAAGAAGTGTTTGCTCCGCTTGCTGAAAGATTGGGGCTTTCAAGCATGAAATCAGAAATGGAAGACCATTGCTTCAGGCTTCAAGACCCAGAAAAATATTATATGCTTACAAGCGAACTTGAAAAGCAAAAAGAAAGCAACGCGCGTCAAATTGAACTGACTAAAATGCGCATTCAAAAAATACTTGACGAACTTGGAATTCATGGCGAAATCTATGCCCGCCAAAAGCACGTTTCTTCGATTTTCAGAAAATTGAAAGCACAAAACGTAACTCTCGCGCAAATTTACGACTTAATCGCAATGCGCGTGCTGGTTGACACAGTCGAAGATTGCTATGCAGTGTTTGGGAAAATCCACTCGATTTACAAGCCAATTCAGGGCAGAGTAAAAGACTATATTTCAAGCCCAAAACCAAACGGCTATAAAACTTTGCACACATCGGTGATAGTAGAAAACAATCGCCCACTCGAAATTCAAATTCGAACATTTGAAATGCACAAGAATTGCGAATACGGAATCGCAGCGCATTGGATTTATAAAGAAAAGCGCAGCGGAACAACCAAGCTTGATAAAAAGCTGTCATGGTTCCGTGAAATAATGGAAAATGCACAAACGCTTTCTTCAGAAGACTTTGTCGAATCGCTGAAAACTAACCTTTACACGGGCGAAATTTTTGTTCAGACGCCACGAGGAAAAGTACTTGAAATGCCAATAGGCTCAACAGTTATTGACTTTGCCTATGCAATTCACTCTGATGTAGGAAATCACTGCACGGGCGGAAAAATCAACAACGTTATGCGCCCAATTTATACCGAATTAAAAAACGGCGATGTTGTTGAAATCATCACAAACCCATCATCAAAAGGGCCATCTCGTGATTGGCTGAATCACATAAAAACTTCTGGCGCGCGCAGCAAAATCAAAAACTTCTTTAAAACCGAACTTAAAGATGAAAACATCAAAAGCGGTAAGGTTATGTTTGAAGAAGCAGCAAAAGTGCGCAATTATGCAGTCGACACACTTATGCAGCCAAAATATATCGAAGAGATATTGTTTAAATATTCTATGGCAAGCCTCGACGAAGTGTATGCCGCTATAGGTTCGGGAAGTCTTGCCGCAGCACAAGTTGTCGGACGCTTTATCGCTCTTTATTGCAAAGAACACGACTTGTTTAAAAAGAAAGACGACATGGCGATTAAGGTTTCGGCAAACTCAGATGGCGTAACAATCGACGGAACAAGCGGACTACTTATCAGATACGCAGGTTGCTGCCATCCAGTAGCAGGCGACGTCATCGTAGGTTACATCTCTCATGGCAGCGGAGTTACAATTCACCGTTGTGACTGCTCAAACTTGAAATATCTCGAACAAGAGCGTTTGATTCCAGCAGAATGGGAAGACAAAGCAACCACAAACTTTACAGCCGAACTTAACTGCACACTAGAACACAACAACTTAATATCAAACAAAATCATGACGGCGCTTACAGCAATAAAAGCCAACTTGCGCGCATTTGAAATAAAAGAAAATCCATATGACATCGAATGCCGCATCGCACTGTTTGTAAAGAATAAAGCCGAAATAGACAAGATAGTATCAACCATCTCGCAAATAAAGGGCGTAAAAAAGGTATACAGGGTAAACTGAATGCTTCATACCAATGCAAAAGAATTTGAAAAAGAACTTATAGATCTTTGTGACATGTTTTATGAAAACGACATGCCAGAGATTTATCACGAGCAAATGTTTGCGGGAAAACTTTACAACATCATCACGATAGACGGCAAGGTGGATGAATATCAATACGATATGCCAACGGGCAGCGCGCTCAAACAAAAAAGCCTTAGAAAGCGCTATGCACTGTTGTCACTTTATAAAACTCTTTCAAAACGTGAAAATATAGTTTTGCCATGGGGGAGTTTTACAGGCATTCGCCCAACAGCCTTGGCACGCGAGGCAGTAGAAAGCGGTGAGATAAGCGAATATGCCACCACCGAGTTTTTGGAACATGAATTTTTAATTTCTCATGATAAAGCGGTTCTGGCGTCAAAGATAATTAAAAATCAAAAGGGAATAATCAAAAACGACCATCTTGTCGACTTTTATGTAAATATACCAGTGTGCCCATCACGATGCGCATATTGCTCGTTTATTTCAAGTGAGCGCAGGGCGGTTGAAAAGATAATGCCCGATTATTTGCAAGCGCTTATAAAAGAAATCCGTGCAATGAAAAAGATGATGATTGAAAAAGCGCTTATCGTCAGAAACATCTACATAGGCGGAGGCACACCAACCGTGCTTGAAGCGGACGAACTTGAAATGATTTTGAAAGAACTTTCGTTTAAAGTCAGTGAGTTTACAGTTGAGTGCGGCAGACCTGAAACAATCACTCGCGAAAAACTTTTAGTGCTTGAAAAATACGGCGTAAATCGCATATGCATCAATCCGCAAACATTTTCTGATGCAACATTAAAACGCATCGGCAGAGCACACAAAAAACAAGACATTTTAAACGCCTATGCGCTTGCGATTGAAATGGGCTTTAAAGTCAACATGGATATAATCATAGGCCTTCCGGGAGAAAAAGCGGCAGCAATCAAAAAAACAATTCAAACGCTGCTAGAACTTTGTCCAAACAACATTACAATTCACACTTTGTCGGTCAAAAACGGCTCGGTCTTTAAAGACGAAAAGCCCGAACTTGGCTTTAAAAACCTTGCAAAAATTTTGACGGAGTCTGAAAACAAGGTTATGGAAGCGGGTTATAAGCCGTATTATCTCTATCGCCAAAAACATCAACTTGGTGGGCTTGAGAATGTGGGATTCTATCGCGACAACGACATTTGTCAATTCAATGTCGATTCGATGGAAGAAACCTCGTCAATCATCGCGGTTGGAGCAAATGCCATTTCAAAACGCGTCTTTTCAATCGAAAACCGCATCGAGCGCGAACCAAACGTAAAGTTTTTGCCAGATTACATAGCGCGAGTAGATGAAATGATAGCGCGTAAAGAAAAACTTTTTGAAAAAGTATAAAATCACTTTACAATTTTTAATTGATGTGATATATTAACAAAGTCGATATGACCTTTCGGCGCAGTCAAAGCGACAAACCTCTGACGCTGGCTTCGCTAAAGGTGACAGAAAAACTAAATGGAGGTAAAATCATGGACGCAGAAAAGAAACAAACAATCATCAATGAGTATAAACAATCTGAAAAAGATACTGGCTCAGTTCAAGTTCAAGTTGCTCTTTTGACAGAAAGAATCAATCACTTGACCGAACACTTAAAGTCAAATCACAAAGATAATCACTCAAGAAGAGGTCTTCTTCAAATGGTTGGTAAGAGAAAAGGTTTTCTTCTTTACTTAAAAGAAAAAGACATCGAAGCTTACAGAGCGCTCATTAAATCTTTGGGAATCAGAGATGTTAAGTAAAATTTAATAAGGGAAGGGATGCAATGTTTTTTTGCTCCCTTTTTTTAAGAATTTTGCAAGAAAAAAATAATTAGGAGAATAAAAAATGACACACGGAAAACAATTCGAACTTAAAATTGGCAGAGACAAAGTAGTTTTTGAAACTGGCGCTCTTTGCGAACAAGCAAACGGCTCATGTCTTGTTCGTTGCGGCGAAACAGTGGTTATGGTCAACGCTACAATGTCAAAATTGCCACGACCAGGAATCGACTTCTTCCCACTTTCAGTCGATTATGAAGAAAAAATGTATGCAGTGGGTAAAATCCCAGGCGGATTTAAAAAGAGAGAAGGCAGACCATCAGACAAAGCAATCTTAACATCACGTTTGATTGACCGTCCACTTCGTCCACTTTTCCCAAAAGGCTTTTTCAATGACGTAACAGTTGTTGCGACGGCACTTTCAGTAGAACCAGACCATGCGCCTGAAGTTCTTGCAATGCTTGGTTCAAGCTTTGCACTTTCAATTTCAGACATTCCATTCCAAGGCCCAACAGGATCTGTTCAAGTTGGACTTGTAAACGGAAAGTTTGTTCTCAACCCAACACAAGCAGAACGTGAAGTATCAAAACTTGCTCTTACAGTCAGCGGAACAGACGAAGCAGTTTTAATGGTTGAAGCAGGGGCACAAGAAATCCCAGAAGAAACCATGCTTGATGCAATCATGTTTGCACACGACGAAATCAAAAAAATCGTTAAGTTTATCAAAAAGGTTAAAAAAGAAATTGGCAAACCAGTTTGCCCAGATCTTCCATACGAAATTGTTCCAGACGAAATCAACGCAGCAGTTAGAGCATATGCTGACAAACTCTTAGACCACGCTCTCGACACATTCGACCGTGAGACAAGACAAAACCGTCAAGAAGAAGTTGACAAAGACGTTAAAGCACATTTTGCTGAAATCTTCCCAGACAGTGAAAAATTCATCGGCGACGTTCTCTACAAAATGACAAAAGAAAAGGTTAGAGCAAAAATCTTAGACAAAGGCGTTCGTCCAGACGGCAGAAAACTCACTGAAATCAGACCTATCTGGTGCGAAACTGACATTCTTCCACGTGTTCACGGCTCAGCAGTGTTCACAAGAGGACAAACACAAGTTCTCACATCACTCACACTTGGCACAGTTTCTGATATGCAAAAACTTGAAGGCGTAAGCGATGACGAAGAAGTAAACAGATATGTTCACCATTACAACATGCCAGGATATGCAACAGGCGAAGCAAAACCTTTAAAAACTCCAGGCAGACGTGAAATCGGCCACGGAGCACTTGCTGAAAGAGCGCTTGAACCTGTTATCCCATCAGAAGAAGAATTCCCATATGCACTTCGTCTTGTAAGTGAAGTTACATCATCAAACGGATCATCATCAATGGCATCAGTTTGCGGATCAACACTTGCACTTATGGCAGGCGGCGTTCCAATCTCATCTCCAGTTGCCGGAATCGCAATGGGACTTATTAAAGATGAAGAATCACACCGCGTAGCAGTTCTTTCTGACATCCAAGGCCTTGAAGACTTCCTTGGCGACATGGACTTCAAAGTTACAGGAACAGAAAAGGGTGTTACAGCAATCCAAATGGACATCAAAATCAAAGGAATTGACAAAACAATCCTTACAACTGCTCTCAAACAAGCACGTGAAGGCAGAATGTTTATCATGAACAAACTTCTTGAATGCATTCCTGAGCCAAGAAAAGAACTTTCAAAATACGCTCCAAAAATCATCACATTCGCTATTGACCCAGAAAAAATCAAAGACGTAATCGGATCAGGCGGAAAAACAATCAACAAGATTATTGATGAAACAGGCGTTAAGATTGACATTGAAGACGACGGGAAAGTATTCATCGCTTGCGAAGATGCAGCAAACGCTCAAAAAGCAAAAGAAATGGTTCTTGCAATAGCAGAAGACCTTGAAGTAGGAAAAACATATCAAGGAACAGTTACTAGAATTATGACATTCGGTGCTTTTGTTGAAGTTGGCGGTGGAAAAGAAGGAATGATCCACATTTCAAAACTTTCATCAAAACGTGTTGAAAAGGTTGAAGACGTAGTAAAAATCGGCGACGAAGTCGAAGTTGAAGTAATTAAAATCGACGAAAAAGGCCGTGTAGACATGAAACTTATTAAAAAGTTGAAATAAATCCGTGTAAAAGAAAAAACTCCCACATCGGGAGTTTTTTTGTTGCGCATGTGTGCTTATAAAATAAAAATCAAAAAAATAAGTTTAAAAATTGTTAAAAACTTCGCTTTTATGTTCTATTCGTTTTGATTGCGGCATAAATAATTAGTATGAAAAAGTTAAATGTTTTTATCTTCAAAAAATACGTTGTAAATCTTTGCATATTCGCGCTTGTCGTGATTGTCGGGCTGGCAGTCATCTTTGGCGTCAATTTTTCAAAATCCGATGCCGAGCCTGCATCAGCGCAGCAAGGAGCAATCTATCAGGGTGACACTAACTCTAAAAAAATCAGTTTGATGATCAATGTCTATTGGGGGACAGAATATCTTGGCGACATGCTTGACTGCCTCGAATCAAAAAATGCAAAAGCCACATTCTTTGTGGGCGGCACATGGGTTGCCGACAACGGCGAATTGCTTGTAAAAATGGCTGAAAATGGCCACGAAATTGGCAATCACGCATATTCTCATAAAGACCACGACAAGTTGACAAAAGAAAGTTCTAAAAAAGAAATTTCAACAACACACAATCTCGTAAAAAGCACGATAGGCAAGGATATGACGCTGTTTGCTCCACCAAGTGGCGCCTACAACGCACAAACTGTCGAATGTGCAAAAGAACTTGGCTACAAAACTATTATGTGGACACGTGACACAATCGACTGGCGCGATCAAGACGAAGAAACAATTTATAATCGCGCTGTAAACAATGCTAAAGGTGGCGACCTTATTCTGATGCATCCGACGGCATGCACAGCCAAAGCGCTTGGAAGAATTATCGACAAATTGCAATCACTTGGATTTGAACTTGTCACAGTTTCAGAAAATATTTCAACAGTTGCATAAATAAAAAAACAAAAAAGGCGATTTTTAATCGCTTTTTTCGCGTAAATTTTCGTTTGCGAATAAAGTTTTGTTTGCAATTATATTCTCATTTATGATATAATCATAACATGGCAGAATATAAGATAGGAAAAAATAAGAAAAAAGTTAGTTCAAATGCGAAAAAGATAGTGGGAATTACAATGATTGCACTCTCATGCCTCGCATTTTTCTTTTTGCTGACAAATTTGGTTGGCTTTATGCAAAATTTTTTGCTTGGCGCATTTGGATATTTTGCATATCCTATGTTTGTGGCAATGCTGCTTGGCGGTGTAGCCCTTTTAAATAACAAAAAATATAAAATGTCCAAAAAATATGCGATATTTTTGTATTTGACAATTTTCTTTTTAGTCTGCATCATTCAACTTGCAATAGTGGGCAATAAATCGGGTTCATTTGGCGATTATCTCGCATCAAATTACACTCGCAAGCACACAGCAGGCGGAATTGTTTTCGGATTTTTTACAACCTGCATTTTGTATCTGACCAATTTTGTTTGGGCTTTTGTTATTTTCTCAGTTTTGTTTGCAATATCACTTGCTCTTTACATCGACGCAATCATCGCAATGAAAAAGAAAGCGTCAGCCGAAGAGCCTGTAAAACTTTCAATCAAAGAAGTTAAAAACGACGAAAAAACTCAACAAAAAGAAGAAGTCAACGTCGTTATGAGCGGCAATATAGAGAAAAAACTTTCACGCGAAGAAGAAGTCAGACAAAAACTCGGACTTACTCGCAGGGGAGTGATTGAACCAATTTCAACCACACAAAAAGAAGAAGAAAAGCCTAAAAGAGTCGATCCAAAAACGCTTAAAGGCGACGAATTAAAGTCATATTTGCTTACGCCACCACAAGCGGATTTCAGCAAATTCTTTTCACCTGAAGCGCGCTCATATGCAAGAAATGGGCTTTCAAATCCATCAAAAAGCGAAATCGACAGAAACATAAATTCGCTTAAAAAAGAAGAAATTCCACCTATAATTTCTGATTCTTCGCGCCAAAACGCTGTCACTGACGCTCAGCCAGAACAACTTGTTTCAGAAGCCGACAACATCATTCGTGAAGTTATGGAAGAGAGCAATTTCACTCACTCAGATTCAGTATCAGCTGAAGATATTGAAAAAGCGCAAGAAAAACAAAATGGCAGCGACCGCGACTTCGACCGTGATCGCAACAATTTCGACCGTGATCGCAACAATAGTTTTGATCATTCAGACCGCGCGTTAGACCATTCGTCAGACCGCGTGAGCGACCGCATGGAGCGCGATTTTTCTCGTGACCGTGGTTCTTTTGATCGTCACAGCGACCGTGACATAAGCGGGGCGGATCGTTCGACATTTGACAGAGATAATCGCGATTTATCACACTCAGACCGTGACGCACTTTCGCGCGACAATGACCGCAACAATTTTGACCGCTCTGATCGCACAACATCAGCAAACCAAAGCGATCGTGGGCTTGTTAGAGATGGCGAATTTGCCGTTCCAGACCACAAAAAATTTGTTGATTTTGACAACATCTCAAACAGCGAAGAGGAAGAAAAGCCAGAGGTTATCAAGCCTTATTCTTATACAAAACCTCCAATCGACCTTGTTACAACTCGTTCAACCGACATGAGCGACCTTGACGACGACATTCAAACAAAAACTGTAATCTTAGAAAACACACTCGAAGAATTTGGCGTGCCTGCAAAAGTTCAAAACGTCGTAATCGGCCCAGCAGTTACAAGATATGAACTTGAAATGCCAAGCGGCGTAACCGTTAAAAAGATTCTCAACCTTTCAAGCGACATCGCACTTGCCCTTGAAGCAAACGGCGGCGATGTGCGTATCGAAGCCCCAGTTCCAGGCAGAAACGTTGTCGGCATCGAAGTTCCAAACGACAAAGTCGCAACAGTTTCATTAAAAGACGTGTTAATTTCAAACGAATTCAATTCAGCAAAATCTCCACTCACATATGCCGTAGGAAAGGACATCACTGGCAGAATTATGGTTGGTGCTCTCAACAAAATGCCACACCTTTTAATCGCCGGGACAACTGGCTCAGGAAAGAGTGTAATGCTCAACAGCATAATCATTTCACTTCTTTACAAATCATCGCCAGACGACTGCAAATTGCTGCTTATCGACCCAAAACAGGTCGAATTTACACCATATGAAGGCATTCCACACCTTATAGTTCCAAAAGTTATTTCTGATCTTACAAAAGCGACAAATGCGCTTCAATGGGCAGTTGACGAAATGGAGCGCCGTTTCAGACTTATTCGTGAAGCGCGCGTAAGAGACATCGATGAATACAACTCAACCCCAGACGTTGTGACTTACAAGAAAAAGAAAATGCCTTTCATCGTAATCATCATCGACGAATTTTCAGACTTTATCATGCAAGGCAAGAAAGAAGTTGAAGACAAAATTATTCGTCTTGGACAAAAGGCGAGAGCGGCCGGTATTCACATCATCTTGGCAACACAATATCCAACAACTGAATATGTCACAGGCGGCATCAAAGCAAACTTCCCATCACGCATCGCATTCAAAGTTGCAAGCAATGTAAACTCAGTTGTAATTTTAGGACAACCGGGCGCCGAAAAGTTGCTGGGACATGGTGATATGCTTTATGCTCCACAAGAATATTCAGCAGCACCAAAACGTGTTCAAGGTTGCTTTATAACAACTCGTGAAATCGCCGACATAGTAAATTATGTTACTCTCAACAACGAACCAGTGTTTGATAAAGACATTCAAGATGCAATCAACAACGCTCCAAAAACCTCATCAAATGGTGGCGACAACGAACGCGGGGGAATGGATCCACTTCTTCCTGAAGCACTCAAAATGTGTATAGATGCAGGACAAGCGTCAACTTCAATGATTCAACGTCGTCTTTCAATCGGCTATCCACGCGCCGGCAAAATCATCGACCAAATGACCGAAATGGGCTACATTTCAGCCGCCGACGGAGCAAAGCCAAGAAACGTTTATATAACTCTTGAAGAGTATTATCAGATATTTGGCGACAAATACGAATAACGGAGAAACAATGACTAAAGAAGACCTTAAAACAAAAAAAGTATCTGCCATATCACTCGGTTGCGACAAAAATCGAGTCGACCTTGAAAAGATGCTTTTTTTGCTTTCAAATTACGGAATGCAGGTTATAGAAAATGTTGAAGATGCTGACATTGTGATAGTCAACACTTGTGCGTTTATTTTGCCTGCTAAAAAAGAATCTATTGCAAACATAATTGAAATGGAAAATCTTAAAAAGTCGGGCAGAATCGAAAAATTGATTGTCACTGGCTGTCTTCCAGCTCGCCATATGCGTGAAATCAAGCAAGAGTTCACAACAGCCGACGCAATCGTTCCACTTTCTGAAAACAAAAACATAATCAACATCATCGAAAACCTTTATGGCGTAAAACCTAGCAAGCCAAAAAGCAGTTTTGACAGAGTTTTGACAACTTCAAATGGCTATGCTTATTTAAAAATAGCCGACGGCTGCAACAATGTCTGCTCGTTCTGCACAATTCCACGTATTCGCGGCAAATATAAAAGCGAAAAGATGGAAGACCTTGTCAGCGAAGCCAAATTGCTTGCAAAACGCGGCGTGAAAGAACTCATTTTGGTCGCGCAAGACACAACCAGATATGGCACGGACCTTTACGGCAAACCAATGCTAACCGAACTTTGCACTAGACTTGCCAAAATAAAAGAAATTGAGTGGATTCGAATCCATTATGCCTATCCTGAAATGGTCGATAAACAACTTCTTGACCTTATTGAAAACGAACCTAAAATGTGCAAATACATAGACATTCCGCTTCAACACATCGACAATGAGATATTAAAATCGATGCGCCGCAAACATGACGAAGGATTTACACGCAATCTCATCGCAGATATTCATACAAACTATCCTGACATAAAAATTCGCTCCACTTTCATCGTCGGATATCCGGGCGAAACGGGCAGGGCATTTAAAAAACTTGTTAAGTTTTTGCAAGAGGCAAAACTCGATTATGTGGGCTTTTTCCCATACTATCGCGAAGAAAACACAATTTCGTATTTTATGAAAAAGCAGATTCCAAAT
The DNA here is from genome assembly GCA_003522085.1 of Clostridiales bacterium. GTDB lineage: Bacteria > Bacillota > Clostridia > Christensenellales > UBA1242 > Caccovivens. The sequence goes on along the minus strand of DPGI01000005.1, from coordinate 227,756 downwards.
TTTATTAAGATGCGCCGCCTTAAAAAGGTTCAAAATGTCCAAGAAAAAATCGCTTGTTCAAAGGCTAAAGAAGAAATTTCGCACGTTGTGCCAGTTCTTGTCGACGCCTATGACGAAGACAGCGGATTTTTCATCGGACATGCCAAATTTCTTTCTCCATTAGTTGACTTTAATGTCAAAATTGTGGATAATGGAAATATAGAAATTGGCAAAATCTACAATGTAAAATTAACCGATTTTTATGCAAACAGTTATGAAGGAGAAATCAAGTGAACTTACCAAATAAAATAACAATTTCACGTATTTGTTTAATTCCATTTGTGATATTTTTCTACCTTGCAGACTTCATTCCTTATGGCAAACTTGTTGCAGCCTTAATCTTTGGAATTGCTGCAATCACTGACAATATCGACGGAAGAATTGCAAGAAAAAGAAACTTAGTCACCGATTTAGGCAAATTCTTAGACCCAATAGCCGACAAAGTCTTGGTTATGAGCGGTCTGCTTTTAATTACCGCATGGCCTGTTCAAGGTGCAGGGGTAAGCCAAGCAATCCCAGCCATCTGGCCAATCTGGCTTGGAATTTTGTGCGTGACAATCATCTTGGCAAGAGAACTTATCATCAGTGCTTTCCGTCAAATCGCAGCAACGAAAAACCTTGTTTTAGCAGCCGACAAATCGGGAAAAATCAAAGCGACAATACAAGACGTAACAATCTTTTTATACATGATTTATGCGTTCTTAGTATCTGAGTTCTGGACAGCAATCGAAGGCACAGCAAACACTGTTATTTGCATCGTGTTAATTGTATGCCTTGTTGTAAGCACAATCCTTACCATCTCATCAGGAATCGGTTATATTGTTAAAAACAGACACGTGCTTAAAGAAGACCCTAAAAAGCAAGAAAAAACAGTTAAATATGACGGGCTTATTCCTGATGTTTTGCGTGAATTTTTTGACGAAGGTCTTATCAGCATGAAAAAAGTTGCATCACGTTTCAACATTGACGAACAACGTGCAACCAAAATCGTGAAAGATATGACAGTTTTAGGCTACATCTCAGACGAAGGTGACGAACGCGAAATCCTTATCAGCCAAAAAGATTATGAAGACATTTTCGGAAAACAGTAAAAACTAATAAACAGAAAAGAAAGATAGATAAATAGACGAATTGGAGAGAGATTATGGAAAAGAATTTAACAAAAGAAGATGCACTTTCACAAGCACTTCTTCAAATTGAAAAACAATACGGCAAAGGTTCAATTATGAAGCTTGGAGACACAACAAATCAAAAAATTGACGTGATTCCAACAGGTTGCTTAACCCTTGATCTTGCTCTCGGGATAGGTGGAGTGCCAAGAGGCAGAGTTATTGAAATTTACGGACCTGAATCTTCAGGTAAAACAACAGTTTCGCTTCACATTATTGCCGAAGCACAAAAAATGGGCGGAACAGCAGCATTCATCGATGCCGAACATGCTCTTGACCCAAGTTACGCAGAAAAACTCGGCGTAGTTTTAAAAGACCTTTATGTTGCTCAACCTGACAACGGAGAGCAAGCGCTCAATATTTGCGATATGCTTGTTCGCAGTGGCGGGGTCGACGTAGTAGTTGTCGACAGTGTCGCAGCGCTCACACCAAAAGCCGAAATCGACGGTGAAATGGGGGACAATCACGTAGGCCTTCAAGCCCGTATGATGTCACAAGCACTCAGAAAACTGACAGGTGCAATCAACAAAAGCAACACAATCGTTGTGTTCATCAACCAACTTCGTGATAAAATCGGCGTAATCTACGGCAGCCCAGAAACAACAGCCGGCGGGAAGGCGCTTAAATTCTATGCAAGTGTTCGTCTTGACGTAAGAAAAGGCGAAGCAATCAAAGAAGGGGCAAACGTTATCGGAAACAAAACAAAAATCAAAGTTGTTAAAAACAAACTTGCTCCTCCATTTAAAGTTGCCGAATTTGATATTATCTATGGAAAGGGAATTTCAAAATCAGGTTGCGTAGTTGACCTTGCAACACAATTTGGAATCATCAAAAAATCTGGCTCATGGTTTGCATACAACGACGAAAAAATCGGACAAGGCAAAGAAAACACAAAAGCCTACCTTGAAAACCACCCAGAACTTTATGCTGAAATCGAAAAACAAATCATCGATGAGGTTAAAAAAGACGGACTTCCAATTGAAGTTGGTGGCGACGAAGAATAGTCAAGATAAGCAAATAAAAAGAAAATTTAAAGAGAAGATTTACACAAAAAATCTTCTCTTTTTTATCGGCTGAATTTTAGGTGTTTCATTTTTAATTTTGCATTCAAAAACCTGACAATTTTTCTCGTCAAATCCATAAACTATTTTCACGTTTTCGCCTGAAAAATCCAGCGAAAGCGCCACATCTTCATTTTGTCCGGACACTTCTTTTAAAAGCGCCGTTGAATCATAAATTTTATAAATATAATTGCGTTTTGCTTTAAACGAAATGCTTGCTGTTTTGCCGTCAAATTTTACATCAAAATTTTGTTTTTCAACTTCTAAAAAATTGCTTGAAACATCTTTTGGCAAGTTAAACACCGAAAAACTTTGACTCTGCCTAAATCGCTCAGGAGTTGCCGGCGAAGCAAGTTCGATGCGATGTTCGTTTTCAAGACTTACAAGGTCAATGTCGCGCGTCACTATCGTGCTTGGCACAACGATTGCTCCGCGGTTTTCTTCTTTTGCGCTTTCAAAATAGTTTTTCGCACACCTTGTCGGCTGATTTCCGCCCGCAACTGAAATTGGAGTGTTGTCCAAGTTTCCAACCCAAACGGCGCACACTTTTTCAGGAGTATAAGCCACGCACCACGCGTCGCTGTTTTTCTTGCCTTTTCCAACCGTTCCTGTCTTGGCGGCGATTGCCATTTCAAGCGATGCAAGATTTTTCGCTGTGCCGCTTTCTGCGGCCTCTTGCAGCATTGTAGTCATTAGATATGCAGTGTCTTCACGAATCGCTTGCACAGTTTGAGGGGAGTGTTTATAAAGAATTTTGCCTTTCGCGTCAGTTATATATTCCACAAATTTGGCTTCGGCATATTTTCCGCCGCACGCAAAAGTCGAGTAAGCCTGCGCCATCTGTTTTAAACTCACGCCATATCGCATTCCGCCCAGCGCAAGAGCAAGTGACGTGTCTTCATCGTCAAAGTCTATGCCCATGCCTTCAGCATAAGATTTTGCCCTTTCAACGCCCACATATGAAAGCACTTTAATTGCAGGGATGTTGATTGATTTTGAAACGGCTTCGCTTGCCGAAACATAACCTCTAAACTTGCCGTCAACGTTTTTGGGTTTGTATTCGCCAAGCGATAACGGTTCGTCAAGAATTTGTGAACACGGATAAATCAAATCGGCATCAAGCGCGGGTGCATAAACAAGGATTGGCTTAATTGCTGAGCCGGGCTGCCTTTTTGCAGTTAGTATTTTATAAGCACTTTTGCCCAAAAACGCGCTGACAGCGTGTTTTGAATTATCAACCAAAATCACGGCATGGTCGGCGGAATTAAAATCCTCTTTTTCAAGCGCTTTTTCGAGTTTTTGTTGGTCGCTAAGGTTTAAATATGTGTGAATTTTATAGCCATTCAGTGCCATATCTTTAAGCGGAATATTTAAAATGCTTTTTGCTTCGTCCAATGCGGCTTCGCTGTAAGAATTTATCGGATTAAAGTTCGACGACGAAAGGTTGAGTTCGATTTCACTTTTCGCGGCATTTTCGGCGTCTTCTTCGCTTATAAAACCGGCTCTTTGCATCTGTCTAAGCACCAAATTACGCCTTTTTAGCGCGTTTTCAGTCTGAGATATAGGCGAATAGCGGCTTGGCGATTTAATCATGCCTGCCAACAGTGCACTTTCTTGCAAATTGAGTTTATTCGAACTTTTTGAAAAGTAATAATTTGCTGCATTTTCAATGCCATAGCAGTTGTTGCCATAATAAATTGCGTTTAAATAACATTCTAAAATTTGGTCTTTTGAGTGCGATTTTTCCAACTTTTTTGTCAGCACAATTTCCTTGATTTTTCGCTCAAAAGTCTTTTCGCTGCTAAGATGTGTGTTTTTTATAAGTTGCTGGCTTATGGTCGAAGCACCTTCTTTAAGTGAGTGTGAGGTTATGTTTTTTAAAGCCGCCTTGCACATTCGTTTATAGTTCAGTCCATGATGCTTATAAAACGAAACATCTTCAATCGCAATAAACGCGTTTTTCACATTTTCTGGCAGTTGCGAAATGGAGCAGTGCGCGCTGTTAAACGTGTTTTCGTCCTTAACAGGTCGGTTGTCCGAGTCATAGACTGCGACTGCCAGCATAGGTGACGAAAGCGCATCTTCGTTTAGCGCAAGTGAAGAAAATTTGATGAGATTTATACTTAAAAACAGTGTGCTGCTCAGCACACATGCTCCAAAAATGACACAGAATGAAATCAGACAAATTTTGACAAATTTCTTCATGACTTTAATATGTGTCAACATTAAAGAAAATATTTGCAAAACTTTGTAAAATCTTGTATAATAAAACTATGTTTTATCATATAGTAACATTTGGTTGCCAAATGAATGTTCATGAATCAGAAAAAATTGCGTCCATACTTGAAGAAATGGGGTATAAACCAACCCCAAATCGCGAAGATGCGGACGTAATCGTTTTTAATACTTGCGCAATTAGAGAAGGGGCAGAAGACCGCATGTTTGGAAATGTAGGCGCGCTTAAACGCCAAAAAAGACAAAATCCAAACCTTGTAATAGCAGTTTGCGGCTGCGCTTCGCAAAAATCATCAACGGCAGAATACATCAAAAAAACGTTTCCATTTGTAGACGTTATTTTAGGCACGTTCAACCTTCACAAAATTGGTGAATACATCGACCAAGCACGCAAAAAAAGAGTGCTCGAACTTTGGAACGAAGGCGAAATTGACGAAGAAAAATCATATCTTCGCACAAGCGGCGACAATGCTTGGGTCAACATTATGTATGGCTGCAACAATTTCTGCACATATTGCATAGTCCCATATGTTCGCGGCAGAGAAAAATCACGCCAAAAAGAAAACATTTTAAACGAAATCCGACAAATCGTGAAAGAAGGAAAATACAAAAAAATCACTCTGCTTGGTCAAAACGTAAATTCGTATGGCAAAGACCTTTCTCCAAGCATAACTTTCACACAACTTTTGCGTGAAATCACAGCTATTGAAGGCGACTTTAAAGTTGGATTTATGACTTCACACCCAAAAGACATCACCGACGAATTGATTGAAGAAATCGCCCACAACGACAAAATGCTTAAAGAGATTCACTTGCCAGCCCAAAGCGGAAACAACCGCATTTTAAAGGCAATGAACCGCTCATATACACGTGAAAAATACCTTGACATAATCAAAAAAATCAAAACATTAATTCCAAATGTCGTTTTGACATCAGACTTTATCGTAGGTTTTCCAACCGAAACAGAAGAAGAATTTCTCGACACAATGGACCTTGTAGAAAAGGTGCGTTTTTCAAGCATTTTTGCGTTCATCTATTCGCCAAGAGAGGGCACAGTTGCGGCAAAAATGGACGGCCAAATCGACGAGGTAACAAAGCACGATCGCGTAAATCGTTTGCTTAATCTTGAAAAGAAAATACAAAAAGAGGACAAAAAATGAACGATAAACCAACGCCAATGTTCCAGCAATATCTGCTCATAAAAGAAAAGTATCCCGACACTTTGCTTTTCTTTAGGCTTGGCGATTTTTATGAAATGTTTTATGAAGACGCTTTAACCGCATCAAAAGCGCTTGACCTTACGCTTACTCAACGTGCAGGCGCTCCAATGTGCGGTGTGCCTTATCATGCCAGTGAAACCTACATTCAAAAACTCATTTCGATGAACTTTAAAGTTGCAATTTGCGAACAACTTTCCGAGCCAAAACGTGGACAAATGGTCGAACGTGACGTAATTCGAGTTGTCACACCGGGCACAGTCACCGAAGACATTATGCTTGACAACAACAGAAACAACTTTATTCTCTGCGCCTATTTTGACGGATCAAAACTCGGCCTTAGTTATTCCGACATTACAACTGGGCTTTTTGAAACCGAACAAATCGACAGCGACTTTGTCCAAGCCTTCACCGACACGCTCTCACGCGTTGCTCCAAGCGAAGTAATTGGCAATGATGCTGCTTGCGAACTTTATGAAAGCCTGCCAGTAATGAAACTTGGTTCGCTTCCAAAAATGCAAAAGTATTATGACTGGGCGTTTAGGGGAGAAAGATGCGACCAAAACCTTTCAAAGCAGTTTGGGGAAAATTATAAACGTGTTTATGAAATTGAAGACAAAAAATCAGCTCAAATTTCATCGGGCGCGCTTATTGAATATCTTTCCGAAACTCAAAAGCGTCAAATCCAGTCGATTAAACACTTAAAACTTGTCAGAAACAACGATTATATGCAAATCGACTCAACGGCTCGCCGCAATCTCGAACTTGTCGAGACTATTCGCGAGCGCAAACGTTATGGCTCACTCATTTGGCTTATGGACAAAACCAAAACCAGCATGGGCGCACGTAAATTCAGATATATTTTCGATCATCCGCTCCAATCAGGAGAAAAAATCAACGAACGTCTTGATAGGGTGGAAGAACTTTACAAAAAATCGGTGATAAGAGACCAAATTGGAATCGCCTTGTCAGCAATTGGCGACATCGAACGTCTTGCCGGTAAAATCGCATATGGCAACGTGACGCCAAAAGACTTGTTGTCGCTTAAAAACTCACTTGCGCCAATTCCAGGTCTTAAAGAGGTGATTTCAAAAGCCACAACTCTTTCGCCATTAAACGCAAAAATCAGCGGACTTAAAGACTTACACGACTTGCTTGAAAAGGCGATTGATGAAGACGCCCCAATGCTTCTGCGCGACGGCGGCTACATCCGTGCCGGCTTCAACAGTGAACTTGACAGTTTGCGCAATGTAAAAATCGAAGGCAAAAAATGGCTCGATTCACTTGAAGAAGAAGAGCGCACGAAAACGGGCATAAAAAGCCTTAAAATCATTTCAAACCGTGTGTATGGATATTTCATTGAGGTCAACAAAAAAGAAACCGACCGCGTTCCACTTTATTATAAGCGCAAACAAACGGTTGCAAACAATGAAAGATACATAACACAAGACTTAAAACTCATCGAAGACAAAATTGTAAATGCCGACGAAAACGCAATCAAACTTGAATCAATCATCTATGATCAATTAAAATCGCACCTTCAAACAATGGTTGACGAACTTTTGACAACGGCCGATGCAATCAGCGATGTCGACGCGATTTTCTCGCTCGCACAAACGGCAGTTTCAAACAATTACACGCGTCCACAAATCGATGAAAGCGTGCAAGAAATTTCGATAGTAGGCGGAAGGCACCCTGTTGTCGAAGCATTTTTAACTGGCGGAACATTCATTTCAAACGACACATTCCTTTCGTCTCCAGACGATCAAATCATGATAATAACCGGTCCAAATATGGCAGGCAAAAGCACATATATGAGACAAGTTGCGCTCATAACTTTTATGGCGCATATCGGAAGTTTTGTCCCAGCAAAAGAAGCAAAAATCGCGATAACTGACCGCATATTCACCCGTGTCGGAGCAAGCGATGACTTGGCATTTGGGCAAAGCACATTCATGGTTGAAATGAGCGAAGTCGCATCAATTCTTGCCAATGCCACGCCAAAAAGTTTGGTTATTTTAGACGAAATTGGTCGCGGCACATCAACATTTGACGGGCTCAGTATAGCGTGGGCAGTTGTCGAACACATGGCAAAACACCTTCCAGCAAAAACGCTTTTTGCAACGCACTATCACGAGTTAACAGACCTTGAAGGTTCGCTCAGCGGCGTTAAAAATTACAAAATTTTGGTTAAAGAACTTGACGACGACGTTGTGTTCTTGCGCAAAATCGTCCGCGGTGGCGCAAACAAGAGTTTTGGTATCGAAGTTGCCAGAATGGCAGGGCTTCCAATCGATGTGCTCACTCGTGCAAAGCAAATATCAAAAAATCTTGAAAGTCTCAATCAAAAATTAGACATAAACTCTTTAAAATCGCTTCCGGTCGAAAAGCAAGAAAACAAAACCATGAGCGAAATCTATCGCATCATAAAAGACATCGATCCAAACAGACTTTCGCCAATGGCAGCGTTTGAAATCTTGGTTGATTTAACAAACAAAGCGAAGGAGGAAAAATGAAAATAAAACTTCTTGACAGCATGGTCTTCAATCGCATCGCAGCAGGTGAGGTTGTAGAAAAGCCAGCATCAATCGTAAAAGAATTGGTTGAAAACAGCATCGACGCCAAAGCGACTGTTATCAGCATTGAAATTGAAGATGGTGGCAAAAAGAAAATAGTAATTTCCGACAACGGCCAAGGCATCGAAAAAGACGATTTAAACAACGCCTTTATGCCACACGCGACCAGCAAAATTTCAAAAGTAGAAGATTTAGACACAATTCACACACTTGGCTTCCGTGGCGAAGCTTTGGCGTCAATCGCGTCAGTGTGCCACATTTATGCTTCATCAAAAACCGAAAACGACGAAGTCGGCCACAGCATTCGCATCGACGGCGGACTTTTCAGCGAAGTTAATGAAGTTGCCCGCAACAAAGGCACAACAATCGAAGCGAGTGACCTGTTTTACAATGCTCCAGTGCGTGCCAAATTTTTAAGACGCAGCAAAATTGAAGAAAGCGAAATCACACATCTCGTCGAAAAATTCATGCTTGCTCACCCTGAAATTTCATTTTTATATGTTGTTGACGGCAAGCAAATTTACAACACAATTTCGTCAGAACTTTCAGACATAATCTACACAATTTATGGCAAAGAAGTATATGACAATCTCATCAAAATCGACGCAGAAGAAGATGGAATGCGCCTTTCAGGCTTTATCATTTCGCCTAAATATTCAAAAGTAAATCGCACAAATCAAACACTATTTGTCAACGGCAGATATGTTGAAAACTATCTCGTTTCGTCGGCTGTCCAAGGCGCATTCGAGCCATTTTTGATGAAAGGCAGATTCCCAATCTACATTTTATCGCTCACTATGCCATCAGACACTGTCGACGTAAACATTCACCCAACAAAACGTGAAGTTAAGTTTGAAAATCCAAACAGAGTGTTTGGTTTTGTTCGCAGACAAATTGAAAACGGACTTATCATGGCAAATCACATAGCCAACTTTGAAGTTCGCGTCAACAGCATCGAAAACGAAACGCTCGAAAGCGACACACGCGCCCCAGAAAACACCCAAAGTTTTGCGCACGTTCCAGTTGCTGACATCGAGCCACTTCCAAGCAAAGAGGGCATGAGTTATCGCGACAACGGCCCAGACGAAAAAATCGCCTATCCAAAACGCGAAGTTGAAATCGAAACAAAAACGGTTAAACAGCCGCTTCCAGATTTTATGAATATAACAATCGAAAAAACTGTTCCAGTCAACAAAATCGGCGGCAGAATTTTCTTCGATCAAACCGAAAGTGTGCACGCCAGCGAAATCGAAGCAGGCAAGATGCTTGAAAACAAATTCTTGACAGCGTCAGTCAAAGATGAAATGAAAATTTTAGGCACGCTTTTTGCAACTTATATCGTTGTAGAATATGCCGACAAAGCCTATTTCATCGATCAACACGCAGCGCACGAACGCACGCTTTATGACAAGCTTTGCAAGCAAGTCGAAAACAGCGAAGTGCTTAAACAACCGCTTCTTTTCCCATTTGAACTTAAAACAACCGAAAAGGAAAGAATCAAACTTATCGAAACAGTTCCAGTTCTTGAAAAACTTGGATTCAACTTAAAAGAAAGCAAACTCGGCTTTGAAATCAGCGCTGTCCCACTTATTTTAAGTGGCATTGACCTTTCAAAATTCTTTGAAAGCGTGCTTGCAGACGAAAGTATATTTGACAAATCAACAAGTCAAATTATGAAAGAGCGTCTCAGCCAATATGCGTGCAAACATGCCATAAAGGCGGGCGACCACATTTCAAACGATGAAATTGCATACTTGATAGACGCAATGCGCAAAGGAGTTTTGCTTTGCCCACACGGCAGACCAATCGTGCTTGAACTTGAAAAGCGCGACTTTGAAAAAATGTTTAAAAGAGTGTTATGACAAAACCAAAAGCAGTGATAATTTTAGGGCCAACGGGAGTAGGGAAAAGCGACCTTGCAATCAAGATCGCCAAAACTTTTGACGGTGAAATAATCTCTGCTGACAGCGTTCAAATTTATAAAGGGCTCGACATTGGTTCAGCCAAAGTTATGCCAAACGAAATGCAGGGGATTCTCCATCATTGCATCGACATTTTGCCAGCAGATGCCGAATTTTCAGTTTATGAATATGTGGAGTTAACAAAAAAACTAATTCGCGAAATAACCGCACGCGGCCACCTGCCAATCATTGTTGGCGGAACGGGGCTCTATGTCAAAGCGCTCATTGAAGGTTATGATTTTGGCGGTAGTGGCAAAAATCAAGCCTTCCGCGACGAACTTTGGACGCTTTCGGGCGAGCAGTTGCACGAAAAACTATCGCAACTTAACCCACTTCGCGCGCAAGAAATTTCGCCAAATGACAAGAAAAAACTCATCCGCGCCATTGAAATTGCATCGTTCGGCATCCAACCACAATCTCATGGTTGCTGTGGCATTGAATTTTTGACAATGGCAATAACATTAGATCGCCAGCCCTTGTATGACCGCATCAACAAGCGTGTCGACATAATGATATCAGAGGGCCTTGAAAACGAAGTGAAATCACTGCAAAATCGCGGCTTAACAAAAGAAAATCAGTCGATGAAAGCGATTGGTTACAAAGAGATGCTTGACTATTTAAGTGGTCAAACAACGCTTGAAAAAGCAATCGAACTTATAAAACAACATTCACGCAACTACGCGAAAAGACAGATGACATTCTTGCGTGGAATGAAAATAAGAATGTTTGATAAAAACGACGAAACTGCTATTATGCAGTATGTGAGGGATTTTTATGACAATAACCGAAATTGAAAAGTCACTTGCTGAGCAATTTAAACAAGTTGACGAAATAAGTTTTTACAATCAGAAAAAAGTAATCGACGCCTTCCGCTCATGCCGTATAAGCACAAATATGTTTGCCGGCACGACTGGCTATGGCTATGATGATAAGGGAAGAGACACACTTTGCGCGCTCTTTGCCAAGGTTTTTGGCGCCGAAAAAGGGCTTGTAAGCCCGCTTCTCACTTGCGGCACACACACAATATCAACTGCACTTTATGGGCTACTTCGTCCCAAAGACGTGCTCTTGTCAATCAGTGGTGACCTTTATGACACGCTTGAAGAAACTCTTCTTGGCAAAGATAATGGCAGCCTTGAAGATTTTGGCGTTAGATATGAAAAAATTGATCTTAAAGGCGACGAATTTGACTTTGCAAAAATCGAAAAAGCAGTTAAAAAGTTTAAACCAAAAGTAGTTTTTATCCAACGTTCTCGTGGCTATTCAACCCGTAAAGCGCTCACCGTCGACGAAATTGGACATGCGGCTCAGTTTGTTAAAAAACTCAGTCCAAACAGTTTTGTCGTTGTCGACAACTGTTATGGCGAGTTTGTTGAAGAAAAAGAACCGACCCAAGTCGGCGCCGACGTCATTATGGGTTCGCTTATAAAAAATGCCGGTGGCGGACTTGCTCCAACAGGCGGCTACATCGTGGGCAGCGAAAAGGCAATCAGCCTAATCGAAAAACGTTTTACGTGCCCATCACTCGGAATGGAAGTGGGCTCATTTGAAATGGGTTACAGACTCTTCTATCAAGGTCTGTTTATGGCACCACACGTTGTCGCACAGGCAATAAAAGGCTCGCTTTTAATTGGTAAAGTGATGGAAGAAAAAGGCTACAAGGCTGTTCCGTCAACCGCAGAAAAGTCAAGTGACATAATCAGAAGCATTTTTATCGGAAACGAAGAAGGTTTAATCAAATTTGTTCAAACAGTGCAAAAATATTCGCCTGTTGACTCGTTTGTAACACCTGTTCCATGGGATATGCCAGGTTATGAAGACCAAGTAATCATGGCAGCCGGCACATTTGTAGGGGGAGCAAGCATCGAAATGAGTTGCGACAGCCCAATCCGCCCACCATATGTAGCATATTTCCAAGGCGCGTTAACCTACGAACATGCAAAAGCCGTAGCTGAAGAACTTCAACGCCTTTTCTAAACGACTTTGAAAAAAATAAAGCATATGAATTAAACTATCTTTTCTAAATCAGCATTTTATAAACTACAAAACAGCGTTTTCAAACAGAAATCGCACACGAACAAGCATTTTCGCTTGTTCTTTTTTTGTCGAATCTTTAATAAACTATGATATGCAGTCATATAAAACAAAATCTATGCTTTCGCGACTGAAAATGAACGTGTCTTCGCAGTTTCAGCAAACAAAAGGCAGAACAATTATCACGCTCATAATCGTTTTGCTGTGTTTTATCGCCGGAATAGTCGTTTTTATATCGTCGCCTAGTTGTTTTCCGGGCGATGAGTATTTGCTCGATTATACGGGCGTTAAGACGGGTATAACGGCCCTCTTATCACGAACATTTTCAATTTTGGTGGTAATGGGGCTAGGTTACGGGCTTACAATCGTCATTTTTACATTGCCGATAGCAGTTTTGATTATAGGTTTTCGCGGATATTTGCTCGGCTTCAATCTTTCCGCACTTTGCGCAGGCTTTGGGCTGTCGGGTTTGCTTGACGGAATACTCATAGTGTTTCCTTGTCAAATCAGCATGCTTTTTCTGCTTTCGCTTTATGTTGCGTTTATATCAAAAGCGCACTCAAACTGCAAGCGATTCGGGGAGAAAGGTGGCAGGGCGAAAATATTTGCAATCTTTTTTGTGTTACTTCTTATTTTGAATTTGATAGAAACAATCCTTATGTGTGTCTTTGCTCCGAAAATTATTTTGGTAATTTAAAATTCATAAGGATTAACCTTTATACTTTTCACTCAATCTTAAATTCTATCTTTTATCATTTTTACACAATCTTATTTCACGATTTTTAAGTGGTTCTAGTCATTATCCTAGCGTTTAAAGCGGGAAGAATAAAATTTAATTTTCTGAAAACACTATCAGCAAGGAGTTTAAAAAAATGAAAAAATTTTTTGCTTTTAGTATTATGTCTGCCATTATACTATCAACATGTTGTGGTATTATGTCAAATTCTGTATGTTATGCTGACGTGACCGACATATCCAGCAAAAGCGCGATTGTGATGGATTATGCAACGCATGAAGTGCTTTTTGAAAAAGATTCACACGAAAAAATGCCGGTTGCCAGCATGGTAAAAATGATGACAATCTTGCTTACAATTGAAGACATTGACTCTGGTGACCTTGCGCTGACCGATATGGTTACAACAAGTGAAAATGCCTCGGGTATGGGTGGTTCGCAAGTTTTCATTGATCCCTACGTTGAATACAGTGTCGAAGATCTTTTGAAAAGCGTGATTATCTCTTCGGCAAATGACGCAAGCGTAGCACTAGCCGAGCATATATCGGGCAGTGAAGAAGTTTTTGTTAAAAGAATGAACAAGCGTGCTAAAGAACTTGGCATGTATGACACAAATTATGTAAACTGCACAGGCTTGCCTGCTCCAGAAGGATTTTCATCGGCCTATGACTGCGCACTTGTGCTTAGCCAAGTGACATCACATGATGTTTATCACAAGTTTTCAAGCATTTGGATGGACGAATTAAAACACCCATCAGGCAGAAAAACAGGTCTTGTCAACACAAACAGACTTGTAAGATATTACAACGGTTGTGACGGCGGAAAAACAGGTTCTACTAACGAAGCAGGTTGCTGTCTTTCAGCAACAGCAAAGCGCGGAGATATGCGCCTTATAAGCGTTATCGTAGGCGCAAAAGACTCTAAATCACGTTTTAACGAATGCTCACAACTGTTCAATTATGGTTTTGCAAACTTTGAAAACGTAAATCTGATTGATTCGTCTTCGCCAGTTTCAACTTTGGCTGTGACAAAAGGGCAAACTGGCAACATTGAAGTTTATGCGCAAGAAAACTATTCAGCACTCATTAAAAAGGGAAGCGAAAATGGTTATGAAGTCGAACTTAAACTTCCTTCGTCAGTAAAAGCGCCAATAAAAGAAGGGCAAATCATCGGCACTGCTGAAATCTACAAGGACGGTGTGCTTGTAAAATCGGTCAGTTTAATCTCAAAAGTCGCGGTCAAAAAGGTTGGATATTTTGAATGCGTAAGATTGATCGGTGAAAAATGGTAAAAACAAAAACAAGCAAAATTGAATTCAATTAAAACTTGCATAAAAATATGTCGAATAGTCCAAAAACAAACAAAAAAGAGCTATTCGACATTTTTCATTTTTTTAAATTTATTTTATGTTTTGTTTTTCTTGTCAAATTTTCTTATTTTTGTTATAATGGCACTGCGTATGATTTATTATCTGTTCACATTGGATTTAACTGGCTGGGAGTTTTTGGCGCTAATGCTTGCATATTTTTTAGCAATCGCCTTGGCTTTTTCTTCACATGAGTTCGCGCACGCCATCACTGCAAAATGGTGCGGCGATAAAACAGCTGAATCCGCGGGCAGAATAAGCCTAAATCCTTTTAAACATATCGACAAGTTTGGCGCATTGTCGTTTTTGCTTGTGGGATTTGGCTGGGCAAAACCTGTTCCTGTTAATCCGCTGCAATTTCGCAACTACAAAAGGGGAATCAGGCTTGTCTCATCTGCAGGAATCATAACAAACTTTGTGCTTTTTATAATTTTTAGTTGCATGTTTCACTTTATCACGCCGCTTCTAAATCTAAACAAAATGCTGCAAGTTTTTGTGTATTTCTTCCTGTATCTTTCAATGAGCCTAAATCTATCGCTTGCATTATTCAACATTCTTCCAATCTATCCGCTTGACGGATTTAATTATCTCACGTCGTTTATGCGACCTGACAACAAGTTTGCTCAGTTTATGTATAGATATGGAAACTTGATTTTGCTGATAATCATCATCTTGCCAATTTTTGACATTGTCTACTATTATGCAGTTGGCGGGATTCAAACTCTTATGACAAAATTTTGGGGATTATTTTAATGGAAAACGAATCAGAACAACTAAATTTTCTTGACGACCGAGTAAGATTTAAACTTGAAAACTTCGAGGGGCCACTCGATCTTTTGTTGCACCTTATAAAGTCCTCAAAAATGGATATTATGGAAGTTAAACTTGCTGACATCACCGAGCAATATCTTGACTACATGAAAGACATCTCTTCGCTTGATATGGAAAGAGCAAGCGAGTTTATAACCGTGGCCGCAACTTTAATTGAAATCAAATCAAAATATCTGCTTCCTGTTGTAACCGAAGAAGAGGACGAAGAAGAAGACAGCGAAGCGTTGCTTTTAAGAAGACTTAAAGAATACGAACTTTTCAAAGAAATCGGAGTAGGGCTTAAAGAGCGTGAAGACATCAACAAATTCTATCGTGCTCCAGGCGAAGAAACCGAAAAGGTTAAAATTGTTGTCAAAGACATGGTTCTTGATAAACTGCTGGATGCGTTTGCTGGAATCATAGCGCGTGCAAGCCTAAAACCAAAAGAAGCACCTGCACCAAAAACTGTATTAAAAGACAGATTTACAGTGGCTGAAAAAGTTGTTTCAATTCGCAACTATTCACGCGAGCACAAACGCTTTGACTTTGAAGATTTGTTCAGCAACGATATGACAAAAAGTGAAATGATAAACGTTTTTCTTGCGCTTTTAGAACTTTTAAAACTTCAAAACATCAAAGTTGAACAAAACGGACTTTTCAATAAAATACATATCATTTCAAATGAGGAGGGGGCATGAGCACCATAGATACAAAATACAACTTAAAAGAAGTTTTGAGAAGCATTCTTTTTGTCGCTGGCGAAGGAGTCGAAAAAGAATACCTCGCAGAAAAATTAGACATCACTATGAAAGAACTTGAAAAAGCCGTTTGTGCTCTTGAAGAAGAATGTTCAGGGGATAACGGCTTGCATTTGATTCGCTATAAAAACAAAATTCAACTTTCTTCAAATCCTAATTTTGCTGATTACATATCAGATGTTTTAAGTCCTGTTCGCGAAAAATCACTCACTCGTGCAGCACTTGAAACTCTTGCTATAATTGCATACAAACAACCTGTGACAAAACTTGAAATTGAAGACATCAGAAGAGTAAATTGCGACTATGCCACACAAGCTCTTCTCGACCAAAACATGATTGAAATTGTCGGCAGAAAAGACGCTGTCGGCAGACCTCTTCTTTTTGGAACAACCGAAGACTTTTTAAAGAGATTTAATATTTCAAGCGTTGAAGATCTTCCAGATTACAGCGAACTTATGGAAAGAATTAAAGTGCTTGACGAATCAGAACAACCTCAATCTGATTCTCTCTTTAAAAACGTTGATGACTTTAAGTTTGAAGACGAATTGCCCCTTCCAAATGCAGAAGAAGGAGAAGAATTTTTCACTGTTAGCGGAGACGAAGAAGCCGAATAGAAAGTGAAAAATTGGACGTTTTAATTGAAGGGTTAGGGAAGGAGCGAGATTAAATCGTAGTTTTTGAATATGGGCGCGCACAAAGCACCAACCAATTCTTGGTTGGCGCTTTTTTTGCCGCCCCGCCGCCACAAAAGTGGCGTGGCGGCAAAGCGGCGTGCTTGGCTGCCTGCCCGCTCTACGCGTGCCCCAAGCGCGCGTGCGTGCCCCTTGTCATATGCTCGAATTTTGTCGCATAAATTAAGTTATGAAAGTTAAATTTAAAAGACATCTAAGCATTCAAAAAGCCCTGTTGCTGCTTATAATATCAAACGCTGTTGCTTTAATCGTGCTTGCAGTGATGAGCATATGCGGATATTGAATATAGCTAAAAAAGTCCCTATTCATCCCACGTTTTTTCTGCTTGCGCTGTGGTTTTTTGTCTCAGACATGGCGACAGAGTTTTTTGTGTTGTTTTTTGTTGTGTTGTTTCATGAACTAGCGCACTATTTTACCGCCAAAAAATTAGGCTATCGCCTGACAAGCTTTTATCTTGCTCCATACGGAGCACAGTTAAGTTATAAAGACGAAAAATTTTCATTTAAAGATGAAATGTTAATCGCCCTTGCGGGCCCGCTTGCAAACATGATTTTATGCGTGTTTTTGCTGGCATTGTGGTGGATTGCACCGGGAGTATATTGTTACACAAATTCAATCTTCGAATGCAGCCTTTTTATAGGTTTGTTCAACCTTTTGCCAGCTTATCCGCTTGATGGTGGTCGAGCCTTTGTCGCACTTTTAAGCGAAAAAACAACTCGTAAAACAGCGTTAAAAATAAGCATAATTTTTAATATTGTTTTTTGTATAATATTTGCTGCATGCTTTGTGATTTCGTGCTTTTATTCTTACAATCCGACTTTTGTTATGATGATATTCTTTTTGCTTTGCGGCATATTGGATTCAAAGTTTGAAGGCAAGTATGAGCGCGTTGACGTGCTAAACAAAAAGATAAAAAATCTTTCTTCCGTCAAAAGTGTTTATGTCGATGACACTGCCACGCTTTCACAACTTTTTGGCGCAATTGACAGCCGAAAATTCACTATTTTTTATGTCAATTTTTCATCTGGACAAACAAAAATTATGACAGAAAACAATGTTATTAAATTGTGTAAAAATCATCCGCTGACAATTCAAATTAAAGAATTAAATTTTAAATAATTGTCAATTATTTGTTTTAATGAAACAAACTCTAAAATACATTTTTGATCGCCTTGAAGAGCAGTTAAAATACGCAGAAACAAAGCACTCTATTTCAATCACTCTGGCTTCTGCATTGACTGTTTTTTCTGCAACCTATCTCGACTCGTCAAAGCCGCTTGTCAACGCACTTAGCGCAATTTCGATTATCTTTTCTTTGGTGTCAGTTTTATATTCGTTTATCGCGCTGTCAGCAAAGCACATCCGCTTTGGTCGCACGCATAAATCGCAGCAAGAAAATTTGCTGTATTTTAAACATATCGCGCGCTTTTCGCCAGAAGATTACTTAAAAGAAATCGCCCAAAGCTATCCGCTGTTTAAAGGATACAAAACCGACCAATTCGATCTTGACCTTTCAAAGCAGGTCGTGGCAACAGCTAAAACTATTTCCGCCAAATTTTTGCTTTTTAATTTTGCACTGACATTTTTAATTTTAAGTCTGTTTTGTGAAAGCGCAGTAATAATATTAAAGGGCGTGCTATGACCGAGTTTGATGAAAAACTCCTTTATTGGATTGAAAACATTTTAGAAGACGACCCGCTGCCGGACGAAATAAGATTCGTCTATTTTTGCATAGTGATGGATAAATCATCGTTTCACCTTGAAATGCGGGGGAGCGAACTTAAAAACACCAAATATTTTGAATATTGGCCGCTTGAAGCGCAATGCTTTTTTTATGACTATCCAAAAGATGTAAACGCGTTTAAAGAAGAGTTAATTTTGTCAATAAAAAATCTTCCTATTTTTGAAGATAGGAAGATCTATTTGCTTTTCGCTGGCAAGTTGACCAAAATAAATTGTTAGTTTAAATATTTTATCAACTTTTCAATGCTGTCTTTTTGGTAGTTTTTAAGTTTTTCCAAAATTTCATCAAGTTCTGGCGAAATGTTTTGGTGATCGGCGGCATCTTTTATACAAGTGATATAACCCATAAACGAACCAATCAGCAATAGTTCGGCAATCTTGCGATTTGATTTATCGGTGAGAGTCGACATGTTCACGCTCATCCACATTCGCGCCTTTTCAAACCAGTTGTTGCCCTTGATTCCTTTGATATCTTCGCTCTTAGCAAAAAGTTCGCATTCTTTTTTAAGCGCATAATAGTCGTTTTGAATTTCGGCAACGACCTTTTTAAAACTGTCATCTTCAATTTTAGGCAAGATATCTTCAATCGACTGTGTGCCCGCGTTTATGTTTTGATAAATCGCATTTGCATAATCCATTAAAAGTTCATTTTTGTCCATAATAATTCTCCTTTTGACAGTTATATTTTGGTTTGAAAAATATTTTTCTATGCACAAAGAATACATTTTTTCTTTTTTCTCAAAATAAAAGCATGAAACTCTCAACGAAAATCTATTTGGTGCTTTATATTGTCACTATGATACCAGCAATCGTGCTTGGCAAATATGTCATCGAAGGCATAACTCCAACCGGCACAGGTTTTTCATTCAACTTTAACGGACTCGGCATTGCGGGCTTAGTTTTGATTGCGGTCAGCAATATATTCGGCACGATTTTGTATTTTAGATTTTTAAAAATGCAAAAGCTTTCGCGCATGATCTTTTTTGCAACGGCGCCGCTTACTGCAATCTATGGAGTCGGAATGTTTATCATAGCAGGCATAAACAACTTCTCGGGACAAACTGCGGCAACTATGCAAGTGCTTTTAAACGTCACAAACAAAAATACATACAACACGCTTTTGTGGGGAGTGCTGCTTACGCTTGTTTATTTTGTAGCGCTGTTCGTGATTTTTTCTTACATCTGCCGTCCAGTGCAAAAACTCGAAAAAATCGCCCAACGACTCGGCGACGGAGTAATTCGCGAAGACAAGTTTGAAATTGGAAAGTCCAAGCAGTTTAAAAACATCGAAAATTCGCTTGAAAAAATCAATTTTAATTATAAAGAAAAAGAAAATATGGCCAGACAAACCGACCTTGAAGCACAAAAATTTATTCCGCGTCAGTTTTTGAAATTTCTGGGCAAAACGTCAATTTCTGATCTAGAACTCGGCAATCAAGTCCAAAAGCGTGCCACGACTTTGTTTTGTGACATAGTCAGTTCAAGTTCGGTTTCGACAACGCTTTCGCTCGAAGAAAATTTCAACTTTATAAACTCATATTTAAACGTTGTTTCGCCGCTTATTCGCAAGCACGGTGGATTTGTCGACAAATATCTTGGTGATGGCATTTTGGCGGTTTTTCCACGCCCAGAACAAGCAATAGAATGCGCCACACATATTTGCCGCGCCATTGAAGTCAAAAACAAGTCGCATTCATCGTTTCCAAACGTTGACGCGCGCATTTCAATCCACACAGGCGAGGTTATTTTTGGCATAGTCGGAGAGGAAGCACGAAAAAGCCCGACCATAATTTCCGATGTCGTCAATCTTGCATCAAAAATGGAAGACATAAATAAAATGATGGGCACAAAAGTGATATTTTCAAAGGATAGTCTAAATGAAATCCCAACAAAATATCAATTTGACTATCGATATATCGGTTCAATTTCGGTTGAAAATGCCGAAACAACTTCGCTGTTTGAGAGTCTTGAAATTTATCCAAAGAAAAAGCGAGACAAGTTGGTTCATTTAAAAAGCAATTTTGAAGAAGGGGTCCGCAATTTTAACGAGCACGAATATGAAAAAGCAAAAACGTGTTTTAAGCAGGTTTTGTCTTATGTAAGCGACGATAAAGCGTCATATGTTTACTACAATCATGCGTGCGATAAACTCGAAAATAATTAACGAATCAAAAGCCCCTGCATTTCTTGACAAACAAGCAAAAAAAGTTTAAACTTACAGCATATGAATTTATCGCATCGTCAAACTCAAAAATGTCCACGTTGTGGAGCAAAAGCCTTGATAAGTCAGCACAAATGTCCAGAGTGCGGGCTTCTTTTTGCTAAACTTGACGAAGCAACCAACAAAGCAGCCGCTGACAGATATAAAGCGCACGAAAGGGAAGCGATAGTTTTCACAAAAAAAATCCCACCAGATTTAAAAAGATGGAAGTTGATTGTTTATGCCACAACCTTAGGTCTTTTTGGCGCGCATTATTTTTACACACGCCGTTGGTGGTGGGGAATTTTGTATCTTTTAGGATTCACGCTCCTGTCGGTCTGCACAATTTTCAACGCATATTTTATGTCAACCACTTGGGGCGAAACGCTTATAAAAGTGCTTGCTATCGTCGTGGGAATATATGGCATATGTTGGCTTGCCGACGTCATGAAAGTGTGCTTAGGCAGGTTCAAAATTCCGGTATCGCTGCCTAAAAAAGAGTTAAACGCAGTCACAACTGAGGAGTCAAAATGAGAGTAGTAGTAGGCATCAGCGGCGGAGTAGATAGTTCGGTCGCCGCATATTTGTTAAAGCAACAAGGGCACGAGGTTATCGGCCTTTTCATGGTAAATTGGGAAGAAGTTGACGGCACATGCACCGCCGAAACCGATTATGAAGACGTAAAACGCGTGTGCAACAAAATCGGAATTCCATATTATTCGGTAAATTATGCAAAAGAATATTATGACCGTGTTTTCAAGCATTTTTTAGAAGAATACAAACGCGGCAGAACGCCAAATCCAGACGTTTTGTGCAATCGCGAAATAAAGTTCGGACCATTTTTAGAGCAAGCCCGTCGCCTTGGTGCTGACATGATTGCAACGGGTCACTATTGCAAAAAAATCGAAAAAGATGGCAAATATTATCTTGCAAAATCTCACGATTTAAACAAAGATCAATCATACTTTTTAAATCAACTTTCACAATTGCAATTACAAAGCGTGCTCTTTCCACTTGCCGAAATCGATAAGCCCGAAGTCCGTCGCATAGCGGCTGAGCTCGAACTTTCAACCGCAACAAAAAAAGATTCAACAGGCATATGCTTTATAGGTGAGCGCAATTTTAAAAACTTTTTGAAAAACTATCTCCCAGCCATGCCGGGAGACATCGTCGACCTTGAAGGAAACAAAGTTGGCAGACATGACGGGCTTATGTATTATACTTTGGGGCAGCGCCGCGGCCTAAACATTGGCGGCAGAAAAGGAGGAAACGGCGAAAGATGGTTTGTCGTTAAAAAAGACCTCGACAAAAACCTGCTCATCGTTTCGCAAGGCGAAGAAGATGAACTGTTTTCAGACGGGCTTTATGCAAGCGAAATGAATTGGATTCCTTGCTTGCCTGACAAAAAAGAGTTTGATTGTTTTGCGAAATTTAGATATCGCCAGCCTGACCAAGCAGTAAAGGTAACTGTGCTTGATGACAAACACATAAAAGTTGATTTTGCCGAGCCACAACGCGCAATCACACCGGGGCAGTATGCAGTGCTTTATGATGCTGACGGACTTTGCCTTGGCGGCGGTGTAATAGATTCATCGTTTAAAAACTTGTAAAAAGACAAAATATATGTTAAATTAAAAATGTGCATAGGAGAAAAACAATGGCAAGAGACAGAATTATAAACAACAAAACTTATTATAAAAACGAAACTCGCGATATTAAAGATCGCACAGATTCGTTCAGGGAAATCTGCGCAGCAGAGTTTGATTTATATCACTTTGACGACAAAGCAATGCAAGAAGATTTAGAATTTTTTAAAAAAGCGTTGCTTGTTAATTGCCACGTAATATTTCCAGAGTTAGAAGACGAAAGAGTTCTTGACAAACTTGCGTTAGAGGCTGTTCATTTCGAGCAAACTGCCAATAATGCTCTCAACATTTTGACAAAGCTTTCCAATGTCTATAAGCCAGTTGGATCGCGCCTTAATTTGCTTCGCAAATCGTCGTACACAATCAGAGACAAAATTGATGACCTTTCAATTTATGCCGATTTGATTGCAGAAAACGTAATCGAGCCAAATGAAGACATCGTGTTATACAGCATAACAAAATAAAGAGCCGAGTTGCTCTTTTTTTATGAAAATAGATGCGCGTCCGCTGTTTTCATTGACAAAAAAATCGCGATTTGCTAGAATTGACAACGTATTTATAAATATGCAAATACATAATACGCAGAGGTGTCAGAGCGGCCACACCCCAAAAATGAACAAATCATTTTAGGGGACCCCACGAATATTCGACCGCTCGACGTCGAAGAAAAATGCAGAGGTGTCAGAGCGGTCGAATGTGCACGCTTGGAAAGCGTGTGTAGTGAAAGCTACCTCGGGTTCGAATCCCGACCTCTGCGCCAAATAAAACAAGGAGAAAAGAATGAAAGAACAAATTTTTATTGGAGGGGCATGGCCATATGCAAACAACTCGTTGCATGTAGGTCACTTGGCAGCGCTTTTGCCAGGCGATATTTTGGCAAGATATTATCGTCAAAAAGGTGCCGAAGTCATGTATGTGTCTGGTTCTGACTGCCACGGCACACCAATAACAGTTCGCGCAAAAAAATTAAACATTTCGCCTGAAAAAATTGCTGAGCATTACAATCAGGAATTTAAAAACACATTTGATGCGCTTTCTTTTTCATACGACCTTTACACAGCAACCATGACTCCTTATCACAAGGCGCACGTGCAAGAGTTTGTTAAGCAAATTGATAAAAATGGTTACATTTACGAAAAGGAAGAAGACGAACCATATTGCGAACATTGCAAAACCTTTTTAAGCGACCGTGAACTTGTCGGCACTTGCCCAGTTTGTGGAGCCGAAACAAACGGTGACCAATGCGATCACTGCTTGACATCGCTTTCAGCCAACATGGTTTTAAATCCACGTTGCAAGGTTTGTGGACAATCTGCAACAATGCACAAAAATAAGCATTTATATTTTGCATTATCTCGTCTTTCAAAACAAGTTCAAGAATTTGTCGACAAAAACAAAGACCACTGGCGTCAAACAGCAGTCAACGAAAGCACAAAATATCTTAAAGAAGGTCTTCGCGACCGCGCTCTCACACGTCAACTTAATTGGGGAGTAGAAATTCCTTTTCCAGGTTTTGAAGACAAACGTATGTATGTTTGGTTTGAAGCAGTTTTAGGCTATTTCACAGCCGGCGAAAAAGTTATGGAAGAAAAGGGCGAGGATTTTTGGAAGTTTATCACTGACAAAAACACAAAATGCTATTATGTTCACGGAAAAGACAACATTGTTTTCCACACAATCATTTTGCCAGGACTTTTAGAAGCCCTTAATCCACAAATTCAAAAGCCAGATTATATTATTTCAAGTGAATACGTAAATCTTAACAACGACAAAATGAGCAAGTCAAAAGGTAATCTTGTCACAGTTAAAACCTTGCTTGCCAACTTTGACAGCGAAAGCATTAGATATTACTTTATGTTCAACAACCCAGAAAGACGTGATACATCGTTCTCAATCGAAGATTATGTTGACATTCACAACAAACATCTTGTTGGTGGTTACGGAAACTTTGTAAACCGCAACCTTTCATTCCTTGCCAAAAAATTTAATGGCGTTTTGCCAGCAATCGATGTGTCTGACGAAGTTCGCGCAACTGTTAAAAATGCCTACAAAACAATCGGCGATTTGATTGAAAAAGGCGAAAACAGAACAGCAGTTGAAGAAATGTATTCGCTCATCAAATATGCAAATAAATACTATGACGAAAGCGCACCTTGGACATTGTATGAAAACGATAAACCTGCTTTTGACAAGGTTACATCAAACTGCTTGTATTTGATTGCAAACATCGCAAATATTACAGCACCTTTGCTTCCAAAAACAGCAGCAAAAGTCAAAGAATTTTTAGGCATAACTGGTGAAGAGAAATGGGATGAAATCTTCTATAATCCAAACAAAAAACTTGAAAATATCACAGTGCTTTTCAATCGTGTGGCATTAAAAGATGTTGATTTAAGTTTGCAAGCCAAAGACGAATTTAATTGCTAAAATTGTCAACAATAAAAACGGCTTTTGCCGTTTTTGTTTTTTAGTGGCATTTTAAATATGAGTAGTCTAAATTTATGTCGAAAGTCGAATTTGCTTTACAAAGTCGGCACGTTTTGATAAACTAACACAGTAGGAGAATTTATGATAAAAATTTCAACCGATTCAACAGCAGACCTTCCAAAACACCTTGTCGATGAATTTGGCATATCTGTTTTTCCGCTTATTGTAACACTTGGCGACAATGAATATTTTGATGGCGTAAACATTTCACCAGACGATATTTATAAATTTGTAGATGAGTCAAAAATTTTGCCAAAAACTTCGGCTCGCAGCATCGAAGATTTTAAAGAATATTTCTCGTCACTTCTCACATCTTGCGACGCAATTGTCCATTGCGGAATTGGTTCAAAACTTTCAGTATGTTATTCAAACGCTTGCCGTGCAGTTGAAGAACTTGGGCTTGGCGACAAAGTCAAAATTGTCGATTCATGCGCACTTTCATCTGGCACAGGTCTTACAGTACTCAGCGGTGCTGTGGCAGCAAGGGCAGGAAAGAGTCTTGACGAAGTTGTCAGCGAAATGACTAAATCAGCACAAAACACTCAAACATCATTCACATTAGACAAACTTGAATATCTTTACAAGGGTGGCAGATGTTCACGTTTTACATTCTCGGTCGCAGGTCTATTAAAAATTAAGCCACGTCTTGAAGTCGTCGACGGCAGCCTTATAAACACTGGCAAAGAAATCGGACCACTCAAATCCGTGCTCATCAAATATGTTGACAGCATCTTGAAAAAGCATCCATCTCCACGCAAAGATTTTTGCTTTGTCACTCACACAGCCATGAGCCAAGAATTGGTTGATATGGTGGTCGAATATGTTAAATCAAAAAACATATTCGAGCACGTCGAAGAAAACTTGGCAGGCAGTGTAATCACATCACATTGCGGCAAAAACACGCTTGGAATTTTGTATATAAACGATGTAAATTAAAAAATATTCACAACAAACTTTTAAGAGGCATATTGACTTTGCCTCTTATTTATTTTATAATAATCAAGTTTATTTGTTTTGTTAATCAGCATAAACAAAATCACAAAGGAGAAAAAATGGCAATAGTTCGACCCGAATTTGACAAAAACAGCAAAAAGGAAGATTTGGTGCCAGTATTAGTAGAAGGTGACGTAAAAATCGAAGACGATATTATTACTGACGAAGAAATCAATGCAATGACCGAAGATGATAAAGAGGTTTACAATCGCTATAAATCAAATGCTTTTAAATATCGCAAAGTTATCTATGAAGATCTGACAATACTTGGCAAACTTTTCACCGCTGTCAGCCAAGCATACAACATTGAATCAACAAATCATAAATTCTGCTTTAACAAGGATTTCCAAGATTCTAAAAAGAGAAATTGCGACCTTGCAAAAAGCATCGATGTCGTGCTGAATGAACTTCGCGACCAAAACTCTTGGGACACAGCAAAAATGAAAAAACTGCTTGCTGTTTTGATTGAAGCCGAAGAGATTTGCAAACGCAAAAACGAAGTGGATTTATATCTTATGGAAAAACTCACAAATGGCTATGTCCAACATGATTTGCCAGTTAAAATCCAAATGGAAATGAGCCTAATTTGCCCAAATTTCCAATATCATATGCACAAAGCGACACAGGCCGAAGAGCAAGCGAAGCGCGAAGCAATCGCCGCCGAAAAATCCGCTCGCAAAGAAGCAGCAAGAAAGGCAAGAGAAGAGATGATGAAGCCACGCGAGACTGTTCGTCCTACTGCGCCTGAAAAAGAAAAAACATTCAAGGATTATTGGAAAGGTCTTTCAAAAGATGAACAAATCAGCGAAATTTCCCGCATATTTACACTTTGCGAAACTTATGTTGAAAGACATGATTTAATTATGATAAAGCTTAATAAGCAAAAACATCCAAACTACAATAAAATCGCAAAAACCTATCAAGATTTGGTTGAAAAATTGTTCTGGAAAGGCAAAGATGGCTGGTGCACAGACGATTATATAATGCATGGCGACAAAGGCGAATACATCCGCGACGAAAAAGGATTTATTCAGTTTGACGCAAACAAACTTAACGATAAAAACATAAAACGCATGTTTGAACTTTTCGAAAACGCATCGCACACATTCTATAAACTTGACGATGAATACTTGAAAGACACAACTCTCACAAAAGAAGACTTAACCATCTTATAAAAGAAAGAGAACAAAATTTGTTCTCTTTTTTATTTTGCTAAGCGCGATAAATGTGTTAAAATAATAAAAGGAGAAAACAAATATGGATTGTATTTTTTGTAAAATCATTTCGGGAGAAATTCCTTGCTATAAATTGTATGAAGACGACAAAACGCTCGTTTTTTTAGATATCGAAAACGACGTTGAAGGGCACTGCCTTGTTGTTCCAAAACAGCACGTAAGCGACATGGACGAATGCACTCAACAACAATATCTAGACGTTATGAAAACGGCTAAAATGATGGTTCGCCACTTTTTAAACCTTGGCTATGACGGAGCAAATTTGGTTACAAATTGCAAACCTGCCGCAGGACAAGCAGTCGGACATTTTCATGTCCACGTTTTTCCGCGCAAAGCAAACGACGGCGCAAAACTTGTCATGAACAAGGCAAGTAAAACAAGCGATTTAAATGAAATTGTTAAAAAGTTGAGGGTTAAATAGTTTGAAAAAAGTAGTATTATACACCGACGGAGCGTGCTCGGGCAATCCGGGGGTCGGCGGCTGGGCAGCAATACTCCGCCATGGCAGCGCCGAAAAAGTGCTCACAGGCGGTGAGGAGCAAACCACAAACAATCGCATGGAACTCATCGGCGTAATAAGCGGGCTTGAAGCGCTGAAGGAAGACTGCGAAGTTGAAATATACAGTGATTCGGCATACGTTGTAAATGCTTTTTTGCAAGATTGGATTTCATATTGGCTTATGAGTGGTTGGCGCACAAAAGGGAAGAAGCCGGTTCAAAACGTAGAACTGTGGCAAAGACTATTAAATGTATGCGCGAAACATAAAATTACATGGAACAAAGTCAAAGGGCACGCCGACAACGAATTAAACAATCGTTGCGATACTCTCGCAGTGGCAGAAATCGAAAAAATTAAATCACAAATAAATAATAATTAAATTTATTGTTTAATTAAATATCCGAAAAATAAAGGCAGTAAAAGGGTTTTTAATTAAATAATAAAATAAATTGCGAAATAAATCGAAAAATAATTAAAATAAAATAAAAATAAATAATTAAATAATAAAAAATTAAAAATAAAATACAAAATTAAATAAAAATTAAATAAAAAAGATTGAATTTCAATCTTTTTTTTTTCGTAGCAATTTTTGCTCTTTTCAACAATATGCGCAACTTGTTGCACCATCATGTCGACGCAGTCAACCATCATGTTGCGCAGCGACTATCATGCACGCGTCAGCGTGC
Source organism: Clostridiales bacterium (assembly GCA_003522085.1). Taxonomy (GTDB): domain Bacteria; phylum Bacillota; class Clostridia; order Christensenellales; family UBA1242; genus Caccovivens. The sequence goes on along the minus strand of DPGI01000005.1, from coordinate 199,616 downwards.
TATCATGTCACCGCAGGTGACCTTAATTTGGTTGTCCCCACGATAAGTCTTCTTGTCTATCTAATTTATCAATAAGAAGTGCGATGTTAAACTTTTTCGGGGAAGGGCTTTGTCCGGCGAAAACAGTTTAGCGCGCCCTGATGCAACGCCGAAAGCGCCCGGGGCGCGTCAAGTTGCGGGAAAGGGGCCCGTGGTGGAAAACCGAATTTTAGCGGTTGCCCGCGGCTAGCGGGTGTGTCCGCGTAAAAAAATTTGGTTGTCCCCACGATAAGTCTTCTTGTCTATCTTATTTATCCATAAAGATAAGCGATGTTAAACTTTTTCGGGGAAGAGCTTTGCTCGGCGAAAACAGTTTAGCGCGCCCTGATGCAACGCCGAAAGCGCCCGGGGCGCGTCAAGTTGCGGGAAAGGGGTCCGTGGTGGAAAACCGAATTTTAGCGGTTGCCCGCGCCTAGCGGGTGTGTCCGCGTAAAAAAATTTGGTTGTCCCCACGATATAAAAAAATTTGGTTGTCCCCACGATTAGTCGGTATTAACCAAATTTTCATAAACATATTCATAAACACTTGGAGCATTGCGCTTCCATTTTTTGTCAGCCTCGATTGCGCTTTGTCTTGAAGGTGCTTTAATTTTTATTTCAAACATAGGGGTTGGAATCATTGGCTCATAAATTCTGAGAGTAACAGTATAAGAGCCGTCGTCGTTTTTTACATAGTTTGAAGTGTATTCTTGCGATGCCTTAACTGAAAGTTTGTTTTGCTTTACATATTCGGTCATTTTTTCGCGGCGTTCATATGGCACGCGGGTGTAAAGTTGAGCTAAACATTCGCGACCGGAATAGGTGATAGAATAAAGTTCGTCATTTTCAGCGTTTTCGGTTTTATAGATAAAGCCGCTGTCGCAAAGTTCTGAAATGATAGCGACGCAGTCTATGTAACTAATCCAATCATTTTCAAGCGAGCAGATGTCGAGAATAGAGTTTTTGGTGAGTGGAATTTCCATTTTTTCCATGAAAAATAACAGTGTAAGTTTAAGTCGCACCTTTTCTTCGTTGTTGATTTCGTCTGAAATGATATTGTCCATGGCATAATAATATCATTTTTTTTGTAATATTGCAAATTTTTTATTGTTTTTTTTAATAGATATGCTAAAATATAGGCAGAGGAATAGAAATGGAAAACGAAAATCAAATCAAAAACTTAATTTCATTATGTGACGATCTTACAACAACAAAAATGTTGTTTGCAGACCAAAAAATCAACAAAATTTTAGAAGCAATCGCCGAATGTCCAGAAGTATACGAACTTCTTTCAGAATGCATGAATTCATTCAACAAAGCCAAAGAATTTGACCGCGCTTTTACAAAAGATTCAACAGGGAAGAAAATTTTTGTTATGCCAAAAGAAGAATACAAAGTTTTGGCGCTCGTATTTTGCCTTCTTGCCGATATAGGAAGTGGCAAGATTAAATATGACGAACTTATCACTTCATATTTCGCCGATGAAAACAACCGTTTAGATTCTCAAAAGTTTATGGAAAGTGTAATCCTTCCATTCAAAAACTTGCTTATCGATGCGTTTGGACTTCAAGAGCCTGAATCAGAAACAGTTGAAGAAGAAGCCGAGCCAATGACAGAAGAACAAATCGAAGCCCTTCCACCAGAAGAGCGTTTAAAAATTGTTCCTTTCCCAATCGAAAGATCGTCTTATTATTTAAAAGACCCAACTGGCGCTTGCCTTACATTTATCGCAGCAAAAGACGCAGCGATTGAAATGATCGAGCGCCTTTGCGAAGAAAAAGAAACAGCCCAAACTGACGATGTAAATCTTATGCTTCACTGCGTAATTATCGCTTGTCTTGAACAAGATTTTGACCTTGTAAATGGCCTTGTTTGCGGGCTTAAATATGCAACAAAAGGCATTCGCTCACTCAAATATTTGATGAGAGAACTTGAAAGCATCGTTCAAGCACAAATTAAACACGAAACTAAATAGCAAGCATTAAAACAGCAGTAATTCCTGCCGAAATTAGTCCTTGACTAAATTTCATAACTGAGAACAGCCACACCGGCATTCTCAGTTTTTTTAACATCGTCATCGATTGCAATATCGTCGAAAATCCGCCAAATCCAATCATAAAACTGCACATCACGCTCGCCGCAAAAGTTGGCAAACTGCTTGCGTCAATGCAGCCGCGCGTAAGTTCAATAAGTCCTTCCGCAAGCGGCCTAACTACGCCGGGCAAAAGTCCCAAAAAAGGAGAGAGTGCTTCGATTATTATAAAGAAAAAGCAAATGATTCCGCCAACGTTCAAAATCGCTTGAACTGACGTGCCAACCATGTCGCCAAACGATTGCGAAGCGGGCAAAACCTGCACATTTTCTTCTGCATTCTGCGTGTTTCCACGTGCCCGAATTTTTCTGTAAACAAGCCCATTTAAAAGAGCACTAAGCACATGCGATGCAAACAAAATTCCGCCAGCCGCCGCGTTTTTCAGCAGCAAGCAGCCCACTGTTCCAATTATAAACATTGGCCCCGAATTTGAACAAAAACTCGACATTCTGTAAGCCTGAGTCCTGTCAATTTTTCCGCTTTCATAAAGCGAAGCAACCATTTGCGACCCAACCGGATAGCCCGCCAAAATGCTCATAAAAAATACATATGCGCTGCTGCCGCTTGTCCCATAAAGTTTTAAAAAAGGTCGCGAAAATGGCTTGCAAAACTTTTCAACTTGTCCCATCGATATTATGATTTTTGTTATAATCATAAAAGGAAAGATGCATGGCAAAACGTTGAAAGCCCAAGCAGAAATTCCGTTTAGTGCAGCAGAGATAAAGACTTTGCTATTTAAAGCAATCAAAACAACCAAAACAATCAACAAAATAGTGATAAAAAAGTTAAATTTTTTCAAAAAAGCCTCGAATTATTTGACGAAATAAAGATAATTATATATACTAAATATAATCTAGAAAAAGAATAAAATTTAAAATTAAATTAAAAGCAAATTCAAACATAAAAAACCACAAATAGTTAAAAGGTTAAAAGGGAATATTCATGTTCGACACAAAAAAATTATTTGCTCGTGCACGAGCAAAAAATAAAACAATAATCTTTCCAGAAGCAGGATTCAGCGACAGAACAATCGAAGCAGTAAAAATCTTGCACAAGAAAAAAATATGTAATGTGATTTTAGTCGGTGATGAAAGCAGTTTCATAATCCGCGACAAATCACTGCTAAAATTCACAATTATGAATCCAAAAACTTGCCCTTTAAAATCAAAACTTGTTAAACACCTTTACACAAAGCGTAAAGAAAAGGGCATGACAATGGAAGAAGCGGAAAATTTGGTTACTGATCCATATTATTTTGCAACGCTATTGGTTGATTTAGGCATAGCAGACGGCATGGTTGCAGGCGCAGAAGCCTCAACAGCACGCGCTTTAAAGCCAGCGCTTCAAATTATTAAAACAGGCAAAAAAGGGCAAATCGCGTCATCTTCATTTTTGATTTTTGGTAAAAACGAAGTTATAAAAAATCGCACACTTTTGCTTGCAGATTGCGGACTTAATGTATGCCCAACAGCGGACGAGCTTGTCACAATCGCAAATCAAACAATTGACACAGCAAAAATAATTGGTTTAGAAGAAATGAATGTTGCGTTCTTGTCATATTCAAGCAAGGGCAGCGCAAAAGGCGAAGTTCCCGAAAAAATGGCGACAGCAGCAAGCAAATTCTCGCGTCCAGCAGTTGTTTGCGACGGCGAACTTCAACTTGACAGCGCACTTTGCGCCGACGTAGCCAAACTCAAAGTGCCAAACTCAAAAATACAAGGCAATGCAAATATTCTTATTTTCCCAGACCTTTCCAGCGGCAACATCACATACAAAGCAATGCAAATTTTGGGGAATATGAATGCAATTGGTCCAATAGTTCAAGGCCTTAAAAAGCCAGTAAATGACCTGTCAAGGGGTTGCAGCGTGCAAGACATAGTTATTTTAAGCGCAATCACAGCGCTTCAAGCAAAGGAGAATTAAATGAAAGTATTAGTAGTAAACGCAGGAAGTTCATCACTTAAATATCAACTTCTCGACATGACAAATGAAAGCGTAATCGCAAAAGGAAACTGCGAAAAAATTGGTCTTCCAACATCATTTGTATCAATCAAAATCAACGGAAAAGAAAAGGTGTTAAACGTTAAACTCGACAATCACGAGCAAGCAATGGAAAACGTAATTAAACTGTTGCTTGAAAACGCAATCTCATCTCTTTCAGAAATCGACGCAGTAGGCCACAGAGTGCTCCACGGCGGTGAAATATACACACATTCAGTGCTTGTAGACGACGAAGTTCTTGAAAAACTTGAATCATTAAAGCCACTTGGCCCACTTCATATGCCAGCAAACATCTCAGGAATCCGCGCTTGCCAAGCAAGTATGCCGGGTGTGCCAAATGTTGCAGTGTTTGATACAGCATTCCATTCAACAATGCCTGAAAAAGCATATATGTATGGCATCAAATATGAAGATTATAAAGACTATGGAATAAGAAAATATGGTTTTCACGGCACAAGCCACAAATTCATACTTCAAGAAGTATCGCGCGTTATGGGCAAAAAACCGGAAGACCTTAGAATAATTTCATGCCACATCGGAAACGGCTCATCAATCACAGCAATCGCGGGCGGAAAAAGCATCGACACAACAATGGGCTTCACGCCACTTGAAGGCTTGATGATGGGAACACGTTCTGGCGACATCGACCCAAGCGTTGTAGAATACCTGTGCGACAAAAAGGGCATGAGCGTTAAAGAAGCAATCAACTATCTCAACAAGAAAAGTGGTATCGTTGGTGTATCTGGCGTTTCAAGCGATATGAGAGAACTCAACGACGCAATCAAAGCCGGCAACAAACGTGCAAAACTCGCGCTTGAAATGGTTTGCTATCGCATATCAAAATATGTAGGTGCAATGCTTGCAGTTATGAACGGTGCCGATGCAATCGTCTTTACGGCAGGAGTAGGAGAGAACCAAGAAGACTTGCGCGAAGCAGTTCTTGACCAACTTTCATTTGCAGGTGTGACATTTGACCGCGAAAAGAACAATCATCTTCCACGTGGAACTGTTGAAGAGCTTTCACTTCCAACATCAAAAATCAAAGTTTATCGCATCCCAACAAATGAAGAACTTTTAATCGCAAGAGACACGCTTGAAATTACACAAGCAAAATAAAATCATAAAAACAAACAAATCACTTGACAACAAACTATAAAATCAATATAATTGAAAAGAATTGTAAAATCGTAAGGAGGATATCATGGCTGTTCCAAAGGGGAAAGTTTCAAAAGCAAGAAGAAACTCAAGAAATTCCGCAAACTTTAAGGCAACTGCTCCAACATTAGTTGAATGCCCACAATGCCACGAACTTAAAGCACCACACACTGCTTGCAAGAAGTGCGGAACATACAAAAACGAAACTGTAATCGTAGTGGATAAAAAGAAAACAAAGTAAAAATCCACAATATGTAGTATTATGTATGGCATAATACATACTAAAATTTATACTTAAAAAATAGGCAGCAATTAAGTTGCCTTTTTTTATTTAATTTGATAAAATAAAAGTCGTAATTATTTAATATTACCCGTGTGATTAGATAACACTTGTGTTTATCTAAATTGCACATTAAATCATTCTTTAATTCAAGCACTAAATTAGGTTTTAAAATCGTGTTTTAAGCAAAATTTTAACTAAGTTTTTGTTAAGCCTAAAACGCTTAATCTAGGAGAGAAAATATGAAAATTGTAGTTGATGCTTTTGGTGGGGATAATGCTCCAAAAGAAATAGTTGAAGGCGCAGTGCTTGCCCTTGAAAAACACCCTGACTTGCAACTTATTCTTTGTGGTGATGAAAAAATTATCACTAAACTTTTAAATGGCAGAGGAGAAGGCAGAGTTCAAATCCTTCATGCCCCAGATGTAATTACAAACGATGACACGCCAACACTTGCAATTCGCAGCAAAACAAACTCTTCGCTTGTTAAAGCGTTTGATGTTTTAAAAGAAAACGACGACGTAATCGCCCTCGTTTCTGCTGGCTCAACAGGAGCCATTTTGACAGGCGCAATCATGAAAATCGGAAGAATCAAAGGCATCAGCCGTCCTGCACTTGCTCCAATTCTGCCTACAAAGCTTTCAAACAAAGACGTTTTACTTATAGACTGCGGAGCAAACGTTGATTGCAAGCCAATCAATCTTCAACATTTCGCACTTATGGGCAGTGCGTATTATTCAATTTTATACGGAGTTGATGCTCCAAGAGTAGGGCTTCTTTCAAATGGAACAGAAGACCACAAGGGCAACGAACTTACAAAAGAAGCGTTTCCGCTTATAAAAGCAAGCTCAGTCAATTTTATCGGCAATGTCGAAGCACGTGAATACATGTCGGGCAACGTAGATGTTATGGTTTCCGAAGGCTTTGCCGGCAACGTGCTTTTAAAAGGCTCAGAAGGCGCAGTTGCAGCAGTTTTATCACTGCTTAAACACTCGATAAAATCGCATCTTTCAAGCAAAATTGGCGCACTTTTCATGAGAAAGACATTCAAAGAACTCAAAAACAGAATGGACGTTCTTGGCAAGCATGGCGGCTCTCCATTCTTGGGTTGCAAAAAACTTGTTATGAAAAATCACGGTTCATCATCACGCATAAACATTTCATCATCAATCGACCAAGCAATTTTGTTGCATGAAAACAAACTGATCGAAAAAATTGAAACTTTGCTTGCAAAAACAAACGGGGTGGAAAATGCAGGAAATTGAGCAAATATTAAATCACAAATTCAAAAATGCCAATTTGCTTAAACGCGCCCTGACGCACTCTTCAAAGTCTGCCGAAAATTACGAACGACTTGAATATTTAGGCGACAGCATATTGGATTTTTTAGTAGGGGATTGGCTTTTTAAAAACACCACGCTAAACGAAGGTCAACTCACAGTTTTGCGCAGCCACTTTGTTTCAGAAAACTATCTTGACGAAGTTTTTGAATCACTTGGCCTTGAAAAGTTTGCAATCACAGGCAAAAGTATGGGCAAAACGATTCCAAAAGCGGTCAAGGCAGACATGATAGAAGCGATAATCGCGGCAATTTATCTCGACAGCGGTCTTGAAAATGCGAAGGCCTTTATCGAGAGAAATTTCCATCTTGACGGCTATGCGTCGGTGCAAGACACAAACTATAAATCGCGTTTGCAAGAGCTTGTTCAAGCAGGCTTCAAATGTGCAATGAAGTATTTGACAACAAAAACTGAAAGCGGTTTTTCGGCATCATTTTACATGGACGAAGACTTGATTGCATCGGCCGAAGGCTTAGATAAACAAAGCGCCGAACAAGCGTGCGCACAAAAGGCAATCAAAGTGCTTTTTAAGGAATAACAAAAGGGAAGACACACATGATTTTAAAGAAAATTGAAATGGCGGGGTTTAAATCATTCGCCGACAAAACAGTGATTGAATTCAATGATGGTTTCACTGCAATCGTAGGCCCAAACGGCTGCGGAAAAAGTAATGTTGCCGACGCCATTCGTTGGGTTTTAGGTGAGCAAAAAGTAAAAGATCTTCGTGCTGACAGCATGCAAGACGTGATTTTTAATGGAACAGAAAAGCGTAAAAGCCTTTCATATTGCGAAGTATCGCTTTATTTTGACAATTCAACTCGCTATTTTGATTTTGATTATGACGAACTTATCATAACAAGAAAACTTTATCGTTCAGGCGAAAGCGAATATCTTATAAATCACAACACATGCTTGCTTCGTGACATCAACAATGTCCTTTACAACAGCGGTCTTGGCAAAAGCGGGTATTCGATTATCGGACAAGGCAAAATCACTGAAATTGTCGAGTCAAAACCTGAAAGCCGCCGTGGTATGTTTGAAGATGCGGCAGGAATTGCAAAATACAAAAAAGAAAAGACTGATGCCGAACGCAAACTTGAAACTGCAAGGACAAACCTTGAAAGAGTGGGCGACATCATTCAAGAAATCGACCGTCAAATGGGTCCATTAAAGCGCCAAGCAGAAAATGCGCGCAAATATCTTGACTATAAGGCAGACCTTAAAGATTTAGAAGTCAACGCCTATATTTATCAATACGAAAACGCAAACGATTTCAAAGCCAAAATCCGTGAAAAACTTGATGCGATTGGCGAAGAACTTGCGCTTCGAAATGACGAACTTCAAACAGCCACAACCGGCTATGACGAAGCGATGACTCGTCTTACAAATTTTGACTTAGAACTGTCAAAACTCAACGCAAAAATCCTTGAACTTACAGTAAATCTTGAAAAACAAGAAGGTGAAAGCCGTCTTGCGCGTGAACGTGTAATTTTGACACAAAAAGAAAACGACCGTCTCAATCTTGACGAAACAAATGCAAATAAAATGCTTGAACTTTCATCGCAAATGCGTGAGAAAAAACTTGCCGAACTTGCCCAGTTGCAAGAAAAATACGCAAGTTTGGAAAAAAGTTTTGACGAACTCTCACAAAGCTACGCAGCTGCAGCCCACGAGCTTGAAATAACCGAAATTGAAGCAGGAAAATCGCAAGAAGAATTCATTCAAACCCTTGGTTCACTTTCTGATGTTAAAAGCAATATGTCAAAATATTTGACCGAAAAAGAGCTGCTTTCAACAAACCTTGACAACATCTCAAAGCAAACAGAAGAATCGCACGCTAAAAAGACGGAATTAGAGCGCGTTATAAATGCTCTCGAAACTGAAATCAGCATAAAAGAAGGCAGAGCAAAATCACTCGAAGATGAACGTGCAACTCGCGCCGGAAAGGTGAGTGCGCTTTCACGTCAACTTCAAGATTTTGAATCAAACAAACAAAACAAAACAACCGAACTTAAAGTCTATGAAAACAGACTCAAACTTCTCACCGAAATGCAAGCAGAGTTTGAAGGCTACAACTATGCGGTTAAAAAACTTTTAAAACTCTCATCACAAGGCTCAGCGCTTTCAAAAAACATCGTCGGCGTTGTAGCGTCTCTTATAAAAGTTCCTGAAAATCTTGAAACTGCAATCGAAGTTGCTCTTGGCAATTCAGTCCAAAACATCGTAACTTTTGACGAAACAGGGGCGAAAGAACTTGTAGATTACTTAAAAGCCAACAACTTTGGCCGTGCAACCTTCTTGCCAATCTCGTCAATGAAGCGTCGCAGCGTTGACGTCCGTGCAATCTCATCATCAAAAGGTTACATTGGAATTGCCAGCGACCTTATCAAATATGACAGCAAAATCGACAATGTAATTTCTGGCTTGCTTGGCGGAACAATAATCGTAGAAAAACTCATTGACGCAATCGAAATTTCAAAAAAATCTGGCTACACCTACAAAATCGTCTCACTTGAAGGCGACGTAATAAATCCACAAGGTTCAATCACAGGTGGAAGCAAGAAAAGCGAAGCAGTCGGCATCATGAGCCGCGAACGCGAAATTGAAACGCTTAAAAAAGAAGTTGAAAACCTTTCTTCATTCCTTAAAAACGCTGAATCGCAAAAACGTTTGTTGGAAGAAGAATTTAAACTTGAACGCGACAAATTTGATTCAACTTCATTAGCACTTTCAACACTTTCGCTTGAACTTTCAGCCGCAAAAACAAAACTTGACAGTTTAAAAGACTCGTTAAACACGCTTTCCGACGATGTCAAATTGCTTGAAATGGAAAAGCAAACTGTTTCAAACAAATTGCAGTTGGTTTCAGCCGAATATGAAAAATCATCGCTCATGAAAAGCGCACTTTCAGGCAACGAAACAGACGCCAACGAAGTGATGAATCAACGCCGCAAATTGTCAGAAACTTTGCGCGTAAAACGTGACAGTCTCAGTGCAAATCTGACCACAGTTAAGGTTGAACTTGCATCGGCAAAAGCCAACATCGATTCAGTTAAAAATGAGTTGTTGCGCTTAGAAAACGAAATCGGCACACAAAACGAAAATCTTCGTCTTATTGCTCTTCACATCGAAGATAACAACAAGTTTATCGCAGCCGCAGAAGCGATGATCAAAGAAAAATTAGCATCAGCACCTGCCAGCGAAGCAAAAGCCGAACTCAAAGTTTTAACCGAAAAACAAAAGAAAACGGAAGAAGACAAAACTGACATTTCAGCACAAATCCGCATTCTCGATTCAAAGAAAGCGTCACTTATGGAAGACATCAGCCGCATAAACGATAAAAAGTTTAGAGAGGAGATGAACCTTTCAAAAATCGACACCGACATTGAAACAATGCAAGAGCGCATTTACGAAGAATACTCACTTTCATACAATGACTGCCTTGACCTTAAACGTCCAGACTTTGACATAAAAGTTGCAATGCCAGAAATTGCACGCATCAAAAAAGCAATCAACGCACTTGGCCCAATCAACGTCAATGCAATTGAAGATTGCTCGGCGCTCTTAGAAAGATACAACACACTCACAGCGCAATCTGACGACCTTAAAAAGGCGGAAGAAGATTTGACAAAAATCATCAAAGATCTTTCGTCAATCATGGTTGAAAAGTTCTTGACCGAGCTCAACAAAATAGGCGAAAGCTTCAAAATCACTTTCAGAGAGCTTTTTGGCGGCGGAAATGCCAAACTTGAACTTGTTGACGAAGAGCACCCACTCGAAAGCGGGGTAGAAATCTTTGTTCAACCTCCGGGAAAGAAAATTCAAAACATGTCGCTTTATTCAGGTGGAGAGAAGTCGCTCACAGCAATGGCGCTCATATTCGCAATTTTGCGTATTAAACCACTTCCATTCTGCTTGTTTGACGAAGTAGAAGCCGCACTCGACGACTCAAACGTTGAAATTGTTGACAAATATCTTAAAAAGTTGTCTGATTCAACTCAGTTTATACTTATAACTCACAAAAAGCCAACAATGGAATATGCAGAATCGTTGTTTGGCGTAACAATGGAAGAAAAAGGTATAAGCAAGGTTGTTTCTGTCAAACTTTCAGATGCTATTAAACAAGCCGAGGTGAACTAATGGGATTTTTTAAAAAAATTGCCGCAGCACTCAGAAAAACGCGTGAAGCATTTGCGCGCAAACTTGATTCTTTGCTCAGTCATGGCGAACTTGACGATGATTTTTATGATGATTTAACTGATATTTTGATTTCTTGCGACATGGGCGTTCGCACAGCAATGGAAATCGTCGACGATCTTCGCGTTTACGCTCGCAAAAACAAGATTCGCACAGCGGATGAAGTTAAAAAAGCGCTTAAAAGTATACTTGCCGAAAGTCTTGACAGTGCGCCAAAAATCGAATTTACTTATCCGCTTGTAATCACAGTAATTGGCGTAAATGGTGTGGGTAAAACCACAACAATCGGCAAACTTGCAAAGTTCTTTTCAAATGAAAAAAAGTCAGTAACTTTGGTTGCCGGCGATACTTTCAGAGCCGCCGCCAGCGAGCAACTTTCGCTTTGGGCGGATCGCAGCAAAACACGCATAATTAAACACGCGGAAGGTGCTGACGCTGCCGCCGTTGTGTTTGACGGAATTGCATCTGCAAAAGCGAAAAACACGGATGTGCTTATTGTCGACACTGCGGGAAGATTGCACACAAAAACAAATCTGATGGAAGAACTTAAAAAAATAAACAAAGTCATCGACCGCGAGTATCCGGAAGCGCAAAAATTGTCGCTCATAGTGTTAGATGCAACAACAGGACAAAATGCACTTTCGCAAATCACTGCATTCAACGAGTTTGTGCCAATCGACGGAATTGTGCTCACCAAACTTGACGGAACAGCGAAAGGCGGAGTAGTTTTTGCTATTGAAAAAGAACTTCAAAAACCAGTTGTGTTTATAGGAACAGGCGAGGGAATTGATGATATCGAAAAATTCGATGCAAAAAATTTTATAGACGAAATGTTTTAGAAAATAAATTTAATGACCTAAGCGACGAGCCTTTGCCCGCCGCTTTTTTATTTAATGTTGCATACTTTACAATCTAATCGCTTTTTAAAATTCAACTACGTTTTTAAAATCAAACTGCTTTTTAAATCCAACCGCTATGCACGCGCCAGCGTGCCATCATGTGTGCGAAGAACACCATCATGTTGACGTAGTCAACTATCATGTCACATAAGTGACTATCATGCGCACGCAGTGCGCCATCATGTCGCGTTAGCGACCATCATGCACACTTTGAGTGCTATCATGCCGACGTAGTCAGCCATCATGTCACCGCAGGTGACCTTAATTTGGTTGTCCCCACGATTAGACATCTTGTCTATCTTATTTATCCATAAAGATAAGCGATGATAAACTTTTTCGGGGAAGAGCTTTGCTCGGCGAAAACAGTTTAGCGCGCCCTGATGCAACGCCGAAAGCGCCCGGGGCGCGTCAAGTTGCGGGAAAGGGGCACGTGGTGGAAAACCGAATTTTAGCGGTTGGCCGCGTTTAGCGGGTGTGTCCGCGTTCAAAATTTGGTTGTCCCCACGATATTGGACATGCAAATTTCCACAAAATACGACATATACATTACTTCAAAGCGAGGTGCATGTTGTTTGAAAGTTTGCCGATATTTTTGAGTAAGTTAAGGTGTTTTACTGCATTTCTTAACAACTCAGAAGGTTTTCCAAAACCATTATCAAAAGAAAAAGAGCGAGAACTTTTGGTGGCTTATCATGAAAAAGGAGACATGCAGGCTCGCCGCGAACTGATAAATCACAATTTAAGACTTGTTTCGCATATCGTGAAAAAATATGCTGGCACGGTTTCGATAGAAGCGGACGATTTAATTTCTGTTGGTGCAATAGGGCTTATCAAAGCGATTGACAGTTTTAAATATGAAAAGGGGGCAGCACTTGCCACATATGCGTCAAAATGTATTGACAACGAAATTTTAATGCTGATTAGAATGAACAAAAAACACAAAGATTGCTTATCTCTAAACAGCAAATTCGCATGTGACAAAGACGGCAACGACGTGCTTTTAATGGATATTTTAGAGAGTGACGAAGACGAAGTTGAAGATGCAGTTTCTTCAAGTTTTTTAATGGAAAAAATCAACGAGACGGCACTCAAACGTCTTTCTCCGCGTGAAAGAGAAATATTAAATAAGCGTTATGGCCTTAATGGCGAAGATGTTTTTACACAAAAAGAGTTGGCTGAAAAACTTGGCATTTCCCGCAGTTATGTTTCGAGAATTGAAGCAAAAGCGTTATCACTTATAAAAGACGACCTATCTCATAATTATTACGACAAAAATTAAAAAATAAATAGCAACAGAAAAAATATTAAAAAATATTAAAAAATATATGAAAAAATAACAAAAATGCAAAAAAGCGCTTGCAAATTAAAAATATTTATTATATATTGTGGTTAGAGAAAAGAAATTTTTTAGTTTTTTACTGAAAATTGGGGTGGGAATTTGGAAAAAGAGAAATTTTACTTCGTTGTTAGAAAATTGATCCTTCCGCTGTTGACCGGTTCGCAACTGGTTGGGGAAGAGGAGTCAAACGCTCGTGAAGCAGAAGTTGCTCTTGGAAAACAAAATTCGCTATTGATAAAACCTTGCAAAACAGCTGAATACAGACTTGTGATTAAACGTGGTCGAGCATATCAGCCATTTGAAATAAACCTATTAAAAAACATTTTAAAAGAAATAAATGATGTTAGCAATTTTGAAGGACTTGACCCATCGTATGAAATGGGGCTTCTCGAAAAAGCCATCGAAAAAGCAGTCTGCGATAGTGTTGCATCGTCTGCTTCTTCAACTATGCTCGGGCTTGTTGGCGCGCTTAGTAATTGGAGTGCCCGCACATACGAAGGGAAAAAAATCAATTTTGGAATCATTTTAAATATTACTGACAACAACGAAGTTGGACCTTTGCATTATTCCGACATGCTTTCAAGCGACTTTTTCGCTCTTCTTTCTGACGGTAAGCACAGTTTTGTCGAATTTAACAAAGACGGCTATTTAACCGGATATGTTTCTCTTGCAAAAGTGCGTAACTATTCGTCAATCGCGCCATATGAATTCAACTACGTAGCCCGTTATTGCGGAGAAAAAAAGGTTGGCATAGCTCTTACAGAAAATGGCGATCTTTTGATTTTTAAAAATCACACGCTCATGTATGCAAAGCGTCGCGGGAAGTGGAACGTTTATTCTCACGAAGAGATTATTCAGCTTCTTTCATATCGCACATCGCATTCGCTTAAAGAAATTCGCCGTGCAATCTATCTTTCCGCGATTGATTGTTCGTTCAACTATTCGGGCGGAATAATAGTCTATCTCAAACGTGACATGGCGGAAGGAGCGCTCGCACACATTGACGCTCGCGACATTCTATCAGAACGATATTATGAAATTAAAAAGCGCATAGAACTTGAAGAAAGCGAAAAACTTTACAATCTGTCATCAGCTGAGCGCACACGCAGTTTCTATTTGCCTGATTATGAAGAATTTATGGTTAAAAATTCATGCTATAAATCAGAATGTCTTAAACAAATTATCGACGGCAGAAAGTTCCACGAAATTGACCGCAAACTCAGAGAAGAAATCATCGCCATGGACGGAGCAACCATCATTGATTTTGACGGAACAATCATCGCAGCTGGCGCAATTTTAAAAATCGAAGCAGGCTCGCTTGGCGGTGGTCGTCTTGCCGCAGCAAAAGACCTTGCAAAGTATGGCGTTTCACTTAAAATTTCACAAGACGGAGTCATTCAAGGCTTTTCAACTGACAAGAAAAACTCGTCAAAAGTTCTCTTTACAGTAAGTTAATTGACAAAAAAGCAGAATCGTGCTATAATAATCAAAGTCAGTTAAACATGTGGTCGCAGTTTGCTGATAAAAAGCAAAGTGAGGAAAGTCCGAGCATCATAAGACAGGGTGCCAGTTAACGGCTGGTGAAGGTGACTTTAAGGATAGTGCAACAGAAATAAACCGCCCGCAAGGGTAAGGATGGAAAGGCGAGGTAAGAGCTCACCGGGGCTGTGGTAACATGGCTTGCTCTGTAAACCCCACCCGATGCAAGGCCAAGCAAAGACAGTTATCGCGTCTTACGTGTCTTTCAAAAGCGCCGCTTGAACCTTTTGGCGACAAAAGGTCTAGATAGATGACCACAAAATACAGAACTCGGCTTATAGTTTAGCTGACAAAAAGCAAACAATTTCGGTTGTTTGTTTTTTTTGTTTAGTAAATTTAATATTGTCAAAAATGAAGATATGAAAAAGAAAGATTACATTTTCAATATGACAAATTTAATATGCAGTCGCGTCAAATTTCAAGCGCCAAAAAATGCCGAAAACGTGAATTTTGAAACGCTAATCAACCAAGGAATAGACCTTACAAAACCGGTGTTTTTTTATGAAAACAGACTTTCGCCTGTCATGGCAAAATGCTTTTATAATGCGCAGAAAAAACTCGATTTTAACCTTGTTTTCACCCACTCTCAACCACACAGCAGAAAACTAAATTTCATTATTTCTGACGATGAAAATCTGAAAAAATTAAACGTAAACTATCGCTCGTCCTCAAATTATAATCCAGTTGCTAGTGAAAATTATATCATGTTTAACGGCAAAAAAGCAAAACAAACTCTTTGCAATTATTTTTATGATGGCTTTTTAGAAGACAACGGAATCAACTGTTTTGTGCGCGAATGCGTGTTGTCGGGAAGAGGAATATATCTTGAATTTTTAAACACAACAAACAGCGAAAAATCGGTGAATTTTGAAATAAATTTGCCACTTGAAAAGGGATATTATACCTTTGAAAAACTGCTTCACGCAATAAAAATAACGCACTTATTTTCGGGCGAAAGAATGTTTTTCAACTTCTCATCAAAAGCCAATAAATTCTGTTTTTCTTGTGTTGATGGCGTTGAAAATTGCGCCTATCCAAAAGTTAATATAAGTTGTAATTTGCGATTAAAACCATATCAAAAACAGCATTATTTTTATAATTTTGGAAGTGAAAAATTTATGCTAAATTCTATGGAAGAAATTGAAGCATATTTTGCTCAAAGCAAGAGAAAAACTTGTGAAATTTTTGATGTAAAAATTGACACAAAATTTAAAGATATTAACAACAAAATCAATTATATTTTGCCTGAAAAAATCTATATGGCATGGCTTAAAGGAAAAAACGACATTAAAAGTGAAAAGGAATATCTCAACCTAAGAAAACGCTTTATTTTAAAGGCAAACAGCGGTTTTGTGTTAAACGAATATGACAACATAAATTCTCTTAAAATCTTTAACGGCAGCATTTATAAAGAAGTTTTAGTAATAAAAAATTGCGACGAAAAAGCGATTGAACATTTAGGCACAAAGTTATCAAAAAATGCCAAAAATTTGTTAATTTCACAGCGCGATTTATCATCAAAAAATGTGCCAATTTGTATAGTTTAACAAAAAATCGGTTTTGTCCTTTATTTTAAAGGCGAAAAGGCTGTTTTTATATTGCAAACAAAAAAAGTATAAATTTTGTTTGCATTTTTTTTGCCATGTGCTATAATTTGAATATGGAAAATTTAAAGACACCTCTTGCCGAAAGAATGAGACCAACCTCGCTTGATGACTTTTTCGGACAAGAGCATATTGTAGGAAAAGGCAAACTTCTGCGCCGTGCTATTGAATTTGGTTCGGTGGGAAGTATGATTTTTTATGGTCCACCAGGAACGGGCAAAACAACTCTTGCGCAAATCATAGCAAAAGCCCTTGATGCCAACATCGAAAAACTCAACGCTGTGGCAAGCGGAGTCGCCGACGCAAAAGCGGTCATCGAAAAAGCGAAACGCGACAAGTTGCTGCTTGGTAAAAACACATATCTGCTTTTAGATGAATGTCATCGTTGGAGCAAAAGCCAAAGCGACTGCGTGCTTGAAGCAATTGAAAAGGGCGACATATTCTTTATCGGCTCAACAACCGAAAATCCATTCACTTCAATGACTCGCGCCATAGTTTCACGTTGCAGAGTAATCGAACTTAAACCGCTCTCGCGTGACGACATCAAAAAAGCTCTCAAACGCGCGATAGCCGACCCAGAAAAAGGGTTGGGCTTGCTTCCGATAAAAGCGGAAGACGAAGCGCTTGACTATTTGGCAGAAACTTGCGGTGGTGATGCCAGAGCAGCATTAAACGCTCTCGAACTTGCCGCTTGCACAACGCCAATGAACAAACAAAAGCAAATTGTGCTTACAAAAGAAGTTTTCAGTGAATGTCTTGACCGCAAACCACTTTCAACCAGCGTCGACAATTATTATGACCTACTGTCAGCTTTTTGCAAAAGTTTACGCGGTTCTGATGCCGATGCAGCGCTGTTTTATTCAAGCCGCCTCATCGAAGCTGGTTGTGACCCGCTCATTATCGCTCGCCGAATGATAGCGCACGCTTCCGAAGATATAGGCATGGCGGATTCAAATGCGCTTTTAATGGCGATTTGCGCGCACTATGCGGTTAAAAATCTCGGTGTTCCCGAAGCGCTGTTAAATCTCTCGCACGCAATCATCTATATTTGCGAAGCCGAAAAATCCAATTCAGTTTTAAAAGCCAAGGACGCCGCAATGGCAGACGCTATCACACTTCGTGATGATGCTGTTCCAAATCATTTAAAAAACCACCCATCAACAAACAGTGATGGTCATGGCAAATACAAATATCCTCATGATTTTGGTGGATATTGTAAACAGCAATATCTGCCAGATGCAATCAAAGATCATATATATTATGTTCCGGGGCAAAATGGCAAAGAAAAAAATTTGACGAGAAAAAAATTTAAGGGAGAAAAATAATGTTTTCAAAAAGAAGTGATGGGGTTAAGGTTAAAGGACTTGATGCTGTAACAAAAGCGGCTCCGTTTTTTATGCCAACTAGGTTGGGCGCACAAAATTATATGTTGCATGAATTTCGTTGTGAGCCGATTGATGAATTCATTGCTCGCCAACGTCGACTCGGAAACAATTACACATACACACATATTATGATGGCATCGCTTGTTAGGCTTTTATATCTTCGTCCAAAGCTTAACTATTTTGTCAATCACAATGTGATTTACGAGCACAAAGACATCACAATCTGTATGGTTGTAAAAAAGAAACTCAACGAAGAATCAGAAGATGTCGACCTTAAATTTCATTTTACAGGCAGAGAAAGCCTTCCACAAATCAAAGAATATGTCGACAAGCTTATCGCCGAAAACGTATCAGAAGACTCTGTTTATGGCACCACAAAAGATGCAGATGCGCTTGGCAAACTTCCAAACTGGCTTTTTAGATTGGCAATGAAAATCATTCGTTGGATGGATAGACACAACATGCTTCCCAAAAAACTTATCGATGCAAGTTGCTTCCATTCAAGTTGTTTTTTGACAAATCTTAAATCGATCAAAATAGATGCCATAAATCACCATTTATATGATTTTGGAACTTGCAGTTTGTTTGTAGCAATGGGTAAGGAGAAAATTGCACCCGTTGTTGAAAAGAACAAAGAATTAAAACTTGGCAAAGTAATGAATGTTGGCTTGACAATGGACGAACGTGTCGCCGATGGCTTTTATTTTGGAAAAACGCTTCGTATCTGGAAGGATATGTTTGAAAATCTTGATTGCCTTTTAGAGCCAATGCCTGAGGATGGTTCAAAGAAAATGACCATCAAAAAGCGCAAAACAAAGAAAAGCAAAGTCAAGAAAATGAAGGTAAAAAAGCAAAAACTCACAAAAGAGCAAATAGCCGAACAAAAACTTCATGAAAAAGAAGAAAAGTTGAAGATTCGTGAAGAAAAGCGCGAAGAAAAAGAACGCCAAAAAGAAGAAAGTAAAGAAGAAAAAGACCGCTTACGTGAAGAGAAAAAGGTGCTAAAATTTGAAAAGAAAAATCATAAGGTGGCTGAATAATGATTAAAAAAGTGATATATTTTGTTTTGTCAATCGCAGTGCTTGCATACATCGGAGTCATGATCTACGTTGCGTGCGTGCCAGACCTTGAAGCGCTTGGAACGGGCGGAAAGGCGCTTTATTACATTTCAATGTATGGTGGAGTGCTGTTGCTTGTTGCTTTTGCCGCAACAAACTTTACTGGCAACATTTTCAAAATAATTTTGCTTATACTTTTAATTTTAGCCGCCATATTCTATCTGTTTGTCATCATATTCCCAGATTATTTTGCAAACGTGTTTGGCGTAGCAAAATCCATGATCGGATTATAACAACTTTTTATTTGACATATTCCAAAAAAATGAGCATAATAATTGTATGAAAAAAATATTGCTCATAGACGGAAATTCATTAGCAAACCGCGCATTTTACGCACTTCCTTTTTTAACTGACCCACAAGGAAGAGCGTCTGGCGCGGTTTTTGGTTTTACAAACATTCTCTGCAAAATTATAAGCGAAGATAAGCCCGATGGAATCATCGTCGCCTTTGACCATGCTCGCAAAACATTTAGAAACAATCTTTATGTCGACTATAAAGGCACGCGAAAAGAAACACCGCCTGAATTGCGCTCGCAATTTCCACTTATAAAAGACCTATTAAGAGAAATGGGAATTTTGGTGATTGAAGAAGACGGCATCGAAGCGGACGACATTATCGGCACGGCAGCAAAATCAATCGAAGGCGAAAAAATCATTTTGTCAGGGGATAGAGACCTTTTACAACTTATTTCGCCTGACACAGAAGTTTGGCTTACAATCAAAGGAGTAACACTGCTTAACAAAGTTAATTTATCAAATCTCAAATTGAATTTTGAAATTTCAAGGCCCGACCAAATCATCGAACTCAAAGCGCTTATGGGTGACTCGTCAGACAATATTCCAGGCGTTGCCGGCATCGGCGAAAAAACCGCACTAAAACTTTTAAATGAATATGACAACGTCGAAAATCTTTATGAAAACCTGCCAAGTATTACCGGAAAATTGCAAGAAAAACTTGCTGCCGGAAAAGATATGGCGTTCCTTTCAAAAAAGCTTGCAACAATCAAAACGGATTGCGATTTAAAGGCGGATTTAAACGATAATGGCTATGATTTTCCATTCTCGCAAAAAGTTCAAGAATGTTTCAAAAAGTTTGGATTTGGCTCGCTTTTAAAACGAATTGACCTTTTTGGAAACGGACTTATAATCCAAGAAAAATCCCGAAAAATAATCGACAGAAAAGATATTATAGACGAGTTTTTAGCAAGCATAAAAGGCGAGTTTGCCTTAAACCTTGAAAAGATGGAATTTTCGACAACTGCCGGCGAAATCTATCAAATTTCGCAAACTTTCGATATGTTTTCGTCAAAGCCATCGCTCGACGAATTTTTGCTTGCAATAAAAAACGTTTTAGAAGACGAAAACACCACAGTTTTAACCGCCAACGCAAAGTCAGATCTTCACAAACTGACATCGCTGGGCATCGATTATAAAGGCTATTTTGACTTAAAACTCGCTTCATATTTAGTCCATGCAGGCGAGAATACAGCGCCACTTCCAGCCGATTGTGACGAATATTTTTCATCTGAAATTTTGCTGAAAGACAAACTTAAAAAATCTGACCTTGAAAACCTTTATTACAACCTTGAATTGCCACTTTGCAAAGTGCTTTTTGAGATGGAAAAAGACGGGTTTAAAATAGATGTAAACGAACTTAAACAAATTGATGCCGACATAACTGAAAAGTTGACGCAACTCACTCAAGAAATTTATGACGAAGCGGGCGAGCAGTTTAATATCAACTCGCCAAAACAAGTTGCGCATATTCTTTTTGAAAAACTTGGGCTTGTCGCTTTCAACAACAAAAAACAGTCGACGGGAATTGATGTGTTAAACGAACTTAAATATTCTCATCCAATCGTAGAAAAATTGATTTCATATCGCAAGTATCAAAAAATGAAATCAACCTATATTGATGTTTATTTGCGCATTGCAAGCGACAGTGGCGACGTTATTCACACTTCATTCAATCAAGCGCTCACGAATACGGGAAGAATATCAAGTTCCGACCCAAATTTGCAGAACATTCCAACAAATGACGAAGAAGGCAAAGTTCTTCGCAAAATCTTCATCTCAAAATTTGAAGGCGGAAGCCTAATCAGCGCCGACTACAATCAAATTGAACTCCGCTTGCTGGCAGATATGTCAGGCGAAGAAAAATTGATTGACATTTACAATCGCGGTGAAGACATTCACACTTCCACAGCAGCGCATATTTTTGGAGTTGCTCCCGAAGATGTCACACAAAAGCAGCGTCGCGAAGCCAAAGCGGTGAATTTTGGCATAATCTATGGCATCAGCGACTATGGCTTGTCACAAAACATCAAAGTCTCGCGCAAAAGCGCAAAAGAGTATATCGACTCATATTTTGCCCGCTATCCACATGTTAAAATCTTCTCAGACGCAAACATCGAGTTTGCTCGCGAAAACGGCTATATAAAAACAAAGTTCGGCCGCATTCGCCATATTCCAGAAATCAAATCGTCAAACTATCAGGTTCGCACATTTGGCGAAAGGGTAGCAATGAACATGCCGCTTCAAGGCACGGCGTCAGATATAATAAAAATGAGCATGTTAAAAGTCAGCAACGCGCTTAAAGAGCAACATTTACAATCTCAGCTTATCCTTCAAATCCACGACGAACTTGTCATCGACGTTAAAAAAGGTGAAGAAGAAAAAGTAATCAAACTTTTAAAAGCAAACATGCAAGATTGGATTAAATTGCGTGTTCCGCTTCCAATTTCGATAAATGAAGGCAAAAATTTGATGGAATGCAAATAATTTAAGCATTTTATTTGACTATCGACAAAAAAATTTGTTATAATCAAAGAGTGATAAGAAATAATTGCAATAGACACATGGGCGTAGATTTTGGCGGAAAAAGAATCGGGATTGCCTTTTCAGATTTAAGCGGAACAATCGCTACGGCATACGAAGTATACGTTTCGCAAAATGAAGAAAAAGACATCGACTATCTCACCAGCCTTGCAAAAAAGAGAGAAGTTTCAAAAGTAGTGTTTGGCTTGCCACTCAATGCTGATGGAACCGAATCTGACCAAACAAGGTGGACAAGAGATTTTGCCACAAAGTTTTCAGAGAAAAGCGAAATCGAAACAGATTTTGAAGACGAGCGCTTTTCGTCATTAGAAGCGGAAGAATTATTAAAAGAAGCGAAAATGAATTGGAAACAGCGCAAACTTATTCTTGACAAAGTCGCGGCAGAAATCATATTGCAAAATTATCTAAACAAAAACAAAAAGGGGTGAAATCATGGCTGTAAAAAAGACTACTGCAAAAAAGGACGAAGAAGAAATTGTTAAAGTTGACCTTTTAGACGTTCTTCTTGACGAAAACAATACTGCACCAATTTATATGTATGATGAAACAGGCAGACAACTTAAATTCGAACAAGTTGCTGTTATTCCATATGGGGAACAAGATTTATATTGCATCTTGAAACCACTCACACAACTTGACGGAATTGCTGACGACGAAGCAATCGTATTTAAAGTTGATGAAGACGAAAACGGCGAAGCAATTTTGAGAGTAGAAACAAACGAAGAAATTGCAATCGCTGTATTTGACCAATATTACAACTTGGTTGAAGAATCAGAAGACGAAAAAGCAAAAGCTAAAAAAACAAATAAAAAATAATTAAAATAGCGTAATTTTAAGTTGTTTTAGTTAATTTATGCAGTATTTTTGCGCATACGCATGCGCTTTTAGTTTTTGCGCAATAAATCATTTTTTGAAAAAAGTAAAAAAAAGAGACTTAAATCAAAGTCTCTTTTTTTGAGGTTATTTGCAGTTCTTTTCTGTTCTGCTTGAAGATCTGCTTTCGCTTGAAGCCTCTACGTTTCTATTTGATGAACCGCAGTTTTTAGTGGCTTTCTTTGATTTGCTTGCGCTTTTTTTGCCAAACATATTTCACCTCCCAAAAATTCAGGTTTCCCTGTAAAAATATAATGAGCATTTTCCGCACTTTTTATACTGACTAGTCTACTAATTTTGTCCCAAACTTTTCTTCGACAATATTTCCACAAATAGTTCTGTGTATTTTTTAATCTATTGCATAGAATATGCTTGTAAGGAGCGGATATGTGGGAATTTTCGATCAATATGCAATCAAACAAAAGCGAACTTGCCGCTTCAATTTTTAATATCTTGCGAACCGAACTTGCTTCGGTCAAAGCGATAGTCGCTCGCAGCGACGGCGAAGAGTATATTTCAATCGTTTTAGCCGTGCCACAAGAGCATAAATCAGAAGCAGAAATCGTGCTCATGCGCGTTGTTACGCTTGCTATTTGTCAGTCATTTAAAGCGGATTATTTAAACAAGCATCTTTTCCTTCCAAATCAAGACAATTTGTCGCTTACAGCATTTAAAAAAGCGCTTATAAATTTTGATAAAGAAACCGACTATTTTTTAATTTCAAAAATGCTCAATTTTAATGAATATTTGTATTTAGAAAGTTTTTACAAATTTAAACTTGTGCGCCTTCGCGAAAAGTGGGGAGAACTTATCCGCCTAGCCAACGAAAATCGCGATTATCTCGTTTCAAGCGACGCGTTTTTTGACCTTCTAAAATTTTTGATAGACAACCTTGACATTTCCGGCGATGAAATAGACGTTGTGGAAGACGACGACGGCTATCACATATGCGAGCAGGGTGGCAAAAGCGGCGCGCTAAATTCATCGGCACTGGTCTCTTCGCTTATTGACCTTTCGCCGCAAAAAATCAATATGTATTATCGCAACGAAAACAACGCAACCGACTTGTTGAAAACGATTTTTGACAGGCGAATAATCCTGTTTTCGTCGCAGACACAGCCGGTGAAGCAACTAGACAACCTCGATTTTTTGATAAAATAAAAAAATCATGTAAAAATTGTTGACATAGCAAATAAAAAGCGATAAAATAAGCAAGTAAAATTTAATGACTGAGTCGCAGACAAGTATCCGCTTTGCAGACGCACAGAGAAAAGTTGGTTGGTGAAAAACTTTGGTTAAGAAGCGCGAGAAACCACTGCTGGCAGCGACGTCAACAATTTTAAAAGAGTGGCGAAAGCAATTTCGCAATTAAGGTGGAACCACGGTTAATACAAATCGTCCTTTAAAAATTTTAAAGGGCGTTTTTTAATGCCCAAAAGGAGTAAAAATGGAAAAGCAAATTGAAAAAGACGAAAAATTGCACATGATGCGCCATTCGCTTGCACACGTGCTTGCAAAAGCGATAATGTCGCTTTATCCAAAAACAAAACTTACAATTGGCCCAGCGATTGAAGATGGCTTTTATTATGACATCGACCTTGACACTCCAATCACACCAGACCAATATGCAGCAATCGAAAAGAAAATGGACGAAATCATAAGAAAAGGTGAAGAGTTTAGAAGAGAAGTTGTTTCAAAAGAAAAAGCACTCGAACTTTTCAAAAACAACGAATACAAAACCGAACTCATCAACGAACTTCCTGTTGGCGAAGAAATCTCACTCTATTATTTAGGCGACGACTTTGTCGACCTTTGCCGCGGACCTCACGTTGAAAGCACACGTTCACTTCAAAACGCAGCTTACAAAATTCATGCTGTAAACGGCGCATACTGGCGCGGAAACGAAAAAAATAAAATGTTGCAACGTGTTTATGCTTATGGCTTTAAAGATAAAAAAGCAATGAACGAACACATCGCAATGCTTGAAGAAGCCAAGAAAAGAGACAACCGTAAACTCGGCAAAGAACTCGGACTTTTTATGATCTCGCCAGAAGGCCCAGGCTTTCCATTCTATCTTCCAAACGGAATGATTGTCCGCAACGAACTCATTGATTATTGGCGTCAACTTCACACAGCAGCAGGCTATCAAGAAGTTATGACTCCAATCATGCTTTCACAACATCTTTGGGAAACATCAGGTCACTGGGATCACTACAAAAACAATATGTATACAACAACAATCGACGACACGCTGTTTGCTGTTAAACCTATGAACTGCCCAGGCGGAATTTTAATCTACAAAAATTCACCACATTCATATCGTGATTTACCTTTAAGAATAGGCGAACTCGGACTTGTTCATCGTCATGAAAAATCGGGCGAACTTGGCGGTCTTATGAGAGTTAGATGCTTTACACAAGACGATGCACACATATTCATGACACCATCACAAATCAAAGACGAAATCAAAAATGTCGTAGCACTTATCGACAAGGTTTACAAACTTTTTGGCTTCACATATCATGTCGAACTTTCAACGCGTCCAGAAAACAGTATGGGCAGCGATGAAGATTGGGACAACGCAACAAACGCACTCAAAGGCGCTCTTGACGAGCTCGGCATCGACTATCTCATCAACGAAGGTGACGGCGCGTTCTATGGCCCAAAAATCGACTTCCACCTCAACGATGCAATCGGCAGAACATGGCAATGCGGAACAATCCAACTTGACTTCCAACTTCCACAACGTTTCGACCTTGAATATGTCGGCGAAGACGGACAAAAACATCGTCCAATCATGATTCACCGCGTAGTTTATGGTTCAATTGACAGATTTATGGGCATTTTAATCGAACACTTTGCTGGCGCTTTCCCTGTATGGCTTGCTCCTGAACAGGTTAGGGTGCTTCCAATCACAGACCGCAACGCTGACTATGCTGCAAAAGTTGTTGAAACATTAAAAGCAAACGGCATTCGTGCTTCGCTTGATGACCGCAACGAAAAAATCGGCTACAAAATCAGAGAAGCCCACAACATGAAAGTTCCATATTCGCTCATCCTTGGTGATGACGAACAAGCAAACGGCACAATCTCACTTCGTGGCAGAAGAAATGAAAACGCAAGTGGAATTAAATTGCAAGATTTTGTCGAAAGAGTGCTTACAGAAATCAAAACAAAGAAAATTTAACTAAAAATCGTTTTGTTTTCGAAAAAATGTATGTTAAACTGATTTCAACTTAAAGGAGAAAAATATGTCATTATTATTAGCGCTTGACGCAACACAAATTGTTTTAATTTGCTTAATCGCAGTTTTAGTAATTGCTTATCCAATTTTGATTACAAGAAAAAACAAAAAAGAAACACAACGCATGACCGAACAAACGAATTCGCTCAAACGCGGAGATAAAGTTCTCACAACAAGCGGTGTTTATGGCACAATTTTAGAAGTTCGCCAAGACGGGACAAGCAAACAAGTTACAATCGAAACAGGCAGCGGAAAATATAAAAGCTATATGACAATCGATGCATATGCAATCTATCAAGTAATCAAAGACCAACCAATCGAAACAGCAAAAGACGTTACAAAATCTGACGAGAAAAAAGACGATAAAAAAGAAGACAAGAAAGACGAAGTAAAAGCGGAAGTTAAAGAAGAAAAGATTGAAAATGGCGAAACAGCACAACAAGAGAGCGATACTGTTGCAGTGCAACCTGCCATCGAAGAAAAACCTGTAGCGGTAGAAGAAACTTCAAAAAAACCTCGCAGAAAAAAAGCAAATTAAATTAAAAATCAAAATTAAAATAAAAGGTCGCTTAATTTATAGCGGCTTTTTTTATGCAAAAAAAATCAATTTTTAAATTATTGCCATAGTCTTGCAAAAAGTGTGCTTTTCCATGTTCTATTGCGGGACAAACGTGCATAGATATTTCTATAAAAAAGTATAAATTTTTGCAAGGAGGCAAATATGAAATTAAGGGCGAAAAGGTTGGAAGAGAAAAAAGACCCAGGTGCGTTTCTTTCAATCGTCAAAGGCAGTTTGATTGCTCTTTGCATCAGCCTGGTGGGTATTTTGATTTTTGCATTCTGTCTTAAATTCACTTCGTTGCCAGAAAAATTGATTACTCCAATCAATCAAGTCATAAAGGGAATAAGCATATTTTTAGGCGTGTTTTTCGGACTTAAAAAGCGCAAAGACAAAGGGCTTATAAGTGGGCTAGCAATCGGTCTTGTTTACACTTTGGTCGCATTTTTGGTGTTTTCTTTGTTAAATTCAAGCTTCGTTTTTGATATGACTTTGCTTTATGACATAATTTTTGGAACGATTATTGGTGGAATTTGCGGAATTATATGTGTAAATGTAAAAAAATCTACTAGGTAAAGCAAAAAAACGTTTGACAAAGCCCCTGGATTAATATACAATATACAGGTAACTACTTTTGAAGGGGTTCTAATGGCTAAAAAGCGTTCTATTTGGAAATTTACTATACTCGGAATCTTGATTGTAATCGGACTCGTTTTGTCGTTTGCAACATTTCCAGTAGCAGGAACTAATTATGTCTATAATGGTTTTATGAATGCAATTCCTCTCGGACTTGATTTGTCGGGGGGAGTTTCTGCTGTCTATGAAGCTTCGCTTTCTCAAACCTCAAATACAACCGACCTTTCAAGCGCTGTTGAAAGCACAATTACAAGACTTGAAAGCCTTTTGTATGACGAAGGATTTTCTGAAGCAACAGTTGTAAAACAAGGCAACAACAAAATCAGAATCGAAGTTCCATCATTAAGCGATACGGACCAACTTTTTGATATTATCGGAAAGCCTGCATCACTTTACATCACACTTAAAAACGATTTAAACACAAAAGATGTGGCATCTTACACAGGCGACTATATTTCAGGTGGACAACTTGAAAAAGTTTATGTAAGCTACAACAAAGAAAACAACCAATATGGTGTTGTTGTTGATTTTAATAGTGAAGGGGCAGAAAAGTTTACAAAACTGACTGAATCAGCCGCATCTGGCGAAAAAAAATTATATGTATACATCGGTGACGATGATCCTTTAACTCTAACTTGTGAAAGCAAAATCACAGGCGGCAGCACATTCATCTCTGGTGGTTCAATCGCCGATTATGATAGTGCAAAAGAATATGCAACTATGATCATGTCAGGCACATTCAGCGCTTCGCTCGAACTTGTTGAAAGCACAGTTGTTTCTGCAACACTCGGCAAAAACGCTCTCACATATGGGCTTATCGCAGCAGGTGTGGGCATCTTTATCGTAATGCTTATCATGTATCTCCGTTATGGACATCTCGGACTTTTGGCCGATGTTTCACTTGTAATTTACATGATTTTAATGCTCTTCTTCTTGCAAGCAATTCCATTTGTTCAACTCACACTTCCAGGCATCGCCGGAATTATCTTGTCAATCGGAATGGCAGTCGATGGCAACGTTATCATATTTGAAAGAATTAAAGAAGAATACGCAGCCGGCAGAAAGATACCTTTCGCGGTTAAAAACGGCTTTAAAAAGGCATTTTGGTCAATCTTCGACTCAAACATCACAACAATCATTTCAGCAATTATTCTTTACATTTTGGGAACAGCCTCAATCAAAGGCTTTGCAATCACGCTTTTACTCGGTGTAGTTTTGTCTATGTTCTCAACACTTGTAGTATCAAGATTTTTGTGCAAATGGTATCTTCCATTCAATTCTACAAACGCTAAAAAACTCAGACTCAAACGTTCAAAACATCTCAACCCAGAAGGCGTTCGAGACATCTCTATCGACGGCGAAGACAACGCTGTTGAAAAAGAAATCGTTGTTGAAGGCGAGGGGGTGACAAATGAATAAGTATAAAAAATCTCGTCTCTCATTCGACGAAAAAATAGCCACATCAAAATTTGACTATTGCAAAAACATGAAGTGGTTTATAATCGCTCCACTTGCAATAATCTTAGTCGGACTCATTTTGTTCTGCACAATCGGTTTTAATCTTGGAATGGATTTCACAGGCGGCTCAATCATGACGGTCTATGCAAACAACGATGGCGCACTTACACAAATTGACAACCGAATCGAATCATTTGACATCAACAACAAAGACGATTACAACAAAATGCAAGAAAAAATCTCAAAGGTTCTTTCTTCACACGGACTCAACGCAAGCGTTTATCAAACAACAACAATGGAAATAAACGACCTTGGCGTAAGCGGACAAGGCGTAATTGTTAAATACAAAAACGCTGACGGTGCGAAAACATCTGAAATTGAAGATTTAAACAAAGAAATCAAAGCAGACTTAGTGAAAGAATTTGGCTATGATTTCATCACAAATGGGGAAAGCACTGTAACAAACGGCGGCGTAATTACTCCATCAGCATCAAGCGAACTTATTATGAAATCGTTTATTGCTTTGCTTGTTGCGCTTGCTCTTATTTTGATTTATGTCGCATTCAGATTTGAATTTACAAGCGGACTTGCCACTGTGCTTGCAATCTTCCACGACTTGCTTGTTACAACATCACTTGTTCTTATGTTCAGAATCACAGTCAACTCATCGTTTATTGCTGCACTTGTGACAATCCTTGGCTATACAATCAACAACACAATCGTCATCTTTGATAGAATCCGTGAAAACACAAAAAGCGGAAAATTTGACAAAATGCCAAATACTGTTATTGCAAACACATCAGTTAAAGAAACTTTGACACGAAGCATTTTCACAACTCTTACAACCTTTGTAACAATCGCACTTGTTGCAATCATCGGCGTGCAAGATATTCGTGATTTTGCAATTCCAATCGTAATCGGAATCGTTTCAGGATTTTATTCTTCAGTTTTCATCACTCCAGGATTATGGGCAATCGCACATAAACCACGTAAGAAAAAAATCAAACAACAAGATGTTAAACCAGAACCTAAAAAAGCGGCCTAGTTGGTCGTTTTTTTTATAAACTTTAACTGACGTTTTTACAAAAAACATATTGACAACACGGCACTTTTGATATAAAATTAAGGTGTAAACAAAAAGCGAAAAACAAGGAGAAAAATATGTCAGGTTTAACAGCAAAACAAAAATCAAAACAATTAGCTGAAGAAAATGTAAATCAAAATATTGAATACTTAAAAACTTTTATTGATGCATCGATAATGAACGACTTTTTACGCGGAACAAAACGCAATTGCAAGTTTTCAGATACAATTTTCAAAAATACAAATTATGTTTATTCATATCTTGAAGCAATGGCAAAATATGGAACAAATCACTGGTGGCTAAGTGATGAACCTGCTGTTGTAGCGCATTTTCAAATGCATGAAGAAAAGTTTCTTATTCCTTTTGATAAATATCAATCGAGCATAGAAAAAACAATCGGCAGAAAAATCGAAATGCACGAGCTTTTGCTTACCGAACTTACAGACATGGTCGATAAAGTTTATGCTGGTGAGCAGCTTACTGAAGACGATTTTATACAATTTGAACAAGTAAGCAAACTAAAGCGAGAAGACCTTATACAACATGGCGTTTTGTTCCGTTAAATAAAGATAAAAAATACTTTAATATTTAATTTTATTATTCAAAATCAAGGCAGAAAAAATCTGCCTTTTTTGATGTTATTTGACAAATTATTTATCGATTTTTTAAGGTTAAAAATAGTGACAAATATAAAAAATGTTAAAAAAACATTAAATTATTATTAAATATAAAATAAATTACTTGCAATTAAAATTTTGATATGCTATAATCATTTCCGTCATTGAGACAAATCAGCACCCTTATCCTATTTTTCCATTGTTGCCGATGTGCTAATTGGGTCAGCGCAGGTTGTTGGAAAGAGCTAAAAACGGAAGGGGGAAGAATAAAAACTAAAGGAGGAAAAAAACAATGTCGGTTATTTCAATGAAACAACTTCTTGAAGCAGGCGTTCACTTTGGTCACCAAACAAGAAAATGGAACCCAAAGATGCAACCATACATTTTCATGGCTAGAAATGATATTCATATTTTAAACCTTGAAAAGACAAGCGAACAAATTGACAAAGCATATCTTTTCGTTCGTGATGTTGCCGCTTCTGGAAAAAGTGTTCTCTTCGTGGGAACTAAAAAACAAGCACAAGAGGCTATCAAAGAAGAAGCAGAAAGATGCGGAATGTTCTATGTAAATTCAAGATGGCTTGGCGGATGCTTAACAAACTTCAAAACAATTTTAAAGAGAATTGAGAGATTAAACAAACTCAATCAAATGGAAAAAGTAGGTGAATTTGACCTTCTTCCTAAGAAAGAAGTTGCAACTCTCAAAGCAGAACGTGACAAACTTGAGAGAAACCTTGGCGGAATTAAAGACATGCGTGAAATGCCTGGTGTGATCTTCGTTGTAGACCCATCAAACGAACACATCTGTGTAAAAGAAGCATTGTCATTAAAAATCCCAATGGTTGGACTTGTTGACACAAACTGTGATCCATCAGGAATTGACTATGTAATCCCTGGAAACGACGACGCAATTCGTTCAGTAAAACTCATTGCTTCAGCTATTGCAGACGCTGTAATTGAAGCAAAAGAGGGTGTTTCACTCAAGAAAGAAGAAACAGAAGAAGACGGCGCGCTCAACATGGAAGAAGCTTTAAAAGAAATCACAGTAGCTGAAGTTAAAGCAGAAGACAAAGACAAGAAAGCCCCAAGAAAAAAACCTGCTGCAAAAAAGGTTGCTCCAAAAACTGAAGAAGTTAAAGCAGAAGAAAAAACAGCAGAATAAGTTTTAAAATTTATTCAAACAAAAAGGAGAAATTATTATGTTTACAGCAAAAGACGTTGCCGCTCTTAGAGCACAAACAAATGCCGGAATGATGGACTGCAAAAAAGCACTCACAGAATGTGATGGTGACTTTGAAAAAGCAACACAATGGCTCAGAGAAAAGGGCATTGCTGCTGCCAGCAAAAAACAAAGCAGAATTGCATCTGAAGGTGTAGTTGGCTCATACATCCACATGGGCGGAAAAATTGGTGTTTTAGTTGAAGTAAACTGCGAAACAGACTTCGTTGCTAGAACAGACGCTTTCCAAAACCTTGTAAAAGACATTGCAATGCAAATTGCAGCTGCAAATCCAAAATACGTTACAAGAGAAGAAGTTCCTGCTGACGTTCTTGAAAAAGAAAAAGAAATTCTTCGTGCTCAAGCCATCAACGAAGGCAAACCAGCCGCAATCGTTGATAAAATGGTTGAGGGAAGAGTTGTAAAATTCTACAAAGACTACTGCCTTTTAGATCAAGAATTTGTTAAGGATTCATCAAAAACAATCCAAACAGTTTTAAACGAAGCAACTCTTACAATCGGTGAAAAAATCACAGTTCGTCGTTTCACAAGATATGAAATGGGCGAAGGGCTTGAAAAACGCCATGACGACCTTGCAGAAGAAGTTGCAAAAATGTCAAAGTAACTTTTAACAAAATTAAAAACACGGATTCGTCCGTGTTTTTTTTATTTTCTTGCAATATTTCGCCTACAAACAGCTATAAACTGACATAAAAATGTTTGCCTTTCACGCAAAAAATATGTATACTATTTGCTATAAGGAGAAAATATGAATAAAGACTTAATCGACGAAAAATTCTTTGACTATGAAGCCGAACTCGACAAAGCCCTCACTCATCAAAACAACGAATACATTGTTATTCGTGCGGGCAGAGCAAATCCGCATATCCTCGACAAGATTTTCATAGACTATTATGGCGTGCCAACACCAATCAAACAGATGGCGAACATCTCAGTTCAAGAAGCACGCATTTTATGCATTTCAGTTTGGGACGCAAGCCAAATTAAAAATGTTTCAAAAGCAATCGCAGCCTCAGACATAGGCATTACACCATCAGACGATGGAAAAGTGATTCGACTTGTTTTCCCACAATTAAACGAAGAACGCAGACGCGAAATAGTAAAGCAAATCAAAAAAATTGCTGAAGACAGCAAAATCGCAATGCGCGGGGCAAGACGCGACATTATGGACGCGCTTAAATCACTCAAAAAAGACGGCGAACTTTCAGAAGACGAATGTGCCGGACTTGAAGGTGACGTTCAAAAACTTTTAGACAAATATGTCGACAAAGTAGACGATGCATTCTCTGCAAAAGAAAAGGAAATTTTAGAAGTCTAAGCAGGGGAAATTATGACAAAGCCAACGCATATCGCTTTTATTTTAGACGGAAACGGCAGATGGGCAACCAAACGTATGCTTCCGCGAAATCTTGGGCATAAACAAGGAATAAAAGCAATCGCGGGAACGCTTAAAGCATTAAAAAGTCAGCAAATTCCATATGCAAGTTTCTTTTGTTTTTCAACTGAAAACTGGCATCGCAGCAAAGACGAAGTAGATGGGATCATGCGTCTAGCCGAAAGTTATTTTTCAAAAAGCATAAAGTTTTTTTTGGAAAACGACATAAGCGCCGAATTTTTCGGAGACATTACCAAACTTCCGCCCGCGCTGCAAACGCAACTTAAAAAGGTGAAAAACGAAACCGCAAATTGCAAATCACTCAAAGCGGGATTTTGCATAAATTACGGGGGAAAAGAGGACATTTTGCACGCGGTCAACAAATTGATCAAATCGGGCGAACAACACATCACAGCGCAGCAAATTTCGCAGAATTTGTATACGTCAACCTTTCCTGATCCTGACTTAATGATTCGAACAAGCGGTGAACAGCGCTTGTCAAACTTTCAACTTTGGCAACTGTCATACACCGAACTTTATTTTCCAAAAGTTTTGTGGCCTGACTTTAACGAAAAACACTTGATAAAATCACTCGAAGTCTTTGCCTCGCGCAAACGACGATTTGGAGGTAACTAATGAAAGCAAGATTATTGACATCACTTGGAATCGTAGCAACACTTGCACTTATGTTTGTGCTTAAAGTTTATGTAAGTTCCTACTTTTTTGATGTTCTTTTCCTTGCGATAGCAATGTTTGCAGCCTATGAAATGAGCGGACTTTTGACCCGCGCGGGCAGACATAACAACACATATATTATTCTTGCAATGCCAGCAGTGCTTACATGTGCAACCATTTTAGGAATACATTTTTCACTTGGATTTGGCTACACAATTTTAATCGATGTGGCACTTGTAGCAGCAGGATTTTTGACCGCACTTATTTGGTCGCTCGCAACAAAAAAATCAACATTAAAAGAAATGAAAATCCGCGAATATACAGGCAAATATAGCCGTTTTTGCGCAACAAAAGCACTCAACACTTTGATTGGAATTGCTTATCCAACTTTCCTGTTTTTAATGATGCTTTTCTTAAACCACTTTGATGCAATTTCACTTGAAAAGGCAGCAGCCTTTGACGGCAAGCTCTCACTTTTTGTTGTGCTTTTTGCCTTTCTTATTCCAATCTTTACAGATTCATTTGCAATGCTTACAGGAATGGTTATCGGCGGCCCAAAAATAGCCCCAAAAATCAGCCCTAAAAAGACAATTTCTGGCGCAATCGGCGGAACAATTTTCTGCATTCTTCTTTCAGCCTGCGTATACTTGATATTAGGTTCAATCGATTATTTTGTTCCAGTTATTGCAAACTTTGAACTTTGGAAATTTATCATAATCACAACTTTGGGCTCTGCAATCGCACAATGTGGCGACCTTCTTGAAAGTGTTATAAAGCGCAAAGCAGGGGTTAAAGACAGTGGTAAAATTCTTCCAGGACACGGCGGAATGATGGATAGATTTGATTCATATTTCTTGCTTGTTCCATATCTTCTTCTTGCAGTTTGTTTCATTTTAGTTTAGGAGTTAAATGAACTTTTTATCTGGATTTCTATATATTATTGTCGCTCTTGTCGTGCTGTTGTTTATGGTATTAGTCCATGAACTAGGTCACTATATTGCCGGCAGAATATTGAAATTTAAAATTGAAGAATTTTCGATAGGGTTTGGTAAAGCCCTCTTTTCTCGCACCAACAAACGCGGCGAAAAAATTTCGCTTCGCATTTTTCCACTTGGTGGTTATTGTGCATTCAAAGGCGAGGGTGACGATGCCGAAAAACCTGACCCAGATTCATTCAACGCGCAAAAACCATGGAAAAGAATCATCGTTTTTCTTGCAGGCGTAACAATGAACTTTCTCACAGCGGTTGTTTTTTCAGTGATTTTGCTTTGCACAATCGGCTACGACGTGCCACAAATCAAAACGACAACGCTCACAACAAAAGACGGTCAAGTTTTCGAGCAAACTGTGCTTCAAGAAAATGACATCATCACATCAATCGACGGTGTAAAGATTGATTTTGCCTTTGGCGACACATTCCAAAACGCCATCGCAAAACAGCAACAAAAAGTCAAAGAATATGTTAAAAATGGCGGCAATGCCAGCGACTATTCATTTAAAATAACATATAAGCGTGACGGCAAAGAATGCGAAAGCGACATATCATTTTTTGACGTCAAAGTTATGCGTGAAGACGGAGTAACGCTCGACTCGCAAAACTATCTTTTAGCAATCACATTCCGACCTTATGTCTACTCGTTCTGGGAAGCACTTGGCAGAGCCTGGGAATTTGCCTTTGGCATGGCGTGGGTTGTGCTTAAATCACTTTGGATGCTCATTACATTCCAACTTCCAATCAGTGCAGTAGGTGGGCCAATCACAACAATCACAACAATCGCATCAGTCACACAAACAAATTGGCTTAACTTGCTGATTTTAATTCCTATGATATCGGCAAACCTTGCCATATTCAACCTTTTGCCGATTCCAGCGCTCGACGGTGCACACGTCGTGTTTACAATCATCGAATGGATCCGCAAAAAGCCGATAAAGCGCGAAGTCGAAAACAAAATACACTTTATCGGGCTGTGCGTGCTGTTTGCTTTTGTCATAATAGTTGACATTTTGCACTTTGTTTTGTAATATAAACGTATGGACGATTTTAGTGCAAAACTCCAAACATATCAAAACGGAAAGTTCAGTTTTCTAAAACTTTACAGCGTGGTTTTAAAGCGTAGTGAAGAAGTATGTGAACTGACTTTTTTATATCCTCAAACTATGGAAGGCATCGACGATCAAACCCGTCGTGAAATGCTTGAATTTGCAATGCAAAATCTTAATTTGGCAAGTAAAATCCGCGTAAAATTCAAAAAAAGTTTCCTTGATAAGCGTTTGCTTAAAAAGCAAATTCTCGACTTTTTTGTGGCTAATTTCAAGTCAATTTCAGCACAACTGTCCGACCAACAAATCGAAATTTTTGAAACCGAAAACAACGTAAAAATTGTTTTGCATCTTTGCAGCCAAGTCAAAGAAATGTATGACAATTTGTTTATAAAAAAACAACTTTTAGACGAACTTGAAAACTCATTTATCGCCAACTTTGACATTCAAGAAATAGACGACGAAGGCTATGCAATCGCCGACGAAGTCCCATATGTTCCAATCAAAGTCAGCGCCAAAAAAACTCTCCGCTATGAAGTTGAACCAATCAAAAAGTTATTCGGCAAAGACATTTTACCAAATCCCGAACTTATAAAAAACAACACCGAGCCGAAATCGGCAGTCATTTTATTCGGCACAATTTCAGGCCTTACAAAACGTGTTTTCACCGTAAAAAACGGCAAAAGAAAAGGCGAAGAGAAAACATATTACACATTCAACCTAAACGACGGGAAAACAATTGAATGCATCTATTTTTGCTCTAAAACAAACGAAAAGAAGTGTTGTGCGCTTGCCGACGGCATGCCATTTTTATGCCTTGGCGACTTAAAAGTTGGTCTCAGTGGCAAACTTACATATTACATCTCGTCAATGACTTACGCGCAAATAAAAACAAAACCAATGGATGATGAAGAAGACCTTTCTATTCTAGACCGCGCGCCAGTTGTAAAAATTGAAGATTATTTCGACCACGAACAAAGCAACATCTTCTCGAAATCCGAAAAATCTTATCGCGAGCCAGTTGCAACCAACGACATTGTTGTTTACGACCTTGAAACAACAGGACTCGACCCAGAAACTTGTGAAATCATCGAAATCGGGGCAATCAAAATTGAAAAGGGAACAATCACTAAAAAGTTTTCAACTTTTGTAAAGCCAAAATCTCCAATCCCAGCCGATGCATCACGAATAAACCACATAACTGACGACATGGTCGAGGACGCGCCAAAAATCGAAGACGTTATCGTTGATTTTTATAATTTCTGTGATGGCTGTTACATAAGCGGCTACAATAACACCGACTTTGACAATAAATTCCTTAAAAAAGCAGGGCAGAAGGTTGGCTTAAAGTTCTCAAATCCAAACCTTGATGTATTGATTCTCGCCCGCGCCGCACGACTTAGGGTCAACAACTTTAAGTTGATAACTGTGGCAACCGCGCTTGGCGTCGACCTAACCAATGCGCATCGCGCCTACAACGACGCATTCGCAACAGCAAAAGTTCTCTTAAAATTGCACGAAATTGAGTAAAAACAAAACAGACGCGCAACAAAAACAAAATAATAATGCGTCAAAATCGCAACAAAATGTTTTCTATCAAAAAATATTGATTTTTTCTTGATTTTACGGAAACAATATGCTATACTAACAATGACTAGATATTTCGGAAGTGGGCAACAGTTGCCCACTTTCTTTGTAGAAGGAGGAAAAATTGGCAAAAGTCAAAGAAATATGCGAACAAGCGCTTAAACCAGTTATTGAGCAAGCGGGCTATGAACTTGTTGAAGTTGCATACCAAAAAGAGGTGACCGGAATGAATCTTGTCTTCACAATCGACAGTGACAACGGCGTTACAATCGACGACTGTGAAAAGGTTCACAAACTCATCGACCCAATCTTAGACGAACTTAACCCAACCGACGACAAACCATACATTTTGTCAGTAAGTTCACCGGGGATTGACCGTCCGCTCAAAACTGACCGTGACTTCAAACGCAACGAAGGCAAAGAAATTGAAATTACACTCTTTCAAAAGCTTGAAGGCAAGAAAAAGTTTGTCGGCACATTAAAAGCGTATGATGCTCTCACTGTGACAATCGAAGATAGCGACAAAGCGCTTACATTCGACCGCGCAAAAATTGCGCACATAGTTCCAGTAATAAAATTTTAATTAGATAATTTGTTGCAACGCAACTTTTATAAATAAGGAGAAAAAAATGATTAACAAAGACTTTTTTCAAGCATTAGACGATCTTGAAACAGAAAAGAAAATTGATAAGCAAAAATTCATCGAAGCCCTTGAATTTGCTCTCACATCAGCCTATAAAAAAATGTATGGCGAAGCAAAATCGGCAAGTGTAAAACTCAGTCCTGAGAAAAACACAATCAAAATCTACTCTTATAAAACAATCGTAGACGAAGTGACCGACCCAGACAAAGAAATCTCACTTGCAGAAGCGCAACTTATCAAAAAGTCATACAAAGTCGGCGACATCGTAGCCACCGAAGAATCAACAAAAGACTTTGGAAGAATTGCCGCACAAACAGCAAAACAAGTGGTTATGCAACGTCTTAAAGAACTTGAACGTGACCTTGCCGTTTCTGAAATTTCAGAAAAAGAAGACGAACTTTTGACAACCATTGTAAAACGCATCGACAATGGCACAGTTTATGTTCAAATCTCAGGCTCACGCGTAGAAGGAATCATGCTTCCATCTGACCAAATCCCAGGCGAAAAATTTGAAATTGGCCAGCGCGTAAAAGTATATGTTAAAAAGATAAAAGACTCATATCGTGGCACACAAATCCAAGTTACACGCAGCAACATTGGATTTGTAAGAAAAGTATTCGAACTTGAAATTCCAGAAATCGCAACAGGCGACGTTAAAATCAAAAACATCGCACGTGACCCAGGAAATCGTTCAAAAGTTGCCGTTTACACTGAAAAACCAAACATCGACCCAGTCGGCGCTTGCGTAGGAAACCATGGCATCAGAATCAATACAATCGTTTCAGAACTCAACGGCGAAAAAATCGATTTGATTCTTTACAGTGACGACCCACTTGAATACATCGCTCGCGCACTCAGCCCGGCAAAAGTTCTTTCAGTCGAAACAAACGAAAGTCTTAACGCATCACGCGTAATCGTTCCAGACGACAAACTTTCACTTGCAATCGGCAAAAACGGACAAAACGTTCGTCTTGCAGCACGCTTGACAGGCTGGAAGATTGAAGTTAAGCCAGAAAGTGCAATCACAGCACCGGTTCAAGAACCAAAAGAAGTTGAATACGAACTTGTCGAACTCGACGACGACAACTCATTCGAATCACTTGGCGACCTTGACGAACTTGAAGAAATTTCAGGAGACGAAACAAATGAATAAACCCATTCCTCAAAGAATGTGCATCTCATGCCGTGAAATGTCCGACAAAAACGCGCTTGTTAGGGTAGTAAAAACCAAAGATGGCGAGTTTAAAGTCGACACAACCGGAAAAATGTCCGGACGCGGCGCCTATGTCCACACCAAAAGCGAATGTGTGGCAAAACTCAAAAAAACAAAAATGCTCAACAAAGCATTCAAATGCGCCGTTCCAGACGAAATATATGAGGAGTTAGCAAAAGTATGCAACGAGAAAAACTAGCATCATATCTCGGCATTGCAATGCAAGCCGGCTATGCCATAATCGGCAGCGACAAACTTGACGGCTATGACAAAAAACTCTACCTTGTCCTTGTTGATAGTGACGCAGGCAAAGCTAGCCGTAAAGTCTTTGACCGTCTTGTCCATGCGGGGGTAGAAGGGTATGAGGTCGAATCGCTAGGCTCACTCAACGGCAAAACAAACAAAATAATCGGAATAAAAAATAAAGGACTAAGTGAAGAAATCAAAAAATATCTTAACTAAAAGCCCAAGATAAGATAAGGAGAAATAATTTGGCAAATCAAGCACTCAACAACCTTAAAACAATTCACAATTTGCAAAAAGAAGGCAGCATCTTAGAAAAGTTGCGTGAAATTCGAGCATTAAAACAAAGCCTTGAAGATTTTTCACGCCAAGCAGTGCAAGCAAAAAAATCAATCGAAGCAAGCGAAGCCGCAGCGGCAGCATCAAAGCC
The DNA here is from genome assembly GCA_003522085.1 of Clostridiales bacterium. Lineage (GTDB taxonomy): Bacteria > Bacillota > Clostridia > Christensenellales > UBA1242 > Caccovivens. The sequence goes on along the minus strand of DPGI01000005.1, from coordinate 159,894 downwards.
TGTCGAAAATGTTTCATCACTTTCATCAGCGCAGCCTGAAAAAGCGCCTGAAACAAAAGTCGATAGTTCTGTGTCAAAAGTGCAGGAAAAACCACAACAAAAACGTCCTGAACAATTTTCTCCACGCCAAAATGGCACTCCATCACAAACATCTTATCGCAAATTTGATTCATCACTCCTTTCAAACGGCTCAGGAAAAGCCAACCAGTTCAACCGCCCACAAAATGGCGGACAAAATCGTCAATTCAATGGCAATCAACAACGTTCATTTGACAACAAAAAGCCAAACTTTAATCGCTCACAAAATGGCGGATTCGGCGGAAAAGGTCAAACAAACTTTGTTTCTACCAAAGTCAATAATTTCCGTTCATTTGCTGGCAGCGAACCAGAACCAATGATTGTCACTCCAGAAAGACAATTTGGAAATAAAAACAAATCACCAAAGAAAAACCTTATCGAAGAAAAATCACGTCCAACCGCAAGAAAGGGAATGGACAACCGCAAAAGCGTTATAACAATGAGTGAAGATGGTTTTGAAGAAACCACCATGGGCTCAAGAAAACTTGCAAACAAAACAAAGAAAAAGCAAGAAACAGTAATCGCACCAAAAGTTACACACCTTGTTTTATCTCAACGTGACATCAGCGTAAAAGATTTGAGTGAAAAAACAGGAAAGCCAGTCGTTGAAATCGTTAAAAAGCTGATGATATTAGGCATCATGGCAACAATCAACTCGTCTATTGATTTTGACACAGCCGAACTTGTTTGCAGCGAACTTGGCATAACACTCGAACTCAAACTTGACAAAACCATGGAAGAAAAACTTATCGACGAAAGCCACAACGACGACGAAAAAGACCTTAAAAAGCGTCCACCAGTTGTCACAGTTATGGGACACGTCGACCACGGAAAGACCTCGCTTCTTGACGCATTCAGAAAAAGCAATGTCGTTTCAAGCGAAGCGGGCGGAATCACACAAAAAATCGGTGCATATCAAATCACATTCAACAATTCAAAAATCACATTCATCGACACACCAGGCCACGCAGCCTTCACACAAATGCGTGCACGTGGGGCAAAGGCGACCGATATTGCGATCTTGGTTGTTGCAGCCGATGACGGCATAATGCCACAAACAATTGAAGCAATCAATCACATTAAAGCCGCAGGTGTTCCAATGATTGTAGCAATCAACAAAATCGACAAACCAGAAGCCAACATCGACCGCGTAAAGCAACAACTTGCCGAACACGACATTTTGCCTGAAGAATGGGGCGGAAACACAGTGTGCGTTCCTGTTTCAGCAAAAACAGGCGCAGGCATGGACGAACTCAAATCGATGATTTTGCTTGTTGCTGATATGGAAGAGCTTAAAGCAAATCCAAATCGCACAGCAACCGGCGTGATTTTAGAAGCCGAACTTGACAAAAACCGCGGGCCTGTTGCCACTGTTCTTGTTCAAAACGGAACACTCAAAATTGGTGACAGTTTCCTTGCCGGAATCACATATGGAAAGGTTAAAGCAATGTTTGACGAAAAGGGAAAACCAGTCAAAGTTGCTCCACCTTCAACACCAGTCTCAGTATTGGGCTTCAGCGAAGTTCCATCATCTGGCGACGAATTCTATGTGGTAAGCGAAAGCCTTTCAAAACAGGTTATTCAAGAAAGAATCGACCGCATCAAAAAGGAAAAAGCGCTTAAAACATCCGGAGTCAGCCTCGACGACTTTATGGACAAAGTTCACGAAGGCTCGCTCAAAAACCTCAATCTTATCATCAAAGCCGACACACAAGGCTCAGTCGAAGCACTTAGTGCAACTCTTGCTCCGATTCAAAATGAAGAAGCAAAAGTCAACATTGTTCACGCAGCCGCCGGTGCAGTTACAGAAAGCGATGTTGTGCTTGCTCAAACAACAAAAGCAATTATCATATCGTTCAACATTAAACCGGGCGCAAAAGCAAAACAACTTGCCGAACGTGAAAAGATTGAAATCAAAGAATACAAAATCATTTACGAAGTTGTCGACGACGTTACACGCGCAATTTCAGGTATGCTTTCAGTTAAGTATGAAGAACAATTCATCGGTTATGCCGAAGTTAGAGTGGTATTCAAACTCTCAACAGCAGGAAAGGTTGCCGGCTGCATGATGAAAGACGGAAAAGCAACTCGTGGCTGCATCGCAAAAGTAAAACGCGGCAACGAAGAAATTGGTTCAACAACAGTTGACAGTTTAAAAATTGTAAAAGACGAAAAAGCCGAAGTATTAAAGGGTTATGAATTTGGTGCAAAACTTCATGACGACATCGACTTTAAAGAAGGCGACACAATTGAATTTTATATCAGCGTTCCAATCAAAAGGGGGTAGAAATGTCAAACAGAATTGAAAGAGCCAACTCACAAATTCAAAAAGCTCTTCAAGAAATCTTGCACTTTCACATGAACGACCCACGAATCGACGATTTTGTAGGGGTAAGCGAAGTGAAAGTCGCACCTGATTTTAGATATTGCAAAGTCAAAATAGCCCTTACTAATGGAGACTATTCAAAAGCGGACGAAGTGATAAAAACACTCCGCAAATCAGAAGGTTTCATCAAAACAAAACTTGGACAAATGCTTGACATGCCACACATGCCAAAACTTGACTTTGTCTTTGACAAAAATATGCAAAATGCAATCAGAGTTGAAGAATTGTTAAAAAGCATTGAAATTCCAGAAGAAGAGGAAGATGATGACAATCAACAAAACGATTAAAAACAAATTTGCAAAAATTGCCGAAAAGATTAAAAACGCAAAATCAATCGCGATTTTCGCCCATACAAGTTACGATCCTGATGGACTCGGCTCAATGTATGGATTAGCATATTTTCTCGAAAAACAAGGCAAAAACGTAGATAAATTCGTAGACAGCAAAATCTGTCCAACCGACGCGAAATTCTTCGATATTTCACAGCTTTGCGACGAAATAACCCGCGATTATGACCTTATGATCATGGTCGACACAGCAAATGTCGAACGTCTTGGAAAATATGCCAGCGCATTTGCAAAACACAACAACACAATAAAACTCGACCACCATGTCGGTTATCACACATGCGCAAAAATCGAAGTGGTTCTGCCACTTTCGTCATGTTGCGAAGTAATTTTAGCCTACATCGAGTCGCTCGGCAAAAAGCCAGACAAAATCACAGCAACCTATCTTTTTGGCGGACTATTAACTGACACAGACTGCTTTTCAACCGATACAATCACAGCCGTATCATTCCAAAACGCCTGCAAATTAATTGAATGTGGGGCAGACAACGTAAAAGCGACATCAATGCTTGTCAAATCGCAGTCACAAGCGCAATACAACCTGTCAAAAATCGTTGCAGACAAATGCGAAATCCACGGCGATGTCTACATATCGTCGCTTACGCTTAAAGATTATAAAAAAGCGGGCGCCCAACTCAACGAAGATGGCAACATCTCCAACAAATTGATATATCTAGAAGGCATAAACATCTCTTGCCTTATCAAACAGCGACAAATCAACGTATTTTCATGCTCATTTAGAGGAAGAGTAGGCACCGACGTATCAGTAATAGCCAACAAACTTGGTGGTGGCGGACACAAACTCGCCGCAGGTGCAGTGATAAAAGGCAGTGAAAAAAGCGTGAAAGCACTTGTTTTAAAAACAATAAGGGAGAATAGATAATGACAAACATAAAGACTGGACAAAACAACAACAAAACATCGCCCAGTCTTTATTTTGGCTCAAATCAGCCCACAAACTTAACAGACAATCAAGAAAATGGCACAAAACCATGCAAATTTACGCAAGGTGGAATAATATTATTAAATAAACCGCGCCACCTTTCATCAAACACTGCGGTAAACATAGTCAAAAGGGCAGTTTCAGCCTCAAAAGCGGGTCATTTAGGCACGTTGGACGTTGAAGCCGAGGGATTGTTGCCGATCACGCTAAATTCGGCCACAAGGCTGTTTGACATGTTTTTGCATAAAGACAAAGAATATCTCACAACAATAAAATTCGGCGAAGAGCGAGACACTTTTGACTTAGAAGGCAAAATTACACGCACTGATGACAAAATAATAACAGCCGAGCAAATACAAGCCGTCTTGCCACTTTTGCAAGGCAAACAAAAACAACTTCCGCCGGCATATTCTGCAAAAAAAATAGATGGCAGAAAAGCATATGACCTTGCCCGCGAGGGAAAAGCACCAATCTTACAACCAAAAGAAGTCACAGTCTATGATTTTTCGCTTATAAAACAACTTTCTCAAAACATTTTTCAGTTTAAAATCGCTTGCTCATCGGGCACCTATGTCCGTGCACTTTGTCGTGACTTGGCTGAAAAATTATCAACATGTGCCGTATGCGTCGACATAATTCGCACTAAATGCGGATTTTTCGACATTCATGACGCGGAGACGCTGGAAGAAATTAAGGCGGGAAATTTCACAATTATAAGCCCCGACATGTTGTTTGATTTTGAAAAGATTGTGATTCAGCAAACGATTGCCGATAAACTTCTTAATGGACAATTTGTTAAAACTAGTTTGCTAGATTGTTCGCTTAGCCAAACTGGTTTGCTTAAACAAACTAGCGCGCTTGACGATGAAGGGTTAAGCGGTGAGTATCGCATTTATACTGCCGCTAATGACGGCAAACAGGCGCAATTTATAGGAATCGGGCAAATCGCCGACGGGCTGCTTAAACTTACACTAAGATTAAACTAAAACAAACATAAACAAACTCAAAAATCAAACATTATAAAATAAGCGTGGCAAAACACAAAAAAAACGAAAATGAAAAATAGAAACAATCAGGTGAGATTACATCTATAAAATTTCATCTAAATAAAAGGAGAAAATATGAAGGCTCTTTTTGGTCCTTCGGGAAACAGTGAATCATTTTATGCAGAAGGGCACAAAAGCACTCTTGAAGCGCCTAAATGGCTGAAGGGAAGAGGGCTTGATTTGTTTGAATATTCATTTGGACGCGGCTATATATTAAGCAGCGAAATGGCTGAAAAAATAGGCAAAGCGTTTGCTGACGAAGACATCAAAATGTCTGTTCACGCGCCATATTTTATAAACTTTGCAAATCCCGATGAAATAATGTATCAAAAAAGCATCGGCTACATAACCACTGGCATCAAATTTTTGCGTGCTTTTGGGGCAGAAAGACTTGTTTTCCATCCAGCGTCAGTAGGAAAAGCCAACCGCGAAGAAGCCTTTAATTTGGCAAAAGAAAGAATAATCTCGCTTGCAAATATACTTGAAGAGCAGGGGCTTTTGGAAGGAATTTATCTGTGCCCAGAAACAATGGGAAAACAAATGCAAATCGGAACATATGAAGAAGTTTTGCAGATATGCCAAGGCAACCCTCATCTTGTTCCTACATTCGATTTTGGCCACATCAATGCACTTACACAAGGCTCTTTAAAAACTTGCGACGACTATGTTAAAATTTTTGAAAGATCAATCGAACTAATTGGCAGAGAACGCACCGAAAACTGTCACATTCACTTTTCAAAAATCCAATATGGAGACAAAGGCGAAATCAGACACTTAAATTTTGACGACACAATTTATGGTCCAGAGTTTGAACCGCTTGCCCAAGCGCTTGTAAAACTCGACCTTCACCCACGCATTTTAAGCGAATCAGCAGGGCACATGGCAGAAGATGCAGCAGAAATGAAAAAAATTTATCAAAATTTACTTGATTGCAACAAACAAATGTGCTAGAATTACAAAGTAAAAATTATTTAAGGAGAATTATTTATGGTTACAGCAGGAGAATTTAGAAAAGGAACAACATTTGAAATGGACGGAGCAGTTTACACTGTTATCGATTTCTTGCACGTTAAACCAGGAAAGGGCTCACCATTCGTTCGTGCTAAAATTAAAAACGTTATGACAGGTCAAGTAAGAGAAGACACTTTCAACCCATCAGACAAATTCCAAGTTGCAGTTATTGAAAAGAAAGAAATGACTTATCTTTACAACGACGGCGAACTTTACTACTTCATGGACGTTGACACATACGAACAAATTCCATTAAACAAAGACGCTGTTGAAGACGCGCTCAACTTTATGGTTGAAAACATGAATGCAACAATGTATTTCTACAAAGGCACACCATTTGCTGTTTATCCTCCAACATTCGTTGAACTTGAAATTGTTGATTGTGAACCAGCAATTCAAGGGGATACAACAAAAGCCGCTTCAAAACCAGCTAAACTTGAAACAGGATATGTTTTAAACGTTCCACTTTTCATCAGCCAAGGCGAAAGAATCAGAATTGATACTCGTGACGGCAGCTATATGGAAAGAGCTAAAAACTAATTTAATTAAATTTTAAAACGAAAATAGCAATCTTATAAAAAAGGTTGCTATTTTTTTGTTGTTTTTTTTCGTCAAACTTCTTCTCTTTTCGCTTCATGCTGTGGCAAAAGGACAAATATAATTTGCTTAAGGAGAAAGCAATGTTAGATGGAATTTTGCCCGATAAAATATTTATTCCGCTTAAAAACAAAGTGGGCTTTTCGCTTGTGAATGAAATACGTCTTCGCGCGGAAAAACCAGTAGTTTTGTGCATTTCGGGGCAAAAGTTTTTCCTGTCAAACGACGGCAAAACTCGCAATTTAAAGGACGCACTTTATGCCACAACTTCAATGATTGAAGACATTATTTTTCGCGCCAGCGAATGCTCTATTTATTCTGTTGGCGAGCAAATCAAAAAGGGTTATATCGTCACACCCAACGGCGTGCGCATAGGCATCGGCGGCAACGTAATCGAAGAAAACGGCATCGTCAAAACTATGAACAAATTTTCGTCGCTGAATATTCGCATCCCGCACGAAGTCAAAAATTGCTCGCTAAAAGCCTACACAAGCATGGTTGAAAATGGCAAAGTGCTAAACAGTCTTATCATTTCTCCACCAGGGGCAGGGAAAACGACATTTTTGCGTGATTTTGTCTGTCAACTTTCCGAACGAAATCTAGCATTCAACACACTTGTTTTGGACGAGCGTGGCGAACTCAACATCGGCAAAGGTCTTGGAAATTACGCCGACATAATCAGTTTTGCCAGCAAGAAAAACGGCTTTGAAAACGGCATTCGTTCGCTTTCGCCAAACATAATAGTCACCGACGAAATCAGCGAGTGGGAAGACATAGAAGCAGTGCGCTACGCTTGCAACTGTGGCGTCAGCATAATCGCATCAACACACTGCGACAACATCGACAACTTTGCAAGAAAAACTGCTTTTAAAGACATCATCGACGAGCGCATATTTGACCGCTACATCGTTTTGTCTATGAAAGAAGGTCCTGGCACACTTGAAGGAATTTATGATGAAAATCTTTCACGAATTATGAGGTGGTAATATGAAATGGATTATAATGGGCGTTTTATTTTGCGTGTGCGCAGGTGTTGGCTATCTTTTTTCAATGAAATTTAAAAAGAGAGTGCAATTTTATTCGGCTCTTATAATGCTTGCTCAAAAACTCGACGTCGAAATCAATTTCTCGCGTGAGCGTCTTAAAAAACTGATTGAGTCGGTTGACGATAAACCGCGAAAAAACCTGTTTGAAGTTGATAAAAACTTTATTTCCTATCTCGACAGCGAAGGCGAACTTGACATGAACAAACTTCTTGCAAAATGCACATTTTTAAAAAATGATGAAAAAGAAATGGTGTATTTGTTCTTTAAAAACCTTGGCAGAAGTGACGTGACGGGACAGACAAAAGAGATACAAAATTTCTTAAAACGCTTTGATGACAATTTGGCAAAATGCACAACCGAAAATAAAAAATATGGCTCACTTTGCATCAAACTCGGAATCATCGCAGGTTTATTTATGGTTGTCATTTTGATTTAGGAGGCGAAAATGGGTGTTGAAATAATTTTTAAAATCGCCGCTATTGGCCTGCTGACCGCCGTCGTTACACAAATATTAAAACAGACCGGCAAAGAAGAAATCGGAACATTCGCCACACTTGCCGGACTTATTATTGTAATAGTAATGGTGCTGTCGCTGATTGGAGATTTGTTTGGAACAATAAAAACCATGTTTGATTTCGGTTAAGGGGCACAAACGCTGGCAAGTTCGGTTTTTGATAATATAAGTCTACTGAAAAGAAAAGGGGACAAATTGGATATCATTTTCAAAATCATTGGCATTGCTTTGATTACAGTGGTAGCGTCGCTCATCGTCAAACCGGTGCGCAGTGATTTTGCCATGATTATCACTCTTGTTGGTGGAATCATCGTTTTAGCGCTTTTGCTCTCTTCAATTGCCTCCGCCTTGTCGCTAATCTCTGGCATAGCAAACAAAACTGGCGTCAATGGCACTCTGCTTTCGCTTGTTTTTAAAATCATCGGAATCGGCTATCTCACCGAATTTTCAGCAAGCATATGTGCTGACGCCGGCAGTTCTTCACTTGGGGATAAAGTTCTGCTTGGCGGCAAAATCGTAATTCTTGTTATGAGCTTGCCAATAATCACAAACATATTAAGCATAGTCATGGAGTTGTTGCCACAATGAAAAGGGCGCTAATAATTTTAGCCATTATTGCAGCGCTGCTTGTTTCCCCAATTCTGCCACAAAACAGCGCAGCCTTTCAAACCACACAAGCCACTAAAACGCAGGCAAGCATTGTTTATGCAGACGAAGCGGACGATTTAACAAAACAACTAGAAGACACCACGTCCGACGCGCTTGACGACCTTGACGTGGGCGATCTTGAAAAGATTTTAGACAACACTCAGCAAGCGGCGCGGTTGTTTGGCGGAAAGAGTTTTTTAGAAAAACTTGCATCAATCATCAACGGCGACTTTGCGGACGACTCTACGTCCATCTGGGAAGCGCTTATCAATCTAATCTTTGACAACATTCTTTCGTTTCTGCCTATAATTGCCACTGTCATTGCGGTTTCTATACTTGGCGGCATGATACAAAATCTCAAACCTAATTTTAGCGGCAAATCAATCGGCTCTGTTGTCCACTTTGTAACTTATGGCGTAGTGGTAATTTTGATTTTTACAGTCATCACGCGCATGATAACAGTCACCACGGGCACTATTGGCTCAATTAAAGCGCAAATGGACGCCGTATTTCCAATTTTGCTTACAATGCTTTCGGCAGTGGGCGGATCGGTTTCAGTGTCGGTTTATCAGCCTGCTATGGCGCTTTTGGCAAGTTTAATTATAAACATCTTTACAATCTTTCTGATGCCGCTGTTTTTGATTTCGGTTGTGCTGAGCCTTGTAAGCAACCTTTCAAACAATGTAAAACTTGACAAGTTTATTTCGTTTATCAATTCGCTGTTTAAGTGGGTGATTGGACTTGTATTTACAATCTTTATAGGTTTTGCTTCAATCCAAGGCATAACAGCCGGCTCAATCGACGGACTTTCAATCAAAACTGCGAAATTTGCAATCAAAAGTTATGTGCCAATTGTAGGCAGTTATATAAGTGACGGCTTCTATATCATTCTGGCTTCTTCCAGCCTTATCAAAAACGCAGTGGGCGCTTGCGGGCTGCTGCTGCTTGTAGGAACAATCTTAGCACCTATCATGCAACTTGTAATATTTATGCTTGCGCTCAAACTTATGGCAGGAATAATCGAACCACTTGGAGATGGCAAAATCGCGTCGTTTGTTTCAACTCTTTCAAAAAGCATGACAATGCTGATTTCAATGATAGTTGCAGTGAGTTTTATGTATGTCATTCTTACAGGACTTGTTATGTGCAGTGCAAACATAATTTAACGGAGGGGAAAAATGTTTTCATCCATCTCATCATGGGTATTGTCGATTGCCGGAGTTATTTCGCTGTCAGTGGTGGTCGAACTGCTGCTGCCCGAAGGAACGCTTAACAAATATATCCGCAGCATCTTTTCTTTTATCGTCGTCTTGGTCATAATCGCGCCGCTGCCATCGCTTGTCGGAAAACAGTTTTCTTACAGCGATCTAGAAATAACCCAAGATTACACCTTGCAAGAAGACTACATCTATCAGTTAAACGTTTATAAAACCGAAGCCGTCCAGCAGGCGATATCAATCGACATAACAAATCACGGATATGAAGGCGTGGTGGTGTCGGTTTCAAGCGAAAACAAATCGGCGCAATTTAAAATAAAGGCTATTTATGTCGAACTTGAAAATTTAGTCATATTGGACAAGGCCGAGCATAATGATATATCAGACATCGAAGAGGAGATTTTCACAATCATCCTTTCGCATGCAAAAGTCGATAGGGCGGAGGTGCATTTTGAAAGATAAATTTCTTGCCAAATTAAAATCGCTAGGCGAAAGCATCAAACACAATCGTTTAACCCAAATAGGACTGGCCATCCTATTGATAGCAATCGTGCTTGTGTGTTATTTTGCCTTCATACGACCTTCGCCTCAAATAAGCGACGATGGCGGAGGCAACATAACCGCGTCTTCATCGGCAGATAAGTATGCGCGCAACCTTGAAACCCAACTTGAAGGCATTCTATCAAATGTTAAAGGCGCTGGGAAAGTAAAGGTGCTGGTGACGCTCGGCAGCGGATTTGAATACGTTTACGCCACCGAAGAAGTCGTCAAACAAAGCGCCAACGGAACAACTACAACCACCAAAGAAATCGTGCTAGTTGGCGGGCAACCTGTTGTTGTGAAAGAGATATTTCCAACCATCCAAGGCGTGCTCGTCAGTGCAAGTGGAGCAAGCGACGCAACAGTCAAACTCAATTTGGTCACAGCGATACAAACAGTCGTTGACGTGCCAAATAGCGATATAACAATCCTTACAGCAAACTAAAAAAAGGAGTCTATTATGAAAAAGAGAACAAAATTCATCATCTTGGGCGTTATGGTCGTGCTGCTTGGCGTGACAGGATATTTGAACGTTATGTTAAACAATTCGGTCAAGAAAGGCGACGTTCCAACCCAAACAACAACGGCAAGTTATTTTGCCTCATACAGACAAGACCGCGAATCGCGCCGCGATCAAGAACTCTTGTATTATCAAGCAATCGCTGAAAGTCCATCATCAAGCGAAGAAGCAATCAAAAACGCTGACTCAGCAAGACAAAATCTTATCGCGCAAATGGATAAAGAACTTGTTGTTGAAGGGCTTATCAAAGGTCTTGGCTTCAACGACTGCGTAATCACAATGTCAACTGCAAATGTCAACGTTTTAGTCGATGCCGCAACCTTAACCGAGCCAGAAGTAGCCCAAATCGTTGCAGTTATTCAAGAGCAACTTGGCACCGACCTTAAAAACATCAAAATAATTCCTGTTGAATAAGTTTGATCAACTCTTTGCCTGCAAAAGGGCATGGGTGCAAAAAACAAGAATAAATTAAAATACAAGAAACTTTTGTTGAAAAAAACAAAGGTTTTTTTATTAAATAAATTGATAATTATATTCAATAGTTGGACAAAACAAAAAAAATATGCTAAAATCTTAGATAAATAGGAGAGATTATGGCAGAGAAAACGCAATACAATGAAGATGGAAAAATCACTTGCGACAAAAATATTCTTTATTCAATCGTGAGCCTTGCAACAAAAGAAATAAAAGGTGTTGCTAGACTTTCTAATTCTTCACTTCCATGGTATAAAAAGATGTTTGCCAAAGGCGACTATGAAGGCGTAAAAATTGCTTTCGAACAAAACGGCACATTGCACGTTGACGTTTATGTTGACGTTTACATTGGCGAATCTGTGCCAGACCTTGCATACAGAATTCAAGAAAACATCAAAAACAACCTTTCAAGCATGGTTGAAATGAAAACTTCAAACATAAGCGTTCATGTTATGGATGTTATCAGCGAAAGAATTGATACAGGGATGTAATAATGAGAAGAGATTCACGAATACACGCTTTCACGCTCGTGTTTGAAAGGCTTTTTAATTCCCAGCCTTTTGACGACGAACTTTGGGAGCAGATAAAAGATAAAGACAAGCCTTTCGCTGAGCAAATTTTTGGCGAATTTGAGGCTCATAAAGACGAAATACGTTCGCAAATCGAAAAAGCCCTTGTTGGATATAGTCTTGACCGTGTTCACAGCATTGACCTTGCGCTTATGTATGTGGCAGTGGCAGAAATGAAATATTGTGGCACACCAGCGCCAGTTGTGATCAACGAAACAATCGAAATAGCAAAGGCTTATTCATCAGAAGACGCGCCAAAATTCATCAACGGCGTGCTTTCGACAATAGTAAAGGAAAGAAAATAGATGTTTGAAGCAATTACTGTTTCGCAGTATAACACATATATCAAACAAATCTTTGATGCAGAAGAACTTCTCCACAATATAAAAATTGTTGGGGAAGTTTCTGGTTTATCATCGGCAAGAAATTCGGTTTATTTTTCGCTGAAAGACGAGGGTGGCATGATTTCATGCGTAAGTTTTTATCCCTCACTTTTTTTAAACATAAAAGAAGGCGAAAAGGTTACTGTCACAGGCAGTCCAAACTATTATGCCAAAGGCGGAAGACTTTCGTTTAACGTCAGCCGCATCGAAAAAAATGGCAAAGGCGACCTTTATCAGCAATTTTTGATGATGAAAGACAAACTAGAAAGTGAAGGGCTGTTTGATCCCACTCACAAAAAGCCAATGCCAAGTGCAATCAAAACAATCGGCGTCATCACATCAAAAGAAGGCGCGGTCATACACGACATTCAAAACGTCGCTTTCCGTCGTGATCCATCAATCAACATCGCGCTTTATCCAGTTAAAGTTCAAGGCAACGGCGCCGAAGATGAAATCGCAAAAGCGATAGAAAAATTGTCGAATTTCGACGAAATTGATGTAATCGTGGTTGCTCGTGGAGGCGGTTCGCTTGAAGACCTTGCCGCATACAACACCGAAAAAGTGGCAAGAGCGACATATAATTGCCAAAAGTATATTATGAGCGCAGTCGGGCACGAAACTGACTTTACAATCATCGATTTTGTAAGCGACCTGCGCGCGCCAACTCCATCGGCTGCGGCCGAGTTGTTGACAAAAGAAAAAACGTCGCAAATCAAAGCGCTTATGGGGCTTAAATCAAGTTTTGCACTGCTTGTCAACAGATTTATCGACAACAACATTTCAAAACTTGAAAAAATCGAAAACGCCTTTGAAAACAAAATTGATTCATTTTTTACAAACAAAAACTACGAACTTGGCTTGCTTGAAAATTCGCTGGCAAAACTTGACCCGACGGCAGTTTTAAAACGCGGCTATGCAAAAATAGAGCAGGGTGGCAAAGTTGTTGACAAGGCAGAAAATGTTGTGTTAAAATCGAGTCTAGAAATCAAATTCTATGACGGAAGTGTAATCGCTGAGGCGAAAGAGGTGAAAAAATGACATATGAAAACGCTATAGAAAAATTGAGTGAAATAATCGAAAAACTTTCATCAGAAAGTGTGCCTCTTTCCGAGGCTACAACGCTTTTTGAAGAAGGCATGAAATTGATTAAATATTGCTATAATGAAGTCAAAGTTGTCAAGGGCAAAATCTTTGAAATCAAAGACGAACTTGGCAAATTGAAAATGGAGGAAAACAATGAGGATATCTAAACTTTTAGGAACACGTCTTAAAGATGCTCCAGCAGGCGCAACAAGCAAGAGTCATATCTATCTTACACGTGCCGGCTACATCAAACAAATGGCAAACGGCATCTACACTTTGCTTCCACCAGCACAGCGCGTAGCACAAAAAATCATGGGCATAGTTAGGGAAGAAATGGATGCAATCGGCGGACAAGAATGCTTGTTTCCAGTTGTTATGCCACGTGAAGTTTGGGACGCAAGCGGAAGATATTCATCAGTTGGCGCTGAAATGATCAGATTTAAAGATCGTTCAAACCACGACCTTGTGCTTGGAATGACACACGAAGAAGCAGCCGTTCACGCAGCACTTGGCAATGTAAAAAGTTATGACCAACTTCCATTTATGATCTATCAATTCCAAACAAAGTTCCGTGACGAAGCACGCGCAAGAGCAGGGCTTATAAGAGTGAGAGAATTCACAATGAAAGACGCATATTCCTTTCACACAAGCCAAGAAGATTTGGAACAGTTTTATAAAAAAGCCTATGACGCATACATTCGTTGCTATCACAGAATGGGCATGAAAAAAGTCATTTCCGTTCGCTCTGACAGCGGAATGATGGGCGGCAAGGTTGCCGATGAATTCCAACTTCTCACAGACGTCGGCGAAGACACAATCATAATTTGCCCAGACTGTGACAAAGCCTCAAACATCGAAGTTGCAACTTCTGTTATGGAAGAAAACGACCATATCTTCGGCGTTAAGCAAGAAGTTTTCACAGGTTCAGCAAAAACAATCGACGAAGTTTGCTCAAACTTAAACAAAAAACCAAATCAAACAGCAAAAGCCGTTTGCTATGCTGTTATCGGCGACGAAAACAGGGTTGTAATCGCTTTTCTTCGTGGTGATAAGGAAATCAACGAAGCAAAACTTAAAAACCTTGTAGGTGCTGAAATCGCCATGAAAGACCTTGAAGGCACAGGGCTTATCAAAGGTAATATCGGCTGCGTTGACCTTCACATTGACGGTGCTGAAATCTATTTTGATAAATCTCTTGAAGGGCTTGAAAGTTTTGTAACTGGCGCAAACAAAGAGGGTTATCATTATATAGGCGTATCGATGACAAGAGATGTAAAACCTGGCAAATATGTCGATATCTCAAAGGTTTCAGAAGGCGAGAGATGCCCAATCTGCGGTGCTAAACTCTTAGTTAAGCACGGAATCGAAATTGGAAACATCTTCCAACTCGGAACAAAATACACTGCTCCAATGGGACTTACAGTTTCAATGCCTGACGGATCAAGCATCAACCCAATCATGGGTTGTTATGGAATCGGAATCGGCAGATGTCTTGCTTCGGTGGCAGAAGAGTCAAGCGACGACAAAGGTCTTGTATGGCCAATGAGCATCGCACCATGGCACATTTACCTTTGCCCAATCCACATTGAAAACGAACAAGTAAAAGAAAAGGCGGAAGTGCTTTACAACAAACTCACAGCCGAAAACTTTGAAGTGCTTTATGATGACAGAGCCGCATCTGCAGGAACAAAACTTACAGACAGCGAACTTATGGGCATCCCAGTGCGCATCGTAATCAGTCCTAAAACACTTGAAAGGGGCGAAGTTGAAATCACAATCCGAGAAACTGGCGAAAAGATGTTTGTAAAATGGGAAAACCTTTCAAAAAAACTTGACGAAATTATTGTTTATTAAAATCAAGTAACATAAAAAAATAAAGGCTTGCAAATGCGAGCCTTTTTTCATAACTTAAAAAAGTTTGGTATATAATGTTACATGAAACATCGCAAAAAACTATGCAAAAAGCCATCTATAAAAGCGCAGTCAATTAAAATTCGACATTACCATTGGGCGTTTAAAATGTTTGTAATTGCAATCTGTCTTTCGTCGCTTTTCTCGCTGCTAAGCCAAAGCGTTCTTTCGTCGCTTGGGGTCGTTTTTGCCAGCATTATGATTATGTTTTTCATTTTTGTTAGCGTTGTCTTTGATATGATCGGAATAGCCGTGACAAGCGCTGATGAAGACTTTTTCAAACAGCAACAAGTGGCACAAACAATCGGCGCAGATATTGGGTTAAGACTTATAAAAAACTCCGAAAAAGTCTGCTCGTTTTGTGCTGACGTTGTGGGTGACATCTGTGGCATTCTGTCAGGGGCGGGCGGCGCGTGCGTAATTATTAGTATTGCAAAAAACATAACAAATCCTAGCGTAGTTGTAATCATTTCTACGCTCGTGAGTTCACTTATCGCAGGACTAACAATATTATTTAAAGCGCTTATGAAAGAAAAGGCGATAAGAAACGCCAATAAAATAATGTTAAAGCTCGGTAGAATTTTAGATAAAACATTTTTTCATAAAAAAATTAAAAAATGTGAAAAAAATGTTGACAAGAATTCATAATTTGTGCTAGTATATAGCGTCGAAAGCAGAAGTTTCCACTTCTCACCGGTCGAACTTGATTTCAGACCGCGTTAAAAATTCTTTAAAATTTCATAAACAAACATGAGTATTAAAGTTTTTTGGTGGAAGCATTTGCATCCACCAATTTTTTTATAAAGGAGACAACGACTATTTTTAAGGAACTTTTAATCAACGAACAAATTCCCGCCGACGAAGTTCGACTCATCGGGGAAACAGGAGAACAATTAGGCGTTCTTCCAACATCAAAAGCACTTGACCTTGCTGACGAAAAGGGGCTTGACCTTGTGCTAATGAATGGCGGCGCAAACCCAGCCGTTTGCAAACTTATGGATTACAAAAAATATAAGTTTGACTCAATCAAAAAAGAAAAAGAATTAAAACGCAACCAAAAAATTGTCGAAGTAAAAGAAATTCAACTTTCAATGACAATCAGCGATCACGACATAGCATATCGCGTGACAAATGCAAAGAAATTTCTTTCAGACGGAAACAAAGTCAAAGTTTCGCTTCGAATGAAAGGCAGAGAACAAGCCTATGCAAAAAATTGCATACAAGTAGTTAAAAACTTCTGCGCTCAACTTGAAGAATGCGGATCATGCGACAAAGAACCAGAAGTCAACGGCAGAAACATTATTGTTGTTGTCAACCCTAAAAAAGCAAATTAAAAAGGAGAAACATTATGCCAAAGCAAAAAACACACAGCGGCGCAAAGAAAAGATTTAAACTCACCGCAACAGGTAAAGTTAAGTATGCTCGTCCAACAAAAGGTCATTTCTTAACAAACAAATCACAAGCAAGAAAAAGAAAACTTAGAAAAGGTTCATATATTGCAGGAAAGAACTCTGACAATATCAAATCTTTACTTGGTGCAAAGTAAGGTAGGAGGGCATCATGAGAATTAAAAGAACAGTAAACGCAGTTAAAAAACGCAGAAAAATCTTAAAGCAAGCAAAAGGATATAGGGGAGCAAAATCAAAACTCTATCGCACAGCTCGCGAACAAGTTATGAAAAGCGGAATGTATGCATACATTGGCCGTAAACAAAAGAAAAGAGACTTCCGTGCTCTTTGGATTACAAGAATCAATGCAGCATGCAGACTTAACGACATTTCATATTCAAAATTCATTGCTGGACTTAAAAGCAAAAACATCGATCTTAACAGAAAAGTTCTTGCAGACATCGCTGTTAAAGACCCAGCAGCTTTTGCAGCACTCGTAGCTGAGGTTAAAGCCTAAGTGAACAAGCAAAGTGACGCACTTGCAAACAAAAAGGGGATAAAAGGCGTTCAATCACGCCAATTTGTCCGCGCCACCGCTGACAATCCCCAAATATGCAAAGCAAGTGGCGAACTTGTCAAAAAATTAAAGAAGCAAAAAAGAGAAAACCATTTTTTGCTTTTTTTAGATAACCAAAAAATAATCAAAGATGCGATCGCACAAGGGGCAAAGCCAATCATGGCTCTTGCCACTTCCGCTGACCTTCTTGCCGACATAACACCATCATCAACCTGCGAGCAATATCTCACCACAATCGACGTAATTTCCGCACTTTCTGACGTAAAAACACCACGTGGAGTGGTTGTTATGTTAGAATACACACAATTTTCTAATTTTGTCGAAAATCCAAAAATCCCAAAAGGCGACTTCTTGGTGCTGGATGGGATACAAGATCCGGGCAACGCGGGAACGCTGATTCGTTCAGCTTTGGCTGCGGGTGAAGAGTGTGTTTTCATACTCGATGGCGTTTCACCAACCAATCCAAAACTTATAAGAAGTTCAGCCGGAGCGATATTCAATATTCCTGTTTATTCGCTCAGCCGTGCTGATTTCGTGAAATTGGCAGTCAAAAACAACTTAAAACTTGCTATGACAGATATGGACGGCGAAAATGTGTTCGATTTTAAGCCAACTTCGCCAATCGGAATTGTTGTTGGAAACGAAGGACAGGGAGTTAGCGATGAAATCGAAAAGATTTCTTCGATAAAACTTACCATTCCTATGAAAAAAGGCATTGAAAGTCTTAATGCAGGGGTCAGTGGTTCAGTCGTTATGTTTGAAATCGCATCAAAAAGAAGCTAGCGCAGACAAAAACTATTTTCGCTTGCAAAATTCTGCTAATAGAATTCTTTGCAAACATTTTACTAAGTAAGAATTTAAATTTCAACAATTAGTGCTAAATTTTTGGCACATATGACAATACATAAAGGAGGTAGAAAAGTATGTCAGGACACTCAAAGTGGCATAATATTCAAGCCACAAAAGGCAAGGCAGACGCCGCAAGAAGCAAAATCTTTACTAAAATTGGTCGTGAAATCGCCGTTGCAGTAAAACTTGGTGGCCCTGACCCGAATTCTAACTCAAACCTTCGTGCAATCATCACAAAGGCAAAACAAAACAACATGCCAAACGACAATATCGACAGAAGCATTAAAAAGGCCTCTGGCGAACTTGGCAGCGTAAACTATGAAACAATCGTTTATGAAGGCTATGGTGTAGGCGGCTCAGCAGTTATCGTTGATTGCTTGACCGACAACAAAAACAGAACAGCAGGTGACGTTAGACACGCATTTGATAAAAACGGCGGAGCGCTTGGCTCATCTGGCTGCGTAAGTTATCTTTTCCAAAGAAAAGGTGTTATCGTTGTTCCAAGAGTTGAAGGACTTGACAGCGATGCTCTTATGATGGATGCTCTTGAAGCAGGCGCAAAAGACGTTGTTGAAGAAGACGACGAAGTTGAAGTTATCACCGAACCAAACGAAGTGAACGCTGTTGCTGCTGCTCTTGAAAAAGCAGGATATAAAATCGCTATGAGCGAATCAACACTCATTCCAGACATGTATGTTGATCTTGACGAACAAAAACTGTCAACTTTCCAAAAAATGATTGGAATTTTGGAAGACCTTGACGATGTTCAAAACGTTTATCACAACGTAAACTTGCCTGACGATGATGAAGAAGAATAGTGCAAATTAAAGGCATAATCGCTTTTTGTTGCAACAAAATTATAATGATTTGGCAGATTTATAAAGTCTGCCTTTTTTATTTAAAAATCTAAGCCTCTCTTTTCGATTGCAAAATTCGAGCGCTTTATTTTTTCGCTCTGTTTTATTTGACAAAATGCGAGCAATCGTCTAAAATTTAAGTATGAAAATTTTAGGAATTGACCCAGGCTATGCCATCATCGGTTACGGCATCATTGACACAAGTTTACCACGTCTTGTAGTGGACTATGGAGTTATTACAACGCCCAAAGAAGACACGTTGCCGGTGAGATTAAGCAATATCGAAAATGCGCTTATCTCTTTGTTTGAAACCTACAAACCCGAGGCAGTTGCAATCGAGGAACTTTTTTATTTTAAAAACCAAAAGACAGTTATTCCTGTTGCCGAAGCGCGCGGAGTAACATTGCTTGTTGCTCAAAAATATTGTCCAAACATTTTTGAATATACGCCTATGCAAATCAAGCAGGCTTTAACCGGACAAGGCAGGGCAGAAAAAGCTCAAATTCAATTTATGGTTAAAAACATTTTAGGGCTTGCTCAAATACCAAAACCCGACGACGCAGCCGACGCTCTTGCAGTGGCGCTCACTCACGCGCAAACCAGCCCAGCGCTTAACACAAACAAAATTTAAGGAGACACTATGATTTCTTTTTTAGTGGGAATAATTGAAGAAAAATCCGACTCAACGCTAACACTTGACGTCAACGGCGTAGGCTATGAACTCGGCATTTCGCGCAGCACATATCTTTCGCTGCCAGCCGAAGGTGAAAGGGCTAAAGTGCTTACTTTTATGTCAGTTAGAGAAGACGGCGTCAGTCTTTTTGGATTTGCAACAAAAGAAGAAAAAGAACTATTTTTAAAACTCACTTCAGTTTCAGGTATTGGTCCACGGGTCGCCATCGGAATACTTTCGGGAATGCCTATTTCAGAACTTATAAAATCAATCTTGCAAGGCGACTTGCGTTCGCTTTCTGCCATTAAAGGACTTGGCAAAAAGACGGCAGAACGCCTTTGCCTTGAACTTAAAGACAAACTTTCACCGGTTGGCGTTTTAAGCGAAAACGAAAAGACTTTTGACTATGATGAAGACGCTGTCGCTCTTGCAACAGACACATTGATTTCGCTTGGCGTAAATAAAAACGAAGCCTATAATTTAGCTAAATCAAATGCGGGTCCAAATGCAACCGCAGAAGAGATTATTTCAAAATCATTAAGGGGGTATAGAGGCTAATGGAAGACAGATTTATAACAAGTACAAAAAACCTTACTGACGCAGAAATTGAAAACTCACTTAGACCTACCACGTTTGACGATTATGTGGGTCAAAAGAAAATCAAAGAAAGCCTTTCAGTTTATATCGCCGCTGCAAAATCGCGTAAAGAAAGCCTTGACCACGTTTTGCTTTATGGCCCTCCAGGGCTTGGAAAAACAACGCTTTCACACATTATTGCCAATGAACTTGGCTCGCAACTTAAAGTTACTTCTGGACCAGCAATCGAACACGCCGCAGACCTGGCAGCAATCTTGACAAACCTTAACGCAAACGACGTGCTTTTCATCGACGAAATTCACAGACTCAACAAAACAGTTGAAGAAATTTTGTATCCCGCAATGGAAGACTTTGCGCTTGATTTTATCGTCGGAAAAGGTCCTTCTGCTAAGAACATGCGCCTTAAAATTCAGCCTTTCACACTTATTGGCGCGACCACAAGAGCGGGAATGCTGACAAATCCTTTGCGCGACAGATTTGGAGTAATTTGCAGACTCGAACTTTATTCAGTTGAAGAATTGCAAATCATTATTAAACGTTCGGCAAACATCTTAAATGTTCACATCGACGACGAAGCAAGCATCGAAATAGCAAAACGCTCACGCGGCACTCCAAGAATTGCAAACCGCCTTCTCAAACGCGTGCGTGACTATGCAGAAGTGCAGGGCAAAGGCAAAATCACAAAAGAAATCGCCGATAAAACTTTGGACATTATGGAAATTGACGAACTAGGGCTTGACTTTATCGACCGCAAAATTCTCAATTCAATCATTCACAAGTTTTCAGGTGGTCCTGTTGGGCTTGACACACTCGCCGCAACTATAAGTGAAGACGCAACAACAATCGAAGATGTTTACGAGCCATATCTGCTTCAACTTGGCTTTATCGCAAGAACTCCACGCGGAAGAGTTGTTCTTGAACCGGCATACAAGCATTTAGGTTTGCAAAAAGAGGACTAACATGGATTTACTAAGCAAAAAATCATATTATTACGACCTGCCAGAAGAACTTATCGCACAAACTCCAATCGAGCCACGCGATAGTTCTCGTTTGCTTGTTTATGACAGAAAAACAGGGCAGATTGAACATAAAATTTTCCACGACATAATTGACTATTTAAACACAGGCGATGTGCTGGTTGTAAACAACACACGCGTGCTTCCTGCAAGAATTTATGGTTATAAAGACACTGGCGCAAAAATCGAGATTTTGCTTCAAAAAAGGCTTGATTTGACGAATTGGGAAGCGATTGCAAGACCAACAAAACGTTTGAAAGTGGGCACAGTGCTTACATTCAGCGAGCATTTAAAGTGCACAGTCAAAGAAATAGGCGATTATGGCTGCGTTAAAATTGAATTTGCGTTTGACGGAGTGTTTGAACATCGTTTAAGCGATGTTGGATCGATGCCACTTCCGCCATACATCAAAGAAAAACTCAAAGATAAAGAAAGATATCAAACAGTTTATTCAAAAATCGAAGGTTCAAGCGCCGCTCCAACAGCAGGCTTGCACTTTACGCCGCAGTTGCTTCAAAAAATTCGCGACAAAGGCGTTGAAATTGTTGAAGTTTTGCTGCATGTAGGACTTGGAACGTTTAGACCCGTCAAAGAAGACAACATTTTGAAGCATGAAATGCACTCTGAGTTTTTTGTAATGAGCGAAGAAAACGCTGAAAGACTCAACAAAGCCAAAAGTGAGGGAAGAAGAATCATTGCTGTGGGCACAACAAGCGTTAGAGTGCTTGAATCAGCCTGCGAAAACGGCAAATTCTTGCCTATGAAGAAAGAAACGCAGATTTTCATCTATCCTTCATATAAATTTAAGGCCGTTGACGCCTTAATCACCAATTTTCATCTTCCAGAAAGCACACTTATAATGCTTGTGTCGGCTTTTATTGGCAGAGATGAAACAATGCGTGTGTATGAAACAGCTGTAAAAGAAAGATATAGATTTTTCAGTTTTGGCGACGCATGCTTTTTTAAATAAATTATAGATTTGTATGTATTACTCGCAACATAATACTATATGTTGTGGTATTATGTAGAAAAATAGATTTTAGAGTAGGTATTATGAAAGAAAAATTCTCATTTGAAATTGTTAAAGAATGTCCTGTCACTGGCGCACGCGCCGGAATTTTTCATACTCCGCACGGCGATATTTTGACTCCTGTATTTATGCCAGTTGGAACTCAAGCCACAGTTAAGGGCGTAACACCTGAAATGTTGAATGATTTGGGCGCACAAATAATTCTTTCAAACACATATCATCTGCATTTACGCCCAGGAGAGGAAATTATTAAAAACGCGGGCGGATTACACAAATTTATGCACTGGGACAAGCCTATTTTGACTGATAGCGGCGGATTTCAAGTGTTTTCGCTTTCAAAAATTCGCAAAATCACCGATGATGGCGTCGAATTTAGTTCACATTTAAACGGCGAAAAGCGTTTTATGAGCCCAGAAAAGTGCATTGACATTCAAAATGCTCTGGGCTCTGACATTGTTATGCAACTTGACGTGTGCACAGAGGGTGGAGCAAGCTATAAAGAGGCTCTTGAAGCCAAAAGGTTGACCAAAAATTGGCTCGAAAGATGCTACGCTCACCAAAAGAATCCTGACCAAATGCTTTTCCCAATCGTTCAGGGCAATATTTATCCCGATTTGAGACTCGAATGCGCTAAAGATTGCGCTCCATATGCTAGATGCGGCATCGCTATTGGCGGACTTTCCGTTGGCGAAGAAAAAAGCGTTATGTATGAAATGCTTGACGTTTTAAATCCAGTTTTGCCACACAATCAGCCTAGATATTTGATGGGCGTGGGCTCGCCAGACTGCCTTATCGAAGGCTTTGCTCGCGGTGTCGACATGATGGATTGTGTTTTGCCTACACGTATTGCGCGAAACGGCACTGCATTTGTTAGAGAAGGCAAACTTGTTGTTAAAAACGGCAAATACAAGGCTGATTATCGTCCTATCGAAGAAGGTTGCGACTGTTATGCGTGCAAACACTACACAAGAAGTTATATTCGCCACCTTATAAATGCCGGCGAAATGCTTGGGGCAACGCTTATTTCAATTCACAACTTGCACTTCTTAACTCATCTCGCTGCCGAAGCTAGACAGGCTATTTTAGAAGACAGATTCCCAGAATTTAAAGACAATTTCTTGTCAAAATTCGTTTATTAAAGCGGCAACTTGGTTTGCTTTTTGGGCATCTTGGAAAGGTTTTTACAAGCCATTTTGCAAGTTGTTTCATATTTTATAAGGTTTTATTATAAAAAAATTTAGGTTTTAAAGCCGATTAAACCACTGTCAAACTTGATGGGTTTTTCGGCTTTTTTT
>DPGI01000005.1:0-136111 GCA_003522085.1 Clostridiales bacterium | reverse complement strand
CAGATGGGTTTTTCGGCTTTTTTTGTCGCCTAATATTTATATTATATTTTTTATTATATAGTTATGTAATTAAATTCGTTTGACTTGGCAATAAAAATATCGTATACTTGATTTTGTAGGGAAACCTATAAAATTTTAAGAGGAGCAAAAGTATGAGCATAAGCATAATTGGTGCAGTTGCTCCTGCTATTGTCGCTGTAATTGCATTAGCCTGTTTCGCTGTCGGAATCGGCGGGGGAATTGGACTGTATATATTAATTGCAACAAAAAAACTCGGTAAAAGTAAATCGAACGCTGTTCGTATTATCGAAGAGGCATATGCAGAAGCAAAAACCATAAAAAAGGAAGCCTCACTCGAGGCCAAAGAAGCAAGTCACAAATACAGAGATGAAGTTGAAACCGAACTTAAAGAAAGACGTGTCGAAATTCAAAAATCTGAAGAGAGACTTACTGAAAGAGAAAAATTTATTGAAACAAAAGAACTTTCACTTGATCGCAAAAGTGAACAGATTGAAGATGAGAAAAAGCGCATAGACGACGCTAAGCAAAAACTCAACTCTCAAATCGAAGAACAAGAAAAAATCAAAGATGAAATGCTTGCAAAACTCGAAAAAATCAGCGGTCTAAAAAAGCAAGAAGCCAAAGATATGTTGGTTTCAAGCATGACCGAAGATGCTAAGAAAGAAGCAGGACAAATCATCAAGCGCATCGAAGACGAAGCAAAAGAAGAAGGCGACAAAAAAGCCCGCGACATCGTTGCTTCTGCTATTCAAAAATGCGCAACCGACCTTTCAACAGAAATGACAGTTTCAGTTATTCCGCTTCCAACTGACGAAATGAAGGGAAGAATCATCGGAAGAGAAGGCCGAAACATTCGCGCAATCGAAGCAGCAACCGGCGTTGAACTTATCGTCGATGACACACCTGAATCAATCACCATTTCTTCATTCGACCCAATCAGAAGAGAAATCGCACGACTCAGCCTTGAAAAACTGGTTGTTGATGGACGTATTCACCCAACAAGAATCGAAGAAATCGTTGAAAAAATGACCAAAGAAGTTGATAAAGCCATCAAAGAAGCCGGCGAAAACGCTTGCGAAGAAGTTGGAATTTTCAACTTGCATCCAGAACTTGTTAAAGTTTTAGGAAGATTAAAATACAGAACAAGTTATGGTCAAAATGCACTTAAGCACTCAATCGAAACATCCATCCTTGCAGGGCTTATTGCAACCGAACTTGGAGCGGACGCAAACATCGCAAAACGCGGCGGATTGCTTCACGACATCGGAAAAGCTCTCGACCATGAAATCGAAGGAACACACGTTCAAATCGGTGTTGACCTTGCAACAAAATACAAAGAAAACCCAGCAGTTATTCACTGCATCGAAGCGCATCACTTCAATGTTGAATTTAGAAGTGTCGAAGCGGTTATCGTTCAAATTGCCGATGCAATTTCAAGCTCAAGACCTGGTGCTAGACGCGAAAGTTTTGAAGCCTACATTAAGAGACTTCAACAACTTGAAGAAATCTCAAACAGCTTTAAGGGTGTTGAAAAAGCATATGCCGTTCAAGCGGGAAGAGAAGTCAGAATTATCGTTAAACCTGAAGAAATATCAGACAACGACGCAATGTTCCTTGCAAAAGACATCGCTAAAAAGATTGAAGACGAGATGCAATATCCTGGCCAAATCAAAGTCAATGTTATCAGAGAATCTCGTTTCAGCGAAACAGCAAAATAATTTTAATCCAGCATTATGTTTGCCTTGAGGATAAACTTATGGTCGGCTTTATGTTTGGATTAAGCAAATCAAACTAAATCGCTATCTTTAAATCGCGTGCTTTTTAAAGGTTGGTTAAAAATGCCAACCTTTTTTTGTTTGCTTTAATTTTACAGGCTTAGCTTTTCCCTTGATTTACTCTTTAATATACTTTTGCCAAAAAGCACAGCATATACTAGTTTTGGGAGAACTTTTTATGCTTGAATCTTTCGCTGCTGCTTTTTCACATTGTCCATTTTTGGCTGTATTTTTGATTTCGCTGATACCTGGATTAGAGGCGAGAGTCGCTATTCCTTTTGCTCTGAGCAGTCTTCTAGCCGCTCCGCTTTCACCTTGGCTTGCACTGCTGTGCGTGTATATAGGCAGCATTCTGCCAATTTTTCCGGTTGTCTTTTTTACGCGCAAAATCAAAAACCGCTTTCCCACTGGCTTTTTGCAAGACCACTTTTCAAGCAAACTCGACAAAATCTCATCAACTCAAAGCAAACTTAAAAAACTTGTTTTGTTGGGCGGATTTGTGGCAATCCCGCTGCCACTGACAGGGGTATGGTCGGGCAGTTTGATTGCTGGACTTACAAACTTAAAAATATGGCAATGTGCGCTCGCTATCGCCTTGGGACAACTGGTGGCGTGCGGACTTATACTTGCCGCGACAATATTTTTTGCTGGTTCGGAACTGCTATTGATTGCATTCGCGTTTGCACTTTTGTTTATTTTTATAGGGTGGGAAGTTGTTAAAATGATAATAAAAAAGAAAAGAACGATGTGATTCAAACTCGTTCTTTTCTCTTGTCCGGCCAGGGTTTTCCTGACCTTTATTTATATTGTGCAGTTATTTTTTTATTATTCACACATATTTAAATTTTTTATATCCAGAACTTCTTGTATGCAAAGATTTGTGCATAGTAAAGTCCGACCGTTGCGCAAGCGCAATCATAAATTGGAACTAAGATTGTTGAGAAATAGGTTGCAGGCACGTCAAATGCGGCGCCACAAGCATAGTTTATAAGGAAAATAACAGCAATCAATAAAGCAAATATTGTCCAAACTATGGCTGGATGTATCATTTTTGATGGGACTTTGCTGACAGTTGTTTTATAGTTATAGAATGTGCAAATCACATAGACCAAGGCGATGATAGGGAACAAGTAATATACAAAATTTGTTTCTGGCTTTGTAACTCCGCTTAATGCGAAAATCATATAAAGCAGTGCGCTGCCAACTCCGATAAGCCCTAAAACAAACAGACTAACAAAAAGTTTTAAGCGATTTGTGTTGTGTTTTGGACGTTTTTCGGCACGTTCATAAACTTTGAATTCAACTTCTTGAGAGGTGTAATATTTTTTAAGATCATCATAATCTTCAAAATCTCCACTTTCAACAACTGGTTCTTTTTTAACTTCAGCTTTTGCATAAAGACTTTCAAGTTTTGCCTTAACGTCTTTACAAGTAGGGTCAACCGAAACATTGCGTTTTGGAGCAGGCAATTTTGAATCATAACCCTGTGCTGGAAGAGTTACATTTAATCTTGCTGGTTCGATGCGCTTTGGTTTTGGCATTGCACTTTCATCAATACGATCGGTGATGAATACGCCGTCATCTTTCTTTTCTTCTTTCAGTTCTTCCGTTTTTGTAACTGGAACGATAGGTTTGATTTCAGACTGAACTTCGGCTGGTTTTGGGGCAAAACGTTCTTCTAAGCCTTCATAATAGCCTTGTCGTGAATTGATAAGCGCTTCTTTAAGTTGAGAAAGCGATTGTCGTTTATTTTCTTCAGATCTAGCAGGGGTAGTATTAAGCGCAAGAGCAATTTGATTTTCTGAATAAGAACGTTTGTTCTTGTTTTTAGAAAAGTCTTTTGCTGCTGCATAAATCTTTTGATTATATTCGCCAGCATCTGCTGCAGCAACCTGAGATTGAACTTCTTGTTGAGGAAATTCTTCAACTTCTTTTTCTTTTGTCATCTCTTGCTTACCGTCAAACTCTTCGACTTCGCTTTTTTCTGAATGTTCTTCATCATCAAACTCTTCTTCGTCTTCGTCAGCGATTACGTCGTCTGTTAATTTTTCGTCAAGGGCAGGAGCGTCAGTTTGTTCATCTTCTTCAACATCTTCTGATTCTTCTTCGTCGACAATGCTGTCATCTTCGATTTCTTCATTATCTTCGAGTTCTGCTTCTTCGTCGTCAGAATCAAAAGCATCTTCTGTCATTTTTGACTGTATAGCAAAAGTAGGTTGAGACTCTTCTTCATCATCTCCAACAGCAAAATAATCGTCATAATCATCTGCTAATTGTTGTGGTTCGTCTTCTTGTTCATCGTTATCAACTGGAGTTTGAACAGGTTGTTCTTCGTCTGTGACTTCTTGAACGCTAGGCATAGCAGTTTCTTCTTTGTTTTCGTCTGCAGCAGGGGTGAATATGTTACTTTCGCGCAATGCTTGTTCAAAAACATTCACGTCTTGTGGTTTTTCAACAGGTTTTACGACAGCAAGCTCTCTAAAATCGCTCTCAAGCTCTTTCAACGCTTCTCTTCCTGCATTTGTAATGCTTGAATATGAGCATTTAGGTCCTTTAGTGCTTTCTTTTAAATAAGAAGAAATATATTTGAGTTCTTTCATTCTATTTAAATTAGAATAAAGGCTTGGAAGTTTGATTTCTCTTCCATATCTTGCTTTCATTTCTTCAATAAGTTCAAGCCCATACATGTCTCTTTCACTTAAGCAGGAGAGGATCATGTATGATAATTGTCCTTTTGCCAATACTTCCATAACTTTTCGTCCTTGTTTATGAAAATTTAAAGGTAAATTTGCTTTTAAAACCTTTCTAGAAGTATTATATAACTTTCAGTAGGGGCATGTCAAGAAAAATAGGGGGTATTATGTCAACATAATACCCAACATAATACTGGCTGTTTCAACGTCCATATCTATGCGCAAAAGACAGGTTTTGCGCATAGATAATGACATAATAGCATTAAAAAACGAAATATTATGTTATGAAATAATAATTATTTATTTTTCATTATATTTACAAATATTTCGTTTAAGCTTTTTATTTTATGAATTTATTGTATCTAAACTATTTATAAATTTTAGAAATGCAACTTGATTTGATTTTGTCAATTTATCTTCATTTATTTTTAATTCTGGGTTTGCAATGCTTTTAAATTCACTTACATCTGTCAAATTTAAGTAATTCACTATTTTTATAAAGTTGTCATAAATGTCGTTGCCTTCAAATAATTCATCTGGAACGTTATATAACAAACTTTCAATAAATATTTGATTTGGCATAACTGAATATTTGCTTGTCGAACGGAAAAGCGAATTAAATATTTTTATCATTGTGATATAATCATAGCCAACTCGTTCGATTTTTTCATTTATAAGTTCGGCACGTTTTAAAAAATTAACTTTAAAAAATCCTTTTTTGCGGCTTATAAAAAACTTGTAATCATCTCCTTCCAACAAACATGGATAGATGTATATTTGCGTTTTTGGGCCAAATTCGTCGCGGCCAATTATGCGAAGATTGTTTTCGTTGTTGTAAACAATGCTTGTTGTTATTAAATTTTTAACGAATGCTTTTTGCAAATCGTCTTTTAACGAATCAAGATTGTATTTTTCTGTTTCATATTCGTATTCTTTCACAGAAGATACATCTTCGTTCTTTTTGCGTTTTTTGCGCTTTTTAGGTTTTTTTGAATTATTCCAAGCAAACGCCAATCTTTCTTTAAATTTCTTCCAAGAATCGTTGTATTGTGTGCAATTCAGTTCAATTTGTGGGCTCATAAATCCCAAAAAATAAACATATTCGCTTTCAGGAGTCAATGCGCCGCTAAAATTTTCAGTTACTGGCTGTAAAATGCAGTTTTCAACGCTTACAAAAGGTATGCTGTGCGACATGTCTTCGACAGCAAGAGACACCAATGTGTTGACTTTTTGCTCGATTTCTTGGGCAAATTCAGAATTATCTGCAACAGCAATTGATTCGATTAGTTGTCTGGAAATTCCTCTCATTTTTCCTCCTAAATTTGGGTGTTTTCTGAGTGCACAAAAGTGTTTTATGCGATTTAAAGGCTTATTTTTTTACTTCAATTTTATCTTTTCCGCCCATGTATGGTCTTAAAACTGGTGGAATATAAACGCTTCCGTCCGCATTTAAATGATTCTCAACAAATGCGATAATCATACGTGGTGGCGCAACAACTGTGTTGTTTAATGTGTGAGCAAAAACTGTGCCTTTATCGGTTTTATAACGAATTCCAAGACGGCGTGCTTGCGCGTCTGTAAGGTTTGAGCATGATCCAACTTCAAAGTATTTCTTTTGTCTTGGACTCCAAGCTTCAACGTCAAGGCTTTTGTATTTCAAATCTGCCAAATCGCCTGTGCAGCATGCAAGTGTGCGAACTGGAATTTCAAGCGATGTGAAGAAATCTACAGTGTTTTTCCAAAGTTGGTTATACCAATATTCACTGTCTTCTGGCTTGCAAATTACAATCATTTCTTGCTTTTCGAATTGATGGATGCGATAAATGCCACGTTCTTCAATACCGTGTGCTCCCTTTTCTTTTCTGAAGCATGGAGAATAGCTTGTAAGTGTCAAAGGAAGTTTGCTTTCATCAAGAATTGTGTTCATAAATCTGCCAATCATTGAATGTTCGCTTGTGCCGATAAGATACAAATCTTCGCCTTCGATTTTATACATCATGTTGTCCATTTCGTCGAAGCTCATAACACCGCTGACAACGTCAGAACGAATCATATAAGGTGGAATAACATATGTGAAGCCACGATCAATCATAAAATCACGCGCATATGTCAAAACTGCTGAATGCAGTCTTGCAATGTCGCCAGTTAAATAATAAAAGCCTTGTCCGCTTGTTCTGCGAGCACTGTCAAGATCGATTCCGCCGAGTTTTTCAAGGATTTCGGTGTGATAAGGAACTTCAAAAGGCTTTTCTTTTGCTTCCAAAAATGTTTCAAGTTGAACGTTTTCGCTGTCGTCTTTGCCAACCGGAACGTCATCAGCAACAAAGTTTGGGATAGTCATCATTATTTTCTTGATTTTGGCTGAAATTTCTTCTTCTTCCTTTTCAATATCGACTATTCTTTGATTGTTTTGAGCAACTTCTGCTTTAACTTTTTCCGCTTCATCACGTTTGCCGCTTTTCATAAGCATGCCAATTTGTGCGCTTAAAGAATTTCTTTTAGCACGGCATTCGTCGCCTTCTTTCTTTAAAAGTCTGTTTTTCTTGTCAAGTTCGATAACTTCGTCAACAAGAGGAAGTTTTCTGTCTTGAAATTTACGTTTTATGTTTGCTTTGACTCTTTCTGGGTCGTTTCTAAGTATAGCAATGTCAATCATTTTTTGTTTTATCCTCCATAATTGTTTATTTATTTTAATATAATTATAAAAATAAGTCAAACAACTGATAAATATTGATAAAATATTTCAACATAATACCGACTGATTGTTGACATAATACTGATTATTATGACCGACATAATACTATATATTGTATATAAAATCATTTTGCATTTTGTAAACAAGGTGCTATAATAAAAATATGAAACCGCTTTCATATTTTGAAAAAAGAGATTTAATAAGCCAACGCAAAATACGAGAATCAGCAGCTGAGTTGCCAGATTTTTGTTATGACTATTTTATTGGCATAGAAAACAACTCATCGGCCTTAACCAGAGTCAATTATGCCATGGATCTTAACATATTTTTTGACTTTTTGGCTGATTTTTTACATAAAAAGAAGCAAGACATCACCTTGCAAGACATCGACACTCTTAAATCCAATCATATCGAGCAATTTTTATCGCATTTAAGCTATTATGAAATTGAAGGAAAAGTCGTAAAAAACGGCGAAAAAGGCAAAGCCCGCAAGTTGGCCGCTGTAAGAAGCCTTTTTAAATATCTTTTCAACCACGATTTGATAAGCTCAAACGTCGCAAGCAAGGTGCGAACACCAAAACTTCACAATAAAGAGATTATAAGGCTTGAACAAGACGAAGTAAACCGCATGCTTGATGCTGTTGCATCAAATAACACCTTCTCAAATCGCCAAAAAGCTTACGATAAAAACACTTACGAACGCGACAATGCGCTTGTTACGCTGTTTTTAGGAACAGGAATTCGTATTTCAGAATGTATTGGACTTAACGTTGACGACTTCGATTTCAGCCAAAATGCTTTTAAAGTAACAAGAAAAGGCGGAAATCAAACAGTTCTTTATTTTTCAGAAGAAGTTGCGGCCGCTTTAAAGATTTGGCTTAAAAAACGCGCAACACTTGGGCTTGACGAAACAGAAAAAGCAATGTTTGTGAGTTTGCAAAAACGAAGAATCAGCACACGCGCGGTTGAAAACCTTGTGAAAAAGTTTGCAAAAGAAGCAACTCCCCTTAAAAAAATCTCGCCACACAAACTTCGTTCTACATTTGGCACGAATCTTTACCGTGAAACCAAGGATATTTATATTGTTGCTGATGTTTTGGGTCACAAAGATGTCAACACAACCAAAAAACACTACGCTGCAATCAGCGAAGATATGCGCCGCGACGTCGCAAACAAAGTAAAAATAAACGACAACTAAAAAGAATGTATATTTATCGCAAAAGCGCACATATTAAAAATGTGAAGGAGATATGCTTCACATTAGACGAAAAAAGAGCAATCAGGTTATTAGAATTTGCTCTTTTTTTGTAATTAAAAATGGTTATTAAAATATAACATAATACATTAAAATATAATGTGACGCCGTTTTGGATTGTTTTAAATTGCATAAATTGCAGCCAAATAACAAGCCGCGTTTATCTTGTGTATTTATTGTGCATTTTTGTTGTATGTTTGTTGTGTTTTGAATTAAGCCACCTTTACGATGGCTTAATTTAACATTATATTTGTTAGCCCTTTAAATTTAATGTGTAAAATCTATGCATGCGATTGCTTGGTTTGTATGTGTCAATAAGCCCTTCAAACTTCCAACCAAACTTTTCATAAAGCCCAACGTGATGTGTGTAAAGATAAATTTCATCGACACCCAACTCTTTTGCAGTTTGTTTTACGGTTTCAAGCATAAATCTACAATAGCCTTTTCCCTTTTGTTTTTCGGTCACATACACTCTACCAAGCCACGGATAAATGTCAGGACGGTTTCGCAAGTCGGTGTGCAGAAATTGATAAAGCCCTATCGGGGTTTTGCCACTATAAAGAATGTATGTTTGAGGAAGTTTGCTCTCATTTAAGCAATGCAACATATATTGCTGCATTTCTTCAAGTGTGTAATTGTGGCGAATTCCCCACCAAGTATACATCCATTTTGATATGGTTTTTAATGTGCTTTTGGTAGTATTTGCTTGTGTGGCTTTAACTAAGTTTAGTTGTTTTTTCATTTGTTTTCCCTTATAGTAATATTTTACCATATCCTTTATTAAATTCAAACTATTTTTGAATAGAAAAATAGTTATATTTATATAACATAATAGATTGCAAAATGCCTTTTAACATTCGTTTTCAACCATCCAATCGCTATAAACACCATAGCCTTTTGTCGGGTCAGACATAAATACGTGCGTCACCGCGCCGACAAGTTTGCCATTTTGCACGATTGGACTGCCACTCATTCCCTGCACTATTCCACCAGTAAGAGCTAAAAGTCGCTTATCTTTGACCCTGAACACAAGGCTTTTATCGTCCGCTTTTGACTGATATGACGCTTTTATAATTTCTATTTCATATTCTTCTCTTATTCCACTGACACTTGAAATTATGTGCGCTTTACCCGGATTTACCGAGAGTCTGCCGCCAAGACGCATTGATAGATTTTTATCTACAAGTCCTTCGGTGTTTGAAAGTTGACCAAAGACTCCATATTTTGTATTTTTTACAATGTCTCCCTTTTCTTCGTCAGTTTGAAGAAACATACATTTCAGTTGTCCCGGATCATTTTTCTCACCTTTGTCAATGCCTATCAACTTGCATCCATACACTTTTCCAGAGCCGACTTCGACGTTGTTTTCATTATCAGTTACAGCGTGACCGAGCGCCGCAAATGAGTTGGTGTTTTTATCGACATATGTGAGCGTTCCAATGCCGCTTACATCGTCCCGAACCCACAACCCCAACTTGTATTTACCTGTGTTTTTGTCTATAACACCTTTAATTTGTGCGGTGTGAAGCTTGTTTTTGCGCTTGAAAGTCACTTCAAAGTTTTCACTTTCACCATTTTCAATTTGCTCTGAAAGTTGGTTAAGCGAACTTATTTGCTTGCCATTTATCGCCGTAATAAGGTCACCCTCTTTAAATTTCTCGCTTTTTTCGGTTTCTTTTGTTCCTTCTGATGTTTCAACCACCTTTTCATTTATAACTATCGCACCTGACGAATTTATGCTGATTCCAATCGGAACACCGCCGATGTAGACTTCATTTTCGCTAGAACAAATAACGCGAACTTTGCGAATCGGTATTATGCCAAATAATTTGAAGACAACTTCGCCCTCGCCGGCTTTATCGCTTGACGCAGATTGGTCGGTTCGTTCCATTTTAGCGCTGACAAACGAGCCGAATTTTTTATTTTGATTTGATGAAGCAATTTCTTCATATGTCGCCATAAATCCGTCAGGCAACGAAAAAATCTCTTTAAAGCCTATGTTTGTTATAAACAAAACCGCTATCAGCACGCACAGACAGATTAAATACAATCCCTTTTTCTTCACTTCACCCTCCGACAATAAAAAAGACCACTTTAAAAGTAGTCTTTGTAGTTTTTGCGATTTTATGAAAGGTTCATCAATTTAATACCGCAATTATTTTCTGCCTCTTTGATAGAGTTCTTCAGCATTTTTTAGCATTGCGTCTGTCAGATTGTTTCCGCCAATAATATGTGCAATTTCTGAAATAATTTCAGTGCCTTCGACTTGGCGAATTTCACTGTAAGTTGAAGAAGAATCGGAATGTTTTTCAACTTTATAAAAATGATCTCCAGAAGCAG
Source organism: Clostridiales bacterium (assembly GCA_003522085.1). Classification (GTDB taxonomy): domain Bacteria; phylum Bacillota; class Clostridia; order Christensenellales; family UBA1242; genus Caccovivens. The sequence goes on along the minus strand of DPGI01000005.1, from coordinate 125,332 downwards.
CAACTTGTGGTAAGTGTGTGATTGCAATAACTTGGTCGCGAGTTGAAATGCTTTTGAGTTTGAGCGCCATCATATTTCCGACTTCGCCGCTTATTCCTGAGTCGATTTCGTCGAAAAGAAGCGTTCTGTTTTCGTCTGCACGAGCGAACATATTTTTCATTGCAAGCATTATGCGACTGCTTTCACCGCCAGATGCAGTTTTGGCAAGATCTTTAAGCTCTTGACCTTTGTTTGCCGAAAAGACAAAACTTACATCGTCGTTTCCGTCGACAGATACGGCTTTTTCTTTAAACATAACTTCAAAACGGACGTCTTTCATGCCAAGATCGTGAAGTTCTTTTTCAAGGCCTTGTTTGATTTTAAGCGCGCCTTTTTCACGAGCATGTTTAATCTGCGCGCATATTGAAGAGATTTGAATGTTTGTAAGCGCAAGTTGTTCATTTAATCTTTCAAGTTTTTCAGCGCCCGCGTCGAGATCGTCAAGTTCTTTTTTGAAGATTTCAAGATTTTCAAGCACGTTTTCGAGTGTTCCGCCATATTTGTGTTTTAACATTTTAAGCTTGTCGCGACGGTTGTCAAGGCGATCAAGTTCGTTTGGATCAGAGCCAATATTTGAAAGGACATCTTTTATTTCGCTTGTTATGTCATCAACTTCGATTACTGCGCTTGAAATGCGTTCGGCAAGTGCAGCAATATTGTCGATATCGGACAGTTTTGAAAGAAGTCGTTCGCTCATTCCGAGGTTTTGGATTGCGCCGCCATTTCCATCAAGAAGTGTAGCAACTTCTGAAAGGTTTTCGGTTATGCGCTGAGAACTTTCAAGCAATTTGATGCGCGCCTCAATTTCATCGTCTTCGCCTATTTTAACGTCGGCTTTTTCGATTTCATCAATTTGATAAGTCAAAATATCTTTTCTGCGAAGTCTGTCTTCATCGCTTCCGCCAAGCGAAGATATGGAAGAGCAAATGTCTTTTTTCTCGCTGAGCAAGACAGCCAATTTGTTTTTTAAATCGCCAAACTCGCAAAACTTATCAAGGTATGAAAGGTGATTTTTGCTTTTTAAAATTTCCATGCCTTCATGTTGCATAAAACTGTCAACAAGTTCGGCAGCCAAACGTTTTGCCGTTGACTGAGCGCATGGCAGACCATTGATTTTGATTGACGAGCGGCCGTCAGCATGAAGCGAGCGTGAAAGGATGAGTTCGTCGTCTTCGATTTCAAGCGACGCAAGAATTTCTTTAACAGATTGTGAAAGTGGATAAAATTGCGCATCGACACGCATAAGTTCGCTGCCTGTTCGAAGCAAGGTTTTGTCAGTTTTTAATGATAAAACAAAAAATAGTGCATCGAAAATTAAACTCTTTCCTGCACCAGTTTCGCCAAGGATTATGTTTAACCCTTGATCAAATTCTATTTCTTGCTTTTCAATTAAGGCAAGATTTTTTATCGACAAGCTTTTAAGCATGCACGCTCCTTATCCCAACATATCAGTAATTGAATAAACTGCATCAGCAGCATATGCCGCTGTTGGAAATATCAACATAACAGTGTCGTCTCCATTGACTGCGCCAACAAGTTCGGTAAGGTTGAGTTTGTCTATAAAACTGCAAACGCCTTCGCCCATACCTTTTAAAGTTTTTACTACAACAATATTAAGCACTGCTTTGGCAGAAATTACGGCTTCACGAAAGATGCTTACAAACTTGTTTGAAATTTGTTGTTCATCTGAGCCAACGATGGCGTATTTATACTTGCCTGAGTTTGTCAAAATTTTTGTCAGACCAAGTTCTTTTATATCTCTTGAAATTGTCGCTTGAGTGATTTCGAAGTTTGCATTTCGAAGTTCTCTTGCAAGTTCGTCTTGGGTTTCGATCTCTTTTGTAGAGATGAGTTCCAAGATTTTTGACTGTCTTGCGCTTCTTGCCATCTTTCCTCCAAATTCGCTATTCTCCTTTATTTTAAAGGCCTATAGCGATTGTGAATATTTATAAATTTATATTTATAAGCCAAGTTTTGATTATTATACAACAGAATTTATATTTATGCAAGTGATTTTTGTATATTTATTCAATAAATTTTTATAACAATTTGACTTTATGCAAATTTATAAATTTCATTTTTATATTTATAAACAAGTATACATTTTGATGAAAATATATATTTTCTCATTCGCTCTTCCCCGCCCTAACAAAATGAAGGAAAATCTGAAGAGAGGCAGAAAATTTTAAAACACCACAAACAAAATAGGAACTAAAATTTGACATAAAAAAGACGGGACATGCCCGACTTTATTTAATGATTATTTAATGGTTGTTTATTGTATGTTTTCATTATTTATTTTATTGTTCGTTTTTGATGACAATTACCTCTTCACTGGAAAGAGCCTCTTCAATCAACCCGTCAATGTCAAGGTGCGCCTCTTCATCAAGCACACGTTTCATTTTTGGTTTGATAACAGGATTTTTTGGAAGGAAAACTGTGCAGCAATCTTCATATGGCAAAATTGATGTTTCAAAGCAATCAATCTCTTTTGAAATTTTTACTATCTCTTCCTTATCCATTGCAAGGCATGGTCTAAACATAGGCAGCGATTTCACAACACCTTCTGTCACTGTCATGCTTTGCATTGTTTGACTTGCCACCTGCCCTAAACTTTCGCCAGTGACTATTGCACCAAGTTCGTCGCGTTTTGAAATAATTTCGGCGATGCGCATCATAATTCTGCGCATTATTGTAATCATAAATTCAGGAGAGCAGTTTGCGTGGATTGCTTCTTGCACTTTTGTAAACGAAATGCAGTGCAGTTTTATTTCGTCTGTGTATGCTGTAAGTTTTTTAGCAAGAGTCACAACCTTTTGTTTTGCTTCTGGCGAAGTGTAAGGATAACTGTGGAAGTGCAACGCTTCAAGTTTCAATCCGCGTTTTGCCATAAGATAACCCGCAACCGGACTGTCGATGCCGCCAGAAAGAAGCAAGAGCGCTCTGCCAGACGTTCCAAGTGGAAGCCCGCCCTGACCTTTTATAACTTTATCAAAAATATATGCCTTGCCGTTTTGGCGAATGTCAACCTTTATAATATAGCCAGGATTGTAAAGGTCGACCATCGCATTTGGATTGTTGTCTAAAATTATGCCGCCAAGTTGCGCTTCAAGCTGCATTGATGTCAAAGGAAAACGCTTATCGCCGCGATTTACGTCAACTTTAAATGTTCCGTCAACGTCAAGAATTTTCGAAAAATAGTTTTCAATAGCGATTTGGCTTGCTTCGACTTCATCAGCCACACTGAGTGACGAAAGACCAAAGACTTTGCTGAGTCTTTCAACAATTTCGTCTTCATCTTCAAAGTTTGACACAATCAAACGGCCTTGAGTGCGTTCGAGTTTAAATTTAAGCCCGTCGAGTTTTACACGGATGTTGCGCATAAGCGTGCTTTCAAAAATGTAACGATTTTCGCCTTTCAAGAAAAGCTCGCCCACTCTTAATAATATTATTTTCACTTTAGTTTCTCCCATAAGTCAAGATAAGTTTGTTTGATTATGTTTGCCGCAGTGGTTACGTCTTTTTCTGAAAGTGACGCGTCAAAGCTCACTCTGACCGCACCTTTAATCGCCTGCAAACTTTGCCCCATCGCTTCCAGCACGTGGTTTCCCGATTTTTTGGAAGAGCAAGCGCTGCCGCGACCAACGATGACTTGATTTTCAAGCGCGCGCACCAGTGTTTCGCCATTGACACCCTTAAACAGCATCAAACAAATATAAGGGCTTGTGTTTTCGCCCACGATTGTAACTTTGTCGCAACCTTCAAACTGCTGCAAAAACGCTTTTTTCAGTTCGGTCACTTTTTTATAATATTCTTTAACATTTATTTCTTCAGCCGCTGCGACCATTGCCATAATTCCGGCGACATTTTCAGTGCCTGAACGAATGCCGTATTCTTGTCCCCCGCCATAAACCAAGTTTTTCAGCGATGCCTTGTTGCGAACATAAAGCGCGCCCACCCCTTTAGGCCCATGAAATTTGTGCGCACTGATTGAAAGCAAATCGATGCCCAACTTGTCAACCGAAAAATCAATTTTGCGGAAGGCTTGCACGCCGTCGACATGAATGACTGCGTTTGGGCTGTGTTTGCGGACAATCTTTGACAATTTTGCAATGTCATTTACAACGCCAGTAACGTTGTTTACAAGCATGCAACTTACAAGTCGCGTTTTTGGAGTAAGCACATGCTCTAAGTTTTCATAGTCAATTTCGCCTGTTTTTGTAAGGCGAATAGTAGAAACACACTTCCCTTCGCGTTCAAGCTCGATTGCTAAATTATGAATTGAGGCATGTTCGCCTTGCGAAAATACATAATCCCACTTTCCTTCGCGAAGGCTTCCGCGAACAGCGAGATTGTTGCTTTCAGTTGCTCCGCTTGTAAAGATTATATCACCTTTTTTTGCGCCGAGCATCTTTTTAAGTTTTTCGCGCGCTTCGTCAAGCTTTTGCGACATTTCAACCGCGCTTATATAGGTTGCAGATGGATTAAAAAACCTTGAGGTTGCATATTCACTATACACCTCAAGTGCCTTTTTGCTCATTTGTGTTGTAGCAGCGTTGTCAAGATAAATCATCTTAAAGTTGCTCCATATCTAAATTTCAACGCCTTCAAAACTTTGCCCACAATTTCAGTAACTTCTTGATCGGTCAATGTTTTTTCTGGATCTGAAAGTTTGATGTTGTATGCCAAACTCTTCATGCCTTCACCAAGCGCTGCACTGCGATAGATATCAAACAGTTTTACATCATAGAAGATTTTTCCGCAGGCAGATTTGATGGCAGCCATAAGGTCGGCGTTTGCAATTTCTTCTTTTACGACAATCGCAATATCACGCTCGACTATTGGGAATTTTGAAATTGGTTTTAATGAGAATTTTTTATCTTTAAATGGAATAAGCGCATCTAAGTTAAGTTCGCCATACATAACAGCTTTTGGAAGGTCATAATTTTTTGCAACCATTGGATGAATTTGTCCAAATGTGCCATATCTGTTGCCCTGTTCATCAACAATATCAGCCGAAACACCAGGGTGAAGATATTTTTCTTGACTGCGAACAAGTTTATAATTCAATCCGGTTTGAGCGAGTGCAAGTTCGACAACTGCCTTAAATTCTTTAAACGACATATCAAGCGAACCAAGCGAAATATAGTTGGTTTCAACTGGAAGTTCGGTCATTGGAAGTTGTTTTGGCAAATATGTTCTGCCCGCTTCAAATAAATTGGCTTGTTTATTTCCGACGCTAAAGTTGTAAGCAAGCGTCGAGAGCATTGAGTGCGCCATTGTTGTTCGCAAGCATGAAATTTCGTCAGAAAGCGGATTGGCTATTTTAATCATGAAACGGCGATTGTCAGAAATCATCAATTTCTCACAGATGTCAGGTGGACAAATCGAGAAATTAACCGCTTCAAAGAAGCCATTGTTTGCAAGTGCCGATTTGATTTTGCGTTCGAGTGCAGTTTTGTCGTCAAGCCCACCTTCGGTTACTGTTGACTCAGCAAAAAGTGCTTTGTTTGATTTTTCATAGGCATCGTAGCCATAAATTCTAATGATTTCTTCGGCTAGATCGTTGGCGTTTTCGATGTCTTCACGATATGCAGGAACATAAGCAGTTATAAGCCCATTTTCGATTGTTGTTGTAATTCCAAGACCGTTGAGAATACGTTTCATATCGTCTTGTAGAACATTGATTCCTAAAATCTTGTCGATGTCTTCAACGTTGCAATAAACAACTCTATCTTGAGGTTTTTCAGCATATTTATCCACATAACCACCAAGAATATCGCCTATTCCAAGTTCGCAAACATAGTGCAAAAATCTCTTTAAGCCTTGTTCAGCGCTGCCGAAATATACGCCCTTTTCAAAACGAGCAGATGAGTCTGTTCTAACACCATATCTCTTGCTTGTAAGGCGAACTGATTTCAGGTCAAACACAGCTGCTTCAAGCACAACTTCTTTTGTTGCGTCAGTAATACACGAGTTTGTTCCGCCAATAACGCCTGCAATAACCATAGGCTTTTCGAGGTCAGCAATCACAATATCAGCAGGAGTTAATGTGTAAGTGCTGTGATTTAAAACTTCAAGTTTTTCGCCTTCGATTCCGTCACGAACAACTATTGTTTTGCCTGCAATCATGTTGCGGTCAAAAGCGTGCAAAGGCTGTCCCATTTCGATGAGAACATAGTTTGTCAAATCGACGATTGAATTGATTGATTTGATGCCAACAGCAAACAGTCTTTGTCTTATAAAATCAGGAGATTTTTGAATTTTAACATTTTTAATTACTGCCGCCATATAGCGTGAGCAAGAATCCGTTTTGCGCTCTACATCAATATAATTTGATGCACGATCGCCAAGTGAAATATAGTCAAGTCGTGGTTCAATAAACTTTTTGCCATAAATTGCGCAAACTTCACGCGCAATTCCAATAACACTCATGCAATCAGGACGATTTGGAGTGATATTTACATCGAAAATCACATCGTTTAAACCAAGAGCATCTTCAACCGCTTGTCCAATTTTGAAATTGTTTGGGAAAATCAAGATTCCATTGATTGACGCCCCTTCAATAACACTGTCATCAATACCTAATTCTTCGCCAGAACAGAACATTCCGTCGCTGTCAACGCCACGAAGTTTTGATTTTTGAATTTTAATGCCATTTGCAAGGTCTGCACCTGGCAAAGAAACAGGAACAACTGCGCCTTCAAACACGTTTGTGGCCGTTGTTATAATCTGAACATGCTCATCTCCAAGGTCGACTTGGCAAATTTGAAGCCTGTCAGCATCAGGATGGTGTTCAATTTTTGTAATTCTTCCCACTCTGACATGTTGAAGATGTTTGTTTTGATGAATAAGTTCTTCAACTTCAAGGCCAGCATTGGTCAATTTTTCAGCAACTTCTTCGGCTGGTGCGTCGATGTCTACAAAATCCTTCAACCATTTATAAGTAATTTTCATATTTACTCCTTTGATTTTTCTTTTTTATTGGTTATTTTTACATAACATAATAGTTTTGTTTGCGTCTATTTTGTTATATTAGCATAACATAATGGCACTTTCTATTATTTCATTTGCTTTAAGAAGCGGATATCGTTTCTAAACATTGAACGAATGTCGTTGATTCCGTCTTTAACCATTGCGACACGGTCTGCCCCAAATCCGAAGGCAAATCCACGATATTTTTTGCTGTCAATTCCGTTTTCTTCAAGAACTTTTGGATTTACAATGCCTGCGCCAAGCAATTCCATAAATCCTGTGCCTTTGCAAATGCGACAACCGCTTCCCTTGCAATTTGGGCAAGTTACGTCTACTTCTACACTTGGTTCTGTGAATGGGAAAAACGATGGGCGGAAGCGAATTTGCGTTTCTTCGCCAAATGTTCGCCTCATCAAGACTGTCAACATGCTTTTAAGGTCTGCCATCGACACGTTTTCATCCACAACAAGCCCTTCCATTTGGTGGAATACTGGCGAATGAGTTGCATCGCTGTCGTTTCTGTATACTCTTCCCGGAGATACAATCTTAAAAGGTGGTTTAAGTTTTTGCATTGTTCTTGCTTGAACAGATGATGTTTGCGAACGAAGCAAAATGTTGTCTGACACAAAGAATGTGTCTTGCATATCTCTCGCTGGGTGATTTTTTGGAATATTTAAAGCCTCGAAGTTGAAATAATCAAGTTCGACTTCTGGCCCGTCAACCACTTGAAAGCCCATATCAACGCATATATCAACAAGTTTTTCAAATGTTCGTGAAAGAGGATGCAAAGCTCCCTTTTCATGACCTTCACCTGGTTCGGTTATGTCGATATATGAGTTTGCAAGTTCTTTTTCAAGTTGTTGAGAGTCAAATTGCGCTTCTTTTTTGGCAAATGCAGCTTCTAAGACGTCGCGAACTTTGTTTACAAGCGCACCGATTTTTGGACGGTCTTCAGCTGGAACATCACGCATTCCACGAAGAACTTCGGTTAATGCTCCTTGTTTGCCAAGATATTTTACTTTGCACGCATTCAACGCTTGCTTATCCGAAGCAAGTGAAAGTTCTTGTTGTGCACTTTCACAAATTTGATTTAACTTTTCTTCCATGTTGTCTCCTTTTGCGGTTATATTAAAAAACTCCTCGCCTTTTTATTAGGGCGAAGAGTCCGCGTTACCACCTAATTTCAGCATGTTTAATGCCCTTCATTTGCGCTGTTACGGGCGCTCCGGCTCATGCCTACATATCAGCAAGGCTGCTTCGAAAGTGAATTCACCAAACCCGCATCAGTTTATCGCACCAACCTAAACCTCTCTGAATCTGCTTTGCGTTTAGCCACGTTCTTTCGTCAATCGCATTTATATAGAAAAATATTAGCAAATTGCTAAAATTTTGTCAAACATTATGTTATACTTTTTCCATGAAACATTTAATTTTATCGCCAAATTGCGATTATGATAAACTATATTTCTTTTTAAAAGATTCGAAATTTTCTGAGAGTTTAATTTCTTCTCTTCGTCACGACGATAATGCGTTAAAAATAAACGGAGAAAAGGCAAATATGCGATCTAAGATTTGCACCGGACAAAAACTTGAAATCACGCTTGAAGATAAAAAAAGTTCTTCAATCCCTTTCAATGATCTTCCCCTTGATATACTTTTTGAAGATGAAGACTTGCTGGTAGTAAACAAAGCGGCAGGCGTTGCGACAATTCCGTCAAAACGACATTACAGCGACAACTTGGCGGGCGCTGTGAGCAAATATATGGCGGGCAAACAGCCACATTTCGTTTTTCGCGCGCTTGGCAGGCTTGACAAGGACACTTCGGGAATTGTTGTGATTGCAAAAAATCAATATGCCGCCAATATGGTTGAAATAAAAAAGACTTATCAGGCTCTTTGCGTCGGCAATTTTACCGAAAAAGAATTCAATATTTCCGCGCCAATTCAAACTGTTTGCGAAAACGGAATCAACCAACAACAAAGGAAGACAAGCCTATTGGGCAAAGCTGCCACGACACACGTTGAAGTTGTTAAAAACTTTAACGGCTACGCCTTGGTTAAACTTATTTTAAGCCAAGGACGAACGCATCAAATAAGAGTGCATCTTTCTTCGATCTCTCACCCACTTATTGGCGATCAAGTTTATGGAAATGCGGAAAGTTTAGCATTTTTAAATAAACCAAATCGCACTCTTTTACATTGCGAAGAAGCAACGATAAGCTTTTTAGACGCAAGCAAAGCAGATATTCATATTCTTGCGCCAAAACCAGAAGATTTTGCAAGTTGGCTTAAATAAAATTAAGCCATTTTTTGTTTTAGATTTTTACAATTTATTTGCATAAAATTTATTTCGACAAGCCATTTAAATATACATCTGGAACCTTGCCGACAATTATATTTTCACAGATTAAAACTTGAGTTATAAAGTCGACATTTTTGCTGCCAAGTGGCAAAATCACACTGATTGCTATGTTGACATCAATAAATATAGAATGGCGCACTTGATTGATGCCTACGCTTTCAAATTGCGACGAAAAAGATGTAATAACGGATCCGATTGGCATGATGTGAACGCTAATTTTAGGTCCCAATGCCGAAAGCGCGTTGATTCCTGTGAATGACCCAAGCGGTACTTTTATAGAACTGTCAACTAACCCATCAAGCAATATTTGCGCTTCGGTTGAAAGTTCACGCGCAAACTTGTTAAGGTTGATTGAATTGGCTGAAATCGAAGAAATTTCATTGTTTGAAGAGCATTTTATGTCGACGAAGTCATCATAACTGTAATTTTTATCAAGCATAACGTTGTAAATTGCGTCACTCACCACTGTTGTGGCAACTGAATCAACTTGCGCTCGCGAAACCTCGACCACTTTAGGCCCAACTATAAAATAAAAGTGCAAAAACGCTGCTAAAATCAAAGAAAAAACTACGCCAAAACAAATCGCTGCCTTGACTTTAAAAGCAAGCCTTTTCTTTTTTTTGCACTTCATATCATAATATATGAAATTGTTTTAAGAAAAAATACACAATATATTGTGGCTATTATGACATGCTTGTCAGTATTATGTTAAATGTGCGCCAGTATTATGTTGATTTTTAAGTCGCGTTGTGAGTATTGACTATGATATGTTGAAATTGTTGACCAGTTGCGATAAAACGCCAACCTTACTGCTTGGTTTTTGAGTTAAAGATAAGCGAAAATAAGAATGCAAAACCTACTGCTGCGGCGATTCCCCCTGCTGTTGCTTGTAATCCACCCGTAAAGGCGCCCAAAAGTCCTGTTGATTTTACGCCACTTATTGCACCTTTTGCCAGCGAAGCTCCAAATCCGATGATTGGAACATTTATGCCGGCTTTCGCGAAACCTGATATTGGATCAAAAAGTTCAAAGGCTTGAAGGACTACACCGATTAGCACGAACGTAACTAAGATTCGGGCGGAAGTTATTTTTGTTGTTATAATCAACACTTGACCCAGCATACAGACTGCACCACCTATTAAAAATGCCCATAAAAATTCCATTATTTTTTCCCTCCCGCTTCTAAGACTATTGCATGACTTACACCTGGGATAGACTCGCCCTGTTGCGACGCCGTTGTTGACATAAGCGCGCCAGTTGGAACGAAAAGAACGCGTTTTAATTCGCGTTTTTTTAGTTTTGAAACAATATAGGAATTTAGCACTGATGCGCTGCATCCGCATCCGCTTCCGCCGCACATTGTGTCTTGTTTTCTTGTAAAAAAACTGTGCCCGCAATCGCTGTAATTTGGGCCTAATTTAATGCCTTTATCTTCCAATAAATCCACCAAAATTTCGGCGCCCAACTTGCCCAAATCGCCTGTTACGATAAGGTCATAATCGCTTGGCTTGCGACCTGTGTCGGTGAAATGCGCAAGCATAGTATCCGCTGCCGATGGAGCCATTGCAGCACCCATATTGTTGACGTCGACGATGCCAAAATCTATAACTTTGCCAAATGTTGCCATTGCTACTTCTGGACCTTCACCTTCTAAAGAAAGCACGCTTGCGCCTGCCGCTGTGACCGTCCATTGCGATGTTGGGACGCGCTGATTTCCGAGTTCAAGCGGAAAACGGAACTGCCTTTCAGCTGTTGAAAAATGCGAGCCGGTTGCACAAACGACGTTTTGAAAATGTCCGCCGTTTACAAGACTTGCGCCGATTGCTAAACTTTCTGCCATTGTTGAGCACGCTCCAAACATGCCTAAAAACGGCACATTAAACGCACGCGCCGTGTAAGACGAAGATATGATTTGATTTAGCAGGTCGCCCGCCAGCAGCAAGTTGATGTCACCCGCCGTCAAGCCTGCCTTTTGAATTGCGCCCGTTACGGCTTGTTCAAGCATTTTGCGTTCCGCTTTTTCATACGTTTTTTCGCCAAACAAATCACATTGCATGACATAATCAAAATATTCTCCAAAAGGGCCCTTGCCTTCTTTCGGGCCAACCACCGAATAACTGCCTATGATTTTTGGTCTGTTTTTAAATTCTATTGTCTGCGTCATCCGATTAACCCCACGATATAATAAACAATTCCTACGATTATGCTTGCAACCACGCCGACGACGATTACTGGCCCTGCGATAGTGAACATTTTTACGCAAGTTCCATATATGATGCCTTCATGTTTAAACTCAATCGCTGGCGAAGAAATCGAATTTGAAAATCCTGTTATCGGCACGATACTGCCACCACCGGCAAATTTTCCGATTTTATCGTAAACGCCAAGCCCAGTGAGCAGCGACGCAAGAAAAATGAGCACAATCAGCGTCCAAGCCCATGCCGATTGCTGCGACATTGACGGAAACCACAATAAAAGCAGTTCGTCGATGCCTTGGCCGAGCACGCAGATAAGTCCGCCCACCCAAAACGAATTAAAAAGCGACGGCCAGGCTTTGGTTTTTGGAATTCGCGCTTCGACATAGGCGTTGTATGCTTCATCTCGTTTTTTATTTTTCATATTTTCTCCGTTTAATTTGCTTTTATTTAATTTGTTTCAGTTTTTCGATTGGCTTTGATTGGATTTAATTTGTTTCAATTTGCATTCATTATCTTTTTATTTGTTTTCATATTTATTTCCATATTTGAAAAGAATATTCTTGCGTTTTATGCTCAAACTAAAAGCATATCCAGGAGGAAAAATGAAAAAATCAACTTTTGTTTTAGGCTTGAGCCTGTCAGCAATTTTAGCCATAGCAGGCTGCACCAATAATACCACCAACGACCAAGCAGTTATCGACAAACTTTCTACGCAACTTGACAGAGTGACGAACACAGTTTCCGCCGTCAGCGTTGCGAATATTGACGAAATCACTCGCGAAGATTTTGACGGAAATGTGGAAACAATCTCACAACTCTCTCGCCTTTCGGGCAGCGGTCAGACGGCTAGCGCGATTGCACGAAACATCGAAAACAACCGTTATCAAATTTTGCGCAAAGCAAAGGCGATTAAAAAATCGATAACGGGCGGCCCGCTTATACTCGGCAACGATAACGCTCGCGCTATTTCAGAACTTACAACCAGCATGCAAAAATACACCACCGAACTGACAAGAACTAAAAGCGACTATCGCAACACTGTTCGAAGCATGGCAAAACTCAACGATCCCGGCACACAATTCGATGCAAAACTGACTAGGCTGTCTTGCTGCTTGGAGTCGCGCGACTGCTATTTAAATAACATCTTAAATACTCTTAACAATGTCGAAGGAATTTTAAACACCGCCAGCAATTCAAATGGCGAAACTTCGGGTAGTCAAAACGGTCAGAACACAACAGGCCAAAATGCGGCGGGACAAAATGCAAATAATCAGAATGGTTCCAACCGAAAAGACTGGGGAAACAAAACTCCAGAAGATTATGCAAACGAGCCAAACGGCACAAACAACGGATATAATTCTTCTGAAAAAAATTTGAATAATACAAACAATTCAAATAACTCTAACAACTCAGGCAATTCATTCGGCAGCAATCAAAATCTAATTCCGTTTAATTATAACGGCTACTGCCCTGACGGAAATTGTTTTAATGGCAACGCAAACTGCCCCGACGGAAATTGCTACAACAACGCGAATTGTCCTGACGGGAATTGTTATGACTATAATTTAAATTGTCCAAATGGAAACTGCTATAACGGCAACATCGCAAACACCAACGCATATGGAATGAACCGCGGATTGTTTAACCCCGGAAGGAACACCGACACATATGGTCCTGGAGTAACCAACATTGACACTTATCGGTATACTGGCAACGGATATAGAAACGGGTTTGGCAATGGATACGGATATGGATATAACAACGGATTTAACAGATTTAATGGAAACAACATGCAAGGAATGCGCCACTTTAACGGCAGCAATGGCATAACTGCTATTCTTCCTAGCGACGCATCAAATGACCAAGAAACGCCAACATCAGTGATCGATGAGACGGCAATTCCTGTGGAAACAATCACAGAAAAGACTGAAGCTAAACAAGAAGCAAATAAGCCAGAAAATGCCGAAAAATTTAAAAACGAAAGCACAAAACAAGAAACGCAAGTTGAAACAAATGACATAGAAAAAATCGTAAGCTCATCAAAACACGCTGAAGACGGAGCGACTTCGATTCAACCTAAAAAGGCGCAAAAACTTGACATTGATGCAGACGCAAAGGTTAAGTCTGTTGAGGCTAAACCTAGCGAAAATGCGAACGCAAGCAAAAATAACGAATCGCCTACACAACCTGAAAACGCAAGTGAAAGTCAACCTGACAAAGCCGCCGAAAATGACACAACTTTGCAAGGCGAAGAAAAAGCAAAAGGTCATACTTCAGTTGTCAACGCCGACATCAACAAAGACATTGAAGACCTTGTAAAATAGCCGCATCTTCTTAGAGCAAAAATATTTAACAATATAAAATTTTGTTAGGTTAATTTAGTTTAGTTTAAGCCTTTCAGTTTTAACGACAAAAAAAACGACCAGCATGAGTGAGTCGTTTTTTATTTTTATGCAATTTTTTAACTTAATTTCTTTTTTAAACCGTCTAATATTTTGTTTTCAAGACGCGAAACTTGGACTTGTGAAATGTGAAGTATACTAGCAATTTCACTTTGCGTTTTATCATAAAAATATCGCATCAAAATGATTTCTCGGTCGCGGCTAGGCAGCGATTTTATCACTTCTTTCAGCGATAATTGGTCGGTCAACGTTTCGCCTTCTTGCTGCCCCGCAAGCCTGTCGATAACCGTCAGACTAGCGTCTTCCCCTTCTTCAAACGGCATATAAAGCGATATTGGCATGCGCGCAGAGTCCATAGCCATCACGACGTCGCCTTCTTCGATATTAAACTGCTTTGCTATTTCATCAATCGAAGGCTTGCATTTGTGCTCAGCAAAATAGGCGTCGACAAACTTGTTGATTTTTATATTTAACGATTTGATTGCGCGGGAGACTTTTATCGCGCCGTCATCTCGCATGAAACGTTTGATTTCGCCTATGACCATTGGCACTACGTAGGTCGAAAATTTGACGTTGAAGTCACTGTTGAAATTTTTGATAGCCTTTACAAAGCCCAGACAGCCAAGCTGATAGAGGTCGTCATACTCAAGTCCTTTGCCTGAAAAACGGCGTATTATGCTTTTAATGAGCGGGGAATTTTCAGCGATAAGCGCATTTTTCGCATCTTCATCCCCCTCTTGAGCCTCTTTTACAAGCTGTCTGATTTTGTCTGCATCTAGCACGAAATGCTTTGTGCGCTTTTTGACAGATGTTTTGTTAAGACCACTTTTAAGCCCTTTTCGTCGTTTTTTTGCAGTTCGACATTGTCCATAAAACTTTCCATAACCGAAAAGCCCATTCCGCTGCGCTCTTCAGAAAGTTTGGTTGTGTAAAACGGCTCGCGCGCTTTGGCAAAATCTTTGATGCCAATGCCTTTGTCGGAAACGCTGATTTGAACTTCGCCATTTTCAATTTCAACACGCATACTTACATCGCCGACCGATTTGGGATAGGCGTGAACGACACAGTTTGTAACCGCCTCGGAGACCGCCGTTTTTATGTCGTCAATTTCTTCGATTGTGGGATTAAGTTGAAGGCAAAATCCCGCAACGCACATGCGCGCAAACGCTACGTTTTCAGGAATCGCTTTGAATTTCACTTCCATATAATTTTTCATTTTTCCTCCTAACCAATTTTTGGCATAAGCTCGTAGAGCCCCGACATTTTGAATATTTTTTCTGCGTGCGACGACGGATTGCATATGAATATCGGCACGTGTTTTTCTTGCATCTTTTTGTATCTGCCTATCAGCAGCCCTATTCCCGTTGAATCCATAAATTCAAGTTCGGATAAGTCAATGATAATCTGCTTAAACAGGCCACTAGCAAAGGCTTTGTCCATTTCTTCGCGGGCATATACTGCGGTGTTTGAGTCGAGTTCGCCAGATAAAAGCACATATAATGTTGAATTGTAAATTCTGGATTTAATTTTCAATTTCTTCCTCCTTGCTTTACAATTCTAAATCTTTAAGACATAAAAAAAACAACCGCTTTTGTCGAATAAGCAGTTGTTTTAACGAATTGATTTTACTAGATTGTATACCCGCCAGAGATGGTTATGTTTTCGCCTGTAATAAACGTGTTTTGCGCCAGAAACAACACGGCGGACGAAATGTCTTCAGGTTTTCCAAGCCTTTTAAGTAGCGTTTGCTGAATGATTTGTTGCTTTTCTTCTGGAGAAAATTCAGAATTCATTTTTGTGTCGATATAGCCTGGGCTGATTGAATTTACTCTAACCAAAAATGGTGCAAATTCTTGCGCAAGCGATTTTGTCAAGTTGATTACGCCGGCTTTAGCGGCGGCATATGCGGCTTCGCAGCAGCAGCCTGTTTCGCCCAAAAATGAAGAGATGTTGACGATGCTTCCGCCTTTGTTTAAAAGAGGAAGAGCATATTTGTTGGTATATATTGTTCCGTTTAAGTTTGTCGAAATAAGCTTGTCTATTACGTCGTCGGACATGTCGATAAGCATTTGTTCGGGAGCGGCAACGCCAGCACACGAAACAAGCAAATCAATCTTGCCAAATTGTTTTGAAATGTTTTTAAATGTGGCTTTCACTTGCTCTGCTGACGAGATGTCGAAGCGAAATTCGCTGTAATCGGTCACGATTTGAGATGTGTCAAACTCCCCTTTATTTCCGCATAATAAAAGATTGTAGCCTGCCTTTGAAAGGTCGGCTGCAATAACCCTTCCTATATCACCAGTTGCACCAGTAATAAGTGCTTGTTTTCTTAACATATATAGCAAACTCCGATGGCTGGTCCGATGTGAGCAGCAACTACAGGCCCAAGTTCCCCGACATAAATTTCTGTGTCAGGAAATGCCTGTTTCATTTTATCATAAAGTGTGTCGAAATATTTTGTGTTTGCAATGTGAATTGCAAAAAGACGTTTTACATTTTTGGGAACCATTGATATAAGTTCGCCAAAGACTTTTGCTGTGCCAAAAATCTTTTTTGCGCACAAAAGTGTGCCCTGTTTAAAGGTCAAAACAGGCTTGATTTGCAAAAGCGAACCAAGAGTCGCGCTTACTCTTCCGATTCTTCCACCCTTTTTAAGATAGTCAAGAGAATCAGGAACAAAACAAATTTGGCTGTTTATTTGAAGCTGAGCAATGTATTCAAGGATTTGCGCTCTCGTCCAGCCTTCTTTTGCCTTTTCAATAACTTCCATGCAATATCCCCAAATGTTTTGACCAGTGCTCATTGAGTCGATAACTGAGATTTTTTCAGGGTTTTTGCAATCAGCTTTTGCAAGATTTGCAACTGAAAATGTTCCTGAAAGCGATGATGAAATAGTGAAAACAATAGCTTCATTGCCTTCATCAATAACCTTGTTGTAAGCATTTGTAAAAAGGTCTGGCGATGGCTGAGATGTTTTTGGGAATATTTTTGTTTTTGTAAATGACGCAAAAAACTCGTCATAACTGCCTGGCAAACCTTCTTCAAACTCTTTATCCATATACAAAACATGAAGTGGAACAACTTGAATGTCATTTTCTTCGATGAACTCTTTTGGAATGTATGCAGTTGAATCTACAATTATCTTAATCATTACCCCTCCATGTTAGTTTATGAAATGATAACATATTTATATTTTTTTTCAAAGACTTTTAAACTTATATTTTTAGATTTAAGTTGTTTTGCTGAAAATTCTTCATAATACCTACTATATGTTGTGTATTATGTTTCATAATAGCCAGTATTATGTCGTTTTTGTCAGTAGAATAAACTTACTATCATGCCACTGGCGACACCGAATATGTAAAGCATTGACAGAATTGCAATGTTTTGCCATATTTTATGTTTGCCAACATTTTTTGTGAACAAAATTATTATTCCGACCCCTGCTCCGACACTTAGCCCGGCAAACATCGCTGAAAAGGCTATGCCGCCGTTGATGTAGAGTTCGACTAAGAATACCGATGCTGCGCAATTTGGAATAAGACCTATCAACCCTGCCAGCAGGATTTGAATGTATACGTTCCCTCCAAACCAGCTTGTGAGAGCCTCCATTCCTACATATTCGACGATTATGTTGATTAAAAGCGTTGCCACAAAAATGTAAAGAGCAATGCTAACCGAGTGATGAAGCGCATCAAGAAATATATTTTCTTCGTGACAATGTTCCTTTGTGTCGCTGTGCCCATTACACATGCAATAGTCATGGGTGTGTTCTAAATCGTGTTCGGCAATTTGAGTTAACTGTTTTTTAATACGTTTTCGTTCGAAAAGGTTTAACGTGATGTCGACCAAATAACCAAACGCAATCGCAAATGCTATTTTTAACCCTATCATTATAAGCAAATCAACAGTAAAATTTGGATTTGCTATTAAAATTGGAATTGCTTCATCAGAAGTTGCTATAAACACCGCTATCAGCGTGCCGAGCGTTATTGAGCGACGTGCATATAAATCAGACATAACAGAAGAAAAGCCGCATTGTGGCACACAACCTAAAAAAGCTCCCACAAGAGGACCAGCTTTTTTAGACTTATTCAAAAAATTTGTAAATTTTTTGCTTTTTTCGTGCGAAAAATATGCGACAAGTAAATACGCTAAATATAAAATCGGCAGAACTTTCAGCGTGTCTAGCGCAGCATCTGAAAGTGCTGATAAAAATATCTGCATTACTCACCTTTTAGTTTGTTTTCTTTGTTTTGTTTGTTCTCCTAACAGTTGTAACTTTTTTTACTTCTTTTGTTTCACTTGTTTGTTCGGTTGGGTTTTCTGCTTTTTCGGCAGATTTTTCCTGTGATGCAGTTTCTAAATCAAGTTCCATTTGTTGTGGCTCTGGTTTAATTTCATCTTCTACATTTTTTAAAAGCTCTTTTTTATTGCGTTTGAATTCTTCACGTCTTTGTTCGCTTTTGTCCGGGCTGTAAAGAATAAGCGCCTTTGGACACATATATTTGATTTGTCCTTCCATATTGGCTGAAATCATGCTTGAGCCAATCATTTCTTTAATCTCGCCTTTATTTAATGTTGAAATTTCTGCATCATCGGCAATAAGTGTGATTTGACCATTGTTGATTGTTCCAATTTTTGAACTGTTGAGCGAATATGTGATTTTCCCGTTCATCATACTAACAAGTTCTGCATTGTCTTCAATCCCTGTGATGTCTCCGTCGATAAGTGTAACAATTCTTGCTTTACCACGGACAAACATTATCTTGCCTTTTGTCATTGTTGCAAGTTCGGCTTTTTCATCTAAAAAACGTATGAATCCATCATTCATTGTGCCGATTTTTGCTTTGCCGCTGACATAGTCGATCACGCAGTCGTTGATTGTTGTGATTTTTGCTTTGCCAGATACTGAGCCGATAAATCCGCTTTTCATAAGACCGATTTTTGCTTTGCCATATAGACTTTCGATTGAGCCAGCGTCAAACATTTGAATAAACGCTTTGCCGCTTACTTCTTTAAAATGCGTGCCAATAGCTTCTAAAATTACCGCTTTGCCGCTTACACTGACGTTTTTGCAGCCGCTTAAAATATGCACACCCATTGAAATGTTGATGTTTTCTTCTTCATCATGGATGACTGGATCTACAACTTTGTCGCATTTAAATAAATTGAATGACATAATTTTTTCTCCTTTAACTTTCATTAAAATCATACCATAACTCGCAAAAAATTAAAAACGTTTTACTGTATTTATTTGACTTTTTTTATGGAAACATGTATATATAATATCATGTCAAAATTATTAAAATGTTTTTCGGCCAAAGATTGGCTTTTTATTTTTCTCTCACTCGCTTTGCTGGGCGCTCAAGTGTATTGCAACCTTACACTCCCTGAATATATGGGAGCGATTGTCGGCAACATTAAGGCCGGCGCAATGGCGGGAGATTTAAGTCTTTATTGGAGCGATATTCTTAAAAACGGTGGAATTATGCTGGCTTTTGTGGCGGCAATTTATACAACCACTATTTTGGTGAGTTATTTAAGTTCGTTTGCTATTACTGACGCTATGGCTAAGGCTCGTCAACAAGTTTTTGGAAAGGTCAACGATTTTTCAATGACCGAAATCAACAAGTTTTCGATTCCTTCACTTATCACCCGCTCGACAAACGACATTACTCAACTTCAACAGACACTGTTTATGATTATCAATCTCGGATTGACCGCACCTATCACTGGGATTGTTGCCGTTATTAAAATTTTAAACCTTTCAGGCGACCTCAGCATTGTCACCGCCCTTTCAGTTGTGGCTTTGATTTTGCTTGTTTTAGTTATGTTTATTTTTGTCGTTCCTAAATTTAAGAAAATTCAATCGTTGACCGATAAAGTCAATTTGCTCACTCGTGAAAACCTGACCGGAATAAAGGTTGTTCGCGCTTATGGCGCTGAGAAAAACCAAGAACAAAAGTTTGAAAACGTCAACCGTGAAGTTGCCAAAACTGATATTTTTGTCGACCGCATTGCAGGACTGGTTTCACCTAGCATGAGTTTTATTATGTCCGCAACGTCGCTTGCGCTGGTTTGGCTGGGCGCTTATCTTATCAACGATGGAAAAATCGACTTTGAAATTTTGACCGTTTTTACACAATACTCTATGCAAATTATTATGGCTTTCATGATGATTTCTATGCTGCTTGTTATGGTTCCAAGAGGAATTGTTTCAGCGCAGAGAATCAACGAAGTGCTAAAATCACAATCAAGCATCACTGACGGCGCGGGCGTCGACGAAAATTTGCTTACAGAAAAAGGCACAATCGAATTTAAAAACGTTTCATTTAAATACCCTGGCGCTGACGACTATGTTTTGAAAAACATTTCATTTAAAGTACAAAAAGGTCAGACCGTTGCTTTTATCGGCTCGACAGGTTCGGGCAAAAGCACGCTGATTAACCTTGTTCCCCGCTTTTATGATGCTTCGGAAGGCGAAGTTATGGTTGACGGCAGAGATGTAAAGGATTATAAAACTGCCGATTTGCACGACAAGATTGGCTACATTCCACAAAAGGGAGTACTGTTTTCAGGAACGATTGAAGACAACATTAAATACGGCAAGGCGGACGCCACCGAAGATGAAGTCAATGAAGCCCTTAAAATTTCACAATCGAAATTTGTTTTTGCTAAGCCTGAAGGCGTGCAATACAACATTGCACAAGGCGGACATAACGTTTCAGGCGGACAGAAACAACGCCTTTCGATCGCAAGAGCACTTGTTCGCAAGCCTGAATTTTTGATTTTCGACGACAGTTTTTCTGCGCTTGACTATAAGACCGACAAGGCTCTTCGTCGTGCGCTTAAATCGCATACAAAAGGCACGACTTGCCTGATTGTCGCACAGAGAATCGGAACTATTCGCGACGCCGACCAAATCATCGTTTTAAGCGATGGAGAGATGGTTGGCATTGGAAAGCATGACGAATTGCTTTCGTCCTGCCCTGTTTATAAAGAAATTGCGCTGTCGCAGCTGAAAAAGGAGGAATTGTAAGATGCCACCTTTTGCACATGCTCCTGCTAAATCAAAGGACTTTAAAAAATCAATCAAATATCTTTTCCGCAGTTTGCGTTCGTTTAGAGCTGCAGTAATCATTGCTTTGATTTTGGCCGCTCTTGGAACTGTTATATCAGTGATGGGACCTTTCGTCTTAAACAAAATGATGGAAAATATTGTCGTCCCACCTTTCGACTTTGATGTCATAACAAGATTTGGAATCACGCTGACACTTATGTATGTGTTCGCTTTTGGCTTTAACTATATGCAAAACTTCATCATGGCCAAAGTTTCGGCAAAGGTTACAGAGAATTTCAGACGTCAAATCAGCGAAAAAATCAACCACTTGCCTTTGGCTTATTTTGATAAGACAACCTATGGCGATGTGCTTTCTCGCATGACAAACGATGTTGACAGAATCGGCCAAACCTTAAACGATTCACTTGCAAGTTTAATCACTTCAACAACTATGATTATCGGCATCCCTGTGATGATGTTTACTATAAGCTGGGAACTGACGCTGTTTTCTTTAATTGAACTTCCACTGGCGTTTGGATTGATTGCTTTGATTGTTAAGTTTTCACAAAAATATTTCGTGCGCCAACAAAAATATTTGGGACAAATCAACGGACACATTGAAGAAATTTATTCCGCTCACAACGTTGTAAAGGCATTTAACGGCGAACAAAACGCTATGGAAAAGTTTGATGCAATAAACAAAGACCTCGCCGCTTCTGCCCGCAAATCTCAATTTCTTTCAGCGCTTATGATGCCTTCGATTAACTTTATCGGAAACCTTATTTATGTTGGCGTTTGCGTGCTTGGCGCGTGGATTGCTATTTCAAATAACAATTTGCTGTTTATCACTTCAATTATAACCTTTATAACTTATATCAAAATTTTCAACCAACCTATCGCGCAATTCGGGTCGATTTTCTCGAGTTTGCAAACGGCTGCTGCTGCAAGCGAACGCGTTATGGAATTTTTGGAAGAAAAAGAAGAAGTTGCCGATCAAAAGGCCGTTACGCTTAAAAAAATTAAAGGCAAAGTTGAATTCAAAAACGTTTGCTTTGGATACGACCCTGACAAACCCGTTATTCGCGACTTCTCGTTTACTGCTCTGCCTGGGCAAAAAATCGCTATCGTTGGTCCTACAGGCGCTGGAAAGACCACTCTTGTAAACCTTTTGATGAGATTTTATGAGGTTGGAAGCGGCGAAATTTTGATTGATGGCGTTAACACTAAAGATATGACTCGAACCTATGTTCGCAACCTTTTCGGCATGGTGCTGCAAGACACTTGGCTGTTTGAAGGAAGCATTCGCGATAACCTTAAATACGGCAAGCCTGACGCGACCGACGAAGAGATGATTGAGGCGGCAAAGACTGCCAACGTTCACCACTTTATCACCACCCTGCCCGGCAATTATGATATGATTTTAAAAGAAGACAGCATGGTCAGCCAAGGTCAGAAACAACTGCTGACAATCGCAAGAGCTATGCTTCAAGGCGCGCCTATGCTTATTTTGGACGAAGCAACTAGTTCGGTTGACACTAGAACTGAAGTGCTGATTCAAGAAGCTATGGATAGGCTGACACACGGCAGAACAAGTTTTGTCATCGCTCACCGACTTTCAACCATTCGAAACGCCGATCAAATTATTGTGATGAACAATGGCGAAGTGGTCGAATACGGAACACACAATCAACTTTTGGCTGCTGGCGGATTTTATGCAGATTTATATTCTAGCCAATTTGACGAAAAGGGCGATTCAAAAGAAATTGTTGAAGAGTAAATTCCTCTCTTCAAGAAACAACTTTTTTTGCAATTTGACGATAACTCATTATGTCTTTACAAATTAAAAATAATATGCTAAACTAACAAAACAAAAAGGAGATAAATATGAAAGCTTTTATTCTTTGTGCTGGCTACGCAACTAGACTTGGAAAACTCACAGAAAACACCCCTAAGGCACTTTTGGAAGTTCAAGGAAAATCTTTTCTTCAACTTTTGCTTGACAACTTAAACGAAATCCCAGAAATCGACGAAGTAGTCATTATTTCAAACCACAAATTCTACAAAAATTTTGTTGATGCTAAAGGCGCCGGCAAAATGGTTACTGATAAAGTCGTTACTATTTTAGACGACGGAACTTCAAGTAATGAAGACCGTTTGGGCGCAGTTGGAGATGTTGCTTTCGCACTCAACAAAATTGGATATGAGGGCGAATCAATGATCCTGGTTGCCGACAACTGGTTCGATTTTAAAATCAGTGACATTTACAAATTTTATCGCGGCAAAGATCGCGGCAACACTGTTTTTGGAAAATTTGAAACAAGCGAAAAAGTTCTTCGCGGCGGGGCTGTTGCTCATGTTGATCCAAAAACTTGCAAGATTGAAAGTTTGCAAGAAAAACCTGCCGTGCCAGACGGAAATTATGCTTGCGGTGCGTTTTATATATATAACGCAGATACCACAAAAAAAATTCACAAGTTTATGGCAGAAAAGGAAAAAGGCAACAATATCGGCGATGCCCCTGGATACTTCCCTGCTTGGCTTGTAACAAACAATGAAGCTGATGTTTATTTTTATGACATTGCGCCTTACCACAACGTGGACGTTGGAACACTTGACACTTATCATAACATTGACAAAATTATTGATTCTTGCAACAGAGAAGTTGAAAGCTATTTTTCAAACCCCGACGGAAGAAAATATGCTGTTGCATCAGATTGGACAGAAATTATTAAATAAACAACAAAAAAAATCGCAATTATTTGCGATTTTTTTATTATTTAAAATATTTATTTTAATTATTTAAAATATTTATATATATTGACATAAATATTTATTTTTCATCATTTTCCGAAATATTTATTTCTGCGTTATTTTCAGGCAAAGCAGTATTTTGTGAAGAAATATTTTCTGCAATATTTTCATCAATTATTGCTTCATTTTTTTCGTTTGTTTGTTCGTTTGTTTCCTTTGATTTATTTGATGATTTTTCAAATAATTTATGTCTTATTGAAAACTCTTTTTCCATTGACGAAATAAGCAGATTTTTCTTTGACCACTTGCTTATGAGATAGTGCAACACAAACAAGAGTGCGCCGCCGGTGTTGCAGCAGATGTCTTCCATTGTGTCAGTTACTAGTGGAGCACCATACTCGCCAATTTTTGCGCCTTGGGCTGTTTGATTGAAAAGATTGTCTGCACTCCACTCTCCTATTTCCCAAATTGCTTCGATGAAAAGCGAAAACGCAAGGCAGAAAAGCGCGACCATAAGATAGTGCATTTTTGTGTTGTGCTTTGTGCGGCAAATGATGAATAATCCAAGCATTGCCATCATATAGCCCATTATAAAGTGAACCACTCTGCCAAGCCAAAAATACGTATTGTAGCCATTGAGCGCGCCGCCAAGCAGACCAGCAATAAGCAAATAAATATTAAAAATCAAAAATACAGAATTTGTGAGTTTTGCGCGTGAGATGAGTTCGTAAATAAAAGGAAGGACACCAAAGCCCAACATTCCAAGGCTGATAAAAAAACGATTGTTGGGGTCGCCAATGCTGTGATAATAAATTGCAAGAGCGATGCCGGCGAGCATGATTGCGATATCAAATGCGATGTTGAGCCAACGGAAAATCTTTTCTTTTTTGGTCATTGGAATATATTTTTGAGCGTTGTCCATGTGCCTTCCTTTATGTTTTTATTTTTGCAATTCTTGCAAGAGTTGTTTGTTCTTTTCAAGTTTTTGACGTTCTTGTTCAACAAGTGCGGCAGGTGCTTTTTCTACGAATTTTGGATTTGAAAGCATACCTTCACTTCTTGCGATTTCGAATTTAACGCTTTCAATTTCTTTTTCACGGCGTGCCTTTTCTTCGCCCATGTCAACCATGCTTTCAAGTGGCAAAATAACTTTGCAATCGTTGAATGTAAGGTTGATTGCGCCTTGTGATGGCTCTTCACTGCTTATAGACAAGACATCACTTGCTAAGCACAATTTTTTAATGTAACCGCTTGCAGCCTTAAAGAGTTGTTTATTTTTGGTTGGAAAAATTTTTATCACAATTTTTTTGTTGTCTGGCACTTTTTTCTCGTTTCGTGCGTTTCTGATGCTGCCGATGATTTTTATAATCTCTTCCATTTCGTTTGATTCTATTTCATAGTCTTGGGTCTTTTCTGGCCATGCCGAAATCATAATGCTTTCGTCGTGCTTTGGAAGTTCAAGATAGATTTTTTCGGTGATAAATGGAATGAATGGGTGCAACAATTTAAGCAGAATGGTCAAGACATAGTTGAGCGTTGCCCTTGACGCTTCGGCATTGTCGCCTGCCATGTCGGTTTTGCTGAGTTCGATGTAATAATCGCAGAATTTTGTCCAGAAGAAGTCGCCAAGTTCTGATTCTGCCATGCCAATGTCATACTTGTCGAACTTGCGATTTACGCTGTCGATAAGTTTGTTTGTTTGTGTGATAATCCATTTGTCGGCAAGGTTGAGTTTAACTTCGCTTATGTCTTTAACCTCGTTGCCTTCAAGTTGCATAAGCACATATTTGCTTGCGTTCCAAACTTTGTTTAAGAAATTTCGGCTGAGTTCTACTTTCTTTTCAGAGAAACGTGAATCCATGTTGATTGATATGCCGTTGAACAACGAATATCTCAAAATGTCGACGCCATATTCTTTGATTACGTCACGTGGATCGGTTCCATTTCCGAGTGTTTTGCTCATTTTTTTGCCGTTTGCGTCTTTTACGATACCGTTTATAACGATGTCGCGGAATGGAATGTCGCCATAATATTCAAGTCCGCTGAATATCATGCGGGCAACCCACAAATTGATGATTTCGCGGGCTGTCACAAGCACGTCAGTTGGATAGAAATACGCTAAGTCTTCTTTCTTGTCTGGGAATCCAAGTGTTGAAAGTGGCCAGAGTGCAGAACTGAACCATGTGTCGAGTGTGTCTTGCTCTTGCAACAAGTGTTTGCTGCCGCATTTTGGACAAACAGTTGGATCTTCAAGTTCGCATATTACTTCGCCGCAATCTTGGCAAGTGAAAATTGGAATGCGGTGACCGTTCCAAAGTTGACGCGAAATGCACCAGTCGTTAAGATTATACATCCAGTGAAGATATGTTTTTTTGTATTGTTCGTCTACAAATCTAACCTTCCCTTCTTCAACCACTTTGATTGCTGGGATTTTGAGTTGAGACATATCAACCCACCATTGATTTGATACGACAGGTTCGATGATTGTTTTACATCTTTCACAATGTCCAACATTGTGGGCATAATCTTCGATGCGGACTAAGTTGCCGAGTTTTTTAAGGTCTTCGACGATCGCTTCGCGCGCTTGTTCGCGACTCATGCCTGCGTATTTGCCGCATTTGTCGTTTAAGGTAGCGTCGTCGTTTAAGATTTTGATAACTTCGAGATTGTGACGTCTGCCGACTTCAAAGTCGTTTGGATCGTGCGCTGGAGTGATTTTTACAACGCCTGTTCCAAAGTCCATTTCAACATAGTCGTCGGCTACAATTGGAATTGGCTTGTTTAAGATTGGAAGAATTACATTTTTGCCAACAAGGTGCTTGTAGCGTTTGTCATTTGGATTGACAGCAACCGCTGTGTCGCCAAGTATGGTTTCTGGGCGCGTTGTGGCAAGTTCAAGATAGTCATTTGTTCCTTCAATTTGATATTTGATGTGCCAGAAATGCGATTTTTCTTCTTTAAATTCTACTTCGGCGTCTGAAATTGAACTTTTGCAATGTGGACACCAGTTTACTATGCGCTTTCCTTTGTAAATCCAGCCTTTTTTGAAAAGGTGAACAAAAACCCAACGAACCGCTTTGTTGTTTTGTTCGTCCATAGTAAAGGCAAGGCGATCCCAGTCACATGAATAGCCCATGATTTTGAATTGTTCGATAATCGTGTTTTTGTATTCATCATACCATGCGTTTATCTCTTGCAAAAACTTTTCTCTGCCAAGCATTTCTTTTGTTATGCCCTGCTTTGCAAGTTTGTTTGAAACCATTGCTTCAGTTGCGATTGCGGCGTGGTCTGTTCCTGGAAGCCAAAGCGCTTCATAGCCTTGCATTCTTTTGCGACGAATAATTATGTCTTGTATGGTTTGTTGAAAAGCATGCCCCATGTGCAACTTGCTTGTTACGTTTGGTGGTGGCATGATTATTGTGAATGGTTTTTTGTTTGGATTGCGGGTTGCTTTAAAATATTTTTTATCCATCCAATTTTTATAAATTTCGCTTTCAAATGAATGTGGATTGTATGTTTTATCCATCGATGTGCTTCTCCTTGCCAAAAGTTATACTAACAAAGTTAGTATACAAAATATGTTAAAAAAAAACAAGCGAATTCGCTTGTTTGAAATGCTTTTAGGAAGTTATTGAATTATCATTACAATAAGTGCTGCCAAAATAACAACAAGTGCAAATGCTTTGATTGTAAGAAGCACTCTGTCGTTTGGTTCTACTTTTTCACTTTTTCTTATAAGCTTTGTAATCTTTTTAGCAAATATTGCCGCGATCACTCCCACTACAAGTAAAATAATGCCAGTTAAAACGTTTGGCTGCAATAATCTTTCCCATACATTGTTATCAAGAAGTAATGACATTTTTTGTCCTCCAAATTTACTTTTCTATTCTAACATGCTTTTGTCTTTTTGTCAATAGTTATTTTTTAAACCACGCTTCAACCACACTGCAATCACTTCCTTTTTGCCCGCTCTCTTTTACGCCCTCCTTCTTGCATGTGCACTTTCACCTATTTTTTGCTCGTGGCATAAAATGAATCTTGTAAAGGGAGGAAAAATGAAAAAAATAAAAATACTGGTAGCATCGCTGCTTTGTTTTTGCGTTGCTGTTTGCACAACCATTATCGTTGGCTGTGGCGGAAAAGACTATACAAAAATCAATTTCAACGAAGTGACGCATTCCATCTTTTATGCGCCTTTCTACGCCGCAAACAATCTCGGTTATTTTGAGGACGAAGGCTTGCAAATCAACCTTACAAACGGTGGCGGAAGCGATGTGTCGATGACTGCGCTTATTTCGGGTGCGGCAGATATGATTTTGGCTGGGCCTGAAACAGTTGTTTACACAAGCCAGGAAGGCATAACCGATCAGCCTATGGTTTTTGGGCAACTTACTCAAACTGACGGCTCATTTATCGTTTCAAAAAAGGGTCCTGACTTTAAAATCTCTGACCTTTTGGGTGAAACTATAATCGGCGGCCGTGCGGGCGGAATGCCAGCCATGACGCTGCAATATGCTATTGAAAGAGTTGCTGGCTATCAAATCGGAGTTGGCAGCGATAAGGTTAATTTGCGAACTGACGTAGCATTTAACGCTATCGCCAGCGAGTTTGAAAATTCAAATGCAAACTACTGCACTCTTTTTGAACCTAACGCATCAAATTTGGTTGCCGCTCACCCAGAATATCACATTGTTGCGTCGGTTGCGGATCTTGTAAATCAGAAGATTCCTTACACGTGCTTTATCGCTAAGCAAAGTTATTTAAAAAATCACAGCGACATTGCTGAAAAGTTTTTAAAAGCTGTTAGACGCGGCTATGACTTTTTGAAGGACTGCTATGAAAACAACCACTTAGAAGATGCTGCGCAAGCACTTAAAGACTCATTTACAGGAATGAGCATTGACGATTTGAAAATCGCTGTTGCGGCCTATTATCGAATCGACGCTTTCTCACATGACATGGTTATGAGCAGGCAATCGCTTGACACTCTTCTTGCAATCACGCAAAATGCGGGCATGCTTAACGGAAACACCGACTATAACAAAATAGTAAACACCGAAATCGCATCTCGCCTTGGACTGTAAAACTGCGCGAAAATGCGTTGATGGAAAAAACCAAAAAAAATAAAACAGGGACTTTTGTGCCCTGTTTTTTAATATCATTTTATTTTATTTTTATTTAATTTTTAATATCTCTTTTTTGATGTTTTTAGGAGCGATTTCTGCGATTTTAACAGCCGATTACTATTGCGATTGCTTGCGATGATGTGTGCGAAATTGAAATGTCGATTGATTTAAGGCCAAGCGAAATAAAGCGCTTTAATGCTTCGCCTTTTAGCTCGATTGCAGGTCTGCCCGAATCAGAGTGCGACACTTCGATTTCTAAAAAACTAAGGTCTGTTTTATCAAGCATTTTTACACAGGCTTCTTTTGCTGTCCAGAGCGATGCGATGTGCTGGGCTTTGCCTTCTTTAAAGCGCGACAAATACTGCTTTTCTGACGGGGTCGCAATCTTTTCTGCGAGTTTTTCGCTCATACGCGAAATGTCTTCGATGTCAATCCCTACTCTCATATTTTACCTCGCTGAGCACTTTTGACACGACGTCGCTTTCAAAGCCTTTGCTCATCAGATGCGCATATGCTTTTTGCTTTGTTTTTGCGTCAAAAGTTTTGTTTTTAAGATATTTTTGAAGAAGATTGCGCGCCGATTCTTCGGTTTCGTCTTCTTGCAAAAGTTCTTCAAGTTTTTCGTCGATTATTTCAGGCGAAACGCCTTTTGTGCGCAACTCAAATTTAAGTTTGATTTTGCCTTTTTTATGTTTGTATGAGTTGATAAAACTTTCAGCATACAAGGTATCGTCGATATAGCCATATTCAAGCAATTTTTCAATCGCTTCGTCGATGCTTTCAGGCAAAAAGCCCTTTTCTTTAAGATAAGCGCGCAGTTGTTTTTCAGTGTGCAAACCTTTTTCGATATACGAAATGGCTCGCGAAAACGCTGCGAGTTTGCCGTTGTCGAGTTTGATTTGTTTTAAACGCTCTTCACTGATTTCATCGCCAGTTTTAAGTTTTTCTTTAACCAAAATTTCGGTTTCAAGAGTTCCATTAAAAATATCATCGATAAAAATCGAATAACGATCTCCCTTGCCTATTTTTTTGATTTCTGTAATTTGCATTGCTGCTCCAATTTTTTATTTTTAATCCGAAAGTGCTTCGCTTGCAGATTTTGTATACGCTCTGACAAGACCACCAGCACCAAGTTTTATTCCGCCAAAATATCTAACAACAATTACCGCGACATTTGACAATTTCTTCTTTTGAATAACTGACAAAATCGGTGCTCCTGCCGTTGATTTTGGCTCGCCGTCATCACAGCATTTTTCGTTGAATGGCTGCGAAAACGAATAGGCATAAACCACGTGCGTGGCTTTTTTGTGTTCGGATTTTATTTTCGGCAAAAGCGCGTCAAAGCCCGCCATGTCACCGTCATAGCGATAATAATAAAACTTTGATTTTTTAACTTCAATTACGCCTTGTTTTGTTGTCATATAAAATTGCTTTTTGTTATTCTTTAACCACTTTTATAAAGTTTTTCTTGCCTTTTTTGATGAGAGCATCGCCACTTATTTGATAATCAAGTGCACTAACTTTTTCGCCGTCGACACTTACACCGCCACCTTCGATAAGTCTGCGCGCTTCGCCTTTTGATGAAGCAAAGCCAACTTTTACCAAAACATCCACAATATTTAGTGGGTATTCTGAGGCTGCGCACACAAAAGTAGGCGCATCATCACCGCCGTGGGTAAAGAGGTTTTCGCTCATGCGTTGTGCTTCTTCAGCGTCAGCTTGTCCACGAACAAACTTTGTGATTTCATATGAAAGAGTTTTCTTTGCTGCGACAATGTCGCGTTTAATCATCTCTCTAACCTCTTGCATAGGTATGTCTGTGAAGAGTGCAAACATCATTTCTACGCAAGCGTCGGGTGTTTGATAGATGCCTTGATAAAAGTCATAGGCTGTGATTTTGTCACGGTCAAGCCATATTGCGCCACGTTCGGTTTTGCCCATTTTTACACCTTCTGGAGTAACCAAAAGTGGGTTTGTTGCACCGATAAGATTTATGTTTGTGTTGTTTGCAAAGTTGAGTTTACGTTGAAGTTCTACGCCCGCTACGATATTCCCCCATTGGTCTGCTCCACCATATTGAAGAGTTACGCCGTAATCACGATTTAAGCGAATAAAATCGTAGGCTTGCATGAGCATATACCCCATTTCAAAAAATGTAAGCCCGCCTTCTTGGATACGCTTTGCGTAAAGTTCGTTGGCAAGCATTTTGTTTACGTTGAAATGAATTCCTATTTCACGCATAAAATCGGTGTAATCATAACCTGTAAACCAATCTGCGTTGTTGACAATTATGGCTGGGTTTTCGCCATCAAAATCAAGGAAGATTTTAAGAGAATTTTTAATCTTTTCGATGTTGTGAGCGATTGTTTCTTTGTTCATAATGCTGCGCATTTCGCTCTTCCCGCTTGGGTCGCCGATGCAGGCTGTTGCTCCGCCCATTAAAAGAACAACTTTGTGCCCTGCCTTTTGAAAACGGCGGAGAATGCAATAAGGAATGCAGTGGCCAAGGTGAAGGCTGTCCATTGTTGGGTCAGTTCCTTCATAAAGTGCGAGTGGCGCGCCTGATGTAAGCGCTTTTTTCAAGCCCTCTTCGTCGGTGCATTGATATAATAATCCTCTTTCTTTTAAGGTGTCATAAAGTTTTGTGTCTGTCATGTTTTCTCCTTATGCTTTAAGTGCTTTTTTACCTTTGTAAATTGCGTGTTTGCCAAGATTTTCTTCGATGCGAAGAAGTTGGTTGTATTTTG
Organism: Clostridiales bacterium; assembly: GCA_003522085.1. Classification (GTDB taxonomy): domain Bacteria; phylum Bacillota; class Clostridia; order Christensenellales; family UBA1242; genus Caccovivens. Next base: position 93,669 of record DPGI01000005.1, on the reverse strand, counting down.
CTACGCGTTCGCTGCGTGCTGGCGCGCCTGTTTTGATTTGACCGCATCCAAGACCTACTACAAGGTCGGCGATGAACGAATCTTCGGTTTCACCGCTGCGATGCGAAACAACTGCTGTCATATGATTTTTGTTGGCAAGACGGATTGCTTCGATTGCTTCGGTGAGCGTGCCGATTTGATTTACTTTGATTAAGATTGAATTGCTTACTTGGTTTTCGATGCCTTTTTTAAGGCGTTTTGTGTTTGTTACAAAAAGGTCGTCGCCGACAAGTTGCAATTTTTTGCCAAGTGCTTTTGTAAGTGCTGCCCAACCCTGCCAATCTTCTTCAGCTAAGCCGTCTTCAATTGAGATGATTGGATATTTTTCTGTGAGTGATTTGTAATATTTGATAAGTTGTTCGGCTGTGTAAACTTCGCCTGTTTTCCAGAAATAATAACTGCCTTCTTTGCCAATTTTAACTGCTTCGTCATACATTTCGGTTGCTGCAACGTCAAGTGCGATTGCAACTTGACTGCCCGGTTTGTATCCCGCTTTTTCGATGGCTTCAACTATGTTTTTGAGTGCGTCTTCGTCGCTTTGAAGATTTGGAGCGAAGCCGCCTTCATCTCCCACCCCAGTGGCAAGATTTTTGCTTTTAAGAACCGACTTTAATGTTTGATAAATTTCTGCCGACCATTGTAACGCCTGAGTAAAGGTTTTGGCGCCGACTGGCATTATCATAAATTCCTGACAGTTTATATTGTTGTCGGCGTGTTTGCCACCGTTTAAGATGTTTAACATTGGCACTGGAAGCACGCTTTCTTTGCCTAAATATCTATAAAGTGGTTTGCCGTCTGCAATTGACGCCGCTTTTGCAACTGCAAGGCTGACTCCGAGAATTGCATTTGCACCAAGATTTGCTTTGTTTTCGGTGCCGTCAAGGGCGATCATGGCTTTGTCTATGCCTTTTTGATCATAAACATTTTTGCCAACGATTGCTTTTGCAATAATTGTATTAACATTTTCAACCGCTTTCAGCACGCTTTTGCCGTGATAGCATTTTTTGTTGCCATCACGAAGTTCGACTGCTTCAAATGCGCCTGTTGATGCGCCAGATGGAACTGAGGCTCTGCCCATAATTCCGTTTTCGAGTGTTACTTCAACTTCAACAGTTGGATTTGAACGTGAATCCAGAATTTGACGCGCATGAATTTTTTTGATTTTAAGTTCTTTCATAACTTTTCCCTTTTATGCTTAGAGCATAGCATATTTTGCTTATTTTTCAAAACATTATGGCCTGTGATTTGCATTTTTGATTGTTTTGTGTTAATATTTTTCTAGAGGCATAAGATGAAAATTAGAAAAAGCTGGCTTGACCTTTTAGCAAACGAAACAAACAAGGATTATTTTATTGCGCTGCAATCTTTTTTGAAAAGCGAACGCGAAAAATATGATATTTACCCCGAAGACGACCTTGTTTTTAACGCTCTAAACTATGTTCCTTATGACAAGGTTAAGGTTGTGATTTTAGGACAAGACCCTTATCACGAACCCGGACAAGCGCACGGACTTAGTTTTTCGGTGCTTGATCCAACTCCGCTGCCACCTTCACTTGTAAATATCTTTCAAGAAATAAAATCTGACACAGGCGTTACGCCACTTCAAAGCGGAGATTTAAGCCGCTGGGCAAAGCAAGGTGTGCTGCTTTTAAACACTACTCTTACTGTCAGAAAACACGCCGCCATGAGCCACAAAGGCAAAGGCTGGGAGCAATTTACTGGCAAAATTATCGAACTTTTGGCAAAGCGAAAAGAGCCAATCGTGTTTATGCTTTGGGGATCACACGCGCAACAATTTGCACCGATTATAGAGCCTCAACATCTTGTTTTGAAAGCGCCTCATCCAAGCCCACTTTCGGCTTATCGCGGATTTTTCGGCTGCAAACATTTTTCAAAATGCAACGAGTTTTTAATAAAGAATGGACAGAGCCCTATCGACTGGAAATAGCGCAAAAAATGCATTATAATTTGGCATTAAAGAAAATAAAAAATAGGTTGTTACCAACCTATTTTTTTGTTTTTTATGTCTTAATAATTCACTTCGATAAGGCCATATTTTTCGTCTTTTCTTTTGTAAAGCACGTTGACTTTGCCTGTTTCTGCATTTAAGAATACAAAGAATGTGTGTCCAAGACGTTCAATATAATCTTTTGCTTCGTCAACTGTGATTGGGTCAAGATTAAATGATTTTTTCTTGTAAACGTCTGCAAGTTCTTCTTCTGGTTCTTCTTTGATGAACTCGTAAGCATTAACTTCTTTCACTCTTGATTTTGCAATCTTTTTGTCTTTGTGACGAACGATTTGACGTTCGATTTTTGGAAGTGCAAGGTCGATGTTGTTATACATTTCGTCGCCTGATACTTCGCTTCTGTAAAGCATGCCTTTGTTTACGATTGTAAGCTCAAGTTTTTGTGTTTTGTTTTGTTCGCTGCAAAGCACTTTAACTTTGGCATCATCACCAAAATATTTTGAAAGTCTTTCAACTTTGTCTGTGATTATGTCTTTAAGTTTGTTTGAAATTTTGTAATTTCTTTCTAAGAATTCAATTTTCATATTTGTTTTCTCCTTCTTTATTATTCTAGCAAAGTTCGCCTTTTTTTCAAAGCGTTTTTAAGCATTTTGTGAAGTGAATTCAAGCTCGCCGTCTTTGCAATCAATCACAATCGTTCCCTTTTCTTCAAGTTCGCCTAAAAGTAATTTTTCAGCAATTCTGTCTTCGACTTCTTGTTGAAGATATCTCTTTAATGGACGAGCACCATATTCGCTGTTTGAGCCTTTTTGAACGATGAAGTCAAGCGCTTCTTCTGTCATTTTGATTGTAAGACCTTTTTCAAGCAAACGTTTGTTGATGTTTGATATTAAGATTTTTGCAATCATAACAAGTTGAGGTTGAGTGAGTGGTTCAAACACGCAAACAACGTCGATACGGTTGATAAATTCAGGTTTAAATTTTTGTTTGAGCGCGTGGAGATAAATTTCTTTGTCAGTGACAGGTTGTTCGTTTTCGTCAGAGAATCCAAGTTTTTTGTTTTGGCTGACTTCGCTTGCACCGACGTTTGATGTCATGATGATGACTGTGTTTTTAAAACTTACTGTTCTGCCCTGTCCGTCTGTCAATCTGCCATCGTCAAGGATTTGCAAAAGCGCGTTGAAAATGTCAGGATGAGCTTTTTCAATTTCATCGAAAAGAACTACACTGTATGGTCTGCGGCGAACGGCTTCGGTGAGTTGACCACCTTCGTCATAACCTACATATCCTGGAGGCGAACCGATGAGCTTTGACACCGAATGCGACTCCATGTATTCTGACATATCAATTCGGATTATGTTGTTTTCATCGTCAAACAGCGCTTCGGCGATTGCCTTTGAAAGTTCGGTTTTACCGACACCAGTTTGACCAAGGAACAAGAATGAACCGATTGGGCGTTTTGAATCTTGCAAGCCCACTCTTGAACGGCGGATTGCTTTTGCAACCGCTTGAACGGCCTCGTCTTGTCCGACAACACGTTTGTGTAAAATTTCTTCTAAGTGAAGCAATTTTTCCTTTTCGCTTTCAGTAATTCTTGTTACTGGAATGCCTGTCCATTTTGCAACTACTGCTGCAATTTCGTTTGCGCCAATTTGATTTACTGATTGCTTTTTAGGTTGAAGTTTGGATTGTTTTTTCTTGAGTTCGTCTTCAAGTTTTATAATTTCAGATTGAAGGTTTGCCGCCTTTTCATAGTTTCTTTGAAGAGATGCGTCATCTCGCGATGATGAAAGTGCTGCAATTTTGTCTTCAAGGTCTTTTATCGCTTGTGGCTTGATTGAGAAGTTGACTTTTGCTTTGCTGCACGCTTCATCAATAAGGTCGATGGCTTTGTCTGGCAAAGATCTGTCCATAATGTAACGGTCTGAAAGCACTGCTGCGGCTTCGATGGCTTCGTCGCTGATTTTAATTTTGTGGAAGGCTTCATATGTGTCTTTTAAGCCTTTCAAAATTTGAATTGTATCACTGACTGATGGTGGCGATACAAGTATTGGTTGGAAACGACGCTCAAGTGCCTTGTCTTTTTCGATGAATTTGCGATATTCGTCAGTTGTTGTTGCACCGATTGTTTGCATTTCACCACGTGCGAGATATGGTTTTAACATATCAGCTGGGCTTGTTTCGCCGTCTTTTGAGCCGGCTTGTGCAAGTGTGTGGATTTCATCGATGAAAACAATTATGTTTTTGTCTTTAATAATTGTTTCGATGGCATCTTTCAGTTTTTCTTCCATGCTGCCACGATATTTTGTGCCTGCCATAAGTCCGCCAATTTCAAGCGAATAGATGATTTTGCCTTTTAATTGTTCGGGAACATTTCCGCTTACGATTGCCTGTGCAAGGCCTTCGATTATTGCGGTTTTGCCGACGCCAGCTTCACCGATAAGCACTGGGTTGTTTTTGGTTTTTCGGCAAAGGATTTCGATGATTCTTTCGATTTCGTCTTCCCTTCCTATTACGGGATCGAGTTTGTGTTCTTTTGCCTTTAAGGTTATATCACTGCCCATTTCAAGCAACTTTTCAGGCAAAGTGCTTTTTGATTGATTTTGCGATTTTTGCTCGTTTGATGAGAGCGATGATTGTTCAAGCGACATTGCAATTTTGTTGTAAAGCGCTTGAATGTCGACTCCATAATGATTTGTAAGCAATTTTAATGCAACCGATCCTTGCGATGACAAAAGCGCTAAGAAAAGGTGCTCTGTGCCAAGGAAAGAATGGTTGTATTCAAGCGCGATTTGTTGCGCTGTTTTGAAAAGATCTTTTACTCGTGGAGAAAGTTCTACACTGCCAAAAACTTGCTCTTCATAACAGTTGTCACTGAAAAGTTCGAATAAATCTTCTTCAGTCACTCCATATTCTGCAAGCGCTTTGGCTGAAAGACTTTCTTTAACGGAAGTTATGCCATAAAGAATATGCTCGGTTCCTACGACGTCACTTCCAAATCGCAAGGCTATACGACTTGCGTTTTTGATTACTTTTTCGATTGTGTCCGAAAAATAATTACCGCCTATATTCATTTTTCACCTCCTATTTTTACTAGGTTTTTTACCCTTTTTACTATATACTCGGCTCGAATGCGGTTTTCCTTTTCATCTTGCGAAAAAGGTCGAATTTCTTTTAATAATGCTGCCCCGCCATGATAAAAAAGCTTCATAAACAGGTCAACATCTTTGATTTTAAGCAAACCAAGTTCGTGCCCAAACCTTATCATACCAAGCAGCGAAAACATCTCGTCTTCTTCAAGCAAATAGGCATTTGTGAGTATGCCATATGCACGCATGATTTGGTCGTTGAGTTCGTCTTTATTTTGCTCATAAATTTGCGCTCTTAAACGCATTTCTTCGTCATATATGCTAAAGAAAAAGTCGTTTACACGGTCGATTATTTCTTCTTCACTTAAACTGAGCAGACCCTGATTTGAGATTTGATAGATAAAGCCTTTGCTTTCGCTGCCTTCGCCATACGCACCGCGGAAAGTCAATCCAAACTTTCGGGCTTCGGAAATGAGCTGATTTATTCTACCACTTTTTTCGAGCGCTGGAATAAACACCATGACTGATGCGCGCATTCCTGTGCCAAGATTTGATGGCGACGATGTCAAATAGCCAAGTTCGTCGTCAAAGGCGATGACAAAACTTGATGAGATTTTTTCGTCGAGTGGCAGGAGCTGATTATATGCTTCAAACAGGTTGAGCCCCGGCAAGATGCTTTGAAGACGCAAGTGGTCTTCTTCCATAATCATAACAATTATCGACTCATCTTCATTTGTTGAAACAAGCGAAATGTCTTTGTTTTCGATAAGCGCTTTTGAGATTATGTGACGCTCTAACAGCGATGTGCAGCGTGACAAAGGCAAATCGGCTAGTTTTTGCGTTGTAAAGTCGCCAGATGCCGACAAAAGTGCCTGCATTGAAGATGAGATATAGTCGATTTTGTCTTCGCTGGTGAGTTTGGGCATAAATTCGATGCCCGAAATGTTGCGGGCTAAGCGAATTCGTGAGGAGATTGCAACACTGCTAAAATTGTCCATGTCCCCTCCTTTGTGGAGCGCGGCCGGAAAAAGTTTTGCCGTCAAAAAGCGAGCGTGCCGCTTGCGAAAGTTCTGCTATTTCAAAATAGCAGTTTTCACAGCCAACAAGTCCGCTTTCTTTAATCATTTTGTAGGTGCTGCCACAATATGGGCATGTGTCTTTTTCCGTAGTTTTCTCCTTTTTTAATCTAAATTACTTTTCTATTCCTTTCATTGTAAGCGAAATACGCTTTTTTTCAAGGTCGACGCTTAAAATTTTAACGTCTACTGTTTGTCCAACTTTTAAAACTTCTGATGGATGTTTGATGTAGGCATCACAGATTTGTGAAATGTGGACTAAGCCGTCTTGATGCACGCCAATGTCAACAAACGCTCCAAAGTCGACAACATTGCGCACTTTGCCGCTGAACACCATGCCTTCTTTTAAGTCTTCCATGCTTAAAACGTCGCTGCGAAGGACTGGCTTTGGCATGCTTTCACGGATGTCTCTGCCCGGCTTTGCGAGTTCTTTTGCGATGTCGTGGAGTGTTGGAACGCCGACTCCAATTTCATCGGCAACTTTTTGTTCGCCTTTAAGAGCGATGAGATTTTCAAGGTTGAGTTCGCCTTTACGGACATCGTCAACTGTGAGTGTAAACATTTTCAAAAGCTTGTCGGTTGCTTCGTATGCTTCTGGGTGGACGCCTGTGTTGTCGAGAATGTTGTTTCCGTCAGTTATGCGCAAGAAACCTGCACATTGTTCAAACGCTTTTGGTCCAAGTTTTGGAACAGAAAGAAGTTCGCTTCTGTTTTTAAAGCCTTTGATTTTTGCACGATATGCTGTTATGTTTTTTGCGATTGACATATTAAGACCTGAAACGTATGACAGGAGCGATGGAGATGCTGTGTTTAAGTCGACTCCTACACTGTTTACGCAATCTTCTACAACGCCTGTAAGCACTTCGGTTAAGCGTGCTTGTGGCATGTCGTGTTGGTATTGACCTACGCCGATGCTTTTAACGTCGATTTTGATGAGTTCAGCAAGTGGGTCTTGAAGTCTGCGGGCAATTGATACTGCGCTGCGGAGAGATACGTCATAGTCTGGGAATTCTTCGGCGCCGAGTTTTGATGCTGAATACACAGATGCGCCGGCTTCGCTTACAACCGCATATGAAACTGGGCGCGAAACGTGTTTTATAAGTTCGGCAACAAAGATTTCGGCTTCTTTTGATGCAGTTCCGTTTCCGATTGAAACAATGTCAACATTGTATTTTTCGATGAGCGCTTTAAGTTTTTCGATGCTTTCTTCTGTTTTTGATTGTGGTGGTGTTGGATAGATTACTGTTGTGTCTAATACGTCACCTTTTTTGTCGATTACAGCGATTTTGCAGCCAGTTCTATACGCTGGGTCGAGCCCTAAAATTATGTTGTTTTTGAGTGGGGCTTCCATCAAAAGTGGCTTTAAGTTGACTTCAAACATTTTGATGGCTTGTTCGCAAGCGTTGTCTGTAAGCGTTGAGCGAAGTTCACGTTCAAGCGCTGGAAAAAGCAAACGGTCAAGCGAGTCTTCGATTATCTCGTCCATGATTTCGTTGGTTTGTTCGTTATCTTTTTTGTAAGATGAGCGAATTTCGTTTAAAAGAAGTTCCATATTTACTTGTGTTTCAACTTTTAAACACTTTTCTTTTTCGCCACGATTTATCGCTAAGATTCGGTGGCTTGGAAGCTTGTTTACTTCTTGTTTAAAGCCATTGTAACCTTCGTAAGTGAGTTTGTTTTCGCCGTCTAAAAGCGTGCAGAAAAGGCTGGCTTTTTCCCATAAAAGTTCGCGCAAATTTTTGCGGAGTTCGGCATCGTCACTGATTCTTTCTGCGATGATATCTTTTGCGCCTTGGATTGCGGCTGCAACATCTGGCACGTTTTCGTTGACAAAGTTTGCGGCTTCTTCTTGAATGTTTACGCCTTTCTTCTGGCTTTGAATAATGTCAGCGAGAGGCTCTAAACCATTTGCGATTGCGACTGATGCGCGAGTTTTTCTTTTTGGCTTGTATGGACGATAGATGTCTTCGACTTCTGTCAAAGTTTGAGCGGCTGAAAGTGCTTTTTCAAGCTCTGGCGTCCACTTGCCTTGCTCGGTGATTACACGTTGAACCTTTTCTTTTTCTTCATTCAAATTTCTTAAATATTTAAGTCTGTCAGAAAAAGCGCGGAGCACTTGGTCGTCACATGAGCCGTGCATTTCTTTTCGGTATCTTGCGATAAATGGAATTGTGTTGCCTTCGTCTAAAAGCGAGATTATGTTTTCGGCATAAACTTGTTTAAGACTAAATTCACTTGCTAAGATTTCTTCAATTTTCATAATTTTCTCCTGTCATTCTTTGTATTTCTTCGCGCGACACCGCTTGTGGGTTTTCAAGCAGTGACAACGTTGTAAGATAAAGATAGTTGGCTTCGCCTGTCATGTTGATTTCAGCATTTCCGCCGCTGCCTAACTGCACTTTAAGCCCCATTTTTTGCATGAGCACAACGTTTGAAAAGGTTTCACCTTGCTGCGACTGAAAGATTGGACAAACCGCCATTTTCGCGCCATATAAGCCCAAAATTTCAAGGTCGTCTTTGTCGGCATATTCGCCGCCGACTATTGTGCAATCGCGGTCTAAAAATCCCATATCTTCAATCAGTTTTGCGGGCGAGATGCCATACTGGCTGGCGATTTCTCCCGTCTTTTTTAAGTTGTCAAAAAGCGGAATAAAAACAGGCATATTTAATGCCGAAAATTTTTCTAGTTGCTTTTCATCATAACAAGATAAATCAATATATAATGCAAGGTCAATGCCTTGTTTTTGCAGTTTTTTTATTGTTGAGAATTTAATCTCGTCAGGTTTGACTATGATTTTGCCTGCGAGAGAGTGTTGTTGATATTTTTTTGCGGCCAAAAGCGGATTTGACGTCAACAAATTAAGCGTTTTGACACCTGCTGCGACGTTTTTTTCTATCACACCTTCGCCATCTATGCAAAATGAATTTGTAAAGTTTTGTAGCATATTTTGTTGCATAAATTTCCTTTAACTTGTAAAATATTAGAGAATAATTACATTCATATTATACATTTTTTGGGAGGCGAAAGCAAATGATTGAAAGGACTATTTTGCATTCTGATGTCAACAATTTTTTTGCTTCGGTTGAATGCGCCACCCGCCCCGAACTTAAAGACAAGCCCGTGGCTGTTGCAGGTGACCCAGAAAAAAGAACGGGCATTATTCTTGCCAAAAACGAAATAGCAAAAAAGAGCGGCGTTCAGACAGGTCAGACAATTTTTGAAGCGAAAAGAATTTGCCCAGAACTTGTTTGCCTTTCTCCCCATTACGGTCTTTATGAAAACATTTCACAGCGTTTGCATGAAGTTTATTTGCAATACACCGATTTGGTTGAACCACTGGGACTTGACGAATGCTGGCTTGATGTGACGCCGTCGCTTAAAGTGCTTGGAAAGACGGGCGAAGAAATTGCTTATGAGATTAAAGAACGCATTAAGAAAGAGTTTGGATTCACCGTTTCGGTGGGCGTTTCGTTTTCGAAAATTTACGCTAAACTTGGCTCAGATTTGAAAAAGCCAGATGCAGTGACTGTGATTCCAAAAGATAAATTTAAAGAGATTGCTTATCACCTGCCACTCAACTCGATTGTTGGGATTGGAAGAAGGCTTAACAGCAAATTTAAACTTATAAATATAAACACTATCGGCGAATTTTGCGCGCTGAAAGAAAGTTATATTCACGACCTTTTGGGCATAACAGGCGTGAAACTGCTGCAAAATTTGCGCGGCAGCGAAGAAGACAAAGTTATGTGCTATTATGACCAACCAGCGCCAAAGAGCGTTGGCAACGGGACAACCACTATAAAAGATATTCAAAAGCGCGAAGATATTGAAAAAGTGGTCGCTTTTTTGGCGGAAAAAATCAGCAAACGTCTTATCGCCGGACACTTTGAAGGCAAGACCATAAGTATTTCGATTAAGTCAAATGAATTGAAGCGTTATGGCAAGTCCGCATCTTATGCACCATGCTTTGCAAGCGAAACCATAACTGCGCATGCTATGCAAATTTTGGATAGCTTTTATGATTATTCATTGCCTATTCGCGCCGTTCGCGTTAACATAACAAATCTTGACAAAATTGACAAGGCTAAGCAAATTTCATTTTTTGACGAAAAGCCTAGCAAGACCGCTATTGGAATAAAAAACATCACCTCCAAGTATGGAAGTGATGTGATTTATAAAGCTAGTGACAGCGAAAAATTTATCAATCGCAAAAATCATCGAGAAGAATAAACTTTTTTGCAATTTTTAATTTTTTGCTATCTTTAATAGTAATAGTTTTTATAGTCGTCTTTTGGCGCAGCTGTTTTCCCATAAGCTTTTTTACGCATTACAAGCCAAATTGTTATGCCAATTCCTGCAAGCAAAAGTGCGCCGCCTACACTGCCTAGCACAATGTAAAGTGTTGTGTTTGGGTCTTCTTTTTTTTCGGCTATTTTTGTTGTGAGCGAGAAATTGAAAGTTGATGCTGAACCATAATCAAGCGATGAGGTTGAGAATGTGTATTCATAGACCGTTAACGTTGGATCGATTGAGTCTTTATAGGTGTCGAGTTTGAGTGAAAGTGTGTCACGCGAGAAGAATGATTTGATTACTTTTTCAAGGTTTGCACTGTCAAATTCAACTTCTTCTTTTACAAAAACTTTAATTGAAACCGCTTCGTTTTTGTCGAGCGTCACTGTTTCGCCCGAAGATGAAACAACATCGGTGTTGTTAACTGTGATTTTTGCGATCATTGACGAGTCAAATGCAAAACTAAATGTGCATGGGTCAAACGCAAAATTTGCCATCAACAAGAAGTTTTGATTGTATGCGCCGTTTGCAAATTTGATTGCAAGTGGGTTTGTTGCTGGGAGCGAAATTGATTGCTTTTTCCAGAGTTTTTGGTCATATTCTTTGTCGCCTGCTGTTGAGTCTTCATAATAGATTGACCAGCCATTGAACTTGTATTTTTTGTTGCTTACTGCTTCGATTGAAATTTGATTGCTTGACGCTGACATATCGCGAGTGAGAACTTGCGCAAGTGTTGATGAACCACTGTAACGCACAGCCCCATTTTCGTCAGACATGATGTAAACTTTATATTCAATCGCTTTTAATCTGAACGAATACTTGCCTTCGGTTGAGTTTGTTGCTTTTACATCCAAATGAAAGGTGTCGCCGTCTTTATAGAAAGTAATTTCTCCTGTTTTTGATGTTTTAACTGTGCCATAATCTGGTGACGTAGTTTCGATAAATTCAGATAAGTTAAGGCTTTGTCCGTTAAGTAAAATGTCAGATATGTCATAATATTTGTTGTTTTCGCTGTTTTTGAATTTTACTGACATGTTTACTATTTCGTTGTAAGCATATGGTTTTCTTGATGGGTCGGCTGGCGTTGGCGCTGCGCTTGTTCTTTCAAGCAAGCCGTCATTGTCCAAAAAGTCAGCAAGTGAAAGGTCAAAGAATTGGAAAATTTGCAAGCGCAATTTATCATTTGCCATTACCCATACGCTGTCGAAATCCCATTTATTGGTGCCTTGGCTCCAAACAAAGGTGTATTGTGCGCCGTTCATCTCATAAGTGTATGAATCTGATTGATAGAATGCTTGCGCTGAGATTAAGCCTTCAGAAACCTGCATAATATAATTGTTTGCAGTCAAATAACCGCTGTTATTTTGTCCGAATGCGTCACGAGTTTGTGTGTATGCGATTGAGGTCATTTTGCCTGTTGTTGGAGCGTCGATGAGCGCGCCTGCAACACTGCCCACAACCATTGTTTGTGTGTCTGGATAATTATTGATGGCTGAGATGGTTCCCCCTACAACTCCGTCAAACATTTGTGTGCTGTCTCCAGATATTTCGCCGGCAAATCCGCCAACATAAAATTTTGAATCTAATGTTGGAGCTTCTTCGCCTGAATATTCAATTTTAACGCCGCCAAATGATGACGCTTTTACAAAAATGCTGTTTTCGACTCTGCCTGCAAAACCACCGATTTTTATTGTGTATTCATTGCGGAGATTGTAAGTTGCATAGACGTTCATAAATGAACTTGTGTTGGTTACTCTTCCACCGTCGAGATAGCCGACTACGCCGCCGACTGCTGAATTGCAAACGATTTCATATGCGGCATCGGTTGATGCTGATGAATCAACTTCGCAACTTTCGATTGTTGTGTTTTGAATGCCTGCGCCCAAAATTGAGCCAACATAAACTCCGTCAGCATTGTAAAGGTTGGTTGATGTAAAATCTTTTACGCACACGTTTTTGATTGTTGCGCCGCTTGCATAACCAAACAGACCTTGATAGGTTTGGCCGTCTGTGACTGATATGCCTGAGATTGTATGCCCCTGCCCGTCAAACACGCCTTTGAAAGGTGCTCCTTTTTGGCCGATTGGCGTCCATGTTCCGACATCTAATAAGTCTTTGGTAAGAAGAATTGTTTTGCCTGAATATGTATCTTCGCCCGAATTGACTTTTGTGGCAATATCGCGAAGTTCACTTACCGACGAAACGGTGATTTGATTTTCGCCATCAGCATAAATGGTATCTAAATTTTCACCGCTTTTTGTAACAAGCGGAGTGAGAGCCAAAATTGCAAGTAAAAAACAAATTAAAAATGAATATATTTTTTTCATATTTTTTATATTTTCCTTACTATTTAAATTTATCATATTTATTTTATTTTTCCAAACAAATGTAAAAAATATTTCAAAATCTTGTTTTTTTCGCCTTTAATTTGCGCATTAAACGCATTTTTTCTTCATATAATTCATTTTTTATTTCATTTTTTTGAGGTATTTTTGGTTTTGACATTAAATAATATCTAAGTTCGTCCAAACTGTGGTCATCATTTTTTATTGGTAGATCCTGATCGCCCCACCAGTATGATTTAAACTCTCGAATTAAATTTGTGCAATTTTTGAATATAAACAAATGCGGCTTGCCTTCGCCGTCTTTTAAATAGCGTTTGACTGTTGAAATGCCGCTGAACATATCTTTGTTGACTCGCGGATTGACCAAGATGCCATTGTCATAAAACAGTTCGACAACGCTTTTCGTTGCCGCTAACGTGCGCTGAGTTGCTGCGCTGTCGATAAGTGCGCCAAGCATTCCGTTGCGCTCTCTTTTCCACGATAAGCGCTGAGAAATTTGTTTGAGTCTTTCAGCGTGATAAACAACGTCTTTTTTAGCTTCAAAGTGCTCGGCGACGACATAGACGTTTCCATCAAAATCAACTGCATACCAATGCGCGGAAAGCGGGTTGTTTAGACCTGGGTCGATTGAAATGTTGTCTTGCCATTCAAGCGGAACATCAAAGGGCTCAATGATGTGCACGTTTTCGTCAAACTCAGGATAAACTTGACCGCCAAGAGCAGTAAATTTACCGTCACGACGGCTGGCGAGTTCATCTTCGGGCAGGCACGACGAAAAGAAGTCAATTTCGGTTTTTGAAAGAAAGGGATTGTCGTGCCAAGACATACTTTCATGCCATACTTCTGGCGAATTATTTGCGTTTAGATAGATTTCTTTATAAACCCATGTCAGCCCTTTTAGCGGGGTCATCGTTCCAAATATTTCGCCTTGTTTATCAAGCACACGCATCTGGCATTCGCGATAAATATCGAATGGCGGCTCTTCATCAAACCACACAAAATCAAGCGATGAACCTTGAAATTTTGCGCGAGTTTGGTCGCAACTTTTAAAACCAATTTTGCTGAGATTTCCAAACTCATTGCGCACTAAAATGAAATCAATTATACCGCTTTCGGGGCTGTCGGCTCGGCCAGATGTCATGACTATTTTTTCGATGCACTTTGGATTTAGATAATGCAGTATTTTTTGCTGTGCAACATCTCTTTGGACTTGACGTGAAAGTGACACAACCCAGCCTTCGACGCCTTCTTTTTTGTTGGGCTTATATGGATGATTGCCGCGGGCAAGATAGACAACTTCGGCCGCACCGCACTCGCTTTTGCCGCTGCGATTTCCACCGAAGACCCAACGATTGCGTTTTGTGCATTTATGAAATGCAACCTGTTTTAAATGTATCTTATCGCCGGTGTTGTAGCGAAGCAAGTTATCACTTTCTTCGCGGCGTTTTATTTCGGCATCAATCGCTTTAATCTTTTCTATTATTTGCGACATCTCTCCCCCCTTTATGACATGTTTTTATTTTAAATTTTCATTTTTTGACGATATAATTTTGCTATGAAATTGTTGATTGTTCTATTTTCATTTTTATTCATTTTGTGGCCTTCGCAAACGGGCACAACTTTTGCTGTGAGCGGTCAAAACAAGACTTATTTTGCAAAGGTTTTAAGCGAAAATATCTATTTTTACTCAAGCCCTAACGACAGCGAAGAGAGTAAACTTTTTATCTTGCCAAACTCGTATTTCGTGCTGCTTATAAACGAAAAAGATGACTTTTATTACGCCAAGTATGCTTCGCTTCAAGGCTATGTTAAAAAAGATGAAGTGACGCCTATGGACGGCGTGCCTTCGACGCCATATGCCAGTCAAAGTTTTCGGGCGTTTGCACAAAACGGCCTTGACGTGTTTTCAGCACCAATGGCCGGCGCAGCAAAGTGTGGAAAACTGAGTTTTTTGCAAGAAAATGTTGTGCTTTATGGAACTTGCTATGGCGACGAACTGTTTCCGAAATCAACAAATAAATGGTATTATTGCTCGCTTTCTAACGGCGGCGAAGAAATCAAAGGTTATGCGTTTTCATATTTTTGTGACAATTTGACGCTTGCAAGCGAAAACATGGAATACTTTCCCGAAATAACAACTCCACTTAACTTTTCGGGCGATTTGCCTAGCGGCGGTGGACTGAGCGATACGTCAAAAGCAATGATTATTTTGGGTGTTTCGCTGCCTTGCCTTGTGATTTTGTATTTGATTTTAAGTCCGAAAAAACGCAGACTTTTTGCCAAAGGCAGAAAAGAAAAATCTCCACCACTTAAAAGAGGAAGAGATTATTATGAATTTAATGAAGATGACTTAAATTGAAAGGGCGCTGCCCTTTTTTTCTTTGGCTTGTTTTGCTTGAAATGTAGCTGCAATTTGCTTAATCCATTCTTCGCTGTCAAGATAAGTTTGCAGACGAGATATCGGAAAACCAAGCGACGCGCACGATGACTCAAAACTTGATTCGGCATCTTGTATGCGTCTGAAATATGAGCGGCGCGAAAGGCCAAACGAAGCGATAATTTCTTCAGGTCCCATCTTATCAAAATACTTGCAAATTAAAATTTTCGCGTCTTTTTTATCAAGCTTTTTTAACGCTTTTTCAATCAACAATTTGATATTGATTAACTTTACTTTGCGCTCGGAAAGTTCGATGATTTGGTCAGCAAGCTCTAAAGTGCTGTTTGCCACACTGCTGAACGAAGTTGCCCAAGAAGAAGCAAGTGCTTTTTTCTCAATTATTTTGTCTATTGCTCCTGCAATACGCTCTAAAAAACGATAAGCTGAAAGAAGTGTTTTGCCCCAAATGTGATTTTGCATATCTAAATCTCCCCTTTTATTTTCACTGCTAAAATTATAAAATTGGATATTTTAATAGTCAAACCTTAGTGCCAAAAATTTAATCGTTTTTGCGATTTTTTTACAAAAATGTCGAAATTTGACGCCACATTGACATTAAAATAACTTATTTATGACGGCAAAATTACCCTAAAATAGGGCATTTTTGTAAAAAATGTTTTTTAAAACAAATTTGCGTAATTTTCTTGTAAATTTTTTTTGTTTGTGTTAGAATATACCTGTTTATGACACTTGCCGGTGTGGCGGAATGGCAGACGCGCGAGACTCAAAATCTCGTTTGGGCAACCAAGTGTCGGTTCGACCCCGACCACCGGCACCAAACAAAAAATACACGGACAATTAAGACAAACTTAGTGTTCGTGTATTTATTAAACTGAACATCGATAATAACACTTTAAAGATTTTTTGATTCATTATGTAGCATATCTGACTTTTTAACAAAATAATTCGTTATATATGGAATAGTTGTTTTTTATAAATTTTCGTTTATATTTAAACTCAAAATTTCTGTCACTTTCCCAAACAAAATACATTAATAAATTATGCAAGATAATATTGCTATATACAGAGCTCATCATTTTTTGTTTTTTTTTCATTTTGTGTTAAATCTTCCATAATTCTAACATAGCTTTCATACCTGCTCGACTTTATTAAGCCATCTTTAACAGCAGTTTTAACTCCACAATCTTCTGTTTTAACCTCTACATGATCGCAAGAACGATATTTACAATTGAGATAATTTAGAAACTCTGGAAAGTAGTATTGTACTTCTGATGGTTGAAAACTTGACACATCTAAAGCCCTTATACCAGGAGTGTCAATAATGGATGAATGGTCGTTCCAATAATAAAATTTTGATGACGTTGTTGTGTGTCGTCCTCTTAAGCTTTTATTGCCCACATCTCCAGTCTTAATTTCATTAAAATTCATTAAAGCATTTGTTAATGTAGATTTACCGACTCCGCTATGCCCAACAAAAATAGCCCTTTTGTTATACAAATAATTTTTTAAATTTTCGACGCCCTCGTTATTTAATGCAGAAGTTTCTACAACTGGAATGTTCAAATGTCTATAAATATCTAAAACTTCTTCGTCTTGTTTAGTTTTTAAATCCGCCTTATTCAAACAAATAATCGGTTCAATTCCACAATTTTGCAAAATCATTAGATATCTATCTATAAATTTAGGATGCAATGGTGGTGAGTATGCTGAAACTACGATAACAGCAGTATCAATATTAGTTGCAACAACTTTATTTAATACGACATTTGATCTTCTCGCTCTATCCTTGTGATCACGCGACAGAATAGTAGAACGTTCCAGTACATTCGTAATTTTTTTATTGTCGCCATCTAAAACTACATAATCACCTGGAAAAACTAATTGATTGCATGGAATATTTCGTTGCATCCCATACACCGTTATTATTTCACCTTTATATAACACCTTCGCTTCTTTGTATGTTGTTTCTATTACAATAGGCAAATCAATATCGCCTAATTTTTTTCTAGATATGACAAAGGCCTCGTCTATGCTTTTATTCGCAGAAACTTCTTTAGCTTTATTTTTTTTATTTATACTTTTTTTCGTTTGAAAACTTTGATAACTTTCATAATGTGGCATAATGCCCTCCTTTTTACATTATAATTTTTATCTTTCAAAAAGTCAAATTATCTTTTCCACAATAAGATATTCACATCCGATGGTTTGTCGATGCCTTGATCTAAATCATAATAATCAACATTTTTCCCCTCTCTAGATAATACAATTCTTTTGCCAACATGTTGTGTTATATTTTCTCTTCTTACTTTACCTATTGTTGTATCCATTGTAAATCTTACAGAATTAATCCAAGAAGCTGTTTTCCAATTTAATTCATCCATAATTTCAAGAATTCTATTAAAGGATAATCTATAATCCGCACTATATGAAATTGGATCTGGAATGAATATTGAAATTGGGCGGATATGCAACTCGTCCATCTTTTCTAAAAGCATTTTTAAAACTAAATAGTGATCATTTATTCCCCTAAGCAATGGGAATTGAGCATACATATGAATTCCCGCATGATCTATATTATTTATAATCTTTTCAACTTCACTGCATATTTCATATGGATGATTAATATGAAATACCAATCTAATATTATGTTTCTTAAATAATTTTATAATTTTTTTATCAAACACAAAAGGATTGTAAACTATTGCACGAGTATGTATCCTAATTTTAAAGCCTTTCAGCTCTTCTAAAGCAAATTTTAAATTTGCATATCCTATACTTAATGGATCTCCTCCCGAAAAAATTACCTCTTCAATCAAAGGATTTTTACTTAAATATTCTTTTAATGTTTTAACTTTATTTTTTATTGTTTCTTTTAAATTGCTTTGCTGAAATTTAGATAAATTATATGATCTAAAACAATATTGGCAATGCGAAAAACATACGTCGGTGATAATAAACACTAATCTATTATCATATTTCTGAATTATATAATCGACATTCTCAATAGGATTATGCTTGACTTCTTCCACATAATCTCTTGTTTCTTCGCTAGTTTTTACTTCCCACCTGTTTTTTGTTGGTAAAACCGACCTAAATAATGGTCCGTTTACACCTATTGTTTGAAACTCTTCAACAACTTTTTTCATATAAAAATTTGAAATTTTAATAGGAAGCAATGATTCTTTTTCCACCAAATAATTGTATGTAGTTAAAATTTCTTGATCCACTATTTCATTTATCATTTGTCGCCCCCTATTCCTATAGAACTATATTTTATTTTATTGCGTAAAGCATAATTCACAACATGATTTATGATTTGGTCAAAAGAATAGCCATCAGCTTTTGCACAAGTAATAAACTCTCCATGGGGATGGAAACTTACTTGTGAATTAACCTCTATAAGGTAATAGTTGCCATCATTAATCCTAAAATCCAATTTCGCATAACCTTTTATATCTAACCTATTAGCTACATAATCAACAATATTTTTAAGACGTTGATAATCACCTTTTAACTCTTTGATGTCTACTGTATCATCTTTAATGGATTTCATATCATAATCATAAAAAGTTGCACCGCAATCAATTTCGCATGGCCCCAAGGCACCAATACCCTCTACAAAAATCATGCTGATATCTTGTCCATCAATAAATTCTTCAATTAATATTCCTCTATTAAATTTTTGAATCATCTCATTTACCTGTTCTGATAATTCTTTAAAGTTATTAACGATTGATTTTTCACTCATCCCTAAACTTGATCCTTCTGAATTAAGCTTTACTATTAAAGGAAAGCTTAATTCGATGTTTTTTAACTGCTCAATACTTGTGATGCAATACCCTCTAGGAACTAAAATTTTATTTTCCAGTAATCTTTTTGTTAAAATTTTATTATGACATATTAATAAATTCGTACTGTCAGGACCGGAATAGTTGAGATTAAGCTGTTCTAAAATCGCAGCATAAACAGATTCCCTTGCGGGCCCATAATAACCCTCGCAAATATTGAATACTAAATTAGGATTAAAATCAATAATCTCTTTAATCCACGAAAAATCCCTTACCGCTTCTATAAATTTAATTTCATATTTATCTTTTAGAGAATTATAAATTGATTCTATGGTAACCGGGGAATCAAATTCCGTTTCATAGTCAAATTGATGGCGATTTAAATTAAATAATATTGCTATTTTTTCCATTAATACCTCCATACCCCAACGCTAAAAAATGATAAATTAATTCACAAGCAATAACAAAAGCAGTATTTGATGGATCCAACTTTGGATTTAATTCAACGATATCAAATCCACCAATTTTTAATTCATTCAACATTCTTAAGGCATTGTCGCATTCATAAGGCGACAATCCATTACATTGCGGCGTTCCCGTACCGAATATATAAGAAATATCTATTGCATCTATATCAAAAGATATATAAAATATGATCTTCTTATTCTTATTAACCTCTTTTATTTTATCGATTACATTTTCAATACCTTGTTGTTTAACTTGATTTGATGTAAATAAATTTATTTTTTGTTCTTTTTCATAATTAAACCACTGCTTATCCACAACCCCTCGTGGCCCAATGCTAAAAAGGTTTTCTCCTTTTAAGAATCCATCTTCAATCAATTTTCTGAAAACGTTACCATGCCATACATTTGGCATATTTAAGTATTCTTTTTCAACATCTAGGTGAGCATCAAAATGTATAATTCCAACTTCGTAATCAGGAAATCGTTCTTTAATAGCCCTGTAAAACCCCCTAAAACTTCCATATGTAATTGAATGATCACCACCACAAATCAAAGGAAAAGATTCTTTAGTGATATTATACACAGTGTTTGTAATTTCATCTTGATTCTTATTTGGATTAGTTGGATAAACATACACATCTCCATAATCTGCAATACGTAAATTATTTGTTTTGATATATTTATTATGGTCTAAATCGTACAATTCTTGTCCATTTATCCTGTCCCAAAACGAATATTCTCTTAATTGTCGTGGCGCATATTTTGCCCCCAATCTATAAGATGCACCATAGTCACATGGCACTCCAAGAAAAACAATATCATAATTTTTAATTTCTTCTTGAGTAATCATTTTGCTGCCCATAAAGGTAGACACACCTGCATAAATGTATTCTTCTTTATTTTCCATATTTTTCTCCTAAACATATTGTGAAATATCCATACTAATTTCTTTCTTTTTTGGATTTTTAAAAACTTCATTTAAAACCATATCTGTATAGTCACCAAAAAGTGGCCCACATATTGTTTCAATCACGTCTAACCCACTCATTGTAAGATTAGCTTCAATAATAATAGGCTCTCCTTCTTTATCAATTCCAATATCCCAACCAATCAATCTGAAATGAGGAAATCTTTGTGCC
Source organism: Clostridiales bacterium (assembly GCA_003522085.1). Taxonomy (GTDB): domain Bacteria; phylum Bacillota; class Clostridia; order Christensenellales; family UBA1242; genus Caccovivens. The sequence continues at coordinate 73,068 of DPGI01000005.1, read as the reverse complement.
GCCTTTTTAACTAAATCTTTTACTTTATCTAAGCAATCAATTTTAACGCTTGAAAACTCTTTCCCATCTGGATGCTTATAAAATTTGTGGCCTAAAGCATCGTATGCAAAATCAGATAAGGTTCCATCTTCAAAAATCTTACAGTATATTCCTCCAAAGCTAGCATTATCGACTCTTGCCGCCCCAACCCCCATTCTAAAAGCACAAGGCAAAACTTTAACATCATTATCAATTATTAAAGTCATAATTCTAATTGTATTTAAAGATTTTGGATGAATCGATGCTGTTGATTCATGCTGATCCACAATTTCTTGAAATATTAAATTCCTCGTTTTATTTATATTTATGAAATTTTCAATTTCTTCAAGTGTTGCATTTTCAAAAAAAGTAACATTTTTGCCACCGTATGAAGCCGTACTAGGTTTAACCACAAATTTTTTTATACTTGTTAATTTTTCTAAAACTTTACAACGGGGGATTATGTTATAATTTTCATCTTCATAAATGCCATTTATCAATCTTACATAAGTCTTTGGCATTTTGAATCCTTTTAAAAACAAATCAAAATAATTCTTATCAGCTATTCCCGGTTCTATCTCTCTATTGTTTAAATAAGGATCTATATATCCCGCAAAAATATCGTCTGGAATAAAACGAACATCAAACATACCAGTTTTATCTATGTAATATTTATGATAATTAATATCAAAATCTTTTGTATAGTTATGCCAATAATCAACTATTTTATTTTTTTGTTGTTGAGTTAATTCTTTTGTATCTGAATTAAATATGGTATGAGAATCAATTCTAAAACATTTTTTGCTTTCTTTTGATAACGCCACATAAAGATCTATATATTTTTTAGTTAACTTCTTTAATGATTTTTTTTCCCAAGAGTTTAGTTCCAACTTTACCTCCTTAACCATTTATTCAATTTTTCATTGACAGAAGGGTCCAGCATATTGTTTTGTTTCATCCAACAATCATTGAATACACTATCTAAATATTTTTCTCCCCCATCGCAAACAATGACAACGGCCGTGCCTGAGCCACTCATTGAATTTATATCTTCCAAAGCTTTATATAATACTCCTCCGCCAGATCCACCTAACATAACGCCGAAGTTTTTAGCTATATATCTACAAGTATTAAAAGCTTCTTTATCACTTGCATAAAAATTATTATCAATAAGCGAATAATCAATAATGGGTGGAATTTCTGCATCTGGTGGATTCCCTGTCCCAGATTGAAAATATGGTCCTCCTTTCCCACCAAAAATAATAGATCCCACAGGTTCAACAGCATTTATTCTACACTTTGAATTATATTTTCTCATACCAAGAGCAGTACCACATATAGAGCCACCAGTTCCAATTGAACCATAAAGCAGATCAATTACCACAAGTTCATCAATTAGTTCTTTGGCAAGTGAATCAATGTAAGCTCCTCTATTGTCGACATTTTCATGTTGCTTTGGTACATAAGAATTCTTGATTTTTTTTGATAGTTCCAATGCCTTATTTTCTCGTTCAACGACTGCCACTTCATCTGCTTTTTTTGAATCACCCACCATAACTATTTGTCCGCCATAAGCTTTAATAATTTTTATTTTATCCTCTGATGCATGATGATCCACTACAGCAATGAACTTATACCCTTTTACTGCCGCCACAATCGCCAACCCGGTAGCCGTATTCCCAGAAGATGATTCAATTATCGTCCCACCTGGTTTTAAATCTCCTCGTTTTTCTGCTTGTTCAATCATATTTAAAGCCATTCTGTCTTTCATTGATTGCCCTGGATTAAACTTTTCAAGTTTAAGATAAATTTTCCAATTGTTCATTTTCATGTTTAATTTTAATAAAGGGGTATGCCCAATTAAATCCAAAATATTATTCCCTATCATATTCTTTATCCTTTCTTATCACATAAATATCATCTTGTTTATGGACAACATATTTTTCAACAAAAGGGATTTTATGAAACATGCTTTCATTGGAATCCATTTGATAACCTGCTGTATTGTAATATATAAGCAAATCCCCAGATTTAGGTTTATGCAAAAATTTAATTTTGCGCCAAGTAACCATATCATTTTCCAAGCACAAATTACCTGCCACAGAAGCAAAATAAACCCTCGAGTTAGTTTGATTTTTTAAATATAATTTGGGTTCTATTAGGTAATCAGTGTTAAACCACTGTTCAGATAAATTGTTTATATTACTGTTTACTACAACAATATTACCATCTTGAGTTTCTTTCACATATTCGACTTTATAAACACTGATACCACAATTATTAACCAAAACCCTACCAGGTTCTGCGTATATTTCAATGTCTCCTAAATCTTTCCTTATTTCCTGTAAAATTTTGTTTAAAAATTCATTTTCTGCTACTTTATTAAAATAAGGATAAAAGCTCTTAATGTTTTTATTAGCAAAGTAAAACTCTTTTTTGTTATTTAATATAAAATCCTCGAACTGTTCCTTAGAACAATAATTTACAGGAATCCCACCGCCTATATCAATAACTTTAATACTTAATTTTTTATTTTTAACTAAATCAAGGATTTCTTTTACTATTCTAATTCTGTCGTTTAAATTGTAATTATTGATGTGAAAAGAAAAACCTAACAAATCAATGTGATTATCCTTTATTAATTCTAAGCAATCATCGATTCCATTTTTTTGAATACCAAAGCGACTAGGAATTCCTATCCAATTGCTTGAACATCGTAATAATACGCTTACGCGTTTATCAAATTTCACAATTGATTTTAATTCTTCAATGTCGTCAACTGAAATTATTACTTCATTCTCTATCGCCAATTTAAGATATTCATCGTCCTTTCCAGGCCCTGTGGCAATTATTTTTTTAGTGTATTTCAATGCATCTCTAAGTTCAAATTTAGACGAAGCTTCAATACCACAACCGCAATCAGCAGCCACTTTAAGGAAGGCAAAACTTTTATTACATTTGCAAGAAAAAAAGATATTTTCACGCAGACAGTTCTGTTTAAAAATATCTTTCATGTTTTTTATATTAGCGACAAAATTATCAGCAAATAAAATATTTACTGGCAATTTAAATATTGCGAATAAATTATTATCATCAATAAAATCTTTTATTATGTTATTTTGTAAAGCTTTAACCTCTTTGTATCGCATTAAACCTCACGCATTTAACTTTTTGTCTATTTTACCTAATTTCATGATGATTTGTCAAGTCTTTTATAAAAATTCCTTTCACATATGATTTCAATACCTTTTCTTGCCATTACATACTGGCTAAATATAGAATAACACAAGTAGAAGATTTTATTTTTTAAGTAATGAAAACACCCCGAAATATTGCCAAACGAATATCCATTACTCCCTCAAAATCTCGTTTGGGCAACCAAGTGTCGGTTCGACCCCGACCACCGGCACCACACAAAAAAATACACGGACTAGTTTTGATAGTTCGTGTATTTTTTTATATAATAAGTTTATGCTAGTTTTGTTTTGCAAGTTGTTCGAGTTGCCATGGATGACGTTTGAAAAAGTCTTCCTTTTCTTTTATTTCAACTATCTTTCCGCCTTTTGCCACATCAAGCATTGTTTGGAATGGCTTGAAAATATTGTCCCAATTAAAAGTTTTGTTTGCGTCAAGACCAAGCATTGCCGCTACTTTTTCTGCCCCCGATGGAACAACTGGGTGCAGCAAGATGTCCGCTGTGACTATCATTTGCAAAGTGTTTACAATAAGTTTTGCCTTTTGTTTTTCATCGACTGCTGCAGCTGACTCTTTTACCCAATACTTGTTTATATTTCTGATAAACACGTCGATTGCGTTGTAGACTTGATGAAGCTTTTTGTTTGCCATAAACATTTCAACGTCTAAGATTGTTTTTTTGCAACTATCCAAAATTTCTTGGTCTACTGTTTCGTTTGGAATTGTTGAAGAAAAGCCATTTTGCATTGAGTAAAACACTGATCTAAGCACTCGATTGTAGACGTTTGTAAGCAAGTTGCCTTCAAGCACCATTGGGTCGACAGCGTTTGGATCGGCGTCTTTATCAAACGCTTTTGGGCTTAGGCTGACATTGTTGTTTGAAAGATTCATTGCCATAAAGTGCATTCTGAATTGTTCTGGCGTGTAGTAATTCAAAAATTCAGTTGCCATTGGTGGCTTTAATGCGCCTGACGAACTTGCTTTTGAATTCATGTAAAGAATTGATTTGATTGGGCAAATTTTGGTGATTTGAAGTTGACCCTCCGGTGCATCAAATTTGAAATTTTTGCCTTGCGTTGCCATGAACATTGCTTGTTGCGCTGGACCATAGAAATAAAGGTTGTCCTCACCTAAGAACTGATAAACCTGAGCATCTTTGCTGCACCAATATTTCTTCCATTCGTCTTTTGGTGCACCAATTTGTTCGAGATAGGTTTTTGTGAACGATATTGGAGCCCACAAACTTTCAGGCCAAACATAGAAGGTTTGATTTTTTACGCCTTGAATTTCTTTGCATGGGACTCCCCATTGGATGTCGCCTGTAAGGCGGAATGGAGTCAACGTTTTGCCTGTGCGATAGCGGATTGAGTTTGCAGCGAGAATTTCACACGCTTTTTCACGATCTGCCAAAGTGTCAAACACTATGGTTGTGCTTGGCGTTTTTTCGCCAATTTCGGCTTGCTGGAAGTGTGGAAGTTGATTTTTGATTTCATCAAGTTTTGCAAAGTATTCGCGCTTGATGTAAACTTCTGGTTTTTTGAAAAATTCTTTGATTTCTTTAACCATAAACGACGCTGTGTCTGGCTGTCTTTCTATTGATGAAATCCACTCTTCAAGAAGCGGCGTGCATTGTTCGAGATTGAAATAAAGGTTTTCGATTTTTACAAGTTCAGGGCGTTTGCCAGAGAGCGTGCTGACTGGGTCGATAAGGTCTTGTGGAAGATATTGGTGACCAAGGCCGCATTCGTCGGCATATCCTTTTTCGCTTTGGCAGCCTTGAATTGGGCATTTGCCGACAACTTGTCTGCCGTTTAACAGTGTTTTAAAAGTTGTGTCGTAAAATTGAAGCGAACTATGTTTGCTGACCATTCCCGCATTGTTTAAAGCGTCAATAAACTCTTCACTTGTTTGGTTGTGAATTTGTCCACTTCTGCCAAGTGCTGACGCACCATAAAGGTTGAAACCTACTTCATAATCCTTAAAAATTTGCGCCTGAGCAAGATGATTTTTTTCGATGTATTGTTGGATCGTTTCGTTTGTGATTTGTCCGTTTTCTTTAAGTTTGCGATAGGATTCAACTGCTGGCGAACCATAACAGTCTGTACCTGAAACAAATATTACGTTGTCTTTTCCGATTCTATCACGCATAAAACGAGCAAAAATATCCGCTCTCACCGCCATGCCCACATGACCATAATGCAATAATTTGTTGCCATATGGCATGCCTGCTGTAATTACGGCACGTTTTGGAAATACTGGTCTTGGTCTAACAAAATTTTCCATAAATTCTCCTAAAAATATACTTATATAATAATCATTACTAAAAAAAAGTCAATTTATTTTGATTTGCTGCAAAAATTTCAACAAAAAAACAGGTGTCTGCCTGTTTTTTCGTGTTGTGTGTTAAGCGCTTTCTTTATTGCATTTTAAATATTTATTTTTTAGCGTCGCGCTTTATAGTGGCAAGTCTTTCTTTTCAAACTTGATTGCGCCGACGATATAGCATACTATGCCGATAACGGCTAAGATGGCAAGTTTCCAAGCAAATGTTGTCGTTCCCTCCAAAATTGAAACTTCGTCAAACAGCGAAATTATTGAGCAATAATTGAAGAAATTAAGCGAATTGAGACGCACGATTGATGGGAGCACTTTACTGCCAAACAAGCCGAGCATTGTGGCGACAAGGAAGAACATATTGATGCCTCCGCCTATACTCATTGAATGCTTGCTTCGGTTGAACCAGCATGATGCCAAGAATGAGATTCCACTCATTGCAAACAGTGTTATAAACGCGCCAAGACTGAGCATGCCGAGCTCGTAATATGAAACTGTAACCATCGAACTGTTTAGACACGCTAGACACACCATTCCCGTTATTGTTACGCACGCAAACATAACAAAAAGTGAAAGAATTAAATAGATTGATTGTGTGAAGGTAACTTGTTTTCTTTTTGTTGATGTTGAAAGCACATATGCCATTGAACCTGTATCGACTTGACCTGCTATTAAGTTGTTTGAAACCATGATGATGTAGATGATTGGAAGCAACAAGCCTGCCATTTTGAAATATACTGAACCGGTTATCATTCCAAAAATATCAAGCTGTCCTACCTCTTGAAGAGATGTCGACACATCTTCTGGAAGAGATGAAAGGAATGTTTTGCCGTTTTCGGCTATGATTTCATTTGTGATGCGCGCTACTTCTTTTTGATATTCGACTGGGTCGGTTGTTTCGATTTTAGCGATTTCATAATCAAGTCGCGCTTGGAGTGTTACGATTGTGTCTGTGGCAAGGTCTTTAATATACAAATAGCCGCTTGTGCCTGTGTATTTTGATACTTCCTCACCAGCTTTGTTTGTGTAAGTAAGATTTTGATAACCTTCTTTTGATATTTTAAATTTTTCAAGTTGTACAACCAATTTGTCAACGTTGTCTTCACTCACCATATTGCCAGCAAAGAACACACTGCAATAATTGCGGGCATATTCTTTTCGCTCAGTGTCACGATTTGGGCTTGAAACTGTTGAAAGTAGTGTTGTGTATGGCTTAACGTCTGCTCCATATGCATCATAGAAATAATCGAAATCTGCTGTTCCGTCGCCATTCATGTCAAGATTAAAGCACGCAAACATAAGACCTTGAAGCTCTTGCTTTTCAACGCTGCCGTCTTCGTATCCGTTTTTTGTGCAAACGTCATTGATATAAACGTTGACCACACCTACTCCTGTGCTGAGCGCATATGCTCCCGCTTGTGCTGATGCTGTCTCATCTGGCACGCTTGGGTCAGCTGTTTTGATTTCGGTGTATTTTTGAGCGTATGCTGCCGCAAATGTTTCGTCAAATTGTTTTAATCCCGGAGTAACTATGCTGTAATATGTTGACGCACGTGTTTTGGCTTGCGCTTCAACCGAACTTTCTATGATTGTGTTTGTTATGCCTGAACGGATTGTGCCAATGTTGCCTCCGCCTGCGATCATCATTACACAGGCAAGCATAAAGCATACGGCGAACGTTATTATCGCCCACATTAAGCCATTGGCTTTGCATGACTGTTTGAATAGTGCTCTGCTAAACATTGTTTTTCTCCTCCTTTTGCTTTTTTAAAACCTCTCTAAAATGCTTTTCGAGTGTGTATTTTACTTCAGATATGAATTTCACATCAAATGCTTTCAAGTCTTTAAATAATTTGTTTATTTGTTTGTTTGAAATAGAGATTGTAACTTGATTGTATTGCTGTTGGTCTCTTATTACTTTGTATCGTAACTTTTTGAATGTTTTGTAATCGTTTTCATTTTTAAATTCAATCTTAAAATCTTTAACTTTGCGATTATGAATGTCGTTCATATCGACGACGTCAATTATATGTCCGTTGTTTATAAGTGCAACTCGGTCGCACGTGTCTTCCATTTCGTTGAACATATGGCTGGACATAAATATAGTTTTACCCTTTTTATGCTCTTCTTTGATTATGCTTATGAACGCATCTCGCATAAGAGGGTCAAGACCTGTGGTTGGTTCGTCTAAAATCAAAATTTCAGCATTGTTCATAAGTGCTGCCACAAGTGCGGTTTTTTGTTTCATGCCTTTACTCATACGCTTTAAATTTGCACGTGGGTCAAGTTGAAGTTGTTTTATCAGCGAATTTGCATAACTTAAATCTTTAATTCCAAAAAAATCTGCTTGACTTTTAATGAATGCTGTGCCGGTCGGCAAATCCGGAAAACCTATTTCGCCTGGCACATAACCGACGTGGCTGGCGATTTCGCTGGCGTGCGTCCACGATTCTTTGCCGAGAACCATGCACTGCCCACTGGTTGGCTTAATATAGCCCAGTAAATTGCGGATTGTTGTAGTTTTCCCAGAACCATTTGTTCCGACAAAGCCCATCATTTCACCTTTTTTGATTTTAAGGTTGATGTTGAACACTCCGCGACCTTGACCATAGTCTTTGGTCAGATTGTCGATTATGATTGGATATTCTTCGCTTTGAGGCGCAACAACTTTTATTTCTTTTTCCATTGAACTCCTCCAAAGTTTTTGTCTTCTTTATAAAACTTCATAAAATAGTCTTCAAGCGTTTCTTTAATATTAGTAAATTCGGCAATCTTGTAATTTGAAAGTTGGTCGACCACTTCGTTGATTTTGTCGTCATGTGTAGAAATCATAAGTTGATTTTGTTCGTCATTTATATTAAGTATTTTCATTATTTTGCTTTTGCGATTGGCTGAGCAAAAATCTTCATAATCCTTTTTGCTTTCAAACTCAATTTGATAGAATTTTGTTTTTGCGTGTTTTAAATCGTTTGCTATAAACTCCGATACGATTCTGCCGTCTTTGATTATTGCGATGCGGTCGCAAGTGGCGTCTACTTCGGTGAAAATGTGGCTGGAAAGCAAAATTGTTTTGCCACGTTCTTTTTCTTTTTTGATAAATTCAATAAATACTTCTTGCATCACTGGATCAAGCCCGCTGGTTGGCTCGTCGAGAATTAACACTTCAGGATCACTCATAAATGCGGCGACTATGGCAAGTTTACGCTTTACGCCAAGGCTCATGCGCTTTGTTTCGCCCTTTAATGTCACACTGTCTAGTTGGAAAAGATCCAAAAGTTCGTTTAGGCGCTGCTCATTGTGAATTTTTTGCAGCGATTGCATCATATGTAAAAATTCTATGCCAGTAAGGCCTTGTGGCAGAGCAATTTCGCCCGGAATATAGCCCACATGGTTTAAGATTTCATAATATCGGTCAAAAGTTGGTTTGCCAAAAATTTTTGTTTGACCCTTATCCGGCTTTGAAAAGCCCATCAAGTGGCGAATTGTGGTTGATTTTCCCGCTCCATTTGGCCCTAAAAAGCCAAAGACTTCGCCTTTGCCTACTTTAAATGAAACGTCAAAAACGCCGCGGCCAAAACCGTAGTCTTTTGTTAGGTTGTCAACTTCGATTATGCTGTCCACACGTATTCTCCTTATCTATACTTACACTTTAATTATAAAATAAAAAATTGAAAATGTGAAATGTTTTTACTTACAATTTCAACCTTTTAAAATTATAAATTTTAATTTTTTCTTCTCTTTCGCCGTCCGCAAATGATTATATATGCTTAAACAATAAAAAACGAGCATAAATCTGCTCGTTTTCTTTTTTTATTTTTTAACCAACGCGTATAACTGTCAATGTCGCACTAGGTTCGCCTGTGTTCGTCAGCGTTGTGGCGCCAGTAACTGTTGGAACGATTGTGATTGCATCGTTTGCAGAAAGGTTTAATACATAAGTTGCACTAACGCCCTGTGTTGTCGAAAGCGATCTTTGAGTTGGAGTTTGAACAACCCCATTTACCGCAATCGCAACATTGTCGCCAGACACTGCTCCTGTGGCAACGGAAGTAGTATAAGAAATTTGATATGCTCCTGCAGAAGGCACTGTAATTGTGTTTGCAGTGGTTGTCGTAAGCGAATTGTTTGTTAAAACTGTTGGCAACGAAACGGCTGTTCCACTTGTCAGCGACTGCGATGCTGCATTATAAATTGTAGCATTTTCGTTTAGCGCTGGACCTGTTGGACCTTGTGGCCCTTGTGGTCCTGTCGCTCCTACTGGTCCTGCTGGGCCTTGTGCGCCTTGTGGGCCCGTTGCTCCTACTGGTCCTTGTGGACCCGTTGCTCCTACTGGGCCTTGTGGACCCGTTGCTCCTACTGGACCTGCTGGGCCTACTGGACCTTGTATACCTTGTGGGCCAATCGGACCTTGCGCTCCCGTTGGACCAACCACAATAGTGGGATTTGTGTTGATTATAGGTCTAATTTGATTTCTTCCACAACAGCAAAAAGTTGAATTATAATTAAATGGCATGTTTACTCCTTGTAAAACTAATTCTTCCCCTTTATTAATATATTTTTTTGTTTTTGACTTTGTGCAAAAACACGTTAAAGCAAAAATAGATTAAAAATGCTTGTTGCGTTCGATTGCTCGAATCTCTTGTTTCATTTCGATTTCTATAAGTTCGCCAAACTTTTTGCAAAACGCCTGACGCGGTGGCAACTTGTTTAGATAATCGTTGTAATAAACCAACCGCTTTTCGATTGGACCGATAACATAAATGGCTTTTATTTCCATAAACTGATAGACGCTGCCGCCGACCTTTAGTGCGTGATAGACGTTGAATTTATGGTCAGGAATAAAACTGCACTGACCTTCTATCAAACGATTGTCATAAAGCAGCAAAATCACATTTTGGTTTTCTTTGCGCTGAAACATAGTGACATAATCATCTAGGGTATTCTTCGCCGCCGGCGATGGTGGCTGAGCCTCTTGCATTGTAAAATCTAAAAAGTTTTGAAAAGTTGCAAGCGCATCATTTAACTCGGTTTTTTGCTGAGGCGTTAGATAGCGGTCAAGGTTTAAATTGCTTAACTCTAGCAGTGATTTTAGATAGTTTATCTCACCCGCACTTTTGATGTCTCTTGCAAAACTGAGCAGGTTTAACAGGCGGGTGGCTTGTTCGATTTCGCCACCATAAAAAAGTTGCGAATTTTTTTGATAGTCTGTTTGCCACAACGTAGCTTTTTCGCGCGAAAGCATATTGGTAAAATTTTCACTTGCAAAAAATTTAGCGTCATTTCCCATTGCCACCTCTTACAAAAATATATGTCATATGTTTTTAATTTGTTATGCCTGATTTATTTGGAAAATTTTTAAAAATTGTGTATAATTTGTCTATCACAAAGGAGAAACTATGAAATACAAAATCGTTGTTGATGCATCATGTGATATTCCAAAAGAATATGTTGACAAATATGGGATTATCGTTGTTCCAATTGAAGTTAGATTTGGAGACGAACTTTATCCAGAAGGTCTTGATTCGGCCACTTTCTATAAAAAAGTGCGTGAAACGGGAATCATTCCTAAGACGTCTATGCCAAACCAATATTTGTTTGAAGAACTTTTGTCGCCTTATGTAAACGACCCTGAATATCATGTAATCGTTGTAACAATTTCGTCTGAAATGACTGCAACAATTCATCAGGTTGAAGGCGCTGTTCAAGCACTTAAAATGCAAAACGTCACCTATCGTCAATCGGGTGTTGCAACATGGGCACACGGTGCTGTGATTGCCGAACTTTTAAAGTTTATTGAAAAGGACGACACTCTTGAACACGTCATTGCAAAACTTGACGAACTCATCAGAAAAGTTAAACTTTATGCTGTTATTGGCGACCTTAAATATTTGCGTGCAAGCGGCAGACTTTCAGCAACAAGCCAAATCGTTGGAAGCATGCTTAACATCAAACCTATCATTTCACTTACAGGCGGAAAAGTGACCAACGAAGCCAAGGTTATGGGCGAAGCAAAGGCACACCTTTATATGATTAACAAGGCAAAAGATAGAGACGAAAATTACCCTGTTTATTTTGGAAATTCTGACTGCAGAAAACTTGTTGAAAACTTTGTTGAAAAGTGTGCAACTCCACTTTCACTTGACCCTAAAAAACAAGAAATTTTTGACATCAGTTATGTTGTGGGCTCGCACGTTGGGCCAAACTGCTATGGAATTGTTTATTTTGCAAAAGACTAAAATATTAGTGATAATTTAATAAAAACTGCTTAAATTTTTAAAAAAAATCGGATTTTTTCCGATTTTTTTGTTAATTTTTAATTTTTTCTATAAAAATTGGCGCGGAACAAAACCGAGTGGGCGAACTCGATTTGATGAAAAACTTGTCATAAAAATCAATTCGTTCCCTTCTTTTTTAAAGCGCACTTTTACGGGCGACGAAAGCGTTAAAAAAGTTTTTACAACACGGGAAATTTCGCTTTCTAAAAGCGACAACATTTCGTCGCTTACATACATTTGCCCGTCCATAATTTTGCTTTCTAAATTCATCACACTCTCCTTTTTATGTTGCGGCGGACAAAGCCCATAAAGCCTCGATATTTCATTTCACAATCATAAATTTTTTTGGTGCCGTTGTGTATGTTTTCGCAAAGTAAAGTGAAGGCGCGAGCAGACTCAACCGAGTTTAAATAGCCGCCAACTGAGCATGCGCTGGATATGGCGTCGTCTTCTGGAATGACTCCCAAAAGCGGAATGTGAAGTGCGCGCACAACGTCTTCGACGCGCAACATTTCACCGCTGGCTAGAAGGTCGCCACGCATACGATTTATCACCAGTCCTTTGCTTGTAAGGTCGTATTCATTTAGCAGCCCAAGCACTTTGTTTGCATCACGCAAACTTGAAAGATGCGGGGTCACGACAACGATTGCTTCGTTTGCTGAAAACACGGCGCGGTGAAAGCCTTCGTCGACCCCCGCCGGGCAATCAATCAAAATGTAATCAAACGACGAGTCAAGCATATTTAGAACGCTTTTTATGTGCTCACCTAAAATGTGCGACCTGCCGCTGTAATGCGACGATGGGAGCAAAAAAAGATTTGGAAAACGTGCGTCTTCGACAAGCGCTTGCTTGGCTCGGCACTTGCCAGAAATTACGTCAGTGATGTCAAACACAACTTGCTTTTCAAGCCCCATAACAACGTCAAGATTGTTTAGTCCCATGTCGACATCGACGAGCACTGTTCGAAACCCTAGGCTTGCAAGGTTGACACCAAGATTTGCACATATGGTCGTTTTGCCAACTCCGCCTTTGCCACTTGTGAGAACAATTTTTCTTGCCATATTCTCTCCTTCTTTTGTGTAAATTTTAGCAAGAAGGCATAAAAAAAGAAAGAAAAATTTTGTTGTATATTTTTCTTTCTTGTCGCATTTATTGTTTATTTTTTATCCTAAAACTTTTGCAAGCAACGCTTCGTCACTCAGCAGTTTTCCAGCGCCAATCATTGCTGCATTTTCGGCATCTTCGCTGATTGTGTAAGGATATGAAATGTTGCGTTTTAAATAATCATCAAGACCAGTAAGTTGGCTTACTCCGCCTGTGAAGATTACGCCATTTTTGATGATGTCGGCTGATATTTCAGGTGGAAGAGTGTTGATTGTAACGTTGATTGTGCGAATAATTTCGTCTAAGAACGCTTCAAACACATGCTTTACGTCTTTTGAAAAGATTATTTTTGTTTTTGGAGTGTTGGTTGCTGTGTCAAGCCCCATAACTTCCATATTTAAAGTGTCATTGGCATAAAGGCTGCCGATTTCATTTTTTACTCGCTCTGCTGTTGGCAGGCCAATCATAATTCCATCTTTTGCCATTGCAAGTGCATTTGAAACTGCGATGTCCATTGCTTTTCCGCCAAGACCAAGCGTAACGCCTTTCAAGATTGAGCCCAAGTTGACTACCGCAATGTCGGTTGTTGCTCCACCGATGTCAACGATCATGTTTGCTTTTGGTGAAAGCACATTTACTCCCTGACCGATTAATGCGCAAAGCACTGATGGAACAAGGCTGATTTCGTTGAATCCAAATTTTTCAAAAAGTGTGTAATAGGCTTCTTTTTCTTCGTTTTTTAATCCGCAAGGAACTAAAACCAAGATGTTTGATGATTTTTTGTATTTGATTTTCTTTAAAAATGTTGAAATGAGCACTTGTGCATATTCAAAATTTTCAATAACGCCATTTGATATTGGATTGAATACTTCAACTTCGTCAAGTGTTTTCCATACCAATTTTTTGGCTTCTGTTCCGGTTGCTTTAACGTGATAGCCTTCCGCATTGGTTTCAACCGCGATTAAAGTAGGTTCTTTTAATACAAAACCTTGATTTCTTGCATAAATGGTGGTGAATGAACCGCCGATTTCGATTGCATAGTTATAATGCATACAAAAGCCTCCGTTGTTTGCGATTTTTTCGCGTTTTGTAATACTTTTTTAGATGATTTGAAGATTCTTTTTAAAGTATTTGCGATAGTCGCGTGCTACTTTCATTCCCTGCATAATTTCATAGCTTGGGTCTGAATTTACGATTGTTTTCATGATGATTGAATCGCCAAGTATGTCACAGACGATGTCTGTAACCACAGGTTGTTTTGAACTGTTTAGCGCTACGGCAAGTTTTACGATAACTCCCAGTTTTCTAACAGCGTTTAAGTCTTCGTCGTTTAAAATGTCTTTATATTTCATCCATTGTGACAGATTGAAATTGTCTGCTGTTTGGCATTGGCATATGAATGCGCCTAAAAGCAAGTCTTTTTGGCTTACTCCGCAAAGTCCTGAATTTAAAATTGCGTAAAAACCATGTTTTTCATAGTCGTCAAAACTGATTTGCTTTCCGCTGTCAAACATATAAGCGGCAACACGCATTGGCTTTACATATGCACGTGGAAGTTTGTGCATAACTTTGAGTTGTTTAAACAAAATGCCTGCCATGTTTGCAACGCGGATGTTGACTGAATTGTCGTCTTTGATGAATTCGTGAATTGAATCAAATGATGATGCCAAAAGATCTGAAAAACGTTCTTGAATGTCAGCGGCAAATGAATTTGTTATAATTCCGTCCCTAACTGATGCTGTTGCGATTGTTGTTTCTTTGATTTTAAGTTTGTCATAGATTGCACTTACGATTGCAAATCCTGAAATCAAAATGTCTGTGCGGTCTTCAACAAGGCCTTTAACTTTGGTAACCTTTTCAAGGTCAAGCCCTTTTACAAATTCGACTACCTTTTTTTCAAGCGAATGTGACACTGGATAGTTGTTGTCGATTTCGATTGGATAGTGGTCGATTTTCTTTGCTATTCTGCCAAGATTTACAAAAGGAACACCCTCGCCAAGCACAAATTCTTCATCGTCAAGCGACACATTTTTGAGAACAAGTTTTTCAGCAAATGCTGATTTCATTGAATCAAAATCGCTGCCGAATTTTGTTATTGTTTCATAACCAACAGGTATGCAATCATAGCCCAAAGTTGTGCGACGATTGTATTTAATCAAGTATGTTGAATGTGAGCCAACATAAACGATTGTGCCTTTTGAACTGTCAATTTTGTTGCATGATGATGTGTAGATGTTTTTAACAAAATCTTCTTCGGTCACAAATGTAAAACTCATGCCAGTGTTGTTGTAGATTTCTTCAAAAAAACCACGTTGATTGCGGGCTTGCATCAAGATGTCATTTGCAACGGCAATAATCTTTTTAACGTCATTTTCTTCAATTATGTTTCTGTAAATTTTTAAGATGTTTACAGTGTCTGAAATTGTTTTTGGACGAAGCAACTTTTCTTCTTCAATATCTTTTGAAATGTTTGCCTTGTCACTTTCTGTTCTGATAAGTTTGCTTCTTCCGTTTTGTGTCATGTAAATTGACAACTTTGTTGAATTTTCAGCAAGCTCTATTAAAGCAACTTTTTCCATGTTTTATCCCCTTTTAATCTTCATCTATTGCCGAAACTGGACAACTTGCTTTGCAGCCGCCACAATGAATACATTTTTTTTGATCAATTACGGCTTTGCCATCTTTGCCAAATGAAATTGCCTCTACTGGGCAAATAGCAACACATGTTCCACAGCCTATACATATTTTTGGATTTACTATCATAAAAACACTGCTCCTCTTGCCCGTATTATAGCACAATAAAGAAACATTTGTCCATCTTTTTTATAAAAAAAACATACGCAGTATACGTTTTTAATTTTTACAATATTTAGGCAGTTTTAATTTCGTTTTACCTTACTTTATTTTTCTTTTAGGGCTTTGATAAACTCAAAGATTGCTAGGATTGAAAGAAAGACTCCAAAGCAGCGGCGAAGAACCATGCTTGGCAACATTGTCGCTAAAAATGAACCACCGACAGCGAACACTACGCCACCTAAAATAATCCATACTATTCCTTTCGTTTCAATCAGTCCATTTCGCGAATGGATGTAAAGCGAAAACACAGCCATAATTAAAAATGTGAGTAGGTTTATACCTTGGCTTAATTGTTGGTCAAAACCTAAAAAAATCGTTAAAAGAGGAATAAGCAAAGTTCCTCCGCCCATGCCTAATCCACCAAAAAATCCGCCTAAAATTCCAAAGAGTATTTGCAAAAATATCGTCATATCACAAGCCTCACTCCGCCTACAAACATGATTATGGCAAATATTATTCGCAACACTTTTGACGGAATATATTTAAGCGAAATTGACCCTGCAATGCCGCCGGCAAGCACTCCAAGCCCCACCGTCAACAGCGGAAGCGACTGTATGCTGCCTTTGAATATGTATATTGCGCAACTAATTAGCGACAGCGGAAAAATCACCGCTATGGCCGTGGCGTGGGCGCGCTTATTGTCAAGTTTAAGCGCCTTTTCTAACGTGGGAACGCATATCATTCCACCACCGCCGCCAAAGAAACCATTGATAAAACCTATCATGCCTCCCAAAAGCAGCAGCATGATTTTTTTACCGATTTGCGACTTTTTATGTTTTTGATTGTCCTTTTTAGATGTTTTTTGTTTTTTCATGTAATTATTATTTATATTTAATTAAAAAATATTTGATTATTACCAAATTTTGTTGTATACTAAATTTGAATTTTAACCAAAAGGGTGATTTATGACAAAAAAGAAACTACTCACAAAAATTTCAGCCGGAATTTTTGCTCTTGCTGCACCATTCGCTATGTTGGCCGCTTTGCCTAGCATTAGTGGTTCAAGTGCAAGCGCTGCAGAAAGCGAATATCTGCAAAGCGTAACCATCTCTAACGGCAGTTTTAACGCTACATCAAGTTCTTACCTTGAAGGCGACTTTTCTGGTTGGAAAAGAAAATGGGGCAACACTGGCGCCAAGACTATGGTTATCGATATTACCAAGGATTATGCTAGCTATGGCTCAAGCATTTATTATTTAAAAGAAAACCCTGGAAAGAAAGGAAGCGACAACAAAATCTTGATGATTAACTCCGCTTCTTCATCTCCCAACTCGACAAACTATAAGCCAAGTTCAAAAAGCGAAGGATATTATTCAAACTCTATCTCGCTTAGTGCAAATTCATATTACGAATTTCAAGTTTCTATGAAAACTGCTACTTTTGACGAGGCTACCGAATTTGGATCTATTTATCTTTCAGGTCTTAAAGACGAAAAAGGCAATGTTGTTACACTTAGTTATGAAAATGTTACTTCAAGAAATTGGAGCACTTATTATTTCTATGTAGCAACTGGAAATACTTCTCAAACATCTACTATCGACCTTTGGCTTGGAAATGAAAACACGCCTTCTTCAGGTGCGGTGTTCTTTGATGAAGTTTCAGGCGTTCAACTTTCACAAAACGCTTACTATGAAAACATCAACCACAGAATTAAAAACGGAGACAACTTCAAGACAACTTCTATTGACGATCGAAACATAATTGACACATCTTCAATAAACTTTGACTTTGAAAAAGACAACACCGGCGCTGTAAACACTATGGTTGACTGGAAAATTGAAAACCAAAACGAAAAAGGACATGCCAGAGTTATTGACATGAACGAAGGTAACTTTGAACACGTTACTTCTCTCACCTATCCTGGCACAGATTTTTCAAAAAATAACACAAAATCTATGGTTTTGTGGGCTAATGAAGGATATGTAAGCGTTGTTTCTCAACCTGTTGACATCAAGGCTTTCGGACTTTACAAAATAACTGTAAGGGCTAAAACTGCTGACCTTACTGCAGGAACTTTCCTTGTTAAAGCAAGAGAAACATCAAAGATTAAAGACGAATTTGCTTATCTTGATTCTTACACACCTTGCTCGAAAGACTCTACTGCAATCAGTGGAAAGGGCTCAAACAAGTTTATCAACGAATACAGCGAAATGATCTTCTACGTTCAAGGTCATTCAAAATACAACAGCCAAATTGAACTTGTGCTTAGCCTTGGATCGGAATCTAACCTTGCAAAAGGTGGCGTTGCCATTGACAACATCGTTGTTGAAAGAGTTGGAAGCGATGACTTTAAGACAGATGGCAACTATCTCGAACTTAAAACCGCAACTGCTTACGAAGGAACAATAAAAAACGGAAACTTTAACTTGGCAGCCAATCTTGACAAAAACACCTCTTCACTTTTTAAACCTGCAGATTGGACACTCAGCCAAAGCAGCGCAAATGTAACAAAACAAGCGGGAATCTTAAACATCTATCAACCTTACTTCTCTGCCGGCGGCTTTGAATTTGCAAACCCTGGCGACGCTTTGGACGGAACAACTACTGACGTTGAAAACGTGTTTATGATGTATAACTCAAAAGCAGATTACCAATCAGCAACATCAAGCACATTCTCAATTTCTGCAAGCACATATTACAACCTTACTTTTAGATATAAAACCATGGGCGAAGGCTCAAAAATCAATGTTAAAGTTGTTGACGAAAACGGAATCGTTTTAAGATATGACAAAGGCCTTTCAAGCGACAATTGGTCAACATACAATTGCTTGATCAATGCAGGCGAAGCTTCAAACTCACTTAAACTTGTTTTAGAACTTGGAAATAGCGACGAAAAAACAGCCGGACATGCTTTCTTTGATAGAGTCGAACTTAACTCATCTTCAAAAGAAACCTTTAACGCTTCAGAAGGCAACAAAATTGACCTTTCAGGATTCATGCTCTCTCTCGACCCTAACGGCAGCATAAACAACGCTATCTCATCTTCAAACGCCTTCACAGGAAAAGTTGAAATCGGTTCAATTGGTGCTGCAAATGGCGGAATCGTAAAGGGCAAAGGCAACACAAACTTTCAATATATCGACAAAGAAGGCAACATCTGCCCTATCGATGATGGAACTCTTGATAATAATGTTCTTGTAGTTTCGACTAACACACCATCAACATATTCACTTTCATCAAATTTTAACCTTTCAACTGAAAAAGATAAGTATTACAAACTTAAATTTAGATTATTAACAAGCTTCCCTGATGCTGCAAATGCTAAGAAAGATGCAAAGTATGGCGTTAAGATTGGTATTAATGGATTTGATTTTATCGAAAATCTTAAATCAAACAATGGCTGGCAAGAATATACAATTCTCTTTAAAGCAACCGAAACAAAAGATGCTAAATTCTCATTCTCTCTTGTTTCAGACAGCATGGCCACAACAGGTTGTGCTTATGTAACAGACATTTCATGGGAAAGCAGCGAAGAAAACCTTTACACTGGGGCAAGTGAAAAAGAAGAATTTGGAAAGACCTTGTTTACTTCAAAAACTGCCGCTTCGACAAATGATGACACCAATAACGACGACAGCAACAATGGCAGCAACAAAGACAGCCAAACAACAGACAACACAATGTGGCTTTTAATTCCTTCACTTATCACTGCTGTTGCACTTATAATTGCAGTCGTTGGATTCTGCATGCGTCATGTTAAATTCAAGAAAACAGACAAGAAACGCAAAGAAGGATACGACAGAAATTCTACTGCTTCTAACATTACAACAAACCAAGCAAAAGATGTTCAAAAGGCTGAAATTGAAAAGGTAGACGCTCAAATTGCTGAACTCGAAAACAAAATCAGCGAACTTGATTCCGAAAACAAAGAAGTTTCTGAAAAAGCAAGAGAAGCTGGAAGAGTCACTGGCGAAGTTGAAAAAGAATTTAGAACTTTTGCTGCTAAACGTGCTAAGATTCAAAAACAAATTGAAGAACTTGGCGAGCACAAAGCTATGCTTGCATCTCCTGACCACTTGCTTTCGATTGAAAAGAAAATTATCGCTTTAAACAAAAGCAAGGCCAAAGCCCAAAAGGCAAAAGATGACAAATCAAAAACAAAGAAAAAATAGTTAAAAAGAAAAGAGCCTCAGATTGAGACTCTTTTTTAATGTCATTTTAAAATGCACTTTTTTATTTTTTGTTGTTTTAATATATTAAATGCACTATAAGGCGATTGATGGGAATTTGTTATAGCGTGTGCATTTGTGACTTTAAGCAAGTTTTACAGCGCAAATGATTATTCATCATCGTCGTCATCGTCGTCTTCATCATCATCGTCGTCATCGTCGTCATAATCAAGATCTTCGTCAAGATCAAGGTCTTCGTCGATGTCATCGTCAAAGTCCATATCGCTGTCGAAGTCGCCATCTAAAATGTCATTGTCGTCGAGTGTTGTAACTGATGACATTTCGCCTGTTTCTTCGTCTGGGCTTTCGTAGTCATCTTCTTCGTCGCGGTCGATGTATTTTGTCCAGTCCGTGTTTACTTCGCCGTCTTCAGTTTGATGTTCTTTTAAGCATGATGAGCACATAATTTCATCTGGTTGAATGTAGTTTGTTTTGCAGATTGGGCAAAGTTCAAGATCATCATCAATGTATTCATCTTTGTTTGAAAGTTCTGCTTGACAAACCGAACAGAGTTTTTCATTTTTCTTTATAAAATTAAGTTCGCATCTTGGACAACGTTTATATTCTACTTTTTTCATATTTCCTCCGAAATCTATTGCAATTATACCTATATGACCGCCTCTTGTCTAGCAAATTTAAGTATATTTTTTAGAAATTTTTATGTCGCTTTTTGCACCAAAAACTAGCGTGCTTTCGGCATTAAATCTTCTCTTCTGCTGCTGAGCGGCGTATGTATTTCACCGATACATCTTTGCCTTCAACCATGTTTTTCTTCTCTTCTTGCTGCAAAGCAAATTCAAGCAAGGTTTGTGGTGTGATGGTTACGCCAAATGAAATAAAGTTTTCTTCGGCAAGGCAAAACTTTTCTTCTTTTCCTTTTAATATATCCATAGTTGGAACAAGATGTTCATCAACTATTTTTTCGCCTGCTTTGTTGAACGTTGCAGAATAGTATAGTCCACTTTGTGCGTTCATATAACAAGTAAAATTGGTTTTTGGAGATGCTTCTTTAATAACTTGTTTCGCCATGAGCTCAAGAGTTGGCATAATCGCCACTTTTCTGCCCTTTAAACCCGCACAGAAGCCTTTTACGAGCGCTGCACCGATTCGAAGCCCAGTAAACGAGCCTGGCCCCGTTACGAGCCCGAAATTGCCCACGTCGGCAAGTGTAAGATTGTTTTTTGTAAGCAAATTATGTATTTCTTGCATCATTGCTTCCGACTGTCTGCAATCAGCATCTAGTGATGAAAAAACTTCTACATCTTTGGCCTTTATGGCTATCATTGCTTTTTTTGTTGCTGTGGAAATAGCAAGCATAGTTTTATCTCCTTTCGATTTCAATCGATCTAGAATTTTCGTTTTGCGATTTTGTTATGGTGATTTTATAATCCCATTCTTTTATCATTTCTTTGACATTTGAGCCCCACTCAATCAGAGTAACGCCGTCAAGCGTGTCGTGTGACAGTTGTTCGTCAAAACCGAGTTCTTCCGCTTCGTCGGGGCTTGAAAGACGATACATATCAAAATGATAGATTGGATATTTTCCGCCATCATATATATTCATAATTGTAAAAGTTGGGCTTGTCACCATATTTTTGCATTTAAGCCCCTTTGCAAAACCTTTTACAAAGTGCGTTTTCCCTGCCCCTAAGTCGCCTTCAAGCAAGATGATTGTGCCTTTTTTTATCGACTTAGCAAACTTTTGGGCAAATGCCATGGTGTCGCGCTCACTGTGAGATGAGTAAGTCATTTTGTTTCCTTTTCTTTTCTTTTATCTCTAAGTATATAATTCCCAATGCCGAAATTACAACGCCTATTATAGCGCCAACTAAAATATCTGTCAAATAATGCATACCTAAATACAAGCGGGACGTCCAAGTAAGTGCAATCATAACCACACTTGCGCTCACCGTAATGCTGCGCCAGAGCGGGCTTTTTGTGTTTTTAAACACATAGTAACATAAAAACACGGACAACACGACCACACAAAGCGCGTGCGAACTTGGCATGCTGTTGCCGAGAGTGTCGGTCAGATTTTGAATTTCAGGATGCGAAACGTATGGTCGTGGGCGTGCGATGATTGTTTTTAACAAATAATTAAGCCCAACCCCGCTTAAAAAGCATATGCCAAACACATATGAAAACTTTTTATTGAGCATGAAAAACGCCAGCAATAGGATTATAAATCCTAAATAACTGCCGAGAAGCGATATTATTTGAAAAAATACCGTTAATGCCGGGCTTGCCACTTTTTGCAAAGATGTGATTATGTCAACTTCAAATTGCATAACTATATTTTACCAAAATTCTGCAAAATTACCAACAAATATTAAATGTTTTTCTGAGCAACACTGAGTCCGTCTTCCATTTCAATCAATTCGTGCGAAAAAGAAGGATCTGCGTCAAGATCGGCAAGATAGTTTTTAAGTGAATTCACGATTGTGCGATGTTTATGCCCCACATTCTCTTGTTTTACATAGCCGTGAAAAAGCACGTCGTCTGCCACCAAATAGCCGCCTAAGTTTAACATTGATTTAAAATATGGAAGATATTTAAAATACTGCCCTTTAGGACCATCTAAAAAAATCAAATCAAACTTTTTTTGCTGACGAGCAAGGTCAGTGATGACATTCATTGCGTCGTCGTTTATAAGAGTTGCTCGGTCTAAGACGCCTTCGTCGGCAAAGATTTTTTGCGCCTGCATAAAACTGTTAGTGTCGATTTCGACTGTTGTCAGATGCGCATATGGCGCGATCGAAAGCATTAGCGTGCCCGAATAACCAAGGCAGGTGCCGATTTCAAGTATGGTTTTAGGCTGAGATTGCTTTATTAAATTACATAAAAAATCGGCGCTTTTCTCTCGGAGAATAGGCACCCATTTTTGTGTTGAAAGTTGTTTGATTTCGCTGCGTTTCATGTTAGTCAAGCGAAACAATCGTCAAAATCATTGGACGACGTTTTGTGCGTTTGAAAATAAAGTTTGACATGTTTCGTTTGATTGTGTTTTTGATTACGGCAGGTTCCATTCCGCGGAGATCCTGTTCTTTTAACGATGCGATAATAGCCGCTTTTGCGTCTTGGACAAAGGCTTCCATTTCGTCTTGATAAACCACACCACGTGTGATGATGAATGGGTCACTTGTCACTGTGCCGCTGACATTGTTGATGTCGACAACGACTACGCAAATGCCTTCTTCAGAAAGTTGTTTTCTTTCGCTGAGAACATTGCTGCCCATGTCGCCGATTCCTGTCCCGTCAACAAGGCGTTGACCAGCTGTAACAAAGCCGCATTGCTTCATTGAGTTTGCGCCAAGTTCCACTTGCATTCCAAGTGATGGCAAAATGATGTTGCGCTGTTGCATTCCAAGTTGTTGTGCGAGCAACGAGTGCATGCGAAGGTGACGATATTCGCCGTGCACTGGGATAAAGAATTCAGGCTTTGCAAGTGCATGGATTGTTTTAAGTTCTTCTTGGCAGGCGTGGCCTGATGCGTGAACTTCGGCAAGTTCGTCGTAAATTACGTCAGCACCAAGCTTGTAAAGTGCGTTGATTACGTTGTAGACATATTTTTCATTGCCTGGGATTGGCGAAGCAGAAAATACGATAAGGTCGTTTTCGCGGAGTTTAATTTTCTTAAACTCACCTGCTGCCATTCTGGTGAGCGCACTCATTGGCTCGCCTTGGCTGCCTGTGGTGACAATCAAAAGTTCTTTGTCTTCATATTTGTCGACTTTGTCGATGTCAATAATGTTTTCTTTTTTGTAAGTAAGTTCGCCAATTTTCATTGCAACTTCACTGACGTTGATCATGCTGCGGCCGGTGAAAGCAACTTTTCTGCCGTATTTTTCAGCAAGGTCGAGAATTTGTTGCAAACGGTGAATGTTTGATGCGAATGTTGCGATAAAAAGACGTTTGTCAGGGTTCTTTTCAAAAATTGTGTTAAGCGTTCTTCCAACCGAACGTTCACTCATCGAATAGCCCTTTCTTGTAACGTTTGTGCTTTCGCAAAGCAAAAGTTTGATTCCGCGTTTGCCAAGTTCGCCAATACGAGCAAGGTCGGTCATAACGCCGTCGATAGGTTCAAAATCAATCTTAAAGTCACCTGTGTGTAAGATGTTGCCCACTGGGGTTGTTATGCAAAGAGCAAGCGAGCCCGCGATTGAGTGGCTTACTTTGATAAATTCGATTGTGAATGAGCCAAGTTTAAGCACGTTTTTAGGCTTTACAGAAATGGCTTTGTATTTGATTTTTTCATATTCACGCATCTTGTTTTCAACAAGAGCAAGTGTAAGGCGTGAGCCATAAATTGGAACGTTGATTTCGTTTAACACAAATGGAAGTGCACCGATGTGGTCTTCGTGGCCGTGTGTCAAAATTATGGCTTTAACCTTGTCTTTGTTTGCTTTTAAATAGCTTATGTCCGGAATAACAACGTCAACACCCGGCAAGTCTTCGCCTGGGAATGTGAGTCCTGCGTCGATTACGATTATTTCGTCGTTGTATTCAATGGCGGTCATATTTTTTCCGATTTCACCCACCCCGCCAAGGAAGGTTACTTTTACTTTGTTGTTCATATTTCTCCTTTTTTACAATAAAAATTTTACGGCAAAAAGCCGGAATTTTCAAAATTCAATTAAATTTTTACTCGCTTTTTGCGAGTGATGTTTCTTTTGTTTATGTGCCGAAAATGCGCAGAAAATTACAGCAAAAATTTTGCTTTTGAGATTGTGTCTTGTTCTTCAAGTTTTTTAGAAGACAAAACTGTGTCGCGATCGACATAATAACGCATGCCTTGGCATGAAAAATAGTTCATCATTTCATAGATTGATGTGATGATTGCAAACAATGGAACAATTATAATCAAGCTAAACACTCCAAATCCAAGAGCAAGCAAGGTCATCGTAAAATATACGGCAAGTGAAAAGATTAGAGTGCTTGAAATGCCACGAAGAGTTGCCATAAGCCCAATTCCAAACGATCTGAAAATGTTTTCACCGCTGACTACGTATGCTGGAGCCCAACCTGTGATAAGCAGCTGTTTGATGGTTAATACGATTGTTGCGATTGCCAAGAAAACAAATGGCATTGCTATTGCAAAGGCATCTCCCCCAGCGCCAAGCATGAAATAGAAGATTGTTGCGACTGAGAAGTTGAAAGGAAGTGTGAAAAGCATTCTAAAAACTGAATAGAGTGACGATTTTTTTAATGTGCGAATGAATGTTGAGCAAAATCCATGTTTTGCATGGCTGGACATATATCCATACATTTGTTCGTTGACAACAAATCTGCCAAGGTTCATCAAAAATGGCTTGATTACAAACAGAACGATTGTAAGATAAATTCCTGCAGCCAAATAATCAGTGAAAAGTTTTGTAAGCCCTGCGACCAAAACAGATGCTACGCTGGTAAATGTCACTGCTATGTTTTTACCAAAAAACAGACCTGCCCCAGCAAATTCAACAAACAAATCATAATCCCAAATGCTGGTGACAACTTGTTTGATTGGATTAAAGCACGGAGCCATCAATGCACAAATTACAGTCCAAACGACAATACGATAAAGAACAAGCTTCCATGTCTTGTCAAAATTTGAGAATGAAATTTTCATATAGTTTTTAAATGTCATACTTCTGCCTTGCATTTAGTATAGCAAAATATCTTTTTTTAGGCAACAAAAAACACATATTTAAATGCGTTTTTTGTTTTTTTAGGCTGAATATTTAACTTTTTAAACACTGATTGCTAAAATTTTGTAAACGCAATTTCCGTTTGGAGTTGCTACTGTAACAAGTTCTCCTTCTTTGTGTCCTAAAAGTGCTGCTCCAACTGGAGATTCGTTTGAAATCAATCCGTTTTTAGGGTCGCTTTCGTTTGAACCAATGATCTTGTATTCAACTTCTTCATCAAATTCTTCATCATAAAGTTTTACTTTTGTTCCAATGCTTACTTTTGATGTGTCGATGTTTGATTTTTTGATGATGATTGCATTTAAAAGTGTGTCTTCAATTTCTGCAATTTGGCTTTCTACAAGCGCTTGTTCTTCTTTTGCTGCATCGTATTCAGAATTTTCTGAAAGATCACCAAATTCACGTGCATATCCAATCTTTTTTACTACTTCTGGACGTTTAACTGTCTTTAAGTATTGGAGTTTTTCTTCAAGTTGTTTTTTGCCTTCTGGTGTTAAGTATTTTGCTGTTGCCATGTCCTACCTCCAAGAAACATAATACACAATATTATATTCATTTTTTTCGTTTTGTCAAATAATTTTCATATTTTCTTTTTTAAAGAATTTTTATACTTCTTTTATCCATACTATTTTCAGGAGGAAATTATGATTACTTTTATCGCTTTTGCTTTGGCGGTCGCCGGCTGCATAAACTGGCTGCTTATTGGTCTGTTGCAATATGATTTTGTGGCCGGAATTTTCGGATATCAAGGCAGTGTTTTTTCAAGAATTATTTATATTATCGTGGGCGCAGCTGCCGTTTATTTGGTCGTTAGAATGTTTATGGACAAGGGCGCAATTTATGTTTGGGGCGGCAAAAAGAAACGCCTTGCCAGACAGCGCGAAGAATACAGACAAATGCAAGCGGCTGATGTTGAAGCGTCAAAAGAGAGTATTCGACGCCGTGACAGCGGATATCGCGACAAAGCAAGAGACGATTATTACGACGATTATCGATATGATGACCGATATAACCAATCAAGGGGCTATGACGAGCGACGAGGCGGAAACTCAGGCGGACAAGATGGTTCGGGCGGACTTTTTGACGAACATTTTGACCAAAAATAATTTGACTTTTGCTATGCCAAAATGATAATATTTTTTTAAGTGAGGAAAATATGGTTACTTTAATCGTTTTAGACGGATTTGGCATAAATAAATCGCGCTTTGGCAATGCAATCAAAGCAAGTGGAACACCCTATCTGAAAAAATTGGAGAAGAAATATCCACACTCTCAACTTTTAGCAAGCGGAAACGCTGTTGGACTGCCTGCTGGACAAATGGGAAACTCAGAAGTTGGGCATCTCACGCTGGGGGCTGGACGAGTTGTTCTTCAAAACCTTGAAAAAATCGACCGTGCAATCGCGGACGAAAGTTTTTTTAGTAATCCAAATCTTTTAAAGGCGATTGATTATGCCGAAAAAAACGGGACAAGGTTGCATTTGATGGGACTGCTTTCTGACGGCGGCGTTCACAGCCATATCCGCCACTTGGAAGCAATTTTAAAAATCGCAGGCGACCGCAATATCCCCGTTTTTGTTCATGTAATCACCGACGGACGCGACACTGGGACAACATCGGGACAATATTATGTGGAAGATTTGATGGACGTTTTGCCAAAAAACGCCAAGATTGCCACTGTTTGCGGACGAATCTTCACTATGGACAGAGAACAACGTTATGACCGCCTTAAAAAGGGCTATGATTTGATGACCGCGGGCAAAGGCGAAAAGTTTGACAGCGCACTTGATGCAATAAAAGAAAACTACTCTCGCGGCATCACAGATGAATTTATGGAGCCTTGTCTTATTGACAAAGATGGGATTATTAAAGACGGCGACAGCGTGATATTTTATAATTTTAGATCGGATAGAGCGCGCGAAATTTCGTTTGCGTTTACTGATCCAAATTTTGATAAATTTAAAACCAAAAAATATAAAAATTTAATGTTTAGTAGCATGGAAAGTTATGACGCAAAACTTGACAATGTGAATGTTATATTCCCGCCTGAAATAATCCAAGACAACCTTTCTGCACTCATTTCAAAAGCGGGGCTTAAACAATTTCACATTGCCGAAACAACCAAATATGCACATGTGACCTTCTTTTTCAACGGCACAATTGAAACACCTTATCCCGGAGAAGATCGCCAATTGATTGAAAGCATTGAAACAACTGACTTTACCCCTTATCCTAGAATGAGAGCGATTGAAATCACAAACGGTGCGCTTGATGCGATTGCCAAAAACGAATACGATTTTGTGCTTATCAATTATTCAAACACCGATATGCTTGGTCACACTGGAAACTTTAATGCAGCCAAAGAAGCGGCTGAGTGTGTGGACAAGCAAGCCTATGCCGTTGCACTTGCAACCTTGATGGTTGGCGGAACTTGCATAATTACTGCCGATCATGGCAATGCCGAACTTATGTATGACTTGGTGGGCACACCTATTACGAGCCACACCACAAATAAAGTGCCTGTTGTGATTGTTTCAAACAATAAAAAAATTAAAATAAAAAATAAAAAAGCAAGCATTGCAAACATTGCTCCAACTGTGCTTAAACTGCTGAATTTGGAAATTCCAAAAACAATGGAAAAACCTTTAATTTAATTTTAATAATAAAAAATAAAGCATTTAAATTGCCCTAAAATAAAGGAGATTAAATGCTTTTTTATTTAATTATTTATTTTTTTGTCGAATTATAAATAAAATTATAGAAAAATAGAAAAAAAATTAAAATAAATTCGAAAAATAATAATTTATTTGTTTATTTTTTAATATTATTTTTTCATTATTTTAACAATTTTTAGTCACCAAGCACCATGTCTTCTTCATATGAGATGTGTGCGTCAACATTTTCTTCAAGAAGTGAAATATCCTGAACGCTTACTTCGTATGCCGTTTTGTCATATGCAACGCCATCAATGACTTTTGTGAATGGGCGGGACTGAACTCTGCCTTCGACATAGACACGATCGCCTACTTCAAACTTTTGCGCAAACACTGCGTTTCTCCCCCATGCTATGACCGGAATATAATCCGTCTTTTTGTATACTGGGCGATTGACTGCCAGCAAGATATCACTAATTTGGCGGTTAAATGGAGTGATGCGATAGATGGTTGGCTTGCACACATATCCGACAAGTTTGATTATGTTTTTGTCCGCACCTGATTTTGGCCCGATTTGTTTGCAAAAGACAGAAAGCAAAAGTTTGCTCTTCCCTTCTTCTTCGCGATTGTGTGAACGATATTCGCCATTCACTTCGACTTGTCTTCCAAGTTTAAAATCTTCTGGCTGAGCGGCTATGATTTTTTCGGAAACAGTAACCGGAATTGTATCGGTCGCGCCAGAAAGTCTTCTCACTTCTACATCAAATTCATAAAATTTTTCGCCACCTAATATTTCGTGACTGAATTCAGGTTCACTTGTAATTTTGCCTGAAATTACGACTAAGTTTGTTTTTTCGTAATCCATATTTTTCTCCTTTTAATTTTTATGTTGAACACCATTGCGGTCGATTGAATAATCGCTTTCATAAACGAGATTGCCTACACTTGTGACTTCATAACCCTGCATTTTAAGGCGGTCAAGAATTTGTCTTAACCCGTCTAAAATGTTGTCAGAATTGTTGTGCATCAAAATGATTGAGCCATTTTTAACTTTGTTTGTGACCCTTTTGCACATCTCCGAGCCCGAAAGTCCTTTCCAATCCAAGGTGTCGACATCCCATTGGATTGTTTTTAATCCCAACTTTTCACTTTCTTCAATTAAAGTGTTGTTGTATGAGCCAAATGGCGGACGAAAAAGTTTCACTTTTTTGTTTGTAATCGCTTCGATTTTTGATATTGACGTGGTCAATTCTTGCGCAATGTTTTCACGACTGAGTTTAACCATGTCTGGGTGCTTGTTTGAGTGCGTGCCGATTTCGATCCCCGCTTCATCTATCTTTTTGACGGTGTCGGGATATTCATCAACCCAAAATCCTACCAAGAAAAATGTCGCTTTCACATCATATTCTTTGAGAATGTCTAAGATTCCTTCCGTCTTGTCTGCTCCCCATGCCGCATCAAAACTTATGGCCACTTTTTTCTCGTCTGTTTCGACGTTGTAGATTGGAACTAACCTTGTCGAATAGCCGAAAAACACTTCCGCCAGATGTGCCCCGCTGAACGTTGCTGCAAGCAATGCGCATACGATAATCATCGCAATTACGATTTTAATGGTTCTAGATTTAACAACTGCAAAATGCATGTCAACCTCGCTTTCAATAATAGAATAAACGCCACTTTTGACAAATTGAATTGAGTTGTCTTTACTGTCTAGTTGGGTCGATTGTTGTCGAAAAGTGCGGTCATAACTATTTGTATTTGTCCGCGCCTGAAATTATGCAAAAAAAAGACATGCCCGTTTGCATGTCTTTATTTCATTTTATTTGGTTTTTGTTTAGCAGAATTTATATATTCCGAGTGCTTTGCGCTTGATTATAAGTTCGCCTTCCGACAATCTGTCAGACTGCTTAAACTTTTTGGTTTCAAGTGGAAGTATTTTAAGCCCGAAATCTACTGCAAGTGTTGTTGACGATGAAGCAAGCATTGCAAAGCATACGACTGCTTTCCCGGTTAAGGCAAAATATTTTAATCCTTTGCGATAACGAGATGAGAGTGCAAATGCTGAGCATGGGATTTTCTTTAAATAGCCGTTGCTTGATGTGGCGATAACTTCTTCGTTTTCTGCAAACTGTCCTGCAAACACAACACTGTCGCCGTCGTCAAGGTTGATTCCTTTTACGCCTCCCGACACTCTGCCTTGGCTTGGAACATCGGCTGCGTCAAATGCAAGGCTCATTCCATTTGCTGAAAGCATAAGAATTTTTTTCTTGCTGTCAAGATATTCAACCCCGATAAGCGAGTCGCCTTCGGCAATCTTAACCGCCTGATAATATGATTTTTGTGTCAAGGTGTCAGCGAGCGTTGAACGTTTCACCATCCCTGCCTTGGTAAAGAAGAGCACGTCTGTTCCCTTTCCTGCAACAAGTGCTGCGATGGCTGTTTCTTTTGTTGATGCGGCTTTATCAATTTCGTTCATTGCAAAGCCTTTATCACGCCATTTGCATTCTTTAAGTTTGTCAACAGGCACTTTTATAACATTGCCAGCATCTGAGAAGATTAAAATCGTATCAGCAGATGTGCAACTGAGCACTTGTGAGTGAACGTCTGTGAGCGCTGAGTTGTCACTGAGTGCTTTGTTTGACATTGAATAGTTTTTAGCGGTCACTTTTTTAATTGTTCCGCCAGCTGTAATTGCAAGCATATAGTTTTGAACGCTGACAACTTCGGCTTCGACTTCTTTAACTTTTATATCTGCGTTTTTAAGCACATGGCTCTTTCTTGGGGTTGCAAAAGCTTTCTTTATTTCAAGAATTTCTTTTTTAATGACTCCGTTTTGAAGAGTTTTGCTGCCTAAAATCTTTGTAAGGCGATCGATTGTTTCGTTGAGTTCTTTGAGTTCGGCTTTCAACTTGTCTTCTTCAAGGTTTACAAGGCGAGCAAGGCGCATATCTAATATCGCCTGAGTTTGTTTTTCTGAAAAACCGAATTTTGCTTTCAATCGCGTTTTTGCTTCGGCGACTGTTGGGCTTGATTTGATGATTTTTATAACCGCATCAATGTTGGCAATCGCTTTAAGCAGGCCTTCGACGATGTGCGCGCGTTCTTTTGCTGCATTAAGGTCAAACTTTGTGCGGCGTATGATAACTTCGCGTTGGTAGTTTGTGTAATATGAGATTATGTCCATAAGTGGCATAAGTCTTGGCTTTCCGCCGGCGATTGCAACCATATTGATTGCATATGAGATTTGCATATTAGTTGACTTGAAAAGCATTTCCAAAATCTTTTTAGGGTTTGCTTCTTTTTTAAGTTTAATAACCGCTCTCATGCCATTTTTATCGCTTTCGTCGCGGATTTCACTGATAACTGAAAGTTTGTCTTTGTTGGCATCTTTAAGTTCTACAATTTTTTGCAAGAGTGCCGCTTTGTTTACTTGATATGGAAGTTCGGTAATGACAAGATTTTGTTTGTCGCCAGTGCCTTCAATTCCCACTTTGGCACGGATTATAATTTTGCCTTTGCCGGTGCGGTATGCGTCTTTAAGGCCATCTCCGCAAACAAGTTCGCCGCCTGTTGGAAAATCTGGACCTTTTATGATGTTCATCATTTCGTCGAGAGTTATTTTTGGATTGTCAATGTATGCAACAACTCCATCGATGACTTCGCCAAGGTTGTGTGGAGGTATGTTTGTGGCAACGCCGACAGCAATTCCAGATGCACCGTTTACAAGCAGGTTTGGAAATCTGCCCGGAAGCATATCAGGCTCTTTTAATGTATCGTCGAAGTTAAGGCTCCATTTTACAGTGTCTTTTTCAAGGTCGCGCAAAAGTTCCATTGCAAGAGGAGCAAGACGCGCTTCGGTGTAACGCATTGCCGCTGCACTGTCTCCGTCGACTGATCCAAAGTTTCCGTGGCCATCAACGAGTGGTGCTCGCAAAACGAAATCTTGGCTCATTCTGACCATAGCATCATAAACTGAACTATCGCCGTGAGGGTGATATTTGCCCATGCAATCGCCGACGATTCTTGCCGATTTACGATATGGTTTTTCTGGCTGCAAGCCAAGTTCTAACATTGAATAGAGAATTCTTCTTTGAACGGGTTTTAAGCCGTCTTCTACACGAGGAAGAGCACGATCGAGCACTACGTGTTCGGTGTATGGAATCATGGAGTCATGAAGCACCTCGTCTAACGATTTGTAAATAATTTCTTCCATGCTTAGCCTCCCTTGTATTCATCCATAAACGAATCGACACGGTCAAAATTTGCGTGCTGAGAAATGTATTCTTTACGTGCGTCGATGTCATCGCCCATAAGTGTAACCACCATTTTTTCTGCTTCTGCAGCATCATCGATTGTAACTTGTATGAGCGAGCGTTTTTCTGGATCCATTGTTGTTTCGTAAAGTTGGTCAGGGTTCATTTCACCAAGACCTTTATATCTTTGAATCATATATCCTTTGCCACAACGAGCAACTGCATCGGCAAGTTCGGCGTCGGAATAGACGTATTCTTCATAGCCCTTTTTGTAAACCTTATAAAGTGGTGGAAGCCCAATAAACACATGCCCGTCATTGATAAGTTCGCGCATATATCTAAAGAAGAATGTAAGAAGTATCGCTCTGATGTGAGCACCATCTTGGTCGGCATCGGACAGAATGATGACTTTGTTGTAACGAAGCGAACTAATGTCAAAATCTTCGCCAATTCCTGTTTCAAGTGCTGAGATGATTGTGCGAATTTCTTCATTGCCAAGCACTTGGTCGATACGTTTCTTTTCTGCGTTTAATGGCTTGCCGCGCAAAGGCAATATCGCTTGGAAAGAACGGTCTCTTCCCTGTTTTGCACTGCCTCCGGCAGAATCCCCTTCGACGATAAACAGTTCCGCTTTTTCACGATTGCGTGATGATGATGCGGCGAGTTTCCCCACAAGGTTGAAATTGTCTGCTGAGTTTTTGGCACGAGTAAGTTCTTTGGCGCGCTTTGCTGCTTCTCTTGTTTTTGCAGCGCCTTTTGCTTTTGTTAAGATTGCGTCTGCCACCGGAGCCGCCTTTTTGTTTGCAAGATAGTCGCTGAGCCCTTTGATTGCAAGCGCTTCAACTTTGACTCTTGCTTCTGGGTTTCCGAGTTTTGTTTTGGTTTGACCCTCAAATTGAACATTGTTCATTTTGACTGACAAAACCATTGTCACGCCTTCTCTGAAATCTTCGCCCAAGAAGTTGGCTTCTTTCTCTTTTAAGAAATTGTTGGCGCGGGCATAATCGTTGAACACCTTTGTGATCGCTGATTTTGCGCCTGTTTCGTGAGTTCCACCTTCGGTGGTTGGAATGTTGTTTACATATGAAAAACAGTTTTCAGTGTAGCCGTCTGTGTAGATGAGCGCGAGTTCCATTTGAAAATCTTTGTCTTCTTCTTCAATATAAACAGGTTTTGGGAAAAGTTTGTTTTTGCCTTCAACTAAATAATTAGCAAAATCGGCTATGCCGCCTTCATAATGGAAAAACGCTTGTCCACCATCAATTTTGTCGACAACGTTAATTTTAAGATTTTTGTTTAAGAATGCAAGTTCTCTAGCGCGACGCGAAATGGTTTCAAAACTGAAATTTTGTTTGCCAAAAATGCGCTCGTCGGGCATGAATGTTACTTTTGTCCCTGTCTTTTTTGATGGGCCGACAACTTCAAGCGACTTTTCTACAATTCCGCCGTGAACTTTGCCGTCTGCACCTTCTTTTGAAACAAAACGCATATTGTATTCTTTGCCTTCACGATAAACAGTAACATCGCACCATAAAGAAAGCGCATTTGTAACTGATGCGCCTACACCGTGGAGACCGCCAGAGAATTTGTAGTTTGAATTGTTGAATTTACCGCCGGCATGCAAGGTTGTGTAAACAACTTCTACGCCCGATTTTTTTAATGTTGGATGTTTATCAACTGGGATTCCGCGGCCGTTGTCTTCTACTGTTGCGCTGCCATCAGGATTGATTGTAATGTTGATGGTGTCGCCATAGCCACTTGAAATTTCGTCAATAGCATTGTCAACGATTTCCCACAAAATATGATGGAAACCTTTTGCACCTGTTGTGCCAATATACATGCCCGGACGAAGTCTAACCGCATCAAGACCTTCAAGCACAACAATGTCTTTTGATTTGTATTCAGCCATAATATCTCCTGTAAAATCAAATTACTTTCAAATTATTGTATCACATTTTTAACTTTTAACAAAGAATTTTTGCGATTTGTAAATTTGTATTTTTATTCATTATATTGAATATTTTTTCGTAAATAAAAACCAAAAATATTACATAAACTATTTTTTGAGGTAGTATGAAAAAAATAGTTTTTACAGGTGGCGGAACGGCGGGACACATCTATCCCAACCTTGCCATCGCGGAGCAATTAAAAAATTGGGAAATTCATTATATAGGATCAAACGGCATGGAAAAAGACATCGTGTCAAAATTTCAAAACATCATCTTTCATGAAATTGAGTGCGTGAAATTTGACCGCAGCAGACTGATTAAAAATTTTAAAGTTCCCTTTAAACTTTACTTGTCAATCAAGCAGGCGAAAAAGATTTTAAAAGAAATCAAGCCTGACATCATTTTTTCAAAAGGCGGATTTGTCGCGCTGCCAGTTGCACGCGCTGCAAAAAAATTGAAGATTCCGCTTATCACTCACGAGTCAGATTTGACGCTTGGACTGGCAAACAAAATCATTGCTCGCACGGCCTGCGCTGTATGCACAACCTTTCATCAGACAAGTAAAATTTCGCCGTCATACATCTGCACCGGACAGCCGATTCGCGAAAATATGTTCCATGGCGATAAGAGTAAAGTGCTGACAAAACTTCGCTATCCAAACAAGCCGATCATTCTTTTTGTGGGCGGAAGTTTGGGTTCGGTGCGTATGAACGAACTTCTTGCAGAGCCGGAATATTTGACCGGAGATTACTGCATAATTCACTCAGTTGGCAAAAACAACATCTCATCAATTAAGCCAAAAGATAGTTATTTCCCGTTTGCATATCTCGACCCTATTTGTGACTATTATGCCGCTGCCGACCTTGTTGTAACACGTGCCGGTTCGGGCGTGATAAACGAATTGTTGACACTGCAAAAACCTATGCTGATGCTGCCACTTTCAAAGGCTGCGTCACGCGGCGACCAAATAGAAAACGCAAAATTATTTTCAAAACTTGGCTATGGCGAAATGATTTTAGATGAATCTTTGAACAAGCAAAGTTTAAAGCAAACTATTGATAAAATGTTTAAAAATGCCAATTTTTACAAAAAAAACCTGCAAAAAACAGGAAAAAACGATGCAAATGCTAAAATTATTGAGTTAATCGAAAATTTTAGTTAAATCTGGATAGCCAAAACCTTCAAGATTTTTATTATAACAAATAGGCCTGCACGATGAAAGCAATTTGTGCTTTGCTTCGTCTGGAGTAATGTTTGGATAGCGCTCGCATAGCAGAGCCATGATGCCCGCAATCATTGGCGTGGCGACGCTTGTTCCGCTTAAAGTCGTGTAGCCGAAATTGGTGCTGCACGATGTAATTTCCACAGCAGGCGCGACCACGTCAGGTTTATATGATCGAAACGATGGCCCGCGTGATGAGAAAGATGCTATTTCAAAAAGAGCGCTTGAAAAAGACTGATCGTCCATGCGATTGTCGTCCATTCCACCAACCGTGATTATCTTTCGGCTAACACCCGGAGATTTTATTGTTTGATATTCTGGTCCACTGTTTCCAGCAGCGGCAACGACTATCACTCCGCTGTTCCAAAGTTGTTCGGCGCCAACCATAATTGGGTCGTTTATGCCAAGCGGCTCGCTTCCAAAACTCATGCAAACAACCTTGATATTTTTCTCTTTGTGATTAAGATAGACCCACTCCATGGCAGACAAAATTTTGTTTGAATATGCTTCGCCGTTTTTATCAAGCGCTTTTAGTGCATAGATGTCACAGCATGGTGCAATCCCCGAATATACGCCGCCGCTTGCTGCTCCGCTGCCCGCGCAGACACCCGCGACAAACGTGCCGTGTCCATTATCGTCATAGGGATATTTGCCGTCCGCGACAAAATCGACGAAACCTTTTATGCGATTCTGTCCTAAACAAAAATCATAGTGATTGGTTATGCCCGTGTCGATAAACGCAACACCCACCCCCACACCAGTCAAATTTTTAGGTGGAAGTTTTAGCACTTTTTTTGACACGTTCATAAGCGCAAGTGCGCATGTGTTTGAGGATATAAATTTTACGCTTGCGTGGCGCGCGAGAAACATAATTTGCTGTTTGGTTGCAGAAATGAAAAAAGATTTTATGAATAAATATTCATTTAATATTTCGACGTTTTGTTTTTTTAACACCTTTTTAAGCTGACTAAATGCCGACGCACTGACTAAACAGGTTATCTTTTTATCGCTGCCAAGTGCTAGCGCTTGACCAAACAATAATTTGTCGATTTTAGGATTTATCATTTTATGCTTTCGAGCAGCCTTTTTAAATTTTCATAATTTTCGGGCGGCAAAAATGCTTTCATGCTTTCAAGACTTGACTGCAAAAGCGGATAGTTGAAAGTGCCGTTTGCTTTTTGTTGCGCAACTTCTTCGGCAAGTTTTGCTTGCAGACTGCGTGCATCTAAATCCTTCAACTGATCATATGTTTGCTTCATTTGCTGGGCGTCTGACATTTTTTTCTTGTCAGTTTTGTTTGCGCTGGCAGTCTCATCACTCGTCCTTTTGTATTCAAAATCCGCGAAGTTTTTGCTCATATTGCCTCCGACCTATTTTGAATTATATGTTTGCGTCGCGATAAATTCTACATTTCAGTTGCAATTTTGACATTTAAAGCATATACAATTAACATGAATTCATCTTTCCCACCTCTCTATCCGCAAGAGGCATATCCCGAGCAAAATAACTCGCAATTTTTTCAAGGTCAAAATGAAGGCATGGGTAAATCGACGCCATGCCCTTCTTGCCAGCAACCAATGGGTTCGCAATTCAACTTTTCGGGCGGAATTGGAAATTTGATTTTGCCGATTTTGTTAAAATCGATAAGCGGCGGAAATTCAAATATGCAAGACTTGTTTAAATCTCTCGGCGGCGAAGGCGGAAATCCGATTTTAAGCGCACTTGCCAATTTTTCGAATAAAAAAACGCCAACAGAAGATGTTGGCGAAAAGCAATTTCCTAACGACTAAATTTATTCGGCGTATTCGTTTGGCGAAACGATTGAGCCCGATTTAAAATATATTTTACGTTTGCAGAATCTGTCTGCAATTTTTTCGTCTGTAGTTGCCAAAAGCAGCGTTGTGTTTGGCCCTACTAAGCGGTTGATAAGTTCTTCAATGATTTCAATGTAAAACTCTGAAAGATGCTCGAAAATGTTGTCGACCATTAAAAAGTCAAGTTTTCTGAATGTCAAACGAATTAGTGAAAGAATGTATTTTTCTTCAACTGTCAAATTGCTAATTTTTTCATCTTTAATTTTTTCAAGTGAAAAGTCGATGATTGCTTCGTTGATTTTGCTTTCAATTTCCATAGGGCTGATTTTGCGCTCTGACAAGATAAATTTCAGGTTTTCATAAACTGTTTTGTTTTCTAAAAAAACTGGCGTTGCTGGAACATAGCCCGCATTGATATCTGAACGGAAGTTCACCTTTCTAAGTGGGCGGTCTTTAAGATATACTTCGCCTTTGCTTGGTTTTTCAAGTTTTGAAATTATGCGCAAAAGACTGGTTTTGCCGCTGTCATCAGCGCCAACAAGAGCCACGCGCTCGCCGTCTGCAACTTCCATATTTACATCATAAAGTGCATAAAACTCTCTTGTATATTTGTGATAAAGATGTTTGATTAAAAGCATTTTTAACTCCTACAAGAGATTTTACTACAATTTACAAAAAAATAAAAGCGTTTTTACATGACGCTTTTATTTTAGTTTGCACTCAAGCACAAAGTCATCGCTTACGGGTTCAAAATTTGCCAAAATCTGACCTGTTTTTGCAGAGTTTTCAGTCGCTTCCCCCGCTACAACTCTAAAAATCAGTTTACAGGTTTTGGATACGTTGAAAATATAACTTTCATCAACAGCATCTTTAAGTTTTTTAAAGGTTTCTTGTCCGCTTATCCCCGCCGAATCGGCTTTTAGACTTGTCAGCGAAACCCACCTTTCTTTTATAGTTATGTTTGATGTAACCTTTTGTTCGTTTTCTTTCCATAGCGTCAGCTTCACATCGCTGGTGTCACATTTTAATTGCACGTCAAATTCTTTGTTTTCAAGTCTTTCGTCTTCTTGATAATTGATTCTAATTGCAAAATCTTCACTCCCCACCGCTGTGATGTTTGAAATCGAAGCGACTCGTAACTGATTGTTGGTTTCGCACCCGACCAAAGTTATAGACAAAACAAAAAGAGGCAACAACAAATACTTTAATTTTTTCATAAAAAATCTCCCTGCGTTGTTATTGCCATCACAGGGAGAGATTAAACATTTTGTTAGTAATCCATGTTTGTGTTTTTGTTTTCGTTGCCGTCGTCGGTTTCAACCACAAGCACTTCGGTTGTCAAAAGCGTTCCCGCCACTGACGCTGCATTTTGAAGCGCCGAACGAGTAACTTTGGTTGGGTCGATTATGCCACTTGCAATCATGTCGACATATTTGTTTGTAAGTGCGTCATATCCATACGCTTTTTTATCGAGATTTGCAAGCACGTTGTTTGCAACAACCCCGCCATCGACTCCCGAATTTTTCGCGATTTGTCTAATTGGCGCTTCAAGCGCTTTAACGATGATTGCTGCGCCCGTTTTTTCGTCGCCTGTGAGTTTTGACACAAGGTTTTCAACGTCTGGCTTAACCTTTAAAAGTGCTACACCGCCGCCTGGGACAACACCTTCTTCGCTTGCAGCTTTGGTTGCTGAAAGTGCATCTTCGATGCGAAGTTTTTTCTCTTTCATTTCAACTTCGGTTGGCGCGCCAACTTTGATTACTGCAACGCCGCCGGCAAGTTTTGCAAGACGATCTGCAAGCTTTTCTTTTTCATAGTCGCTTGTTTCTTTTGCAAGCATGCCTCTTATAAATTTTACGCGCTCTTCTATTGATTTTGAATCGCCCGCGCCTTCAACTATCGTTGTTGTGTCTTTGTCAACTTTAACGCTTCTTGCACGGCCAAGCATGTCAAGTCCGACTTGTTTAAAGTCGATTCCAAGTTCTTCAGAAAGCACTTTCCCGCCAGTGAGAATTGCTATGTCTTCAAGCAACGCTTTGCGTTTGTCGCCAAAACTTGGGGCTTTAACAGCCACGCAAGTAAATGTTCCGCGAAGTTTGTTTAAGATGATTGTTGTAAGTGCTTCGCCTTCAACTTCGTCCGCAATAATCAATAATTTAGCGTTTTGCTTTACAATTTGCTCTAAAATTGGCAAAATTTCCGCAATTTGGCTGATTTTTTTGTCTGTAATCAAAATGTAAGGGTTGTCAAGTTCGGCCGTCATTTTGTCAGGATTGGTCGACATATAAGGTGAAAGATAGCCGCGATCAAATTGCATTCCTTCAACAACTGAAAGTTCGGTGTGCATAGTTTGTGATTCTTCAACCGTAATCACTCCGTCTCTGCCAACCTTTTCCATTGCGTCTGCAATAAGCTGGCCGACTTGTTCGTCACCTGCTGAGATTGACGCAACCTTTGCTATGTCGCCTTTGCCGTCTACTGGCTTTGAAAGTTTTTTAAGACCCTCGACCGCTGTGTCTACTGCTTTAAAAATTCCTTTCTTCAAAATCACAGGATTTGCGCCTGCTGCAAAATTGCGCATACCTTCATTTACGATTGCTTGAGCAAGCACTGCGGCTGTGGTTGTGCCATCACCCGCAACGTCGTTTGTTTTAACCGAAACTTCTTTGACAAGTTCGGCGCCAAGATTTTCAAACGGATCAGAAAGTTCGATTTCTTTTGCGATCGTTACTCCGTCGTTTGTGATGAGTGGCGAAGCATATTTTTTGCCAAGCACAACATTCCTGCCTTTTGGCCCTAATGTAATTTTAACAGCATCAGCAAGTGTGTTTACGCCGTTTTCAAGGCTGGCACGTGCTTCGGCTCCGTGTTTGATAAGTTTTGCCATATTTCCTCCTAATCTATTACTGCCAAAATGTCGGCTTGACGAACAATCACATATGTCTTGCCGTCCGACTCAACTTCGACACCTGCATACTTTGAAAAAAGCACGGTGTCTCCCGCTTTTACCAACATTTTAACTTCTTTACCGTCGGCTGTCATCCCGTCACCAACAGCCATAACAGTTGCGACTTGAGATTTTTCTTGCGCTACTGATGGAATCAAAATTCCGCCTTTCTTTTCTTCACTTTTTTTAGGTAATAAAACGACCCTATCAAGTATAGGTTTAATTTTCATACTCTCCTCCTTTGGTCAAATATATTTTACTATTACTCTGCCTTTTTGTAAAGCGAAAGTGCCACAAACTGCACATAGTTTGTCGGATTTGGTCATAAATTAAAACTATGAAAAAGGATTTTAAAATTGTTTTGATTGTTTTGGCGCTGGTCGTCGTTTTGGCTGCCGGATGCATTGCCAACTTTTTTAGTTCGTCGCTTTTTATAGGTGCGGCATCTTTTAATGGCGGCGGAGTTTATGCCATGGCGGAAGAATGCTTTTTGGTTTGTTTAAACAAATCTCAAAACAGCCACGAAGCCGAGGTCATTGCTGGCGATTTTGTTGACGCAGGAAATGCGGGCTATATTTTTAAGCATGGCGACTATTATTATGCCGTTCATTCCGCTTATGCAAACAAAAACGATGCGACGCTGTTTGCTGAGCATTTGAAAAAAGGCGGAATTCAAAGCGAAATTTTGCAACTTTCATTTCCAAAAATTTTCATAGAAGAAGACTTGTCGGCAGAAAATCGCAACTTGCTGAGCGAAGCGCTGAACAGTTTTTTTGCCGCGTTCAAGGCGCTTTCTGACATAAGCGTAGGCTTTTCTACAAATGCTTACAGCCTTGACGACGTTAATGAAAAACTGCAAAAATTGTGCGACAGAACGGCTTCGCTGCAAAAAAAATACGCTGAAACCTTTCAAAATGCTTCGGCAAAACTGACAGCGCTCGGTGAATATTTGGCAGACGAACTTGAATGCCTTATGCTGACAAAAACTAGCGAAAGCGATTTAAACTATCACGGAATTGAACTGATTGAAATTTATCAAAATATGATTCAAGAATTAAAATAGTGATAATATTTTGCGGGTGAAGTCTCTTGCGTGCACATAAAACTGACTTCGTTTGATTTTTCTGTTTCGTCTAAATACTGTTGAAGCCTTTTTGCTATGCCCTCGCAACTTGAAAATAATTCGACATTTTGCGCGCGCAAAATCTGATTTCTAATCGCTTCAAAGTGCGTGCAACCAAGCACGATTGCCTTTGGCTTGAATAATTTCAGCTGCTGGTTTATAAGTGGTTGCAAACAGTCAAGTTCAAACAAATTTTCATCGATTAGTTTTGGCAAATTTTTAATTGCATGTGTGCGCACTTGTGGATATAAGCCAATTAAATGATTGTGCTTTATTGTTGCAGGCGTTGCAAGCAAAAGCACGTCTGTTTGGTTGTATTTTTTGCAGGCAGGCTTTATCGCAGGCTCGCAGCCGATAAAAACTATGTCCGGAAATTTTTTTCGTAAATGCTCGATTGCCGTGCTTGTCAAAGTGTTGCACGCGATGATGATAATATCTGGATTAAAAAATGACTGCAAAAAGATGACGAGACCTTCGCCTATCTTTTTTAGTTGCTTCTTGCCCTTTTCACCATATGGCGAATTTTTGTCATCGGCTAAATATAAAAACTGGCAACCTTGAATGTTTTTAAACAAATATTTAAGCACGTTCACACCGCCGCTGCCGCTGTCGATTACTGCTACTTTTTTCACATTTTAAATATATGTTTGTTGCGAGCGAATTTGCTATAAAATAAACGAAATCGCTTGCGAAAGCAATTTTGCAAGGTTGTCAATCTCGACATGTATGTCCTTCGGCATCAAAATCGTCTGTTTTTTTGAAAACTTGTCGGTTATCAGCATTGTTGGAACGCCAACCGAAATGCACGGAACGCCAAGCGAAAATTCGCTTATTTTTCGACCTAAGTTGTTGACTGCGCTTGCCGGAGTCATGCCAGCATCATTTATTTGCACTGAATGCGTCAGCCTTGAAAACGAATTTGTGCCGAGCGAATCAAACATGACAACGGCGTCAACGTCGAGCCAAAGCGAAAGCATATGCACGGCGTCAAAAGAGTTGATGCCTGTGTTTATAAAAATGTTAGGCTCAAATTTAAATACGCGGCTTGCACGCCTGAAAACATCAAGTTCGATTTGTGCAAGAACTTTATTGCCAAGCGCATCTGCCAAGATTTGCGGATTGCCGAGTCCCACTATTAAAATGCGCGACTTTTTGCCAAGATGATGCTTTTTAAAAAGCCACTTTAATCCTTTTTCGACTTCGTCTGAAACATAACTGATGCACTCGTCTCCGACTTTGTGTAAAAGCGGGCAATTAAAAATCATATAACTGCCCTTGTCAAAGCCTGTAAGTTGCGCTTT
This sequence comes from Clostridiales bacterium, assembly GCA_003522085.1. GTDB lineage: Bacteria > Bacillota > Clostridia > Christensenellales > UBA1242 > Caccovivens. The sequence continues at coordinate 30,168 of DPGI01000005.1, read as the reverse complement.
TTCGTCAGTTTCAATATTTACTTTGCCTATAAGGAGTCCATATTTTCCCGTCGAAGTTTGGCTGTAACCAAGTTCGTTTAAATCGGTTGAACATTCATCAATTAAATCTATCATGCAATTATTTTGCTTCGATTGCAAAATTTTATTTATTTTCACTTGCAAATTCATTTTTATTATGCTATACTACCCTAGACACTTCAAAAGGAGAGAAACATGGCAAACATCAAATCAGCGAAGAAGAGAATTTTGGTGATTGAAAAAAAGCGTGCTAAGAATAAAGCAGTAAAATCTAAGATTTCAACTTATGCTAAAAAATTCCAAGCAGCAGTAGCATCAAAAGATATTGCTCTCAGTGAAAAGGCATACAGTGAAGTGACATCTGTTCTTGACTCAGCCGTTGCAGATGGAGTTATTCATGCAAATTGCGCTGCAAGAAAGAAATCAAGATACGCTAAAGAACTTGACGCAATTAATTCAAACCAAAACTAAAATCGGGCTACCCGATTTTTTTCTATACAAAAACATCGAATAAAACAACAAAAAAACGACCACATTTTGTGGTCGTTTTATTTATTAAATTTGAGGTGGAGTGTATTTATATGTTTTATTGTAATGTTCAACTGCTTTGCAAGCAGCAAGAACTGTGTATAATGTTTCAGGTGCAACTTTTTCATCATCTGTAATGTCTCTGTCAACTGCGTCCAATGCAGATTTTTCAGGCAATGCTATACCATAAGCGAGTATAATTTTAAAAAGTGGAAGGCTGATTTTTGAAATATCCGCACCTTCTGGAAACATATTTTTATCAAATGCAATTCTAGGCGTTAATTTCATGTTTGGGCCTAAATACCCATCAACCCAATGCACCGCACAAGAACTTCCGTCTCTGAAAAGCACAGTACTTGACCCCAATTTATCTGGCATTGTTATATCAACGACTTGACTAACAAAGTTTTTGTTTATCTCCGGTTTAGCATAAATAAATGTATCTGCCATTGTTTTCTTTTTTTCTTCCATTTTTCTCTCCTACTTTTTAATTCTATCACAATTTGATTCTTTTGTCAACATTCAATAAAAAAAGAGGGCGACTGCGCCCTCTTTTCTTTATTTTTCATCTGTATCATGGCTAGAGTCAGAAACAGACTTTGAGAATCCTTCTTTTGCCTGCTTTTGACTGGTTTCTTCTTTTTGAGAAATCTCAGATTTAATTTCTTCGGTTGCTTTGATTAACTTTTCTTCGCCCTGTTTTGACGCGTCATATTTTACGATTTCTTCTTTCGAAGCATCTTCTTTTTCGTCAGTTTTGCTTTTGTCAGATGGCATTGTAACCACGCCCACTGCAACAAGCACGCCAGCGATTGCCATGACTATATCGATTATAATTTTTTCTTCAACTTTTATGCTGAATGCTTTGCCTATTGCACTGGCAACAAGTGCAAGCGAACCTGCAAGCGTCGTCCAAAAACTGTAAGATTTAATCATTTGTTTGAATTTGGTCGTTAACTTCATCTTTTCTTCTCCTTTTAGGTGTAACAACGTCTTTTAAATATTCAACGTCTTCTTTGATTTGTTCAATCACACCAAGGTGCTCAGAAAGTTGTTCGATTGTCTTTTGATATTTTTCTTCACGTCGTTTGCTGTCTCTAAGTTGATAATAAAACAGATAAACAAACAATATGGCAAATATGCCGTTGCTGATTATCACGCTTATTATTTCTTGCCAGAGTTCCATTTTATCTTTCCTTCACCACCATTATCGCAAACTTGCAATAATTTTTTCATTTCTGCCCTTTCTCCTTTAATAGCCTGCCGCTTCAAAAACAACGAATAGTTTAGGTCTGTAATTTTCATTCAAAATGCTTCACCTTTATTTTTGGATAAGATATTTTTAAACTTGATGAAGAACTAAAAGACAAAGTGAAAACTTCGCCAAGTACTTTTGCTTTGCATTTGACCGACTGTGGCTGTCCATTTGATAGCATAATCGATTTTGCTCGGTCAAAAGTAGATATACTCATATCTCCAACTGCGCCACTTTTGAAACCGATTTCAACAATCTCTTTTTCGTCAAGCGAGCCAAAATCAAGCGGCTTGCTTTGCCAGCATTTTGGAAGTTGCTCGCCAAAGAATTTGCCGTCGGTTGTAAGTTGTCCAATCAGCGATTTGCTGTTGCCACGGAAGATGGCGCAAAGTTTTTGCACTTGTGGTGTTTTGATATCAAGTAAACTCACAATATCAATTCCGCGCGTGTATGAAAACTTTTGCGTTTTTAAATCAAGAACAACAAGTGCGTTGTTTTGATGGTTTGAAGTGTTTTCTTCGCCTATCGTTTTACCGTCCGCAAAGTTGCATTTGCACGCCAAAAAGTATTTGTCGTCATAGCATTCTCCGCACGCTTTTGAGTTGGATTCGCAAATATATTCTGACTGCGCGGCAAGTTTTTTAACCTGTCCTCCTTCGAGAGAGAAAATCCCTTCGGAAGTCAAAAAATAGATACTGTTGCCGCATTTTGCGATCGTGTTTGGATAGATGTATGCCGACGAATTGAATATGTGGCTGTAAGCAACTTTTGCATCAGTTGAATAAAGCGAAAGTTTAACGATTCCATATTCATAAAACAGATACAAATTGTCGTTGACTGATATGACCTTTTTCATGCCACCGCGCACATCGGGAATCACAACTTCTTCGGTGTTGTCGTCGTTCCAAATATCAATGTTTGAACGGCTGTAAATAAGTTTGTTTGCCGCGCCAGTTGTAACTAAAAACAGATATGGGCCATGCCAGCAACCTGAAATAAATTTCGGAATGTTTTCAAAAACCTGCTTTCCGCTTCCGCCGTGGCCGATAGTTTGGTCGGTTTCAGAAGAGAAAAATATCATGTCGTTGTCATTATTGATTCTAAAAGTCGCGCACGAAGGCGTGTAAGAATTCAGCGATATGTTTGTCACATAAATCGTCTTTTTTGACAAGATGTTGATGTATTTTATTTCTCTGTTTTCGTTCATGTAATAAATGTAATATTTATCAACGTTTGCGGTGTTGTCAAACCATTCAAACTGCCATAATCCATAAATTTGGGTGGCGTTTAACGAAAAGGTTTGCTCGGGCGAAAGCGCCGATGTTGGAAGCGTCAATCTTTCAAAGCCATAGCCGTCTTCTATGCCGTTTTCAGTCACTCTAACGTTGTAACTGAGTTGTTCGATTTGGTTGTAATCGTCAATTTGCGCGGTTTGGAGTTTTCCCGATCTTGTTGGAAGAGTTTTTCTGTTGAACATTTTCCCCTCCTTATGCATGCCATCTTCTTCTTGGCAAAATCAATGCGCTTTTTTTGCGAACAAAACTTGTAAGCCCATCTTTAAAGCGTTTTTCAAATATCAACGCTTCGTCAGACTTATCTTGCAAAAAGAGATATTCACGCGCAATTCCATAAGCCAGCAATCTTTCTGGGAAAAGCACGCTTACTTCCGCGCCGTAAGCAAGGGCATTTGGAATTGTTTGATAAGTGATTGTCGCTTTCTGCGCCGACAGCGATATGTGGTCGGCTGAGAGCGAATATTTTATGTCACTTCCGTTTTCGTCTTGCACTGAAATAATCCCGCAAATTGGCTTTGAAAGCAAGCTAAACGAGATTTGACCGTTTGTCACATCAAGCCTTTCTGTATGCAAAATTGGAAGATATTCAGTGACGATTTCTTCATATGCAAGGTTGGCGCAGCAAAGCAATTTATTCAACTGTTTTGCTGATTCGTCGTCGACCTCTTGCGCTCCGATTTTGGATTTAAGTTGCTCTAAATCTAAAAAATCACAACTGAGTTTAATTGCGTCATTTAATTTCATTTTTCACCTCTTTTATTTGCTCTAACGCGTTGTTTCTCATCTTCTTTTCAAGGCGAGCGTTATCTTCGTCCATCTTCCTTATAAGTTCATCTGCATTTTCGCGGCGAGTTTTGCGCGCTAAAAAAATTGTGCGCTCGTCAAGTTGATTATATGGAATAGTAAGCGCATATGTCGAAAAAAGTTGGCGCGACGAATGCAATTCAAAAACGTTGCGCTTTTTGGAATAGACTATAAAGTAACTCTCATCAACCTCTTTAATTCGTGATGAAATGTAATACGGGTCGTTTTCGAGCAAAATTTGGTTTTTCATTTTTTCTCCTAAAAATTAAGAGGCATCAATGTGCCTCTTAAATCTTATACTCCGTCGCTTCCGCCTGGTTCTTGTGTGCCTGTTGTTGAGCTGCTTGCGCAGTTGCATTCACAGGTAACATTTGCGGTAAGGTTTAATGGATTTGTGATTGTTGATTTGATGCCTGAAATCTTTGCTTGTCCATTTGGTCTGTCGCAGATAAGTTCAGCATACTTAACAAGCGTTGCCGAGTATGTTGGATAACTTGGGGTTTGTTTAAGAATGTGACCACTGTCACCTTCAATCCATTGCCAGTCGCAAAGTTCGTGCATTGTAAAGTCGTTTGTGTTTAACAAATACATTGTGTCTTCGTCAACAAATCTGTCGGCAAACATTGGAATTCCATTGTAAGAGATTGCTTTGAAGCCTTCACCTAAATCAACGATTTCGATGTTTGATTTGTAAGCGTTCATGTATTGTTGATATGCGCGTCTAACTTTGCTTGAGCAAGAAATGTAGTTTACTTTTGAATCAGCATTTTCATCAAGGAAATCAATCGCTGTTTGAATCATATTGTCAGAAACTTCTTTTTCTTCGGTTGACTTGTATGGGTTAAGCCACAAATAGTCAGCTCTCGTAAGTCCATAAAGTGTTGTAGAACCATTGAAAAGTGCTCCAATACCTGTGATTTCGTTGTTGTATGAGCCTTGAACATACATTCCATATGGTTTTGATTCCAAAACTCTAATGTTCATCTTGTCAACGCGGATTTTTTTGTTTACTCTGTCTACATATGTTACTCTACATCTAGCATAATCTGTAAGCCCGGTTGTTTCATTGATCATGTCGACAACCATTCCTTCAACAAGGTTGTTTACTTTATCGCAGACGATGTTTCCGCCGTCAGATTCTGTATAAAGTGCAGTTCCCAACTTGCCCGTTCCGTCGCCATAAAGCATTCTGCCAAGGTTGAAAGAGCTTGCCTTCAAAAGGCCTTCCATTTCGTCTTGTAAAAGATTTACAAAAGCTCCCATGTTGTTTGCTGTGCTGCGCACTGCTTTATCTGAAATTTCGATTTTTCCATAAAGGTTTTTAAGTGTTGCCCTAAATTGAGCGTATTTATTTCCAAATGCTCCTGGAAGTATTGCTGTTTCGCCACCAGCACCTACGCCACCGTTGAGCCCGTAAGGTGCCATTTTTACGATTTCTTTGCCCCAAACGTCCTTTGTTGTGCGTTTGATTTTTGCAAGAAGTGGGTTTGTTGAAACATTAAGTTGGTTTGCAACAACTCCAAGATAAACGTCTTTAAGAGCATTTTCTACGTTTGTTAATGTAACCATTTTTTCCTCCTAAATTAACTAAACATTTCCTCAACCATTTTCTTTGCGTCTTTAAGCGACATTGGTGTGGCCGGCTTTTGACCGGTCACTTTTTCGCCTTTGTCGCCACTGATGAGATATGGTGGTTGATTTTGTTTAAGGTTTTGCATGTAAGTTTCTATTACATAATTTCTAAGTTCGTCGTCTTGAACGACATACTTTTTTACAATCGGATTGTCGAGTTTTGACCCGCCAGATGCAAGGTTTTCAACCATAACTCCGGCATAAATATTGTCAAAATCAACTCTCCCGCCTTCTGCCAAACTTTTTGCTTTAAGCTGGTCGGCATATGGCTTTGCATCGCTGTTTTTTGAAAGGAACGTGTTCAGTTCGTCTTCAACTTTTTGTTCGTTGACGGTTGCTGCTTCCGCTTTTTCTTTCTCAAGTTCGCTTAGTTGTTGGCTTTTTCTGGTAAATTCCGCTTCAAGCGCCTTATAGGCCTCTAAGAGCGCCTCCGCCGACTTAAACTTTCCAAAGCCTTTTTCTTGTGAGGAGCCTGTCAAACTAGCGACACTCTTATCACTTGTCTCGTCTGCAACATTTGCCTGTTCTACGACTGGTTGTTCCTCTTTGATTTCTTCTTCCATAATTTTTCTCCTAAATTATTATTGCTGCTCTTTAAGCATGCTTTTGTGCTTGTTAATGTGTGCCAAAAAGATGCTTTCAAGTTCGGGACGAACTGCAAGTTTCTTTTCATAATCGCCATTAAGCATAAACGCGATATGACGGTCGATGTGAAGCGCGTGGTCGTCGATTTGACTTGCCTCTACTCTTTTACCACCAAGCAACTTAACATTTTCGCTGTCCGCTTTTTTGATGTGCAATTCGTTTGTGTCTTGCGCGTTTTCCCAAACTCCAAGTCCAAGAAGTTCAAGTGCTTTAACTTTCATCTTATCACTCATTTCGTTGCCGTTGTCGTTAAGAAGGCCGGCATTTATAAGGTCAAACACCATTTGACGGCGTTGAGTTATGCTTTCGCCAAGTTCGGCTGTCGCTTCAAGTGAGATATCGTCACTTGAAATGTCGTTTGAATTGAAATAGAAAAGTTCAATTTCGCCGTTGTCGCCCACTATCCTTGCAAGTCGTGGAATAAGCGCAAACTGCTTGTAAAGTCTAAGCACGTCTTGTGCAATTTTGCGAACGCAACGTTTCATGTTTTCGGCTGTATTGTTGAGCCTTAATTCGTCTTGTTCAAGCATGAGTTGAAGTGTCACGCCTGAAACATTTGATGAAGCGTAGTCATAGTCAAAATCTTTTACGCCACTTATGCTTCTAAATTCGGCAAGCAACTTTTCTTCTTCATCACTAAAACTTGATGAAACATTGTCGCCTTCTAAAAATTCAGGTGCTGTTGAGCCTTGACGATAAACTAAAATCTTGCCTGGACAAACTCCTTCATCTTCAAGGTTTTCGATGTCGACCGAGCCGTCTTCAACTTTAAGAATGCCCATTGTGAGCCTGTTCATAAATTCGTGCTTGCGATTTTTAACCGAGTTGAATGCGCGTTGAATTGGAATCAATCTGTCAATTACGCTGACGCCCCAAAAAGAGCCAACTTGATTGAGCGAAGTTTGTTTTACAAATGGGAAATCGCGTTCGTAATCACTGCCTAGTTTGTAAGGCAATTCGCCGTCATAAACAAGATTGTCACCGACAACTATTGTAAGTCTGCCGAAAGGATAATCTTTGGTTGGGCGCTCGTATCTTTCAAGCACAAGCACGCTGTTTTGTTTGATGCCTTTGCTGATTTTTGGAGCGGCCGATGAATATCCAAGCCCGCCAAATCCGACTGTTGTAGAATCAAGCGAATAGATGCTTAAATTTTCGCCTTCTACTTGTAAGCCATAATCGCTGGCAACTTTTTTAGCGTCGATTGCACGTGCATGGATTATGCTTTGGCAACTGTCGAGAGTTTCGCAAGTAAACGAATCGGGATAAATTTCGAATGGCGAGCAAACTGAGATGTCCACTTCGCCACTGCGAACTGGTTTTTTGTCGGCATCTTGCGCGATTATTTGACCCTCATTTGGATTCCAAGTAACTTTGTAAAAACTTGTTCCGCAAATTTCGCTCCATTGCAACGCTTCGATGATTTTATGATTTAAATCAAGTTTGCTTGTTACGCTTTCAATAATCTTTTTTGATACTTTTGCCGCGCTTATGTCTTTTTCGTCATTTGTTGCTGGCAAAACTGTTGTTTTTGGCTTTATTTTTCCTAATTTAGCAAGTCTTACATCAACAAGCGGCGAAATATGGTTGAAAATTTCTCGCTCTTGCCAGAAAAATTGTTTGTCAACTTCTTCAACGTTTCCGCCATAGCCAATGTCGCAAAATTGATTGCCCATATAAAAGTTCATGTTCATAAGCCACTGCGACTCAAATGGTTTTCGCGCCATTTGTCTTGCGGCAAAATCGTCTTTGACTTCTTTTACTATTTGTTCGTCTTTAATCGTTTTCTTCATATCTGTCCTTCCTTATCCTTGATCTTAATTTGAATGGCGAGTTGGTGGCTTTGGGAACTTGAATTTTGCCAATTTCTTCATACATGCCTTTTAGACAATCTTTGCAAAATGCCAATTCTCTGCGCAACACTCCCTTTGTGCTGAAACAATAATCAGCAAGATTGTTGCAACCTAAAAAGTCACATTTCGTCATCCTCGTGCATTTCTCTATCTGCATCTTTTTCCTCCTCTTTTAATAATTGCAACAGGCGGCTGCGCTCTGCTCGCAACTGAGAATCTGTCATTTTTTCGACATCGAAATCACAATTAAATTCTTCAAGCAGCAGTTTGAGCGCAGCAAGGTCGGGCGAGATGTGCTTTTTTGTAACTTTCTTTTTTGACAAAACAGGCTCGCCGTTTTCGTCAATGCTGTATTCGCACACTTGCTCACTTGAAACCCCGCCAAGCGCCTTTTTAAAAAGCGCGTTTTTGATTTTTTCATGATCAATTTCGTCCAAAATCCTGCCCCTCCTTTGCAAATTCGGTTTCATTGTAAACGCAAAAAAGTTGAATTTCAAACATCAGTGCCACTTTTTAATCACACAATTTTTTTGCGGGAGTAGAATGATAATGTAGAGGCAATTTTATGGACGCAATGCTAGAATTTAAAAATGTAAACTTTTGCTATCAGACTGTAAAAGATGAAATTCAGGCTTTAAAAGACCTTTCTTTTATGGTAGAAAACGAAGAGTTTACCTCGATTGTAGGTCCAAGCGGTTGCGGGAAAACTACTATTTTGTCGTTGATTGCGGGTCTGCTTGAAAAAAGTTCAGGTGAAATTTTACTGGCAGACAAACCTATTCAAAAAAACGATGACCGAATTGGATATATGTTTCAAAAGGATCATCTTTTTGAATGGCGAACCATTTGGCAAAACGTCACACTCGGAATAGAACTTTCAAAACCAAAAAATGCTGACGAAAAGCGCGAGTTTGCAAAACAACTGCTAAAAAAATATGACCTCTACGACTTTATCTCTTCTAAGCCCCGTTCACTGAGCGGAGGCATGCGCCAAAGAGTGGCACTCATTCGAACGCTTGTTATGGAGCCAAGTTTGCTGCTGCTTGACGAACCCTTTTCTGCACTTGACTTTCAAACAAGGTTAAAAGTTTGCGACGATGTTTACAGCATCATCAAAAGCGAGAAAAAAACTGCCATACTTGTGACGCATGACATTTCAGAAGCAATTTCGATGTCTGACAAAGTTATCGTTCTTTCATCGAGACCAGCCTCTGTCAAACATGTTCAAAAACTAAAACTAAATGGAGAAACTCCACTTGCAAGGCGTGAAGATCCAACTTTTGGAGCTCTTTTCGACCTTATTTGGAAAAAACTTACAAATGAAAAAGAAAATCACACCTAATGCTCACGCCCCTTACTCAAAAGCGCATAGCAAATATTTAAAACGCCTTCGCAACGATAAAATATTTGTTTTGCTGTTTCAGATTGCTATTTTAGTTTTGTTTATCGGACTTTGGGAATTGTTGGCAGCGACAAAGGTCATCGACCCATTTTTCGTCAGCAGCCCATCAAGAATATGCAACATGTTTGCCGAACTTGTCGGCAGCGGGGTCATCTGGAAGCATATCGGAATAACTCTGCTGGAAACAATAGTCGGCTTTATAGTCGCCACCATAGGCGGCACAGTGATTGCTGTTCTGCTGTGGTGGAACAAAAAGCTGAGACGCATTCTAGAGCCTTATATTGTGGTGTTAAACTCGCTACCAAAAATAGCGCTAGGTCCAATCATAATTTTATGGGTTGGAGCAGGAATGAGTGCGATAATCGTAATGTGTGTGCTTATATGTATAATCCTGACCACAATAACTATGCTGAATGCTTTCAACTCATGCGATGCTGACAAAATTCAACTGATGAAATCTATGCACGCAAACAAATTCCAAATTTTTTGGAAACTAATTCTCCCCAATGCTACGGCTGAATTTATCTCAGTGCTCAAAATAAATGTGGGCATGAGTTGGGTTGGCACTATCATGGGCGAATATCTTTCCAGCAGCGCAGGACTGGGATATCTGATTGTGTATGGCAGCCAAATTTTCAAAATAGATTTAGTCATGACCAGCACTGTAATACTGTGCGTTCTTGCAGCGCTGATGTATATGGTGGTGTGTTTAATCGAAAAATGGCACAACCGCTAACCGGATTTTTGGGCAGAAAAAACAAGTCCAACAAAAACAAATATTCCCACAACGCTTGCTAAGGGATAAAGAAAACTCACGATTCTTCCAAAGCCAAAAATTGATGTCAGCGATGGCAAAACCACCGCGATAAATCCGCACCAAAATTTTGGAAAATTCAATTTTTCAAGGCTTAGCGAAGTCGCGACCACCAAAGAAAAAAGCGTGGTAACACAACCCGAAAAAACTACAAATTTTATAAAATACGAGCATGCGCCACTCGATAAAAAGACGAGGGGCATCTCTTGCGATATACTTGAAGAGTGTGACAAAAGCGCGTTATTCGTCAACATTAAAAATGCAAAAAGTGTGAGGCTTGAAATTAAACTCGCCCACACTTTTTGCTTTTTAGTCATGTTGTCACCAAGTTTCGCAAACACGATTCCACTTGTTGAAAAATTAAGCAAACAATACAAAATTGCAAAAAACAGCCCTAAAAATGCGTTTTGACTGCAAATTTTAAGTGTTGGAGGGCTAATTATCTTTGAAAGCACGACAAACATGCAGATGATAAGTGCCGGCACTAAAAAGTTGTTTGCAAGTGCAAGCGACTTCATTCCCCGCTTTGCAATCACCAAACAACTTAGGCATAACCCTACGCCAAATGCGATTTTAAGATAGATATTTTGTGGCAAAATGTTGATAGTTCCGGCAAACATTGACGAAGTAAAAATAAGCGAAATAATTACACACAGCGCCAAAAAAAACTTTGACGACGAAACCTTTTCAAATGCGTGCGAGCCGCGACTTAGAAAAAAATATATGATTGCAAAAAACAGTGCTCCCGTTATTGCTATCAAAAAATATGACACCGCGCCAAAGCGTGAAAAATAAACGGCAACTTCTTTTCCCGTTGCAAACCCCGAGCCAATGATTGTCCCGATAATAATCATAATCGCCGAAAAAGTTTTTTTCATTAAAACAAATATATTTTTGTTTTTAGCAGAACATACATATAAATGAAAAAACTTTTCCCGTTTTATGTTTTTATCGTTTTGGTTGTGTGCGGCACGCTGTGCTGCTTTTTTCCATATCCAGTTGTTTCGAAGTATACAAACATCACTGCCGGCGATGTTTACAACATAAACAATTCGCACGAAGGTGAAAGTGAAATTTACTCGCCAAATGCGCCCGTAAGCGTGTCAAATTTAAACTGGTTTGAAAGCGTCAACCACGATGTTTAAGACTTATCAAAAAACGCGCGTAATTGACATTCAAAGCGGCAAAACATATTTTGTATATCGCAACGGCGGTCACAATCACGCCGACGTCGAGCCAATCGATGTCCAAAACACAGAAATATTCAAAAGCCTTTACAACGGCACATGGAGTTGGGCGCGCCGTCCTGTTTGGGTGGAACTTGGCGAAGGAAATTTTGTCGCTGCGTCGATAAACGGCTATCCTCACGGCAAGGGCTATATTTCTGAAAATGGAATGGATGGGCATACGTGCATACATTTCCTTCTCAGCAAAACTCACGGCACGAAACGCGTAGACGAAACCCACCAAGAAGCGGTTGCAGCTGCTTACTCGCGCCGAAATGAAATTTCAAAATATATTGCAACCTAACAAAAAAAAGACCGCGTTCTTTGCGGTCTGTTGTTAAAAATTTATTGTTTCTGAAAAGCCATTTGAGTAGGTGAAAGTATATCCATTTTCAAGCGGCGTTGCTGTAATTAAGTTTATTTTGCCATTATCAAAATATTCGATTGCGAAATTGTCTCCATATTTCTTAATCTCATATTTAGTCTTTTCCAGCACGCCAGTCGAAAGGTCTTTAAACTCAACTTCAATTTCAATTTGATTGTTTTCGTCTTCAATTTCAACTTCAATATCTCTTATGCAAGTTCCTTCTCTGTATATCTTATACTCATATTTAATTTCAGTTTCGCCATTTTCTTGCTCTACAGATTGTGAAACTATGATGTAATTATCAGGATTTGACTTGCTTTTTGTTGTAAATTCAATTGATGCTTCTGTTTCGCTGCCTTCTGTTTCAACTTCACGTTTACCAAACATTTCGTATTGCGAACCACTTACTACCATAACCCCAGAAAGAGTTGTCGATGTATTGATTTCTTCTTTCTCATCTTCAATTTCTCGTTTCGTTTTAGTTTCAATTTCGTCATAATACATTTGAAAAGTTGTATCATAAACAGATATGTTCATAACAAAATTATATTCGGCAAATAATGGGTCGCTGCTTGTATTTTTGCTAACCGTTTGATCGATTTTACCACCCTTAATTATATCGTCAAAAAGTGATAACGTATCTTTTATCCCTTGAACGCTAGATTCACTTAATGAATCTGGTCTTGCTGCTTGCTCAAGGTTTGCCAACATTGCTGAATTAGAGTTTTCTAAATTGTTTAGATAATCAACGCTTGCTATTGCTGATAATGCATAAACATCTCGCGCATTAAGCGTCTCTTCCTTCTGTTTCCCGCATGCCGCAACTCCAATGGCAGCTGGCACTATTAAAGCAAATGCACAAAGCCCTGTTAAAAGTCTTTTCATAATTCCCCCCTCTTTTCCGAATTATAACCAAAAAATGAAAAACTTGTCAATCGTTTTTATTTGCTTAAAAACTTTCTTTTTGGCCTTTTAAGAATACTCACTGATAAGTTTTTTAACTAGGTTGAACTTTTCTGCTTCAAACACATATTCCCACGTGGTTTTACAAAAAAGGTTCTTCATCTGTCGTTCCGCTCGCCTTAGATTTTTAAAATATGTTTGAGTGCGTATGGCACGCCGTCATCGTCTAAAGATTTGGTTACATAATGTGTCATTTTTTTAATTGCGTCAACAGAGTTTCCCATCGCTATTGAAATGTCGCAGGTTTCAAACATTCCGATGTCGTTGAATGAGTCTCCAACTGCAACAGTTTTATACCCAGGATAGCATTTTTTGAAATATTTAATCGCAACGCCTTTGTTTTGTCCTTTCTTTAAAATGTCATAATAGTCTGGTGGCATCTTGATAAAGTCAAGTTCGCTATATCTATCAATCATATCCGAAGTTATCACCCCTTCAACTGCAAGAAGTTGCATAATGTTGTTGTTTTTAAGGTCGTTTTCCACTTCCGCACTGCCAACTTGCACAGCGTTAAATCTTCCGCCATATTTGCCGACGTTGTAAGTGGTCTTGTCCTCATAACAATCTTTGTATGTCCACTCTTTGCCAGTCGAAATCAAATATTCAATAAGCGGCTTAATGTATTCGTTTTTCATGTGCTCTGGATATTGATAAACAACCTTTTGCTGCTTAACATCATAAACTTCTGTCCCCATAAGACAAACAATATAGTCAAACACTTCATTGCCTTGCAAAGCAAGTGTGTTTTTAAGCGACCTACCCGTCGAAATAGCAACAATGTGACCCTTTTGTTTTGCCATCTTAATGCTTTCTAAAATTGTTTTCGCTACATTCTGCTCACCACGGTGAGTAAGCGTTCCATCAACATCAAATAAAATTATATATTTATCCATACCTTGTCCTTTGTTTTTAGTTTTGGTGTTCCCGGCGGTAATCGAAACCACATCTAGAGCTTAGGAGGCTCTTGTTCTATCCGTTGAACTACGAGAACATGATTTATTTCCTACAAAGAAAATAATATCACAAATAAATAGTAAAATGCAATCGGTTGCATTGTTTTGTGCTCTTATTTTTTAAAAGAAAATGACGATTGCGATTTTTTGCGCATAAATTTTCGAAAAAAGAGTTGACAAACACAATTTTATGTCATATTATAAAAATGTCAAAGGAGAGACAAAAATGTTTAGAATTTTAAATAGCAACAATTCAAACAACTCAAACACACGAAATCAGTGGGTTTCTTTTTGATGCTATTTAATTAAACCAAAATCAATAAATCAGCACCTTCTTGAAACTCAGGAAGGTGCTTTTTTATATACCAAATTAAAAGGAGAATTTACTATGAAAAAGAAAAATGCCGTAGCGGGCGAAGATAATAATAATTTTTTACATTTAAGGATTAAACGCAAAAGTTAAAAAATCTTGCTTTGTTTTTTATCCTTAAATGCACAGGCTTTCACAAACAAAAAAATATAAATTAAAAAAATTTAAGGAGAAAAAACAATGAAAATTATAAAAGATAGATACGCAAAACTTAGCGTAATGGAAAAACAAAAATATATCAAACTAATTAAAGACAAATTTGAAAAGGAACTTGCAAAACGCCTTGACTTAACTCGCGTCTCTGCCCCACTTCTTGTGACACAAGAGTCGGGACTTCAAGATGATTTAAGCGGAGTTGAAAGAAAAGTTTGCTTTGACATTTTAAAAGACGGAAAAGAACTTGAAATCGTTCAATCTCTTGCAAAGTGGAAACGCTTTGCTTTGGCAAAATATCAAATCGCCACCCACAAAGGCATTTACACCGACATGACCGCAATCCGCCGTGATGACAAAATGGACGAAACACACTCCATTTATGTGGACCAATGGGATTGGGAAAAAGTTATTTTAAAGCGCGACCGCACGATTGCTTATTTGCAAAAAACAGTTAAAAAAATTGTTAAGGCTGTTTGTGACACAAGCAAATATTTGCAGACGAAAGGTTTTAGCGGCGTTGACATTTGCGAAGATGTGAAATTCATAACAACACAAGAATTGTTGGATCTTTATCCTTCACTTACTCCAAAGCAACGCGAATATGAAATCGTCAAAAAATACAAAACAGTGTTTATCATGCAAATTGGCGACGCTCTTTCAGATGGTCAGCCACACGATTTGCGTGCGCCTGATTATGACGATTGGGCGCTTGATGGTGACCTTATGTTTTATCACGAAGTGCTTGATATGGCGCTTGAAATTTCAAGCATGGGCATCCGAGTTGACAAAGATTCGCTGGTTAAACAAATCGAAAAATCTGGCAAGCAAGAGCGCATGAAATATGCTTATCACAAGATGATTTTGGAAGACAAACTTCCACTTACTATTGGTGGCGGAATCGGCCAAAGCAGACTTTGTCAGTTGCTTTTAGGAAGAGCACACATAGGCGAAGTTCAAGCGTCATATTGGGACGAAGCGACTGTTAAAGATTGCAAAGCACATGGCATTGAATTGCTATAATTTAACTAAAAACATTAAAAAAGCAGCATTTTTGCTGCTTTTTTTATTATTTTTTAATGTTTTAGGGTTAATTTTTAATTTTTCTTGTTACAAAAATAATAATCCATGCAACGGCGATATATCCAATCAAAAATAGAATATGTGGATAGATGCATGCTGCTCCGAGTTGTGGCAACTGACTTGCGATTGAAACAGAATGCGCAAAAGGCAGCAGATTCACAAACTCAGCAAAGCCACCTTTGAATGATGAAAGTGGCATAAACACGCCGCCGAAAATCGCCGCAAGCGAAATGAAAATTGAAGTGATTGGACCAGTTTGTTTTTCGTTTTTGCAAAGACTTCCGACTAATATTCCAAACGAAATATACATCACTGCCGATGGGATTAAATAGAAAATGCTGATAAGCAAATTGATGTCAAACGGAAAACCGAAAATCAACGCGATTGCATAAAACAGCATCGTCTGAACAAATGTGACAGGCAGCGCCGAAACAAGAAAACTCAGCAAATATGTCACTGGTGAAATTGGCGAAATGTTGATGCGCTTGATAAACGAATTTGATTTGTCGCCAGTGATTTGCAGTGCGACAAAAAGTCCAGTAAACGCATAACCAAAAACACAGATTCCCGCCGCATAATTTTTAATTTCAAAATTTTCGGGCATGTATTCAACGTTCTTAAAAATGATTTGCATCATCACAAGCATCAAAACTGGAAAGGCTATGCAAAACACAAGACTGAGTGGATCGCGGAGCATTTCTTTAATGTTACGTTTCGAAAGAGCGAATAATTTTTTCATGCTTCCTCCTCCGTCAATTTTAAAAATGCTTCTTCCAAATTTTTGCTTTCGGTGCTTTTTAAAATTTCATCCAAACTTCCGCAAGTTTTGATTTTGCCTTTGCTCATAATTGCAATCGTGTCGGCAAGTTTTTCGACTTCGTCAAGATAATGCGTAGTTAGCACTATCGTCATGTTTGATTTTAACTTTTCAATAATTTCCCAAAGAACATTTCGCGCTTTTACATCCAGCCCAAGTGTTGGCTCGTCTAAAAACAAAATCTTAGGTTCGGATATGATTGCAAGCGCTATGCTCAGCCTTCTCTTTTGTCCGCCGCTTAACTTTTTGCACAGCACATTTTGCTTTTCTTCAAGGTCAAATTCTTTTATGATTTGAGCGATTTTATGCTCTTTATCTTGCAACGAATAAAGCGAAGCAATCAAATCTAAATTTTCTTTTACGGTCAAATTTTTGGCCACTGCCACTTCTTGCGGCGATATGTTTATGATTTTTCGAATATGGCCAGTGTCTTTGATCAAATCTAAATCGTCAAACTTTGCTGTTCCTTGCGAAGGCTTTAACGATGTCGAAAGCATGCTTATAAGAGTCGTTTTCCCCGCACCGTTCAGCCCCAAAAGCGCAAAACATTTTCCGTCTTCAATTTTTAGATTTACATCATCAACGGCAGTCAACTTCGAAAATTTTTTTGTTAAGTTTTGAATTTCAATCATACTTTTTACTTCCCTGCTTTAAATATTGCATCGGCAAACGCAAGATATTCATCATATTTTGCAATCGCGATTCCTTTTTCTTTGTCGCCAAACAAAATAAGAGTGTCGCCTTCTTTTATATCAAACACGTCACGCGCCTGCTTTGGAATCACAATCTGCCCTTTGTCGCTAACTTTTGCAGTCCAAATATATTTTCCGTCTTTTCCTTCCATATTTTCCCCACTTGATATTTTGTCTTACTTTTCTTACTTTTCTTACTTTAATTATATTCTTTTTAACTCCGCTTGTCAAACATAAAGCATATGACCAAGTAAAAAACGTAATAAAAAGAGCCAAACAAAATCGTTTGACCCTTTAAGTTTTGCTGCGTTGTTTTTTCTTTGCGTTTTTCGTCGCTTTCAAAAACGACATTGCCGCTGTTTAAACAAGTTAAAACATTTTTAAATCTATTTTCTTCCAAATTTGTATTTATTTTTACATAAAAAAGCCCACTAAGATTATTCTTAATGAGCTCACTCGCTTTTTAATTTGCAAAAGGTTTTTAGCGTAATTTCTTAGTGTTTTTTAAGCATTATAAGCGGAACCAACATTTCTTTTGTAAGTGAAGTGTGATGTCCCTTAAAACGCGTGCAATTTTTGCTGTATAAAAACTGCTTGTTTGTGTAAGTGCCTATCGCAATGTAGTCTCCCAGCAAAGAACCTTTGTCCCCGCTTTTACCAAAATAGCCTTTCTTGATAAGGTCGCTTGATTTAAACAAAACAAAATCCTTGCTGTATTTTGCTTTAAACTGTTTTTCAAAATCCTTTTTGCATTCGTCTTTCACTCTAAATGCCACAGCGCGCGCGTCAAGATAAGCCGGGCAAACCAACATATCGTTTAATACTTTGTCGCTGTAAAATTCTATGTAATCAGTTATATCTACTTGTCCATGGTCGGCTGTTATCACAAATAAAGTATCTTGACTCTCATCATAAAGTTTTTGGATTTGGTCGTTTATACTTTGAATATTGTTTTTTGCTTCAGCACTCGAAACGCCATGCAAGTGCATTATCTGATCTGGATTTTCATAATAAGCGTAGACAAATTGTTTTGTTGGACGATTGATAATTTCTTTTATCTTTGCGCACAACTGAAAATGGTCAGTAACATATGTGTTTTGTTCGGCATTTTTAACCTTGCAATATGGCATAAAAATTGAGTTGATCTGATAGTCAGTGTGTGCCATGTCAAAGTAGTATTCAGTGTTGTCCGCTAGCGGCATTTTATATTCAACCTTTTCTGCAGTTTGCGAATCTTTACCCATGTAAATGTCTAGGTTACGATGAATCTCAGGAAAGTTCAAACTCCACCCCAACCAGCCATGTTGAAGCGGATATGTATTGGTTGCAAGCGATGTGGTTGCATTGGTTGTTGTTGACGGAAATGTCGAAACAAGCATCTTCACAATCCCTTTTCTTAGTATTGCATTTTTTTCTAAATTGATTGCAATTGGATTTATGCCAAGCCCATCAAAAATTATAAAAACAACATTTTTGTAGTTTTTGTTAAGCTCTCTTTTAAGCACAGGCAAAGTTGAGTTTGAATTTGGCGCGCCTAAAAATTCCGCCATTGTCGCCGAAATATTAAGATTGCTCTTTTTAAAGTTGGGTTTAATAAATCTAACCATTCTGTAGTTCGCCTTTTAAAATTTTTTGACTATTACGATTATAAACAAAATAACCTTTTAAGTCAAATTAAGTTAAACTCTTCGTCTCTCGTCTTGTTTTTAGCCAGTGAGCTGCGCGAACGACAAGCCGGGAGCGACTTGTTCGCGGTCTGGATCCGACAGGAAGGACTTGAAAAGTCCCACCTAAAAAATTTGCTCTGTTTTTTGAATAAAAAAATAGTAACTAATGTTACTACTTCGGTTTATGGTGCTGGTGGGGCGACGCGTTAAGAAAACAAGCCAGTGCGCTTGTTTTTAGCCAGTGAGCTGCGCGAACGACTAGCCGGGAGCGACTTGCTCGCGGTCCGGGTCCGACAGGAAGGACTTGAAAAGTCCCACCTAAAAAATTTGCTGCGATTTTAGAATAAAAAAATAGTAACTAATGTTACTACTTCGGTTTATGGTGCTGGTGGTGGGACTTGAACCCACACGAAGTTGCCCTCTCAGGATTTTAAGTCCTGTGCGTCTGCCATTCCGCCACACCAGCTTATTGCTGTTTAATTTGGAGGTACCACCCGGATTTGAACCGGGGAATGAAGGTTTTGCAGACCTTTGCCTTACCACTTGGCTATGGTACCAAATACGGAATGGAAGCCGCAACCTTTTGACCCCCAGCCTGCCTTTGCAATTCAAACATGGAGCGGAAGACGGGGTTCGAACCCGCGACCTTTGCCTTGGCAAGGCAACGCTCTACCAACTGAGCCACTCCCGCATATCGAAATAAGGCAAAATCTGTATGCCCAGTCACAAGTATTTATTCGTTTTAAGCTTCTTTTGTGACTTTGCCTTATAACTATATCAAAATCTAAACAAAAAATCAACTATTTTTGCACATATTTTTTAAAATATACAATTCTAGTTTGTTGTTTCTGGCAACTTGTATTCTTCGCCTTCCTTTGCAAGGTTTACAGTGCCAGCAAGGAGTTTTCCGCCGTTCATAGTCAGCATTTTAATAGCTTTGGCGCGAATCTTGCTGCAATTTCTGATTTCGCACACGTCAATATATTCACCCCTAACCTTTCTGGCTTTCAAAACCATGCCATTGAAAAGTGTGCAACGAACTTTGTCGGCTTCAAGGTTTTTAACGTTGATTATTCCACATCTCACCTTTTTAGCAAAAACGTAGGTCGCAATGATTGACTTGGCGCGAATTTTATCGGCTTCGATTTGGTCGACAATAAGGCATTTTGCTGAAATCTTGTTTGCCTTTAAAATGACCTTGTTTTCGCTTTCTTTGCCGTCTTCACGGGCGTTTTTGGTGTCAAAAAGGTCGAATTTAATTTTGACATTGGCAAGCAAGCCGAGTTTTTTAAATTCGTAAATATATTTTGATCCTGGTTTTAAATATTTGTTTAAATCCGCTTGATTTCTAATAACTATTTTTACCATATTACTCTCCTATTCTACTGCTGTGGCAAACCAAATATATTATTTGCATTTCATTTGAAAAATCTTTAACAACTTTCAGCATTCCATCAAGTGCTTTTTCGTCAAGATTTACAAAAGGATCGTCTAGTATTATAAATGGCGTTTGATGTTTAAATATGCTTTTTATAAGCGCAAATCTTTTGCAAATTTCAACCATGTCTTGATTGCCTGTGCTTAAAAATTCTTTTTCTTTCAGGCCAGACTGAGTGTCGAGATTAACATTTAAGTCGCTGTCTAAAACGATGTGTTTATCGCCAGACAAGCGTGAAATGATTGCATTAAACTGCTGCTGCATAGGCTGAACATAACGCTTTGAAATGTTTTCTTGCCCTTGAATTAAGCATTCAATCACACAAGCGGTGATTTTTTGTTTTTCTTCAAGTTCTTCTTTTTGTGTTTTCAGCGATGCAAGAGTTGTTTCTTGGTCGTCAAGTTTTTCTAAGAGTCTAACAACATCTTTTTCGATATGTTCGAGTTTTGTGTTGTCAACCGCAAGTTCTACTTGCAAATCCTTCTTAACTTTTGCCTCTTCTAAAAGCGATTCTGTTTGAGCGGCAAGTTGTTGATATTTTTGTTGCAGTTCAATCTTTTTCTGCTCGATTTGTTTAAGTCGATTTTTCAGCGGAACAAGCATCACGCCAAGTTTGTGTTTCGCTCTCAAAAGAATTCCAATACCAACACCTGCTGCAATCGCTGCCGCCGTGGCGACAACAATTCCCGCCACAAGACTGACTGCAAATGCTGCAATGAGAATTCCCACTGTCATCAGCGCTGCACTTAATGCTATGCCGACTATTGGCAAAAGCCTGCGCGCTTTTGCTCTTTTTATTGTTTTTGAGACTTTTGCGTCGATTTCGTTTTTCTCTTGTTCAAGATTGCTTATTAAAGAACCAATTTTGCCCGGCTTTTCTGTTTCATATTCGTTTGGAAATTTGAAATTATCGACCTTTTCTTGCAATTTTGCAATGTCAGATTTTATCTCTTCGCGCTGTTCTTCCAAAGTTTTCAACTGTGCTTTATTATCGGAAATCGCATCTTCAAGCGAAATTAAATCATATGTTTTTGGACAAGTTATTTTGTATTCACGTTCAAGGCCTTTAAGTTTTTTAATCGCCTTTGATTGCATGTCAACATCGCCAGAAATATCGTTTACGCCTGTCAAATATGACCTTATTTCATCGTTTATCTTTCCTTCTAGTTCTCCCTGTGGAAAGAATGTAGAAAGCGCAAATGTTTCGCGGCCAACCTTGAATATTTCTTCGCCCAAGTTTGATGAATAATCTTTTGATGGCTTATTGGTTTCAAGGTCGATAAGTTCGAATCTGTCACCTTCTGGAGTTGGCGCAAATGTGCGAAGCACTCTGTAAGTTTTGCCATTTACTTCAAAAATTACACTGCCGCCATAAACTCCGCCTTGCCAAGGCATATACTTGCTGCGTTCGGCGCAATAAGCCTTTAAATTACCCTTTTTCTCCATGCCATAAAACATCGCTTTCAAAAAGGTTGCAAGCGTGGTTTTCCCCCAAGAGTTTTCGTGCTTAATAACGTTTAGCCCGTCAGTAAACACATGGTCGTAATTTGATAATTTACCAAAATTTTCTATGTGAAGGCTGCAAAGTTTCATACTTCCACCTCCTCTCCACGCAAAGCACTTATGCCAAGTTTTATGCATTTTTCTTTTTCTTCATCAGTCAAATCTTGACGATCAAGCACCAATTTTATAAGTTCGGCTTTAAGTGAAAGTGTTTCGTTTTTCAGGCGTTCAATGTCAATTCTTAACTTGCTGTCGTCGCGTATATCAAAATAGAAATAATCATCCGAGAGTTTTTCGATTAAATATTGAATGTTTTTATAAATATCTTCGTCATATTCGCCCTTTAAAAACACTCTTACAAGGTCGTTATGTGAACAATTTTTTAATGTGTTTTTGATTGCCGCTTCGATATCTTTGCTGTCTTGGCAAGCTGAAATATCAACATATGCATCGACAAAATTGCGTTTTGAAACAAAATCACGGCGCTCCCATGATATTTTCCCGTTTTCGATTGTCAAAATGACGCAGCCTTTTGGATAATTTCCGAAACCATATTTGCCGCCATTGCCTGAATAAACCCACACGCCTCGCTCGTCGATTTTTCCGTCGCTGCGAGTGTGAATGTGTCCAAGTGCCAAATAATCAATGCATTTATTTTTTAATTCTTTAACTTCGAATGACAGACAGTCGTCATAACTTGTTGATGAAAGATAGGCGTGCAACATTAAAATGTTGAGTCTGTTTTTATCAAAATCAATTTTGTCAATGAAATCGCGTCTTGAAAATTTAAGCACGCTTGAGCCGCCAATCACCACTTCGCCAAGGTCATATTTTTCAAAATCAGTAGAAAAAATGATTAAATTGTCCGGTTTTTCATCTTCAAACAGCAATTTATGGTCATGGTTGCCAAGACAATAGAAAAATTTGATGTCTGGATGTGCAGCAATTTGATTTGTAATTTCTTTGCGGAAAGACACACGAACACTGAGTCTGTCAAATAGATCTCCACACAAAAGCACCGCGCTTGCATGCTCGCTTTCAGCTATTCCAAGAACCTGCGAAAAATAATCAAGCCCCTCCGCTTTGAGCAACTTGTTTTTCTCGCTTCCCACTCTATTGTATCCGCCTTCAAGATGAAGGTCAGCAACATGTAAGATTTTCATAGTTTGATTATATCACAATGATAATTTTGTTGCAAAGAAAAAAGCGCGTTTAAGCGCTTTGTTTCCAATTAAAATTGATTTGTTTGTTACATTTTAAAGTAAGCGTGCTTTGGTTTGATCCACCTTGCTCTAATCTCATAGGATTTGTTTTTTCAACATCAAGATTTAAATTTACGTTGTCAAACTTGAAATCTTCAAGTTTAAAATCATCACCAGATTCATAATATTTGAATGTGATTTTGTATTTGCCCTTGTTTGGAATGTTAAGGTTTGTAACTCCCGATTGGTTTTCAATCGTGATTGCTGAAAAGTTGTTTGGAAGGGTTACTTCAAGTCTGCCTTTTTGTGTTGAAATGTTGACGTTTGTCGCATCAGTGTTGATTTCGGCTTGAATCTTACCCGATTCAGTCTTTAATTGCCAATTTGAGAAGATTGTTTTCTTGATAACAATGTTACCTGAGCCAGTTTCGATTACTGCTTTGCCTTGAACGCTTCCAAGTTCAAAATATGTGCTCTTTGCATCGGTTGCGTTAAAGTCTCCGTCAACTCTGTTGATTTTTACAACAGCCGCATTAAATTTGCCAACTGAATAAGCAAAATCAACATTGCCAATTACGTTTGCAACCTGAATGTATGCATCAACAACTTTAAAGTTTACGTTTGCATTTATGTCGCTGATAGAAATTTTCCCGCGATTTGATGCGATTAAAATTGAATTTGGACTTTCAAGTTTTGTAGCGCTGATGTCTCCGTTTGTGGTTTCAATAACAAATCCTTCATCTGCACGCAAACTTGGCAATCCGATGTTGATGTCACCGCTTCTGGTTTTTAAATAGAAATATGGATAATTGTTTGGTGCAAGTGTTGAAAAATTGATTGATCCTTTTGATGTTTCAATTTCTACCCCACCAAGCAAAAGACTGTGGCTGTGTCCTGCAACATAAGTTCCGCCGATGTAAACATTCCCTGATGAAGTGTTTATTGACAGATGTTTGTTTGAAAGTGGATTTATTGTTTCATTTGAAATTTGGAAAACGATGCGAACGTCTTTTGAAAAATACAAGAATGCTTGCTCTTCGGTTACTGAAATTTTAAGCACGCCGTCTTCGATGACTGCTCTATATTCAAAATTGTTTGCCTTTTTTGATGATACAAAGCCTTTTGAATTGTTTACGAAATAGATTCCGTTGCGTTCAAACTCATTATTTTTCTGCACATAAACACTGGCAAAATTTGAGTTTATAACCACACTTGAAAAATTTGGAGCATCAAAATTTATTTGAGTTTTTGTTTCGTCTGTTGTTGCGTCAACTCTTATTGCACTGTGATTAGTAAAATATTGCAGCCCTAAAATGTTTGTTTTTGGCATAAACATCATAACGATAAATAATATCGAAACGACTCCTAAAATTATCAATAAAAACAATCCAAAATAGAAGAAAAATCCTTTTTTTACTCCGTCCTTTGCCATATGTTCTCCTTATATTTTATTATAGCAAATTATGCTCCTAAAAGCAAGTCAATTTTTGCAAGCAACTTTTCCCGCCTATTCAAGCACAGCTTTAATTCTTCTGATTCCTGCTGACGAACTTTCTTCTTTGACAATTCTAAACTTGCCAAGTTCGCTTGTGTTTTTAACGTGTGGCCCGCCGCAAATTTGTTTGTCGACGTCACCAATGATATAAACTTTGACTTTTTCGCCATATTTTGAATCAAACACGCCATGAGCGCCAAACTTGCGCGCTTCGTCAAGCGTCATCTCTTTGCATGTGACATCAAGCCCGCGTGCGATTGTGTCATTAACAAATTTTTCAAGTTGTTTGATTTCTTCGTCAGTCATTTTATGGTCGAGATTAAAGTCAAATCTCATTCTTTCGTTTGTTATGTTTGAGCCCTTTTGAACAACGTCGTCACCAAACATCTTTTTTAAGCCTGCAAGCATAATGTGTGTTGCAGTGTGATAATGAGTTGTTATTTCTCCGCCATTTTCAAGTCCGCCTTTAAACTCGCCAGCAGCAGTTGAACGTGACTTTTCTTGATGCTCTTTAAAGCGTTCTTTGAAGCCTTCTTCGTCAACTTTATAGCCCTTTTCTTCGGCAAGTTCTTTTGTCAGTTCAAGTGGAAATCCAAATGTATCATAAAGTCTGAATGCGGCTTTGTCTGATATAACATTTTCAACAACTTCGCCTTCTTTTGCAAATTGTTTGTGTCTTTCAATTCCGGCAACAACCTTTTCAAATTCTTTAAGTCCAAGTTGAAGAGCTTTGCTGAACTTGTCCATTTCTTTTTGAATTTCGTTTAAAATATATTCTTCTTTTTCAAGCAACAATGGATATGCTTCGTCATAAACCTTTTCGATGAAAATCTTTGAGATTTCGATAAGTTCGTTTAAGTCAAGTCCAAGTTTGTTTGCGTGGCGAATTGCCCTGCGCATTATGCGGCGCAAAATATATCCCGCCCCAACATTGCTTGGAACAATTCCGTTGCGGTCGCCAATAAGCATAACGGCTGTGCGCATATGGTCGGCTATGATACGAATTGATTTTGTTTGCTCTTCGTCTGCGTCATATTCAACACCAAGCGTGTTCGTAAGACGCGAAATAACTTCACTGTAAAGGTCGGTTTTGTAAACGTCTTTAAGTCCGTTTAAAAACATAAGCATACGTTCGAATCCAAATCCTGTATCA
Organism: Clostridiales bacterium; assembly: GCA_003522085.1. Taxonomy (GTDB): domain Bacteria; phylum Bacillota; class Clostridia; order Christensenellales; family UBA1242; genus Caccovivens. The sequence continues at coordinate 4,840 of DPGI01000005.1, read as the reverse complement.
ACGTTTTTGTGAGTGAGTGGTCTGTAGCCGTTTTCAAGTTTTTCATATTGCATATAAACATCGTTTCCGATTTCAACATAACGGCCGCATGGACAATTTATATCACATGTGTCGCTGCATTTTTTATCTGAAAGAGGATAAAACCATTCATTATCTGGGCCGCATGGTGTGTGAACAGTTCCGTCAAGTTCCCACCAGTTGTCGTCTTTCCCTTGATAGAAAATGTTTTCTTTTTTGATGCCAAGTTGTTGCAAATAGTTTGCGGTCTCTTCATCTCTTGGAGCGCTTTCGTTGCCTGCAAAAACTGTTGAGCAAATTTTGTTTGGGTCAAGTCCAAAAACTTTTGTCAGAAGTTCAAAAGTCCATGCAGTTTTTTCTTTTTTGAAATAATCGCCAAGACTCCAGTTTCCCATCATTTCAAAAAATGTGCAGTGGCTTGCGTCGCCTACTGATTCAATGTCGATTGTTCTAACGCAACCTTGAACGTTGCAAAGTCTTGTCCCCATTGGATGTTTTTCGCCAAGAAGATATGGCATAAGTGGTTGCATTCCCGCAACGTTAAACATAACTCCTGTTGTTCCGTCACCAATAAGAGAAACAGCGCCAATATCGACGTGTCCACGTTGTTTATAAAAATCTAACCATGTTTGACGAAGTTGTTTGCTTGTAATTTTCATTTTTTCTCCTAAAAAACTATTTTCTTTAAGTAAAGTCCGTTTGGCGGCATAGTTTTGCCCGCCTTTGATCGTTGCCCGCATTTAAGCGCCTCCGCCACATCATCAAGCGAAAGTTTGCCCCTGCCAACATCGATGATTGTTCCCACCAAGATGCGAACCATATGTTGCATAAAGCCGTTGCCGGTGAAAGTCAATTTCAGCACATTATTGTTTTTTGTGAATTTTGATTGATAGATTGTGCGGTCGTAATTTTTAACCTGCGCTCCGCTTGCACAAAAGCCTTTAAACGAATGCTCGCCTAAAAACATTTCGGCGCACTTTTGCATTTTGTCATAATCAAGCGGTAAATCGCAAAAAGCATAATAATTGCGTTTGATTGGACTGAAACGTGAAAGCGAAACGAGATAAACATAAGTTTTTTTCTTTACGTCATATCTCGCACTGAAATTAGATGCAACCTTTTTTGATGAAACAATTCTGACATCGTCATCAAGCAAATGATTTACAGCAAGCGCAATCTTTTCGGCAGGCATATCTTCGACTAAGTCAAAGTGAGCAACTTGCGCCAGCGCGTGCACTCCTGCGTCTGTGCGACTGCTTCCAGTGACGAGCACTTCTCTTCCAAAAAAACTTGAAAGCGCTTTTTCAATTTCGCCCTGAACGGTGCGTTTATTTTTTTGTCTTTGCCAGCCATAAAAATTGCTGCCGTCATATTCAATTTCAAGTTTCACTCTTTGCATAACGAAATTATACACTTTTATTGCATTTATACCAAACAATTTCGTTTGATTTTTTTATACTTTATTATATAATAACTCTGTAATGACAGGAGCAAAAAATATGAAAACAACCGTTGATGCAACTTCAGCCGTCGGCAATGTCGCCTATTATTTAAGCGAGATTATTCCAATCTATCCAATCACGCCTTCTTCACCTATGGCAGAATACTCTTCAAAAAGTTCGGCCGAAGGGAAAACAAATATCTTTGGCGAAAAAGTAACTACAATCGAAATGCAGTCAGAAGCCGGCGTTGCGGGAACATTGCACGGCGCGCTTTTAGGTGGCGCACTTAGTTGCACCTTCACTTCAAGCCAAGGTCTGCTTTTGATGATTCCAAATATGTATAAAATTGCTGGCGAATGTTTGCCTGCCGTTATTCACGTTGCGGCACGCAGCGTTGCATCACACGCCCTTTCAATTTTCGGCGACCATTCAGATGTAATGAGCGTTAGAATGACCGGCTTTAATATGCTTTGCTCTTCATCTGTTCAAGAAGCCCAAGACATGGCTATGATTTCACATATGTTGGCGCACTCTTGCTCACTGCCAGTTTTGCACTTTTTTGACGGATTTAGAACAAGCCACGAATATCAAAAGATTGAAGCGCTCAGTGAAGAGCAAATGAAAGCGCTCTTCCCTTTAAAATGGCCTCCACAAAGCGCACTTACATCTTTTAAACCCCTTCAATTTGGAACGGCGCAAAATCCTGACGTGTTCTTCCAAAATCGCGAAGCAAGAGAACCTCTTTATGACAACGTTTTATCATCCATTGATGACTGCTTTAAAAAGTTTAAGCAAGTTACTGGCAGAAAATATTCAAAGTTTGACTATTTTGGCAACAAAAACGCCGAAAATATTGTTGTTATGATGGGCTCAGGCAGCGAAGCAATGCTTGAAATGACTCAGAAACACAAAAATTTGGGGCTTGTTAGAGTTCACCTTTATCGTCCATTCGACGAAGAAGCCTTTAGGGCGGCAATCCCTAAATCGGCAAAGAAAATTATCGTGCTTGACCGCACACGCGAAAGCGGAGCAAGAGAGCCACTTTATTTAGACGTTAAAAACGCGCTTGCTTCAAGTTCTTTGCAAATAATCGGGGGCGTTTATGGCATCGGCGGGAAAGAATTTTCTCCAACCGAGGCGGAGGCTGTGATCGTCAACTTTGAAAATATGATTGACGATTTTTCAGTCGGAATTGTCGACGACGTAAAAGGTAAAAGCTTGCCACTCATCCCCGTTTCACTGGGGCTTAAACAAACAGAAATCAAAATTTTCGGACTAGGCTCGGACGGCTCAGTTTCTGCAAGCAAAACTATCACCAAAATTTTGGGCTCTTCTGGCGACAGATACGTTCAAGGCTATTTTGAATATGACAGCAAAAAATCTGGCAGTATGACCGTTTCGCACCTGCGAATTTCAGACAAACCAATTCACAGCACATATCTATGCCACGAAGCCGACGTAATAATGATAAACAACTTTTCGTTTGTTCACCGTTATGATTGTCTTGACGGGCTTAAAAAAGGCGGAACTGTAATCTTTAACACAGTTTTTGAGCCTGACGAGTTGTCGCAAATTCTTCCTAATCTATATAAGCAAAAACTGATTGATTGCAAGGCTAAAATTTATGTAATAAACGGACACAAAATTGCAAATCAATGCTCACTTAAAGAAAAAATCAATGTAATTATGACAAGCGCACTCTTCATGGCTACAAGACTCTGCACCGATTATGAAAAACAACTTTTTGAGGAAATTGAAACACATTTAGCTCGCAAAGGTGTAAATGTTGTTGAAAACAATATTCAAGCGGCAAAAATGGGCAAAAAATCGGTTAAAAACGTGCCTCTATCACTTATTTCTATTTCAGAAAACGATGTTAAAACAAAATTTGCCGAAAACTATAATGAAAAACCTGTTTCGGATTTTTCTAAGGACGGCAGCGTGCAAACTGACACTGCCAAGTTTGAAAAACGCGGGATAGCCGAAAAAATTCCTGAATGGCAACCAAGCAAATGCTTGCAATGCGGACAATGCGTTCTGGCCTGCCCACATGGGGCAATTAAAGCAGTGCTTGTAAAAGAGCAGCCAAAAGATGTGCCTTTTGTTAAGGCATATGGCGTTGACGGATATTATAGAATTCAAATTTCGCCAGAAGATTGCACAGGCTGCGGCTTATGCCAAGAAATCTGCCCTGCACTTGGAAAAGCGCTGATATTAAAAGAAGCCAAAAAAGTGCTTGAAACAGAAAAATCGAATCTTGAAAAAGTTGAAAAACTTAAAAAACTCACCAAAACACCTTTCTCAAAAGCAACCACAAAAGGTCTGCAGTTTGAAAAGAATTATTTCTCGTTCCCAGGCGCTTGTGCTGGCTGCGGCGAAACACCATACATCAAACTTGCGTCAATGCTTTTTGGAAACAAAATGGTAATAGCAAACGCAACTGGCTGCTCAAGCATCTATGGCGGAAGTTATCCATCATGTCCTTTTGCAAAAGATGACAACGGCAGAGGTCCAGCTTGGGCAAACAGTTTGTTTGAAGACAACGCAGAGTTCGGGCTTGGAATCAAACTTGCAAAGCAAAAACAAAACTCATCAGAAAGCGTATGGATCATCGGAGGTGACGGCTGGGCATACGATATTGGCTTTGGCGGGCTCGACCACGTTTTGGCAAGTGGCGCAAATGTCAACATTTTAGTTTTGGACAACGAATGCTATGCAAACACTGGAGGGCAAGCATCAAAAGCCACCCCTGCTGGTGCAGCAGTAAAACTTGCTGATGGCGGAAAAGAAACATGCAAGAAAAACCTTGGACTTATGGCGATGACTTATGGTAATGTCTATGTCGCATCAGTTGCACTCGGCGCTGACATGAACCAATGCATCAAGGCGTTTAGAGAAGCCGAAGCATACAACGGCCCAAGTTTAATTATCGCATATTGCACTTGTGTAAATCATGGCTTTGAAATGTCAAAATCATTAACCGAAATGCGTAAGGCTGTTGAAGCGGGATATGTTATGCTTTATAGATATCATCCAAAAGAAGGATTCACTCTCGACCGCGGTGAAATCAACAACAAATTCTTGCCATTTCTGCTTGGTGAAAGAAGGTATGCATATCTAAACGAACGCGAAAGCGAAAGGGCTAAAAAATTGTTTAAAAAATCAAAAGAAAAAATAAACGAAAATTATATTTCTTACAAAAGTTTAGAGCGCACATCAGGCAAAAATAAAGGCGATTAATAATTTAATCGCCTTTTTTATTGATTTTTTAATTATTTTTTAATTATTTAATTTATTATTTATTTTATTTATTATTTATTTAATTTTTTATAAATTTTCTTTTGCATATATTAAGTAGTTTTTTATATTTATTTACATAG
>DPGI01000006.1:2190-40681 GCA_003522085.1 Clostridiales bacterium | reverse complement strand
ACAAGACCGAATTCAATAACTTGACGCTTTCTATTTTAATTGCATACAAAAAAAAGATGTCTTAGCGGCATCTTTTTTTTTGTATGTTTTTAGTTATTCTACTTATTCGTTTTGCACATTTTTTAATTTGTGGTATAATATCCATAGATTATAAAAGGAGGGAAAAATGGCAAAGAAATCTAATAAGGGAAAACTTATGGGAATCATTGGCAACGCTGTTACAATGATTTTCGCTGTTTGTGCTCTTGCATTTATGGCAATGCCTATGATGGCTCTTATCACTACAATTGGCGATAAATCAACTCGCGAAGCTGGTTCTAGTGTATTTGCATCAATGGGTGACATATCTGAGGCTGACGGCACAGGTAAAGGAGCTCTTGTTATGTTTATTCTTGTTGCAATCGTTGCATCACTTTTGATTGTTGCCGCAATCGTTGGTCTTGTTGGCGTATTCATGGGCAACAAAAAATTAAACATGTCATTAGTAAACAAAATCCTTGCTCTTTTATTGGTTGTAATTGCATTAGTAGGAATGATTCTTACTATTGTTTACTGCGCAGATAATTCTTTAGATGCATCAGGATACGGATCAATAAAATTAGTTGCTGATGCTGGCGCTGTGCTTCCATTAGTATTTGGATTGTTTGCAGTTGTTGGTGCTTTCCTTACACCAAGCAAGAAAAGATCATAATTGCTTATTATGAATTAAAAAAGCCTCTTTGGTTACACTATAACCAAGGAGGTTTTTATTTATGAAAAAATCGCAAATCAAATGCATAGTCGGAAACTCGCTGATTCATGTTGCTTCAATTTTAATTTTGTGTTTCTTTGCACTGAATTTAATTGAGGGAGGCGGCAAAAATTCAATTTATTATGGTATAACTCATATGGCGCAAGCAACCGGGGCTAACATAGTTTATAACATTGTTGCAAATGCTTTTTACACTTTGGTGCTTACTCTTGCCATCGTTATGCTTATTGAAAGTGCGCTTGGACTTTTTGGCGCGATTTTTGATGAGCGCGGCCTTAACATGACAGTGCCAAACAGAGTTCTTTCTATGATTGCAATGATTGCTGCTTTGATGGGACTTGTGTTTATGATTGTCTATGTTTCGCTTGCAGGCGTTGCTGGGACAAGTGTTGGTGCAGGGCCAATCACTGTGTTTATTTCATCAATAGTAGCGGTTGTTGGCGCGTTTGTTGCTCAAACAAAAAGGATTTCAAGAAATCAAAAAGAGGCATGATTGCTATTAAAAGATAATTATCCGGTGTGATTTACAGCAAAAAATCTCGCGAAATGCGAGATTTTATTTTGCTATTTTTTGCATTTAGTATATTATATAAATAACTAATACGATATTTTTGTTCAGGGGGGATAAAATGAACGAATTAAAAGTCAGAGGTATTGTTGGCAGCGTGCTTTGTCTTTTCGCAAGCATTTGCGGATTGGCTTTAATGTTTTTGCCTATGCTTTTCGAGCCCCCTGTACATGCCATTTATTCTGTTTATTATTCTATATTCCATATCAACACGGTTTCAGCTATTTTAGGAACAGACGCAATATATTACACTGTTGCAACCGCATTTATGATTGCGTTTATGGTTTTGATGGTTGCTATAATCGTTTTGTCAATTTTGACATTGGTTGGCGCTTGCAAAAACAAAAAGAATTTAAGCATGGCGATTTCGCTTAGAGTTGTGACGCTTATTGCGTCGGTTATTGCATCAATCGCAACAACATTTTTGCTTTTGTATTTTACCGTAAATAATTATACCACAACAACATTTGGACTTGGCACAATTTTACCGCTAGTTGTCAGTTTAATTGGAATTGCGGGGGCTTGGGTTGCACCTAGTGCTACAAGACTAAGACGCCCTGTCGATGAGCATCCAGTAAACGGGCAAGAAGTGAAAACAGAAGGTTAATCAACCATTTCGATGTTTACAATTTTATCTTTATTCAGGTCTATCTTCACAATAAGTGGACCTGTTTTTTTATCTAGCAAATAGGTGTCTTCGCTCAGTGGCAATATTTCGTCGATGTCGCCGAAATAGGCGGCAATTTTCTCTTCCGAAGACGGAAGTCTGTCAGAAAGAAGAGTGCAAGCATCTTTGTATTGCTTTGCTTTTACCATTTCGAGAAATGTCATGCCAAGAATTTTAGTGTTGCGAATTTGAGGAGGTATAGAGCGGACTTTTATTATTCCGTCGTCACTTATTTGATATTTTTCTTCTTTTTCAAACTTCTCGCAAAAAATTTCATCGTCGTTGATTTTGATTTTGTCATAAACTAAGTTTGTGATTTGATTAGTTGAAGGATTGACGATGGTGAGTTGTTCGCTTTTTTCGCCATTTATTTTTAACAAGGCAAGTTTATCGTGCTTTGAAAGCTCATAAGTTTTTGGCGATATCGACGGGATTGATTTTATTATGTTGTTGCACTCGATTTGCAATTCGTTTTGACCAATAACAAACGTGATGTCAGAGCCGTCGACGGAAGTTATTTCTTTGACACAGATTTTGGGCTTTGTGTTTTCAGAAAAATAATACAATATGCGCTCCGGCAGCACAAACCTTTTTATCGGGCAGACGCTTGCGTTGCAATCTAACACAAAACTCGTATATCCCTTTTGGGCAGGATATACAAACATTTTTAGCGGCCTTTCAAAAATCAGTGATTGGCCGTCATCTAAAAATTCTTCGCCGCCTTGATATTTCACCAAACAAGGAATGGTGCTTCTAAATTCATATTTCATGTGATAATATATGCTCTTTCACATTTTTTAAGTATGTTTTTTGTTATTTTGGCAAAAAACTTTTAGGGAGGTAAAAGGTGCAAGGAATTTGGGAGGATAGAGAAGTTCAACAACTTTTTAAAGAAGTTGAAAAAACAAAGGCGAAAGGCATGGCGATAAAGTTTGCTTTTTCTGAGTTTGCAAAACAATCAAACAGAAAGCCAAACAGTGTGAGAAATTATTATTATGCAGAAATTGCAAGGCTGGACAAAGATAAAAAGCGAGCAAGCAAATTGGGGATTGATTTAGGAATGCATCAAAAAAATGAATTTAACTTTTTTTCGGAAGAAGAGAAAAATAACATAATAAACAAAATTCAAGAAAAACTTAAACAAGGATGTTCGGTGCGGAAGGCGTGCTATTTGCTTAGTGGAGGAGATGTTAAAGAAATGCTTAGAATGCAGAATAAATATAGGGCGTTATCAAAAAAAGAAGACAACGTGTTGCCGTTTAAGAAAAAGGTGAGTCAACAAATCAGCGATACTGACATAAGCAGTCTGTTTATGGGGCTTGTCAAACTTGTTAAGCGCAACGCGATTGAGCAAGCGCAGAAAGAAGTCGCCGAACAATGCCGCAAAAGCGACGCGGCGCTAAGGGACCTTTTGACTAAACTGGGGCAAAAGGAAAGAGAGTTGCAATTTTTAAACAGCGATTATAAAAGAATGAAAAACGAAAATGCGCTTTTGAAGAAAAGACTGCTTATTTCGACATGTTTGAAAGCCAAAGAAATAAACGAGAAAGAAAAGCAAGCATAAAAACTTTATTTTTATTGCGAATTGTGATAATATTTAACTATGAAATTAAAAGTCATCTCAGGAGTGAATATCACTGAGTCGATTAAAAATGCGATTTATGATATTCCTCTCGATGAAGAATGTTTTGTAGTTGTTCCTGACCGAATGACTCTTCAAATTGAAGAGATGCTTTTTTCGTTGAAAAATATATCTGCAACATTTAATGTCAATGTTGTCGGTCTTACTAATTTGGCTATTAAACACGTTGGAGTTGCTTTAAATCCGCTAAGTCAAATTGAAGGCGTTATGCAGACAAAAAAAGCAATCGAAAACAGCCAAAGCCAGTTGAAATATTTTAAAAATTCAAACATGTATTTTTGTAGAGAAATTTACAAATTTATTTCGCAACTTTCTTCGTCGGGTGTTTCGCCAGAAGATATGGTTTTTAGGGGCAAGCGCGAAATTTTAAAAAGAAAGTTTGAAGACGTTAAAATAATTTACAGTGAGTTTTTAAATTTGACCAGTGACCGCGAAGATTCGTCAAAACTTGTTGACAGACTTGCAAAAGCTGTTGAAGAGAGCAAACTTTTTGAAAACGCCAACTTTTATTTTATAGGGTTTGACAGTTTTACAGCAAAACATTATTCGCTTATGAGTGCGCTTTGCAAAAACGTAAAAAGTATTGTCGTTTCGCTACCAATGCCAACAAATAAGGGCAATTCCTACATATACGAAAATGACATTTTAAACAAAATGAAAAATCTTGCTTTGCAACAGGGGTGCGATTTGGATTTTATTTCGTCAGCATCACAACTGCCCAAGGCGGCGCTTATGCTTGCGTCAAATCTTTATTCAAATTTGCCTAAGCAGGCGGAGGCTGATAACGTTTTTGTTTTTGAAGGGAAGACAAAAAAACAAGAAGCCGAGTTTGTGGCAAAAACCATTGTTTATGAAGTTTATCACGGCGCGCGCTATAAAGACTTTTGCATTGCGTGTGGCGACCTGCCTTTATATACACCCGAACTTAAGCTAGCGCTTGAAAAAAATGGAGTGCCATATTATCTAGACGCAGCAGTGACGGCAAGCAAGACATATTGCGCGCTGTTGTTTAAAAAACTTATTACACTTTCATATAAGAATTTCAATAAAAATGACCTGTTATTCGTTGCGAATTCGCCATTTTTTGAAATGTCAGACAAAGACAAACAACTAATCGCAAATTGCACTCAAGGCGGCGCAAGGGTGTTTTATGGGCTTGAAAACGAGCAAATTAAGGGCTTTGTTAAAGCGCTGGGCGACAACTATTTAAAAGGCGCAAGAAGCATTGTCGAATTTATGGAATTGTCTCTTCCAAAACTTGCAGAACTTGACCTTGACGAGAAAACTTTGGATATAGAAAATCAAGTTCCAGCGGCAATTCGCGAGATATTGGATGCTGCGTCGGCTGTTTCAAATGTGGGCGAAATTAAAGAGATTTTGTCTGCGATAGAAATGGGGCTAGAAACAAAAGAAATTTCTGCTATTCCAAGTTATTGCGACCAAGTTTATATAGGCGATGTTGCGCAAAGTTTCTTTTCAAATCCTAAAAAATTGTTTGTTGTCGGAGCAAATGCTTCGCTTATGCCAAAAACGACAAACGACGATTCGATTTTTTCAGATGAAGATATTGACGGAGCAGGTTTTGCAAAAAAAATCGAGCCTAGCATTAAAATGATAAATCGTCGCGCAAGATTTAAAGTTTTTTCGCTGATGTGCAGTTGGACAAACAGGCTTTATGTTTGCTATTCACTGACAGACGCTGAAGGAAAGCCGATTGCAAAAAGTTCGGTCGCACAATCAATTATTGAAATGTTTAGAAAAGATAACAGCATAATTCGTTCGGCCAATTTTGATCTTGGCGACAATGCGTTGCTGTTTGAAATAGGCAAAAACAGAGTGACTGCCGAACAGGTTATGAGTGGAGGCGCTTTACCACAGCAAAAGGCTTCGCTGTTTTTGGCGTTACAACCAAACCTTGAAAAGTTTAACAGAATTCGTCCGCTTTCAACCAGCAAAGAGTTAAGGCTTGGCGAAATTATAAAACCAACCGAAATTGAAAAGTTTTATGATTGTCCATTTAAAGTTTATTGCGAAAATATTTTGGGGCTGCGTGAAAAACGAACAGACGTGCTTACGCCACCACAAAGGGGAAGCATAATTCACGATGCACTTGAAAAATACGCTAAAAAATATAGTTTTGCACATTTAGATAATCAGACTATGGACGAGTTTATCTCAAGCGAACTTGACAAAGTTGATTTTGAAAACATGGGTGACGGCGAAATTGAAAAAATCAGATTGAAAAAAGATTTGACAAGCATTTTGAATTACGTTGCCGACGAATATGAAAAATCGGGAAGCCAGAAGTGGCTGATTGAAGAAAATGTTGAAGGCGAGATTGCTGGAAAGAAATTTTATGGGCGTGTCGACCGCGTTGATAAAATCAGAGATAGATTTAGAGTTATTGACTACAAAACGGGAGCGATAACAAAAAATCTCGCTTGCGATTTAAGTTATGGCAAAAAATTGCAACTATTTGCCTATGCCTCTATCATTGGCAAAAGCTCGTCACTTGATTGCGGCGGAGTTTACTATTTTGAAGCAAAGGCCAACAGCAAAAACAAAGATAAACTTTTAGTGGGCTTGCAAGTTGGCGGTGACGACAAAAATTCAGTCAGTGACGAAGAATTCAAAAACATGACTTTGCAGGCAGAAGAGTTGATGAAAAAAGCGTGCGGCTATATGGCAGCGGGAAAACTTTTCCCATATCCGGATATTAAGTCGTGTAGCTATTGCCCATTTAAGGCTATGTGCCTTTATGACGCCGAACGCGGGGTGCGACTCTTAAAAGGAGGGCAAGAATGAAAAACTTTACACCTTCACCTGCGCAACAGCAGATTTTTGATTCGCAAAAAAAGAATATGGTCATAAGTGCATCGGCAGGCTCAGGCAAGACGACAACTATGATTGAATATATTACGCGTCTTGCGCTTAGCGGAGTAAAAGTTAAGCGTATGCTTGTTTTGACCTTTACAAAGGCGGCGGCAAGCGAAATGAAAGAAAAACTGATGATGTCACTTATGAATTTGAGTGACAATGAAACGCTGCAAAACCAAATTGACGACCTTTTCACCAGCGACATAAGCACAATTCACTCATTTTTAGAGAAAATTATTAAACGAAATCTAAACGCCTTTCCTTATCTTGAAGGTTTTAGAATAATCGACGAAAAAGAGTCGACTTCGCTTATGGAAGAAGCGTTTGAAGACTCTGCAAATGAATTTAAACAAAAATGCGAACATGAATTTTATGATTTGTTCACTTCAATAAGAAGCAACGAAACAATCAAAGACATGATGTTTAATTTGACAAGTTATCTTGCCGCGCAAGCCGACAAAGAAAAGGCGCTGCAAAAACTTGCTAACTATGATGAAAATCATGCACTTGCAAAAGATTATTTCAAAAATGTTCTTTTAAATATGATTGCGGATATAAGAAAAGAATTAGATCTAATTTCAACTGAAAATGAAAAACTTGCACCATATATTGACGAAATGAAAAGGGCTTACAGTTTTACGTCAGATGATGCTAGGGAGATTGTAAAACATTATGACGGCGACATTACTTTCCCTCGCGCGCCAAATTTGCGAGATGAGTCGGCAAAGTCTTTTATCGAAGATTTCAAACAAAAACATAGCGAATTTACAAAGTTTCTTAAAAACCTTTGCTATGATAATGATGAGATTTGGGAAGGCAGGAAAAATAAAATCCTGACCAAAGAAATTTTTGATTTGTATCAAATTTTTGAAAAGAATTATCGCGAAAAGAAAATCAAAAATAATGTTTTAGATTTTAATGATCTTGAACTCAATGCTGAAAAACTGCTTGATGATGAAACAATTTTGCAACAACTTCAAGAAAATTATGATTTTGTGTTTATTGATGAATATCAAGACACAAACCCTGTGCAAGAAAAGATTGTTAAACAAATTGCACAAAAGGGCAGATTTGTTGCGATTGGTGACCCTAAGCAGGGCATTTATGGTTTCAGAAATGCAACATCAAAAATAATCATTAAAGACAGCCAAGATTTTGAAAAACTCAGTGATGGCGAAACGCATTATTTAAGCACAAATTATCGCAGTGATAAAAAGATACTTAATTTTGTGAACAATTTGTTCAGCAAGGTTATGACGCAAAAAACCGCCAATATTGACTATAAAGCATCGTCAATGCTTGACGGAGAAAAGCAAGCGCCAAAAGCGGGCGATGCTGCCGTTGAAATTTTAGTTACACCCGGTTTGAAAAAGGCAAAGGCTACGCCAACTCAAGATTATGACATTTATGCCGATTCTCTTTCGGTGGGAGATGATTCGTCGCTTGAAGCAAAAGTTATTGCTGTTAAAGTTGACCAAATGCTGGCAAGATTTTTTGTTGATCCTTTAAATGGCGAAAGAAGAAAAGTTCAGCCAAGCGATATTGCCATTCTTGTTCGCGGTAAAAGCGGAAATTTCCAAAACATACTAAACGAACTTAAAAAGAAAGAAATTCCATATGTCTGCTCAATTAAAACCGACCTTTCGGATAAAGCGCATTCAAATTTAATAAAGCAGTTGCTCACTCTCTGCGTCGACAAAAATGATGACATAGCTTTAGCAAGCTTCTTGCTGTCGCCACTGTGCCTTGTAAGTATGGACAAACTTTCTTTGATGGCAGAAAAGAAGGGAAGATCGCTTTCAGAAGTCATTTATTCGAGTAATGACGAACAAATTAAAAGCAACTTAAAACGCTTAGAAAAATTTAAAACTGATTGTATGTTTTTAGGCGCGAAAGAAGCACTTGAAAAATACTTTATCGAGAAAGAATTTTTTGTATATCTCAAATCGCAACTTGGCGAAGAAGAAGTAAGCGAAGTTGAAAGCCTGCTTCAAATCATTGGCAATTTTGAAAACGATAAAGACGTGCCTGCGCTTTTGTCATATCTTTCATCAGACATTGGACAAGCAAACGTTTCGGGTGCAAACGCCGTGATGGTTTCTACAATCCACGCAAGCAAAGGATTGGAATATCCAATCGTCTTTGTTACGCAAACAGGTAGCTCGATAGTAAAAAATGATGCAAGCGTGTTTAAAGAGAGTGAGCAATTTGGTTTCGGCTTAAAATGTTTTGACGAAGATAAGGCAAGTTTAATTTTACAAGCGATAAAAAGAGAAAATAAAATTCAAAACAGAGTTGATGAACTTATGGTTCTTTATGTCGCTTTGACAAGAGCAAAGTCGCATTTGATTGTGACAGGCACAATTAACGAGAACAATATTTTCGATTACAATGAAAATGATTTTCTTTCATTAAAATCAAATATGCAAATGATTTTGGCAACCGCTCCGGAAAATGCGGGAGCGAAAGTTGAATACATCGACGAAGTTGAAAGTTTGTCGCCGGCTATAAAGCGCGTTGAAATTGGCAAGGCCGATGAAAAACTAGTGAGCAAAATAAATGACTATCTAAATTTTATTTATCCATACGAAAGTCAAACATTGGTTAAACAAAAAACTTCGGTTACTGAAATTGCTTCCGACCATCCTGTGCTTACTGCCGCTCAAAATACACTGGCGGAAGAAGGGACAGCATACCACGAGGCGCTTAGAATTTTAGACTTTGAAAAAATAGAAAAAGTTGAAGATGTTGAAAAACAATTAATTGAATTAAAATTTAATGAAAATTATTTAAAAATTGTTGATTTTAATATAATTTTTGCCAATATTTTGCTAATTAAGCCTTTTATAAAAAATAAACAAATAATAAAAGAAAAAGAATTTACAATGTCGCTTAAAAGCGGACAAGACAATATTCTCGTGCAGGGCACGATAGACCTTTATTTAAAAGGCGAAAAAAATATATTGATTGATTATAAATTCACTCGCGAGACAGACGAGAAAAAGTTGATTTTGCGTTATAAAACTCAGCTTGATTTATACAAACAAGCAATCGAACAAGCCGAAAAAATAAATATTGATGAAATCTATTTAATCTCTTTAAAAAATAGCAAAATAATTAAATATAAAAATAATTAAAAAAATATTAAAAAATTATTAGTAAATTATTTTTTCTTGTGTTATACTAATGACGAAAGGAGTATGATTATGAGTTTTTCATTCCTCGCGGATATTAAATCTGCATTTGAATCATTTTTTGTTAGTCTTACAAGTTCGGTTTCATTCAACCTTATTTTTCTCGTAAGCCTTGGCTTAGAAGTATTTTTCATGGCATTGTTTGCAATCTTAAGCCGCTTCTCTTACGAAAGTAGAATGAGACGTTCACTTGACAAATTAAACCGTTGGCTTTTCAAGCATAAAAATCTTGATAAAGAAAATATTAAAGAATTCAACACAATGGTTAAAAAAGCGCCAAAGCGTTTAAATGTTAACTGGCAACAATACATACTCTATCGTGAAAAAGCACCATCAGAATATATGTCTGTTGACAATATTATCGAAAAACCTTTGCGCACAAGTTCATTTGCTGCAAACATCAAAAACATGACTTGGGTTTCACTTATTTGGGCTTTGTTCTCATTTGTAGTTTGCCTTTCATCTCAAAACTTTGGGGGAACAGTTATTGATGCAACAATGATTATCATTTCAATGGTAGCACCTATTCTTATCGGGCTTATGTGTATGATTACCGTTATGATTCTCAGAGCTAGAAAAAATGTCAACCTTGACGAACTTTACCAAAACCTTCACATTTTTGATAGATTTATAGACAACGCGTGCGTTGACCTTCCACCTTACATTGATTATTCACTTCTCTTCACAGCACAAGAAATTGACAAGGGAATCCCTGCACTTAGAGAATATCTCGAAAGCAGAGCAAGAAAAGAGAAAGAAGAATTTGATAAAATTGCTGAAGAAGAAAACACAACTTACGAAAAATACAATTTTGAAGAACTTGACATTGATGGACAAAACATTCTTGAAAGAGCGATGAAAGAATCAGAAGCATACCTTTCAAAGAAGAGTCAAACACTTGTTAAGATCAGCCAAATTGAAGAAACTCTTGAAACTTTAAAACGTAACTTTGCAAACGTTCAAAAAGATTTTCAAAAGAGCGTTCAAGTTTCAAAAGAAAACATGGAAATGCTCAGACGTCAACAAGAAGAAACCACAAGTCGTATCGAAAGTGGTGCAATCAGAAAACGTTTGAACGACGAAGTAACAAAACAAGAAAAACGTCAAGCCGATTACAACCAACAACAAGACCGTTATGCTGTTGAAAAGAGCGAATATGAAGAAGCTATGAAGAGCCTTTATGACGAACTTGACAGTGGCAAAAACAAGGTTGAAGAAGCAATGCTTTCAGAATACGAAACATTCTATGGCAAAATTTTTAATACTGCTGTGGAAGAAGCTGAAAACAAAGTTAAAGACAAAATTCAATCACTCACCGAAGCAAAAGCTGAAACTGAAGAAGATTTGACAATCAAAGAAGCTCAGCTTAAACGTGTGATTGACGAAAACGAAACATTAAAAAGAAAACTTGGCATGGACTATGAAACAATCGAAATAGAAAGTGCAAAGTTGTCAGAAGTTCCTGAAGAAGAAAAGAAAGTTGAAGAAGAACATGTGTCAAAACTTATCACTCCTGAACAAGTTGCTCAAAGCATAAAAGAAAAACAGGAAGAAAAACAAGGCAAAAACAAAAAACACATTGCGAGATTTGAAGAAACTGAAATTGCAGCCGCTCCAGCTGAAGAAGAATCAAAAGCTGAAGAAGCACAATCTAAAGAGGTTGAAGAAATTGCTCCAGTTGAAGAAGTTAAGCCAGTAGTTGAAGAATATGTTCCTTCAGCAGCTCAAGAAGAGGAAGAAGAGAAAGACGAGAAAGAAGAGGAAACTGCTGTTGCAACACCTGTAGAAGAGGCTAAGCCTGCTGCCGAAGGCGCAAAACGTCGCGGCAGACCTAAGAAGGGCGAAGAGAAAACTATTGAAGAACTTGTAGCAAACAAGCGTGGCCGTGGAAGACCTAGAAAGGCCGTTGAAGAAGTTGAAGCAGAACCAGCTGCTCCAAAGAAGCGAGGAAGACCTGCAGGAACAACAAAAAAACCTAAGGTTGAAGAGCCGGTTGGTGAAAAAAGAGGACGTGGAAGACCTAAAAAGGAAACAACAAACGAACTTAACAACATCAACGAAAAAATCAATGCCGAACAAAAACGTTTGGAAAACATGAAGGCAGAACTTGACAACAAAATACAAAAAGCAATCGTCGATCTTGATGCTGAATCATCAAAAAAAGAAAGACGCGATGAAATTTTAAATGAAATCAGCGCTTTGAAAGAACAAGTTGAAAAGGCAAAACAAGAAAATGCCTCAGTTGAAATTGAAAAGCTCAACGCCAAGATTGAAGGACTTCTTACAGAAATTCAAAACTTAAACGACTAAAAAAGACTCCGCAAATGCGGAGTTTTTTATTTTAATTTGACAATATAAGCCGAAGTTATGCTTCGGTTTTTTTTGTTATCTTTTTGTCATAAATTGGACAGGTCGTTCACAATATATATCGATATGAGTTCGTTTTGGAGTCTTGTAATTTTAGGGATTGTGCAGGGGCTGACAGAATTTTTGCCAGTCTCTTCAAGCGGGCATTTGGTGCTGCTCTCGTCGCTTTTTGGCGTTGAAGACAGCCTTTTTGTCAGCATAATTTTACATGTCGCTACGCTGTTATCGGTTGTCGTTGTGCTAAGAAAAGAAGTTTGGCAGGTTGTTAAGCATCCGTTTTCTGGCGTCGGTAAAAATGTGATACTTGCCACAATTCCAACTTGTGTGATAGTGCTTGCGCTTTATCCGTTTATAACCGAATCATTTGAAGGCGCATTTCTTCCGATTTGCTTTTTAATTAGTGCAATTATGCTGATTTTTACTGATATTTTTATGAAAAAAAGCACTTCGGCTTTTACAATCGAAGTCACTACAAAACAGGCGCTTATTATGGGCACGATTCAAGGGCTTGCCACATTGCCAGGAATATCACGTTCGGGCTCAACCATCTGCGCGGGAGTTGTGAGCCACGGAGACAGAAAGCAGGTTGCAAAATTTTCGTTTTTGATGAGTCTACCGGTTATCATCTTGTCGATGTGCTTTGAAATTTTTAAATTTGTCAAGGACGGCTGTGTGCTGAATGTAAACATAGGCGGGCTTATTGTCGCGTTTATTCTTGCATTTATTATCGGCGCATTGTCAATAAAGGCAATGATTAAAATTACTTCTTCGTTAAATTTAAAGTGGTTTGGTGTTTATTTGATCGCGCTGTCAATCGTGACGTTAGTTTTGAAAGGAATTTGATATGAGTTTTTATTCGCAAAGTATAGCGGCTTGCTTTGAAAATGTTAAGTCTGGATTCAACGGACTTAGCAGTGAAGATGCCGCGCTAAGAGCAAGGAAATTTAAAAGTGAGCGCATAGAAAAACAAAAACAAAGCGGTTTGCTTAAAAAGTTTTTGATGCAGTTTGCTGATTTGATGATTATGATTTTGCTTGCATCTGCGCTGGTTTCTTTTATAATTGGCGCGATAAACCACACGTCAAGTGAAATTATTGACGGCGCTGTAATTTTAGCTATTGTTCTTATGAACGCTGTTTTTGGAATACTGCAAGAAAACAAAGCAGAAAAATCGTTGCTGGCGCTTGAAAAAATGTCGCAGCCGGAATCGGTTATTTTAAGAGACGGCAAACAAATTAAAATCAAAACTGAAATAATTGTGCCGGGTGACGTAATTGTGCTTGAAGCGGGAACGATTTTGCCAGCGGATTGCAGGCTGATTGAAAGCTCTTCGTTGTATGTTGACGAGTCTTCGCTGACGGGCGAGAGCCATGCCGTAGAAAAAGATGCAAATTGCATTTGTAAAGAATCAACGCCGCTTTCTGAGCGTAAAAACATGGTGTATAATGGCACAAACGTTGTCAAGGGGCGCGGGCTTGCGCTTGTTGTCAGTGTAGGAAAAGCCAGCGAACTTGGCAAGATTGCGGGTGCGCTTTCAAACACTAAAAAAGAACTTACTCCGCTTCAAAAGGGCATTAAAGACCTTGGAAAGATAATCACTTATTTGATTTTGGGAATGGCAGTGGTTACATTTATAATCGAGATTATTGCTAAGCACAATCCAATGGAAGCCTTTTTGACGGCGGTCGCGATTTCAGTTGCTGCGATTCCCGAAAGCATGCCGGCGGTCATAACAATTATCATGAGCCTAGGTGTGTCGCGACTCGCAAAGCAGCGTGCGATTGTAAAGCACATGCATTCGGTTGAAACGCTGGGGTGCTGTGACGTTATTTGCTCAGATAAAACCGGAACAATAACTCAAAACAAGATGGAAATCAAGGCGATATATTGTGATAATAAACTCAGCTATTCGCGTTCAAACATTGGAAAAGATTTTCCGCTGCTGTTGTCGGCAATGGTGCTTTGCAATGATTGCTCGGTTTCAAAAAATGGATACATGGGCGACCCGACTGAAATCGCACTTGTCAATTTTGCGAAAAAATATGGATATGACAAGACAATTTGCGAGCAAAAAAGTAAGCGACTTTTTGATGTCCCGTTTGATTCAGAAAGAAAGCTTATGAGCACGATAAACATGTATGAAGGTCAAAAAACGGCATTTGTAAAAGGCGCTGTCGATATGCTGCTTGCCCGATGCACAAAGCTTCTTATCAGCGGCATTGAATTGGAACTTACGCCTGCAAGAAAAAACGAAATTTTGGCGGTCAATGCCATGATGGCGTCAAAGGCGCTTAGAGTGCTTGGCTTTGCAGTAAAAAGCGTTGGAAGCGAAAATGGATATGATGAAAATCAACTGACCTTTGTGGGCCTTGTGGGCATGATGGACCCACCAAGACCTGAAGTTAAAAACGCCGTTAAAAAATGCCGCAAGGCGGGAATGCGTCCGATTATGATTACGGGCGACCATGCAGAAACCGCTTTTGCCGTGGCAAAAGAAATCGGAATTGTTTCGAAAAGAAGTGAAATTATGACCGGCGTTGAGATTGACGCGTTAAGTGATGAGCAACTAAAAGAACGATTGCGCTCGGTGAATGTGTTTGCGCGAGTTAGCCCCGACAACAAAACGCGAATAGTTGACGGCTTGAAGAGTCTTGGACACGTGGTGGCTATGACGGGCGACGGCGTCAATGATGCTGCCAGCATGAAAAAAGCAAGCATAGGCATAGGCATGGGGATTACTGGAACGGATGTTGCGAAAGAAGTTGCTGACATCATCATCACAGACGATAATTTTGCAACGATTGTGGTTGCCGTGGAAGAAGGTAGAAAAGTATATAAAAATATACAAAAAACAGTCAAATTTTTGTTTTCTGCAAACATGGGAGAAATTTTAGCGTTATTTTTTGCAACTCTTATCTTTCCGCAATACACATTTTTGTTGCCGATTCAAATATTGTTTGTCAACTTGATTACCGATTCTTTGCCAGCCATCGCGCTGGGCGTTGAGCCTGCGGAATGTGACCTTATGGAAGAAAGGCCGCGGGAAAAAGGGAAAGGAATGTTCAGTGACGGCAACGGCTGGATGACGATTGTCATGGGATTTGTTCAAACGGCATTGACAATATCGTCTTTCTGCATTGGACTTTATATTTACGGCGAAGCAAGCGCTATGAGTATGGCTTTTTACACTTTGAATATAGTTCAATTTTTCTATCTCATTTCGATTCGAACAGAACAAAGCATTTTTAAATCAAATCCGTTTGCAAACAAATTCTGCAATATCGCCGTGCTGTTTGCGGGCGGGCTGCTGGCACTTATTGCTGCGACTCCGCTTCACAAAGTTTTGCGACTTGCCACGCTTACGGGATTTGAATGGTTGTGGATTTTGCTTGTGTCGATTGTTATGCTTGTGGCCAGTGAAATTTGCAAATATTTTCTTCGTCGCAATCAAAAGGGAAAAGCAAAAAAATAAATAAAACAAAAAATATAAAATAGTGCGAAAAAAGCCGCACTTTTTTATTTAATTTGCAATAATTTCACTTAATAAAAATAAATAGTTTGATTTTTTGCAATATTGTGTTAAAATTTAACTATGCTTAAAGATATATTTTTGCAAAGCAATGAATTTGCAACTTTCTTAAAGTCGCTTAAACATTCTTCTGCATCACATAGTTATTTAATTGTCAGCAAAGATGCTTTTTCTGCAAACGAAATGGCATCGCTTTTTGCGCAAGCAATCTTGTGTGAAAAAATGTGTGGAGAGTGCGAAAACTGCAAGAAGGTGGAGGCGGGCAGCCACCCCGATATAAAGTTTTATCCAGAAGGCGCAAAACTTTTGGTTGATGACAGCAAAAAAATAGTTGAAGAAAGTTTTATTAAGCCTATATTTGCTGATAAAAAAATATTTATTATCACATCAGTTGATTTATCGACCGAAGAGGCTCAAAACAAACTTCTCAAATCTCTTGAAGAGCCAAACGACTGCGTTTATTATATTCTCACAACTTCAAACATCGAAAAGGTTCTGCCAACGATTCGTTCGCGTTGCAACAAAATTGAATTGCCACCAGTTTGTGAAGAGCAGATTTTGCCACTTTTGTCTGGCGACGAGCAAACCAAACTTTTAGCGGCACGACTTGGCGGCGGCTATATTTCGAAAAGTATTCAGTTAAGCAAAAAAGAAAATCTTAAAGATATCGCGCTTTTAGGGCTTGGAATTTTGGGAGAACTTGCTTCAAGCCGTGAGGCGATTAAATATGTAAAAAGAATTGTTGATATTAAAAGCGACATCTTGACGATGATTGAGGTTATGAATTTGGCGATCGAAGATGCTTTGATTTTAAAAACGCAAAAAAACGGAAAGATTTCGCTTGATATGTTTTGCGACAAGATTTCGATCATGGCAAACGATCTTTCAATCAAATGCTTGTCAAACTTGTGCTTAACGTTAAACAAAGCGGTTCGCGATTTGAGTTTTAACGTAAACCTGCCTCTTGTAGCGGATAATCTGGTTATGAATATTTTGGAGGTTAAATATCTATGCAAATAAATGTTGTTGGCGTTAGATTTCGCCATGGGCTTAGCACATATTCTTTCAGCCCAAATGGCTTGCAATTAAAAAAGGGCGATCAAGTTATTGTTGAAACCGAAAAGGGGAACGACCTTGTAAGAGTTGTGGAAGAAGAAAAGGTTATCGATCCAAGTGTGCTTGAAGAGCCGCTCAAAAACGTGATAAGAATTGCTTCACAACAAGAAATTGAAGAAGCAGATAAAAATGATAAAAAGGCTGCGTCATATTTGCCAGAAATCAGAGAAATGGCAAAAAAAAGCGGTTTAGAGATGAAAATTGTTTCAGTTGAGGCAAATTATGACTTTTCGCGCATGACTGTAAACTTTACATCAGAAGGAAGGGTTGATTTTAGAAACTTTGCCAAAAAACTTGCAGAGCGATTTAAAACCAGAATTGAACTCCGTCAAATTGGGCCGCGTGATGCTGTCAGATGTATGGGAGGGCTTGGTATATGTGGCAAAGAATGCTGCTGCAGTCAAGGCTATGGGCTGTCGGATCATATTTCGATAAAGATGGCCAAGAACCAAAACTTGTCACTCAACCCAAATTCAATAAGTGGCGTATGTGGAAAACTTTTGTGCTGCCTTGCTTATGAAAACCAAGAATATGTTGACGCACTTAAAGAAATGCCTAAAGTTGGAATGATGGTGAAAACAAATGAAGGTATGGGGAAAGTTGTTTACAACGACTTGTTGTCGCGCAAAGTTAGCGTTAAGTTTGAAGATGATTCTACAAGCGAAATAAAGGAATATAATCTTGATGAAATTAAGTTTGAAAGAAAGTGAAAGACTTGACGATTTGCAATTTGAAGGTTTAAAGATTGTGCAGGATCGAAATCTTTATTCGTTTACGTCTGATTCGGTGGTGCTGGCAAACTTTTTAAAAATTAAAAGGGGCGAAAAGGCAGTCGAGATTGGCTCGGGAAGCGGAGTAATTTCTATTCTCGCGACTAAAAAAACAAATGTCAGCCACATAACTGCATTTGAATTGCAACAGCCACTTTATGAAATGTCGATTAAAAGTTTGCAGTTGAATGGCATTAAAAATGTTGACGTGATAAACGATGATGTTTGCAACTTTAAAAAATATTTGTCGGTTGGCAGCGTTGATGTCGTCTTTTCAAATCCACCATACAAAAAAGAAGGTGCTGCTGCGAAAAACGAAAATGAAAGCAAGGCGATCGCAAGACATGAAAAATCACTGCCGATTGAAAAGCTTGTTAAGTGTGCTTCGGATATGTTAAAGTTTGGCGGCAGAGCATATTTTGTTTATGACGCCGATAGAAGTGCAGAAATGATTTATCATTTAATTTGCAATAATTTGCAGCCCAAACGCATGTTTTTTACAGAAAATGGCAGAAAAAAACCTATATTATTTGTTGTTGAGGCTGTAAAAGGTGGGAAGAGCGGAGTTAAAGTTCTTCCAAATCTTGTAACAAATGACAGCGACGGAAACTATATTCAAGAAATAAAAGATGGAATTTGGAGTAAATAAAAAGAGGCGAAAACCTCTTTTTTCTTTTTTGTTTTCTTTTTACATTACGCGGCACAGCAGGCACGCAATGATTGCGCCTAAGATTGATGCTGCAAGTGCGCATGGAATCGCATAGTAAAGTTTTTTGACTTTGGTTTGCGAAAGATATACTGTCGTGACATAGAATATCGTTTCGCTGCAACCCATGATGACTGATGCACAGCGCGATATATAACAGTCAGGCCCGAAGGCAGTGTAGACGTCATTTAAAAGCGCATACGAGCCAGAACCCGTGAATGGACGAAGCAAAACAAGTTCGCAAAGTTCGGGCGGAATCCCTAAAAACGAAAAGACAGGAGCGAGCAGCCTTGCCAAGAATTCGGTTATGCCGCTCACGCGCAAAAGCGCAACCGCAATCATAATGCAAGCTATATATGGGAAGATGCTTACGGCAAGTTCGATTGCGCCTTTTGCACCTTTTACGAATGTGTCATATGTGTTGATTTTTTTGATATAAGCATAAATAAATAGACCAATAAAC
Source organism: Clostridiales bacterium (assembly GCA_003522085.1). GTDB lineage: Bacteria > Bacillota > Clostridia > Christensenellales > UBA1242 > Caccovivens. The sequence goes on along the minus strand of DPGI01000006.1, from coordinate 22,031 downwards.
AAAATGGGGAGAATATATGCGCTCATTTTTTCGACCTCCGCCTTTTCCATCTTTTTGAGATATTGTGGCACAAGATGACAAGTGAAATTGCAAAGATGGTGGTAATCAAAGTGGAGATGAGTGTTGGAAGAATGATGTCGGCGGGATTGGCGCTGCCGGCTGATGCACGCAGGCCTATCACTGTGCTTGGCAAAAGTTGAATAGATGTGGCGTTCACCACAATCAACATTATCATGGAATATGTGGCTTTGCCACTGCCGTCGTCCATCGCTTTCATTGCTTTTATGCCCATCGGCGTTGCGGCGTTGCCAAGGCCAAGGAGATTGGCAGACATATTTAAGGCTATCATTTTTTCAACTTCTTCATTGTCGACTTTGAAGAGTTTTTTTATTATGGGGCGCAAGAGTTTCGCAAGTTTTTTGCCTAGCCCGGACACTTCGACTATTTCAAGCAGGCCAAGCCATACCGCATAGACGGCGCAAAGTTCCAAGCAAAGTTTAAACGACGATGACGCTGCGCTTATCATTTCGTTTAAAGTGGCGGAGGGATCGACAAAAAGCAAGGTTGTAAGAGAAATGACCATCATTAAAAACCAAATTTTATTCATATCTTAAATATATGTCTGCAAGGCATATTTCTTGACAAATTAAGGGGCTTGTGTTAGGCTTTTGGTATGTTTATAGATTCGCACGCACATATTTATGAAATAGATGCAAAAGCGGCAATAAAAAACGCCAAAGACGCACTTGTTGAGGCTATTGTTTGTCCTGGGACAAATATTGATTCGTGTTTAAAAAGTGTGCAACTTGCCAAAGAAAACGACATTGTTTATGCGTGTGTAGGTTTTCATCCCGAAGATTTTGAAGTGCTTACAAAAGAAGATGAACAAAAACTGATTTCGCTTGCAAAAAACGAAAAGGTTGTTGCTATTGGCGAAATAGGGCTTGACTATCATTTTCGAAGTGACAACAAGGATTTTCAAAAGTATCTTTTTGTTAGACAACTAGAAATCGCGCATGACCTTAAAAAGCCTGTTGTTGTGCATGTGCGCGACGCTATGGAAGATGTTATTTCAATATTGCACGAACATAAAGATTTACTCGTCTATGGAGGTGTGATTCATTGTTTTGGCGGCGATGTTAATGACGCGAAAAGGCTGCTTGATTTAGGATTGGATTTTACGTTTGGCGGCATTTGCACTTTTAAAAATTCAAAGACGATGAAAGACGTGATTCAGTTTTTACCTTTAGACAGAATTTTACTAGAAACGGACACGCCATATCTTGCACCTGTGCCACTGAGAGGACAGGTAAATGAGCCTAAAAATGTTGTTTTGGTTGCCGAAAAAATTGCGGAATTAAAAAATATGAATATCGAAGAAATTGCAAAAATTACTACAAAAAATGCAAAAAGAGTGTTTAAAATATGAAAAATTTTAATTTTAAGAAAAAATTTGGTCAAAATTTCTTAACTGATAAAAACCTTTTGTCTTCAATCTGCGCCGATGCGGAGATTGGCTTTGGCGACCAGGTTTTAGAAATCGGCGCCGGTATGGGCGCTCTGACCGTTCCGCTTTGTGAAAGAGCGAGCAAAGTGGTGTCATATGAAATTGACAACGAACTTCAGCCACATTTGCTTGGGCTGGGACTTAAAAATTTAACTCTTCATTTTGAAGATGCTCTTGAAAAACCTTTAAGCGAAATTGAAAAAGATTTTGACGGGGAATACAAACTTGTGGCGAATTTGCCGTATTACATCACTTCGCCGCTTATCTTTAAATTTTTGGAAAGCAACAAACTGAAATCGCTGACAATTATGGTTCAAAAAGAAGTGGGCGACCGAATAGTTGCAAAACAGGGAAGCAAAGACTATGGCGTTCTTTCGCTTAGTTGTGCATATTTTGGACAAGCCAAAATCATGAGAAAAGTTCCAAGACAAATGTTTACGCCATCTCCTGATGTTGATTCGTGCATCGTTAGACTTGATATTGAACCAAATAAATATGACTTAGACAAACAAACCTATTTTAAATTGATTAAAACGGCATTTAAAAGCAGACGTAAGACACTGCTAAACAATCTGTCGGAAGGATTAAATGTGCCAAAGAACGCTCTTTCTGGGCTTGATTTTGACCTTTCAAAAAGGGCGGAGCAACTTTCAATTGACGATTTTGTTAAGCTGGGGCATTTATTAAATAAATTTATCGGGGAGAAAAGCCATGATAAAAGATGAAATTTTAAAAAAGATTTATAAAGCGCGAGATATTTTACTAGTTGATAATTCCATTGATGCGGTTTATTATGTATTTGAAGACTTAATCAACTATATAGAAAAAAATTAAGTTCTTAGAAAAAATTGATTTAACTGCAATGTTTATGGGCAGTTATCGAATTTATCGAACAGCAAATTTGACCTAGCAAAATTTTTAACTCCGCAATTTCGTGCGGGGTTTTATTTTTGCAAAGCTCAATCGCGATCGCCGTTGACAAATACAACATTTGTGGCGATGTCATATGTTTCATGCTGTTATTTATGAAAAATCAAATAAAAATGTTTCCAAATTTACAAAAATATGTTAAAATATTACATAGATCATCGAGGGGAAAATATGAATTATAAAGAAGAATTTTTGGAGATTTTTTATGATATTGAGCGTGAAGGAAGCGATAAACTTTTAGATTGGCTTGAAAGAAGCGACTTTTTCACCGCGCCAGCATCAACCAATCGTCACAGTGCCGAAGAAGGCGGGCTTTGCAAACATTCGGTTTTTGTTTATAGACGTCTTGTAAAACTTCTTGAGTCAGAATATGGCAAAGATTGGCGCCAAACAGTTTCGGCTGAAACTGCGGCTATCGTTGCACTTTTGCATGATGTCTGCAAAGTAAATTGCTATATTTCTGACACCAGAAATGTTAAAGACGAAAATGGAGTTTGGCAAAAAATACCTTGCTATAAATTTGAAGATAGTTTGCCTTATGGGCACGGCGAAAAAAGTGTTTATATCATCAGTTCGTTCATAAAGCTTACTCGAGAAGAAGCAATGGCTATAAATTGGCACATGGGTGGATTTGACGCAAGGGTGAAAGGCGGTTACTACGGGCTTCAAACAGCCTACTATAATTATCCACTCGCGCTTCTCGTGCATTTGGCGGATATTGAGGCTACATATTTAGACGAAACATGCTAAAAATAAGTTAAATTTTCTTTTAAAACAGGTATTGACAACAAGTAACAGTTGCGGTATAATATATACGAACATAAAGGAGGGTTTCGCAATGGAAACAACCACAGAAAAAACAACACCTACAGTAGAAGAAACAACACCTTCTATTTCATCTTTAATGGCTGAGGAACCAGCGACTGCAACAATCGAAGAAACAACTTCAGAAGTGGTTTCGGAAGCTGAAACCCCTGCTGCGAGTGAAGAACCAGCGCCAGTAGAACCTGCTGCAGAAGAAAAGCCTGCCGAAACTGAGGAAACTCCTTCGACATCAGAAGAAGCTGAACTTCCAAGCGGAATAGGGCATGAAGATATTGGCGGAACAAGCCATACCGCAGACACAATGCCATCAACAAAAACCAAGGGAACTATCAAAAACAAATTATTTGTGACATTAGCTGCGGTTGTCGCACTTGTGGCTACTGCAGTCGCTACATTAACAGCGACATATGCTATTAAAAATAACAAAGCGATTGATAAAATTAATGCAGCTGGTGGTGGAAATAATACTTCAACAGAAACACCTGCAGATAAGCAAGCAGAAACAATTGCAAAAGGTAAAAAAACAGTTGATAGCGTTTTAGCGGGATATCCAGGATATGCTAAAGAAGGAGCAAATTTCATTCAAAACAACGGGACATCAACAACTGTTTATTTTAAAATGAAAAACAAGACTAATGGCAAAAAAATTATTGTTCCTGTAATTGCCAGTGGAGTTGCTGCAGACACATTTGATGATTACTTTAAACAAGTGGGAGATTTTGGAGAAAACGGCGCCGCACTTCTTTCAATAGGAAATGTTTATGTATCAGTTGAGACTTACAAAGAAGCAAATCCAGTAAGTGCAGAGACGATTGATGGTATTGTTGCCAATGTAAACAAAGTTGTTGGTAAAGGAACGGTTTATGTAGGCAGCTCATCAAAACAAGTTAACTCGGGGATTAACATGACAACACGTTTTTATGTTGATGGGTTAGGCGATAAAATTGGATTTAGTGAGTATGTTAAAGAAAAAACAGCTGAAACTGAAAGTAAGTTTATAGCGAAAATGGATAGGGCAATGAAGGGCGGATATCCAAGTGGCAGATTTGCATTAGACAAAGACGTTTCACCTGAGATTGAGGCTAAAATTGCCGAAATTAACAAGCCAGCTGAGCAACCTACAACTCCAGCAGAAGGAGAGACAGGGACGGAAACTGAAGATCCTAATGCTTCAATTTAAGTTTTAAAATTAAAAACCTTAGATTACTCTAAGGTTTTTTTATTACATTTTTTGACTGTTTTAAGCAATGGGGAGATTTTGACAATAAAAAAGCGCGACTGTTAAGCCGCGTTTTTGGTGGAGAATATCGGAATCGAACCGATGACCTCCTGCTTGCAAGGCAGGCGCTCTAGCCAGCTGAGCTAATCCCCCTTAAATGCTTTGTAAGGATACCATAATTATTTTAACTTGTCAATCACTTTTAATTATTTTTTATAAAAAAATTTTTGCGACACTTTTTGGATAAAGTCTTTTAATATATTTAATATATTTATATTTATTCCATTGAAAAATCTGTTGTTTTTTGCATTTTATTTTGTTATAATGTAAAAAATAATATCTAACATTGTGCTTGTTTTTCAAAAAATTTTATAAGGAGAAAAGGTGAACGGAATAGTCTCGCTTTTAGGCGCCGGTTTTTGGACAAAACTTACAGACTTCATCACTGGAATATTTGCGGTTATTCCTCAGTTTATCTATTTCTTTTATACCTGTGTAGCAAGCGTTTTAGATGCATTTCAATATTTGCTTAGAAAACTCGCTGGGCTTGACTCTTATTATATTAACGGAGTTAAAAACGACGGTGACATTTTGACAAGATTCGTAAATGGTGTTCTTGGGCTTGACGGAAGTTATTCGGCACTGAACACTGTTTTTTGGTCGATGATGCTTTTTGGCATTATCTTGCTTATTCTTGGCGTTATCATTTCTATGATTAGGGCGCATTACAATTATGATGAAAAGAAATCGCGACCTTCGCATATAATTGGCAAGGCACTAAAAAATATCGCAACTATGGCAATCGTTCCAATTGTTACAATTTTAGGTGTTTATCTTGCAAACATATTCTTAAAAACTCTTGATACCATCACGGCGTCTTCGTCAGTTGGCACAACCGAACAGGCCTTCGCGTCTTCGGAAGGAAATTATAAAACCGTATTCGTAGAACAAAAAGATGAATGGGGACAACCTACATATGCTTCTTATGACTTTTTCGGTTCCAGCGCGCCAACAGGGAATGTGACAATTTCTGGTATTTTGTTTAAAGCTGCGGCAAACAACTGCAACCGTGTTCGATATGGCGCATATTCGGCAGCCGATGGCGGAGCAAGTTTAGATCCAGCAGATGGTAAATGGTCCGACTGTGGTATTTTTAACTCCACTCTATCTTCACCGGCAGAACAAAAAGAAGCGGTGGCATATATGATTGACTATGCTTTTGCAAACAACTTAAGACTTAATGAAAGAAAGACCGCAAGCATTTTAAAAGAAGAAAGTTTGTTGCTGGTAAGTTCGTTTAAATATCTGCAAAGCCGCGTTTGGTATGCCGGAACAATTCAATTTAAGTCGTTTTCAAAATATAATGTAGGTTTGGTTTGGTATTACTATAATCTGTGGCAATTTAATTTTTTAATAGCATTTATTGGTATAACAATCGCTATCACTTTTTTAAGTAATATTGTTTTTGGTCTTGTTGTAAGACTTTTGGAGTGCACCGCATTGCTGATATGTTTAGGACCTGTTGTGGGAATGGGGCCTTTAGAGGATGGAAAAGCTTTCGGACAATGGAAGCAAAATTTTGTTGGCGATGTTATGATGGCTTATGGCGCCATATTGGGAATGAACCTGATGTTTATGATGTTGCCTCACATTCAGTCCATAACATTCTTCAATAATTCGATGCTGAATGCAATAATGGATATGGTAATTATTATAACCTGTCTATTAGCAGTAAAGCAAACGATTGCATTGATATCTAGTTTTGTTGGTGGGAAGGATGCATATTCTGCTGGAAGCGAACTCAAAAAAGAAGTAGGTAAAGCTTCTGGTGTGAGTGCGGAAAAATTGTCAGGGGCAGCTGTAGTAGCTGTAAAAGTAGCCAAATTATTACCGGGTGTTGGCGCTGCAGCAAAAGCGGCAGAAAGCACAGTTAAAAAGATTCATCAAAACAATCTGCGAAGAGCAGTGATGAAACAACAAGAAGATGGTTCAGCAAAAGTATCTCAAAAAATTCATGACGAACTTAAAGCCGACGAAATAGAAAAGAAAAAACAAGAAAAAGAAGAACTTGAAAGAGAAATTGAAGATAGTAATAAAGGTGAAACTTCAGAAGAAACCACAAAGAAAGCAGATGAACTTGAAAATGAAGCTAATGCAACAGATGTAGAGGCAGATGAAGAAGAAAAAGAATCGGATAAATCAGCAGCAAACTTTAATATGTTCCTAGGTGGAACGACTACACATGGAAGTGAAAAATTTGGTAAAGACAGTAAGTTGGCAGCTCAACTGGAAAAAGAATATTTGAAAGACATCAATAAAGAAGGTGTCACCGATGCTGATCGAAAAAGGTTGCACCGAGAATATGTTGAAAAATTTAAACAACAAAACTCTCATGCCCAAAAGGCAAACTCTTTGCGAAATGAAGCAAGCGAAAAACACACTGAAGCGGCAGAATATAGAAAAACAGCTGCAGCACAACAGCGAATTGAACAACTAGACAACGAGATTGAAACAATGTCTGACGCTGGCTATGTGATGGATGGATATGAAATTAAAAAATCTCATATACCTAAATCATTTTTATCTCAAAACTCAATTGATTCGATTATTAAATTCGGTGGAGAAACTATTAAGGCGTTTGGATCTATCACCGGTTTTGATAAAGCAATTGAATCATTAGGTAAAGAAACCAAAGCAATAGACAATGGGCATATAATTCTTAAAGATTTTGCACAAAAGCTTGGAGTTCAAGCTAGTCAACTTCAAAGTAAAACTTTCCAAACCCAAAAAGAACAAGAGAGTCAAAGCAAAGGCTCACAACAACAAAAACTTGTTGTTAAAGGCGGCGAAGAAGAAGGAAAAGAAATGTATAACGCTGTCTTAAAATTAGAAAAAGCGCTTAGGAATCAAAATAAAATAGATTAAAAAAATATAAAAGGAGGTAAATTATGGCAAATTTAAGTATGCTTGGCGGAGTAATGGACAAACTTGCTAATATAATTAGCGGCTTTTTTGCCATAATTCCTCAACTTATGTATTTTCTTTACACATCTATAGGCAGTTTGTTGGATTTATTTCAATTTGTGTTTAGAAAAATTGCTGGTCTTGATGTTTATTATGTCAACGGCGCTGAAAAGACAGGTGACTTTGTAATTGAACTTATTGAAGGTATATTAGGAATCAACAAGAACTATTCAGCCTTAAACACAGTTTTTTGGTCAATGGTAATTTTTGGTGTTATCGTGTTGATAGTTATGACAATTCTGACGATTATCAAAGCGCACTATAATTATGATGCTAAAAAATCTCAACCGTCTTACATTTTAAAAATGACTCTAAAATCGCTGGCCACAATGGTGATTATTCCATTGACTGTTATGTTTGGACTATATCTTGGCTCTGTATTATTTAACGCATTAGATACAATCACAACGCCTGTTTCGGAGTCGTCTCTTGATGATTATTATGAGCGTGAAGCAATTGAAAACTTTGCGCACGGGACGGCATCTAAAGATGGGAAAAGAAAAGTGTATTCTTCATATGATATGTTTGGAGCTAAAGAATGGTCGAATACGCCAACATTTTCTGGTATTTTATTTAAAGTTTGTGTAAACAATGCGAATCGTGTTAGAAATGGTGAGTATACTGTTCGATCAAATGCATGGGATAATGCAGGCGTATTCTTTGTTGAAAACGAATCAATGTCACAAGAGGCCGCAAAAGAAAAAGTATCCCAACAGATAGACTATGCTTTTTCAAACACACTATCGCTTGTTACAAGCAAAACGATAGAATTAAGCGGAAAAAACGAAGCGGAAGCAGCAATTGCATCATCATTGACGTTTGGACCTAGTGCGGTTTTTGCTGCAGGATTGATAAATGTTGATCATTTTTCGAAGTTTAATGTGGGGTTAGTGTGGTATTATTATAATCTATGGACTTTTAATTATATTGTCGGATTTTTAGCTGTGGCTATCTGCTTGGCATTGTTTGGGAATATACTATTTGGTCTTCTGGTTAGATTCTTAGTCTTGTCAATTATGTTTTTAATTTATCCGCCAATTGTAGGGATAACTCCATTTGATGAGGGAAATGCAACGAAAACGTGGAAGAAGAAGTTTATGTCATATATTCTTTCAGCCTACACAGGTGTTATTTCAATAAACATTTTATTCTTAATTATGCCATTAATTTTTTCTATTTCATTCTTCAATAACGCATTTTTAGATGGAATTTTTCAAATGATAGTTTTAATTGCAGGGCTTTCAATGGTTAAAAGGTTTATTTCGTTGGTTTCAGGTTTTGTTGGTGCTGAAAACATTGACGAAATGGGTGGTGCCATGAAAAAAGAATCGTCTAAACCAGTGCAAAAAGGTATAGGAAATGCGGTTAAGGTTGGAGCTGTTTCTATCTCAGCCCGACAAATGGTTAAATCAATAAAGACTGATTATAAAAATTCTGATATGTATGCAAGGTCTGCAATTAAGCGACAAATGGCAAAGCAAGGAGACAACATTAAGAGAAAAGATGTTACGCCAGAACAAATTAAAAAGTATAGATTGCAAATGGCGCAAAAACTTAAAAATAAATTTGATAAGACTCAAGCCATTTCTGCAAAATTTGAAAAAATTGGTGGAATCGCTAATAAAGCGCTTGAAAGCGATATTGGAAAAATTATCTTTTCTCGTTTTGGCATTCCGGTTGATTCTGTTCTTGAAAGTGAATACACTGAAGTTGAAAAAAGAGATAAAGACGGAAATGTAGTTACAGACGAAAAAGGAAATGTAGTTACAGAGAAAGTGCTTTTCAAGAAGGATAAGAAAGGCAATATATTAAATGGCAAAGATGGCAAACCTATCATTATTAAGAAGAAAAAATCAGGATTAAAAAATATAAGTGATGGCATCGTTGATATTAGTAATGTTGCGTTTAAAGCAGTAGGAGAAATTTCAGGAATAAAAGGACTTGTTTCTTCGCAATCTTCTGCAATTAACACCGGAAAAGAAAAATTGAATGATCTTGCAAAAGCCATTGGTGTGCAAGGTAAAAATAAAGGCGGGGCATTATTTAAAACTGAAAAGATGAAAGCGGAAGAAGAGGAAGAAGCAGCTCTTGAATCCTCCGTTTTAAGTTTTGAAGTTAGTCCTGATGAATCAGCAAAGACTCTTGAAAAAATCAATGAATTAGTAAAGAGGATTAAAAGTTAAAAGAAATAGTAGAAAAAGCCAAATATTGTTGATTTTGAAATGATATTTTGATATAATCAAAAAGAAAGGAGAAGCAATGCAAACACTAGGCATGTTGTTAGCAAAGGGATGGTTCCAAAAAGTTACAGATTTTGTGCTTGGCTTTTTTGCGTTTATACCCCAAATTATATACTTTTTATATTCTTCAATTGCATCGCTTCTTGATCTTTTACAGTATTTGGTTAGAAAACTTGCAGGGCTTGATGGTTATTACGTTAATGGAGTTGCGCAAGAAGGAGATATTGTAACTGACTTTTTAAAGGGAATTGTTGGGATTGATAAATCTCCCGCGTATTCTTCGATAGCAACTGTATTTTGGTCGCTTGTGATATTTGGCGTAATTTTACTGGTTCTTTCTACAATAGTCTCTATTATCAAAGCACATTACAACTATGATGCAAACAAATCGCATCCTATGACGATTTTGCGCGGAGCATTGAAATCGGTTGCGACAATGGCCATTGTCCCAATCGTTGCAATATTTGGAGTTTATCTTACACAAATTCTTCTTAGGTCATTAGATGAAATAACTTCACCAACCACAGGCAGTGCATTGGCCGGCATTTATGAAGCCAATGCAGTAAATAAGTTTGCCAGTGACGATGATGGGACTTATACAAGCTATGACTATTTTTCTGCAGGGGGCTATACTAAAACATCTACATTTTCTGGTATGTTGTTTAAAGTTTCGGCTTATGGCTGCAATCGTGTAAGGACAGGTTATTTTACCGCTACAACAAATGAAAATGAAAAGGGGACATGGGACAATATGGGTGTGTTCTATGCTTCTAGTGGTTCGGCAAATCAACACGAGGTAATTGCGGCGCAAATTGACTACGCCTTTGCAAACAATTTAAAGCTTAAAGAGACATATTCAAAAGTTGAAATTGAAAACACAAGCGAAGCGAATGCGCTGGGACCATCTCTTAGATTTGGATATAGTGCGACATTACAAGCTGGTTTGTATAACGTAAAAAGTTTTTCTAAATATAATATAGGTTTGGTATTTTATTATTACAATTTGTGGTCGTTCAATGCAATTATTGGTTTTGCTGGGGCGTGTATTACTGCAGTTATGCTTGGAAACATAATATTTGGACTTATGGCAAGATTGTTGCAGGTAGTTGCGTTATTTATCGTTTATCCAGCATTTATTGGGATTATGCCTTTGGATGACGGGAATGGATTTACCCAATGGAGAAAACAATTTACCAGTGATATTTTAATGGCATTCGGCGCGGTTGTGGGAATGAATATATTCTTCTTAATTTTACCTTTCTTTAATACAATATCTTTCTTCAACGAGGCGTTCCTAGATGGTATTGTAAATATGATAATTGTTATCGCGGGTCTCACTCTTGTAAAAAAATTCATCAAACTTGTATCAGGGTTTATTGGAGCATCTGACGCAAATGAAGTTGGACAATCGACACGCCAAGATGTAACTGCATCTGCAATTAAAGGTGTTGTTGGCACATTAGGCGCAGGAGCCCTTGGTGTCACAGCGGCAAAACCTATCGTGAGTGGAGCAAAAGCTGGAGGCAAAGCGGCGGCGAAAGGCGCTAAGAAAGCTGGCGGCAAAATTGCCAACAAGATTGCGAACACTAAAGCTGGAAATTTACTGGCCCAAAAGGCAGCAGCAAGCAAACAAGCTAGAGATGACAGAAAATACAACAAAATGGTTGGTAAAAAGGGTAATGCAGCAGTTTCTGATGAAGAAAGAAAGGCATTTGCTCAGCTTATGAAGCTTGATAATAAAGAGAGAAAAGCCATTATAAAAATGGCGGGTGTAAATAAAAGAACGGCAGGCAGTGCTAATTTCAGCACTTTAAGTAATGAACTTGGATTAAAAGGAACGGATAAATCAAAGAAAAAATTTGAACAACATACTCAAAATACATTTGATAGAAAACAAAAAGCTACTGATAGAAAATTCAAATTAGCTAAAAATATTGGTTCGATTCTTGGCCAAGATACGTCAAAATACAAAGCGGGATCTGTGAGCATGGATGATCAAGGCAATATAACTCAAACCAAAGGAACGGGAGTATTTAAGGGTGTTGGTCAGGCGCTTCTTGACATAAGCAAATCAACAGTTAAGACGGTTGGTGAATTAACAGGAGCATCTGCAGCTTGGAAAAAACTTGGTGACTCTGGCGCAGTGGATAAGGCAAAAGAGAATCTTACCACACTATTCGGCATTAATCCTTCAGGGGATTTTGCAAAGGCAACAGGACTTCAAACTAAAAAGAGCAAGGACGATGCGGAAAAAGCAGATTTGAAAAATTTGAGAGAAGCACAACTTAAAGAGCAACAAGCAATTGCTAAGAATACGGAAGACACTAAAAAGGCCATTGAAGAACTTGCCAAAAAACTTACAAGCAGTTCCAACAAAAAGAGTTAACAAATAAAAAAAGAAAGCCAAGGGCTAGAAATTTTGAAACTAGCGAAAATAAAAAGAATCTAACATTGATTAATATGTTAGGTTCTTTTTTATAAGTGTTTTGAAAGAATTGTCAAAGATGTGTTAAAGCAACGACAGTAACGGACATTTTTATTTTAAAATTAAATAATTTAAGGCAATGGTGCCTTTTTTCTAAAAAATTTTTATCTTTATAATAGTAAATCTTAAATTCAAATGTTCATGCATTGTTACTTTAAAGAAATTAATTTATAATTTATATATTTTCTAATACAAAATAGCTAAATGTGTGATATAATGAATACAATGAACAAGAATATTTAATTGGAGAGTAAATGATAGAGAAATTATTAGCAACGAAACAAGAGTCTGATGTTTTCGATATTAAATTAAAATATTATGAAGAAGATAAAAAGTCGTCACTAATTAAAGATATTGTATCTTTTGCAAATTGTAAAGAGCTTGGTGATAAATTTGTAATATTTGGGGTGGAAGATAAAACATTCAAAATAAAAGGCATGAGTGGTGAGTTGCCTGATATATCAGAAATACAATCTTTGTTAAATCCATATATTGAACCAAGTATAAAAATTGAATTAGGGTCTCAAATCGTTGAAGGGAAAGAAATTAAATATATTAAAATAAAAAATTGTATAAACAAGCCATATGTAATAAAGAAGCCATATTCTAAAAATGGCAAGACAGAATTAAGAGAAGGAGAAATATATATAAGGAAAAATGCAACAAATTCAATTGCAACAAGAAACGATTTAATACAAATGTTTATGGAAAGAGAAAATTTTTTTGCAATTATAAATCAAGTAGATATTTTGTCTAAAATGGTTTTACTTTTATTAGAATTAAAGAACGAAACAAGCCAAATTGTTGATGTAACAAAGATTGCTTTTAGAATAATCAATAACCAACAAGAATTTTCTGTCAATAAGGGGTATCTTTATAATAATAATCAAAAAATCAAGAGTAAATTATGTATTGACAAGAATAATAAAATAAGAGTATTGCCATATTCAAAAAGATTAGAGTGGTTATGTTTCGATGTTGATGATAAACTATATGAAATTATTACAAAGAATAAAGGGGTTAAGCTGTATTTAAAAATCATGGATGATAGCTTGTTGAATTTGGATGTGGATATTAAATATAGTGAGGAAAGAAAATGAATTATTCTCCATTGAGATATCCTGGCGGAAAGACGAAGATGCTTCCAATAATAAAGTTGATGATAAATAAAACAAAACATCATGCAACGTATATTGAGCCTTTCGCTGGTGGGGCCGGTGTTGCTTTAGGTTTATTATTTGATGGTTGCGTAGAAAAGATTGTTATAAATGATTTTGATAAATCTATTTATTCTATTTGGCGAGCAATTTTAACAGAAAATGAAAGGCTTATTCAGTTGATAAGAAACACGCCAATATCTATAGATGAGTGGCACAAACAAAAGTTAATTTATTTAAATCAGAATAAAAAATACTCATTGGAGTTGGGATTTGCCGCTTTGTACTTAAATAGAACTAATCGTTCAGGTATATTGAAAGCAGGACCAATTGGTGGGTTTAATCAAAATGGTAAGTATTTAATAGATGTAAGATTTAAAAAAGAAGAGTTAATCAAAAGAATCGAAAAAATAGCATTATATCGAAATAAAATAAAATTGTATAATTGTGAAATAAATACATTTATAAAAAAAATAATACCAAAATATAAAAATAGTGTTATATATTTTGATCCTCCATATTTTAAAAAGGGAAAAGATTTGTATAAGAATTTCTTTACAAAAAAAGATCATGAGAGGCTTTGTAAGCAAATAAGAAGTCTTTCAAATGACTGGATAGTTTCTTATGATAATGAGGATTATATAAAATCATTATATAGTGATTATGAATCAAAGGAATATAAAATTCATCATAGTGCAGCTAATAATGGTACTGGGGTAGAAGTTATGTTCGTTTCTGATAGTGGCTTATGGTTAAATGATAATGAATTAAAAACAATAAAAACTTCAATAAATTTTATAGGAGATACAAATGAATAGTGTTTTAAATGAAATTTCAAAAGATGGAAAGTTGTGTGCGTTAATTCAAAAAAATAATTTTGTTGGATGGGTATTTTCTATTGATTATGAAAAAGCATTATTGATGACAAATGATGATTGGAAAACAAAAGTAAAAGGAATCCCGCATAATTGTTTTTTAATTGCAACTTCTTTAGACCCTGATAAGATTTCGTCTGCAGATGAGATAGATAAAGAAATTATATTGTTAAGAGTAATGAGTTCATGTAAGCTTCCACAGGATGATGATATGATAAAAACTAGAATTGATAATTATCAAAATCAACATCAACAAGATGATGAACCTGGTCAAGAAGATTATGATGTATTAACAAAAAACAAAATGCAATTTAGTGGTCTTGAATGTAGAGTGTTAGGAACTTTTTACTTAAAAAGTGATAATCTATATCTAGGAAGTGATGTTGAAAATTATTCAACTGCGTCAAAAATGAGGGTTTATATGCCAGATGGAGAATCTTTAAAAGAAATTGTAAATTATGTTGATCCAATAAGGAAGGCTAAATTTAAAGATGATTTTAAAGATTTGGGAATAACTAAAGATGTTGAACCTTTCAAAATAGGTACAGTAAGGTATACATCAACTGATAGATTACATAGATCTAAAGAAATTGACCTAGTTCCTTTTTCTATTCAGCCATCAGATTTTTTAGCCAGACGTACAGCTGTTTTAGGAATGACAAGAACTGGTAAATCCAATATGATTAAACAGACAGTTTCTGTCGTTAAGAAAGTTTCTAAAGACTGTGATTTGAAAATTGGACAAATAATTTATGATATAAATGGCGAATATGCAAATGCGAACGACCAAGACAAAGGATCTATTGCTGCTATTTACAAAGATGATTGTGTAAGGTATAGAAGTGTAACAACTCCAGGGTTCAAGCCATTATTAAATAATTTTTATAAACAGCTAGAAGAAGGACACACGATAATATGTGATTGTATTAGACAAAAATCCGGGAGTGGTGGAGCAGCTGATTTAAATTTATTTATGAACAGTATTTCTTTTGATAAACCTGATGAGAGCAATAAGCCAGAAACTGTAAAATGGGCACAAAAGGTAGCTTTATATCAAACGGTTTTATTTGCTGCAAAGTTTTCTGCACCAAATTGGCATAGGGTATATTTTGAGGCAAATAAAGATATAAGAAGACTAGTAGATGAAGAAATTGATCCTAAAAAAGGGTTGTCATTATTTGAAAGCAGATCTTGGTTTATAAAGCTTAGAAAAGTTAAACAAGAAATCAAAAAAGAGTTAGAGGATATTGGGCGTGGTAAAATCAAAAAAGAGGAAAGGAAATATACTCCAAAGGATGCTGAAGTAATAGATAAGTGGATTACTGAAGAAATTAGAATTCTTCTAAATATGTTGTGTATGAAAAATGATTCCGACGGGTATTTTAATGGGTTTAAGTCTATTTCTGAAGCTCAAAAATATCATAGCTTTGAAAGAGATTCTGATGTAAGAGAAGAAATATATAAACATTTATGCGAAGGAAAAATTGTTATACTTGATTTGTCGGTTGGTAATGCTTTGATAAGAGATAGAGTTAGTCAAGATATTGCAAGATATATTTTTAATGAGTCAATGAAGACTTTTACGGAAGGGAAAAAGCCTCAAAATATTGTTATATATATTGAGGAAGCACATAACTTAATTGGAAAAGATTTAAAATTAACTGATACATGGCCAAGGATTGCCAAAGAAGGAGCCAAGTATAAAATAGGTTTGGTTTATGCAACACAAGAAGTATCATCAATTCATCCAAATATATTGGCTAATACAGAAAATTGGTTTGTCAGTCATCTTAATAGTGAGAAAGAAATCAGAGAATTAGCTAAATTTTATGATTTTAATGATTTTGCACAATCTTTACTAAAGTCTCAAGATGTGGGCTTTACAAGGGTAAAGACATTATCTAGTCCGTTTGTAATTCCTATTCAAATTGATAAGTTCGAGCCAAGTAATTTTATTAGGAGAAGTGAAGAGAGTGTATAATATGGATGGGAAATCTAGTTTTTTAGATATTACTAAGAATCCTGAAGTTAGTGAATTCTTAAAAGCCTGTAATTTTATGCATGAGCCAAATGGTAATGAAATTGAAAAAATAAAAAGTCAGTTTGTGCATGTAAAGAAACAAGAAGATATAATTTACCCTAAAAACATTATCGCTATTGCATCGGATTATTATGAGGCTAAAGTTCGTGACGATATACCCTTTACTAATGTAGGGTACATTAAAGTTGTTAATTTTTTGTTGAAGAAAAATTCATTTGTTTCATTAACGAATAAAAAATTTTTAGATCCTTTTGAAGTTGCAAAAATACAAAAAGATAAAGAAGCATATACATTTGTTTTACCAAGTAGTAATATGCTATACAAAGATGAAAAATCAGTAAAGGATAGCTTTAGGTTAAAACTTTATGAAACATTTAAAGAATATAAATCAGATAAATCTAATACATCATCATTACTAGAGACCTTGTTTTATCTTAATAGTTTTAGAAAAGGTGAAAGTAAAGATGAAATTAAATTAAAAAAATGTCCTTCGTGTGGATGTGAAAATTTGTTGATTATAAAAACAGAAGCAGAGCAATTTTGTCCTAATTGTCATGCTCCAATTTATCCTACAGATGTATTAAGGGTGTGGGAAGAGGTAAAAGAAGACTCGACATCAAATATATCACCACTTACTAGACTGGATAATGCAATAAAACATATATTATTGGCTCATACGCTTAGGATGATTAAGGAAGTAAATCCTGAAAATTATAGATCATTGTTAAGTGATATTGTTTTTGTTATAAATGGTCCATTGGCAGTATATGGTACGCCAGCATGGATACATGGTAGTTTACAGAAAATTATTCATGATTTTAATAAGGATTTGTCAGACAATCATTTTTCTAAATTAATGATAGTTGGAATGATTGAAAATTCTTCAGTTTTATCGTATGCTAATTTTTTAAATAGACATTTAGAAAATTCTTCAATTTTATGTGTGTCAGACGAATTCAGAAATAGTTATATTGATTACAATAAAACAGAATCATCAACAACATTTGGCAATGAAACATTTTACGGACAAGATTTTATATATAAAAACGATAAAGGTAAAGTTAAAGTATTTCAAATACCATACAATTTTAGAGATAAATCTAATTTACAAGAATTTAAAGTAGAAAAATCAAATCTTGAAAGCTATGCAGATTTGAATAAATATATAAAATTCTTAGATGATTTTGATAGTGATATGTTCACTAATTCAATTATTCCTTCAGTGTTAAGTAAAAAATATAGTATGATTAGTATGCAGCCCGGTGCAGGTATGATTAATTTAATATCAAAAACATTGATTAATAATAAACAATAAAGTAATTTATCTTCTTTTTAAGAAATTTTAAAAATGCATTGAGTATTTATTATTAGGAAAAAGAACTTTAATAAAAATTAGAGTTCTTTTATTTTAATAAAATATTCAACTTTATGAAATATTGAGTCTATAAAATCTCTCGTAAAGCCATCAGATTCGCAATTTTTAAATTGTCAAACAAATAAAACAAATTCTTTTCATGCATTAAAAAAACATTTTGCAAAAAGCAAAATATACTTATATCAAATACAAAAAAATATAAGAGATAATAGTTCTTTTTATTATTGTGGTTTCCCTAGTCAAATGTTTTCTATTTATGATGGATATATTTTAGGGAATATACAATATCCTAAATTTTTAGAACTAGGATTAAATGAAAAATTTTATTCTGTTGATTTTAAATTAAAAATAAAAGAAAGTAAAACAGAAATAATGGTTGATTCTGAAGAAATAAATCTGGTTATAGAAAGTTCGTATATTATCGATAAAAATAAATTAAAAAAATATCCAACTTATTATTTTAAAGAAAAAGCTCCAGATAAAATAACAAGTGATTATCTTAACAAGATTTATAATTTTACTAAGTCATTTTTAGATACATGTAATCAATATCAAATAAAACGAGTAAATTTATATATAACATCCAAGCCATCCATTTTTTATGTCGTCGGAACAGCTATTCAAACATATCACCCTAATATTAATATTTATGAGTTTATCAATAATGAATTTACATATTACTTAAATTTAAACAAAGGAAGAATTGAAAAAACAAAATGATTAATGACATTTTAAATGACATTTTAAACAAAAATAAAACAGATAAAGATTTTAACAAAGAAGTAAAATATGGTTATAGATTACCTTTACAATATACAATAAATCAAAATTTTGAAGAAATAAAGCCTAATTATCGATATGGAGGCTCTTTAGCAAAAGGGACTGCAAATATTAAAGATTGCGATATTGACTTATTGTGTTATTTACCATCGGAGTGTGCAATATCTGTAGAAAATATTTATAAAAAAGTAGAGAATTCTTTGCAATCGTCTAACTATATTTATCAATTGAAAAATAATGCGATTAGGGTAAGTGGCGAAGATAATGAAATATGGGATATTTCTGTTGATTTAGTGCCAGGCAAATATTCATCTTCTGAGAATCAAAATGTATATCTATGGTGTAATAAGACAAAAAACAGATTGTTAAGCAATCCCGAAATTCAAATTAATAAAGTAAAAGAATCAAATATTAAAGATGTCATTAGATTCATTAAATATTATAGAAATTTTAAAAACTTTAAATTCAAATCCTTTTTTCTGGGAATATTTGCAATTGATATGGTTGAGCCTACAATAAAGGATGATGATACTCTTTATGATAAATTAATCAAATTTTGCAGTCACTTTAAAGAAATAGGTAAAACAAAAATTTTTGATCCGGCAAATGAACACGGCAACAATATTATGACAATTCACACTGATGAGGAATTTCAAATCATAAGAGATAAGATTAAAGAACTTTATAATGTATTACTCACAAATAATGAAAAAACGATACAAGATTATTTTGATAATAAACCAATTGATTTGGGAAATGCATATAAAGAGAATTCAAAAAAACATTCTAGCGCACTGCGATTACTAACAGTTATGCCTTTTATTACATTAACTTGTGTAAATGAACAAGGTGATGAATATAACATGAATCACATTTTTAAAAAGGGGGAAGATTTTTGGTTTAATATCAAATATCCTCATAGTATTCCTCTTCATGATATTAAAATAATTATATCAAATAGTGGCTATGAAGCATCGCAAGCAAATTGTTTAAGAGGAACGGAAGAAAATACAACAAAAATAAGTAATAATTTTTATAGGAAAAAAGAAACTAGTTCTTATAATGGATATCATTTTGTTCAAGCAAAAGGATATGATAATTGTCAAAGGCCATACTATAGCAATATATTTGTTGTTCACATTTGTGATTATTAAATAAAATTTTTATTTTGGCATTTAAACGTGTGCTTGTCTTGATACAAGTCGGTGTCGCTTCGCTCCACCGAAGACAAGCACACACTTATAAACTAAATTAAAGCAGACAAAAAGCGAAAGTGTTGGTAAACATAACACACTTTCGCTTTTTGCTGTTATTTTTTCTTCTCTTTCTTATTATGGTAAACAAATGTTCTTTGTTGTCAAGGTTAAAGTGTATGTCGCTATT
>DPGI01000006.1:1084-2008 GCA_003522085.1 Clostridiales bacterium | reverse complement strand
AGGTTAAAGTGTATGTCGCTATTTGCGACAATCCTTGACGACATCAGTAATATTTGTTTCTTTTTACAGTTAAGAGAGTGAAAAAAACACCTCAATCTTTTATAGATTAAAGTGCTTATATTTTGCTAGTTTCAAACAGCATTGACTAATATGGCTTTCTTTTTTTGTTTTATGTTATGCCCGCTCAAGTGTTTGGCTGCGCGCGGGCTCTCTTATATTTATATGTAATAATATATTCTATATATAATACATATAAAAAAGGGCAGGATGATACGGTGGAGAGATACAGTGGATATAATACGGCAGAGAGATACGAAACGTGATAGCGATTGTGAAGAGTTGTCATTTGTTTCGCTAAGATTTTTGTGGCGGCTATAAAAAAGGGTTTGAGTTTTAGAAAAAAAGTTTGCGAATTTTGGTGAAATATAAAATTTTTTTGAAAAAGTTTTAAAAAATTTTTAAAAATTTTTAGTCAAAAAATGTCCAAAAAGTGCCGAAAAACAGGCAATTTTGTGAACACGTGGCGGGGTTGTGGCGGAAAATTTAAAAAACTAAAAAAATCTTTTAAAAAAGTTAAAAATTTTTAAAAAAAGTTTTAAAAAAACGTTGACATAAATTATCAATATGTGCTAATATATCAATGTTGCCACCCAGAGAAATGGCTGAAGCCATTCGGCAACGAAGAACTTTGACAACTACATAACAGTTTAAAGATATCAAATATCAGTTACGAGTAATTTTAAATTAAGTTTTTAAATTAACGAGTAATACAATATTTGCATATTTCAATTAAGCAAAGTTATCTTGAAAGAATTAGATTAAATTTGTTTACTTATGCTAAGAAATCCATAATATATGATTAAGCTACAAAGAGCATATGGGGAATGCCTTGGCACTAGGCGCCGACGAAGGACGTGATAAGCT
>DPGI01000006.1:0-883 GCA_003522085.1 Clostridiales bacterium | reverse complement strand
GACGTGATAAGCTGCGATAAGCTACGGTGAGATGCACATAATCTGTGACCCGTAGATTTCCGAATGTGGCAACACAACACCAGTTATGCGGTGTTATCATTACATGAACAAAATAATGTAATGAGGGGAACTCACTGAACTGAAATATCTAAGTAAGTGAAGGAAAAGAAAGTAAAAAAACGATTGTGGGAGTAGTGACGAGCGAAACTGCAAGAGCCCAAACCTAACGCAGAAATGTGTTAGGGGTTTAGGACCTCATCAGTAGAGGACAGACGATAGGTGAAGATGGTTGGAAAACCACTCAAAACAGGGTAATAGGCCCGTAACCGAAATCGAAAGTCCCTCAGGGGTATCCAGAGTAACGCAGGACACGAGAAATCCGGTGTGAAGAAGCGAGGACCATCTCGTAAGGCTAAATACGACCTAGTGACCGATAGCGAATAGTACCGTGAGGGAACGGTGAAAAGAACCCCGGGAGGGGAGTGAAATAGAACCTGAAACCGTATGCTTACAAGCAGAGAAAGGCTGACACAACATGAGTTGTTAGGCTGATCTCGTACCTTTTGTAGAATGGGCCGGCGAGTTACGGCATGTAGCAAGGTTAAGTGATTATGTCACGGAGCCGAAGCGAAAGCGAGTCTGAATAGGGCGAATAAGTTGCATGTCGTAGACCCGAAACCCGATGACCTAACCATGAGCAGGTTGAAGCGGTGGTAACGCACCGTGGAGGACCGAACACACGCCTGTTGAAATAGTCGGTGATGACTTGTGGTTAGAGGTGAAACGCCAATCGAATCGGGATATAGCTGGTTCTCCTCGAAATAGCTTTAGGGCTAGCGTCGGATATGAGTAGCGGAGGTAGAGCACTGAATGGGCTAGGGGG
>DPGI01000003.1:17845-39088 GCA_003522085.1 Clostridiales bacterium | reverse complement strand
GCCGGATGGTTTACCGCAGCAAGTGGTGGAAGCGAAGTAAACAGCAGCACCAAGATGGGAGCAGCGAACGCAACAATCTATGCACGCTGGGTAGATAGTTGGGTAAAAGATATGTCAAATGGCAACCCAGTATTGGATCAAGCAGATGGTTACTACAAAATTGATTCAGCCCAAAAACTTGCCCGTCTAGCATATTTAGTTAATTACAACATCGACAACGGCAAGTGGGCAAGTTACAAATACAAACAAACCGCTGACATCAACCTTTCAGCACACTACTGGCAACCGATAGGCAACTATACATATTCATTTAAAGGCACATATGATGGCACGACATTTGATATTCACAACATGAAGACATATTGCGGTGTCAATGGATATGCTGCATACAATGGCATTGCGATATTTGCAAATTCTTCAGGTGCGACAATCAAAAATGTTAATAATTACGATGTTAATATCAATGGTAAGGCGGCAGTTGGGGGGATAGCGACTTCAATAGCAAGTATAACGATTCAAAACTGTAAAGTATCAGGTACAATTACTGGTACATCTTATGTCGGTGGTATTGCAGGTTATTCAGCAGGCGACATATCTGATTGTGAAAACTACGCGACAGTCAGTGGCGGAGATACAGTTGGTGGATTAGTTGGTTATAAAAGATATTCAATGACTAATTGTACTAATTATGGGAGTGTTAAAGGTGATACTATGACGGGAGGCCTTGTTGGAAACCTTGCAGGGGGCACGGTAAACGGTTGTGTAAATCAAGGTAATGTTACAGGACAAGATAAAACCGGCGGAATCGCTGGAATTGCTTCATATGGTGGAACAATACAATCTTGCGTTAATGACGGAACAGTCCAAGGAACAACAAATGTCGGCGGAATTGTAGGTTATACACAAAGCCAAGCAACAAAGATAGAAAATTGCTTGAACACAGGAACACTTAAAGCCACAGCAGCGAACAGCGAAGTTGGTGGAATTGCAGGGAGAGTAACCTATGCAACAACAATTACATCAAGTTTTGTTGATTGCTCGATAACGCCAGTAAGCACAAGCAAGGTTGGCGTGATTGTAGG
Organism: Clostridiales bacterium; assembly: GCA_003522085.1. Taxonomy (GTDB): domain Bacteria; phylum Bacillota; class Clostridia; order Christensenellales; family UBA1242; genus Caccovivens. Next base: position 38,006 of record DPGI01000003.1, on the reverse strand, counting down.
AAATACAACCGTGGCAACGACAATCACATATTGTGGTGCGAAAGTGAATGTAACAGCGGCAGCATCAACAGTTCAACCATTCTACAATGCAGCAAGTGGAGTAACAGTGACGTGCAATGATTCGTATTCGCTAGTAAACAACAAAGGCACGCAGATTAACCGAATCACAGCAACAAGCAGTGGAATGGATGGTAAGTTTGGTATGATCCCAACAATACATGACGGATTACCAGTTCCACTTGGAATTTACCATACAAGCCAATATGGAAAAACCACAGGCATAGCTTCAACCTTAAAGGGCAGTCAATACGGCTGCACAACAGCATAGGCTTACTTGCGCGGCAAAAAGTTACAAAAAAATTTAAAAAAATATAAAAAATATGTCATTTTCTGTTGACATATTTTTTTAATCTGCATATAATAGTGCTAGCACTTGAAACATGAGAGTGCTAAAAGTCACGGAGGAATGGATGGAACTATCCGAAAGAAAAAAACATATTTTGCAGGTGGCCATTGATTCATACATCGCTTCTTCTTCACCAATCACAAGCGGTGCGCTGAAAGATTTGTCAGCACTGGGTTGCTCTACCGCAACTTTGCGAAACGAACTTAACGCACTTGAAGCGATGGGGTATTTAAAGCAACTTCACACTTCGGGTGGAAGGGTGCCTACCGCTCAAGGTTATCGCTATTATGTTGAAACAATGCTTTCGTCTTTTCATGCGACTAACGCCGAGCTTGAAAAGGTGAGAAGAATTATTGAAGAAAAAACCTCTTCTCTTTCAGATCTTGTTTCTTCTATTGCAAAAGTTATTGGCGAAGCAACCAATTACCCAACAGTTGTCATGCTGTCGGGCGTCGAAAATTTGGTGCTTCAAGACTTTCAGATTATTCCTTTGCTTAGCCAAGAGGTTTTAGTATTGATTGGAACAGGCTCGGGATACATCAACGAAAGACTTGGCATCTCGGCGACCAAGCGTGAGTGTGACGACGCCGCAAGATTCTTTAAGCGTCATTTTGTGGGCAGAACTATAAAAGAACTAACTGAAGAATTTGAGTATGGACAACTCACCGCCGAAATTGAACAATTCCAAAATATTGTTGATGGTTTAGTTTCTGGTCTCAGACGTTTTAACAACCGCAAGATGTTGGACGTTCAAAAAAGCGGTGCGGTTAAACTGCTGGAAAGCGGAGAAATCGAAAAAGCAAAAAAGATTTTTACCGTGCTTGACGACGAAGACGAACTCATCGAGGTTATGAGCGCCGACGAAGGCGACGACATAATCATTTCAGTCGCTGAAAACGACGAAGAACTTTCAGTTGTCAAGGTTCCAATTAAAGTTGGCTCGGTTCAACTTTCGGTTGGAGTGCTTGGACCTCAGCGCATGGATTATGGTGGGGTTAGCGCAGCGCTTAAGTTGCTTGCCGACGAACTTGAAAATGTTAAAAAAGGAGAGTTACCTTGAAAAAAGATAGAAAATTAGACGAAGAAGTTAAAGATAAATGTCAATGTGGTGACAACTGCACTTGCGGTGATAACTGCGATTGTGGCGATGATTGCCACTGTGGTAATGAATGTCACTGCACAGAAGAATGCGCATGTGGCGATGACTGCACATGTGGTGGCGACAACAAAGGCAGCGAAAATTGCACCTGCTCAAGCACAAGCGAAAGCGAATACTTAGAACTTGCAAAGCGCATTCAAGCAGAGTTTGAAAACTTTAGAAAGCGCAGTTATTTCGAACTTGAAAAGGCTCGCGAAGATGGCGCAATCAGCGTTATTGAAGTTTTCTTGCCATGCCTTGACACGTTTAAAGTTGCAAAAAAATCAATTTCTGACCCAACCGTTTTGGAAGGCGTTGAAATGATCGAAAACAACATAATAAAGGCTCTTGAAAAAATCGGGGTTGAAAAAATCGAGAGCGTTGGAAAAGTTTACAACCCACATCTTCACAATGTAATCGCAGTTACAAAAGTTGAAGATAAAGACAACGATATCATCTTGGACGAATACCAAGCAGGATATAAATATAAAGACAAAGTAATTAGATATTCAAAAGTCATTGTCAACAAAAAGGAGGATTAAAATTATGGGAAAAATTATTGGTATTGACCTTGGAACTACAAACTCTTGCGTAGCAGTTATGGAAGGCGGAAAACCTACTGTTATCGCAAACGCAGAAGGGGACAGAACAACTCCATCAGTTGTTGCTGTTACTAAAGAAGGCGAACGTCTTGTCGGCAAAGTTGCAAAGCGTCAAGCAGTTGTAAACAGCGACAACACAGTTATGTCAATCAAAAGAGAGATGGGAACAAACTATAAAGCTAAACTTGGAGGAAAAGAATATTCTCCACAAGAAATTTCTGCAATGATCCTTTCAAAACTTAAAGCCGACGCAGAAAGTTATATCGGATCACCTGTTACACAAGCCGTAATCACTGTTCCTGCATACTTCAACGATGCTCAACGTCAAGCAACAAAAGACGCTGGTAAAATTGCTGGTCTTGAAGTGCTTAGAATTATCAACGAACCTACCGCAGCCGCTCTTGCTTATGGTCTTGACAAAGGTGAAAACAAAAATCAAAAGATTTTGGTTTATGACCTTGGTGGCGGAACATTTGATGTTTCAATTCTTGAAATAGGTGATGGCGTTTTTGAAGTTCTTTCAACAAACGGAAATACTCGCTTAGGCGGTGATGATTTTGATAACAGAATTATCGACCTTTTAGTTGAACAATTCAAGAAAGAAAACGGCACAGACCTTTCTAAAGATAAACTTGCTATGCAAAGACTTAAAGAAGCAGCAGAAAAGGCTAAAATCGACCTTTCAGCTACTCCTAAAACAACAATTTCACTTCCATTTATTTCAGCCGATGCAAATGGCCCAAAACATATGGAATACGAACTTACTCGTGCAAAATTTGATGCTTTGACTGAAGATCTTGTAAAAGAAACAATCGAATGCTCAAAACGTGCTCTTGCAGATGCAAAACTTACAACATCTGACATCGACAAAGTTATCTTAGTCGGTGGTTCAACAAGAATCCCTGCAGTTTTTGACGCTGTTAAAGCTTATACAGGAAAAGAACCATACAAAGGCGTAAACCCTGATGAATGTGTAGCCGTTGGTGCTGCTATTCAAGCCGGTGTTCTTGGTGGCGAAGTTAAAGACGTTCTTCTTTTGGATGTAACTCCACTTTCACTCGGAATTGAAACCTTGGGCGGAGTATTTACAAAACTTATCGAAAGAAACACAACAATCCCTACAAGAAAATCACAAATCTTCTCAACTGCAGCCGACAATCAACCTGGCGTTGACATTCACGTTTTGCAAGGTGAAAGAGAATTTGCTGCTCAAAACAAAACTCTTGGAAGATTCCAACTTACAGATATTCCACCTGCACCAAGAGGAGTGCCACAAATCGAAGTTACTTTTGATATCGACGCAAACGGCATTGTAAAAGTATCTGCAAAAGACCTTGGAACAAACAAAGAACAAAACATCACAATCACCGCTTCTTCAAACCTTAAAGATGAAGACATTGAAAAGGCTATTAAAGAAGCAGAAGCACACGCTGAAGAAGACAAGAAGAGAAAAGAACTTGTTGAAACTAAAAACCAAGCCGACAACATGGTTTACAGCTTAGAAAAGATGCTTAAAGAAAACGGCGACAAAATCTCTGAAGAAGACAAGAAGACTCTTGAAGCCGAAATCGAAAAAGACAAGAAAGTATTTGAAGGGGACAATCTCGAAGACATTAAAGCTGCGCTTGAAAGTCTTACAAAAGTTTCAAACGACATCTTTACAAAAATGTATCAAAATGCAAGTGCCAACGCACAAAATGCTGGCGCAGACAATGCAGGCAACAACAATAAAAACGACGATGGCGACCCAGAAGTAATCATCGACGACAATAAATAAAACTTAGGAGAAGAGAATGAAAACAACCGATTATTTAGGTAAAACAGTCAAAGTTGTAATGGACAGACCGCTCGGTTGCAGACATCCACAACACGGATTTATTTATCCGGTCAATTACGGTTATATACCTGGCACAATTTCGGGCGACGGCGAAGAACTTGACGCCTATGTGCTTGGTCAACACAAACCATTGGAAAGTTTTGAAGGGGTGGTTAAAGCGATTATTCATCGAACAAACGACGACGATGATAAATTGGTTGTTATGGCACCAGATAAAAATTATTCAGATGATGCTGTGCGAGCATTAACTGAATTTCAAGAACAATATTTTGAAAGTGTTATTATTAGACCACCAGAATATAAATTATAATTTTTAAAAGGCAAAAAAATGGCAAGCAAAGACTACTATTCAATTTTAGGTGTAGACAAAAGTGCGAGTGCGGACGAAATTAAGTCCGCATATCGTCGTCTCGCCAAAAAATATCACCCTGACATCAATCCAAGTGAAGAGGCTGCCAATAAATTTAAAGAAATCAACGAAGCATATGAAGTTCTTGGCGACGATAAAAAACGTGCCAATTATGATCAATATGGCTCAGCCGACGGACCACAATTCGGTGGCGCAGGCGGCGCTGGCGGTTTTGGAGATTTCTTCAGCGGCGGAGGCGGCGGATTTTCGGATATCTTCTCAGATATTTTTTCAGCGTTTGGCGGAGGTGGAGCGCAAAGCCAACGTGTTATGGAAAAGGGCGACGACATTTTTGTCAATATTGTGCTCAGTTTTGAAGAAGCTTGCTTTGGAGTAGAAAAGAACATAACTTTCAACAAAATTGAAAAATGTCCAGACTGCAAAGGCACCGGCGCAAAAAACGGCAAAGAATTTACTGTTTGTCCAGACTGCAAAGGAACGGGCAGAGTTAGATTTCAACAAAACACTATGTTTGGAACAACTATTCGTGAAGCCGGCTGCACAAAGTGTAACGCAACAGGCAAGATCATTAAAGAAAAATGCTCGACCTGCAATGGAAAAGGCTACAGCAAAATTTCAAAAACAGTTAAGGTCAAAGTTCCTGCCGGAATCGATGACGGACAAACTATTCGCATGAGAGGCGAAGGGAATGCGCCAGTGAGAGACGGAATTAACGGTGATTTAAACATTCATGTTTCAGTTTCGCCACACAAAGTTTTAGTGCGCAAGGGTAACGATATTTATCTTGACCTTTACATTCCTTTCACAAAGGCGCTGCTTGGAACAAAAATCGAAATTCCAACACTTAAAGGACCTTATGTGTTGACAATCCCAGAACTCACACCAAGCGGAACAGTCATGAGACTGAAAAACAAAGGTGTCAAAGTATTGAATCGTGACGCATATGGTGATATGCTTGTTTCAATCAAAGCCGAACCACCAAAGAGCATGGATCGCGCAACTAAAAAAGCGATCGAAGAATTAGATGGCAAGATTGATGAAAAAAGCTATACGAAATATCAAAACTTTCTTTCAAAGAAGTGAAATGGGTTGCCATTTCACTTTTTTTAATGTAATATATTTGGCGTGAAAAGATTTATAGGAAAAATTGAAGGAACTGTCGCTTTTGTTGAGGGGGAAGAACTTGTCCATCTCAAAAGTGTTTTGCGTCTTAAAGAAGGCGACGAAGTTTGCGTTGTAAACGGCGACGGAAAAGATTATTTAGGTAAAATATCAAAAATTGATAAAAATTACGCAAAAGTTGATGTAATTTCATCAAAAATAAGCGAAATATGCCCTAAAAATGATATTTCTTTATTCATTGCTGCTACAAAAAGAGAGAAGCTTGAAATCATCGTGCAAAAAGCAGTAGAACTTGGAGTTAAAAAACTTTTCATGTTTGAAAGCGAATTTTCGACTATGAAACTTTCATCTGAAAAGATTTCTAGATATGAAAAAATCATGTTTAGCGCAACAAAGCAATGCGAACGCGCGGACTTTATGAGCATAGAAATTGTTTCGTTTAAGCAAATGCTTGCGCTGTTTGGCAAAAAACAAACAAAACTTTTTGCCAATGAACGAGAAGGCGAAGATTTTAATTTTGCTAGTTTAAAAACGGCAAAAGATATTGGCATTTTAATTGGCTGCGAAGGCGGATTTTCGCAAAATGAAAAAGCACAAATTTTGCAGCTTAAACCCGAAAACATATCACTTGGTCAGCGTATATTGCGTGCTGAGACGGCTGCTATTTTGCTTACGGGCATGGCAAGCATTATTAGTGGAAACTAAGGAGAAACCAAAAATGAAGGTTAGTGTATTGACCCTTGGTTGCAAAGTTAACAAATATGAAAGCGACAGTTTGCTTAATTTGTTTAAACAACAAGGTTATGAAATTTCAGACAAACTTGAATTCGCCGACATCTATGTCATAAACACTTGTGCTGTGACAAGCGAGGCAGAGAAAAAATCAAGACAAATGCTTGCAAGATGCAAGAAATTTAATCCAAATGCTAAAATTTATGTGTGTGGCTGTGCAAGTCAGCACAATCCAAAGCAGTTTGAAGGCAAGGCTCAACTCATTAAAGGGGTTGCCGGCAAAAACCACATTGCAGCACAAATAAAGGCTGTCGGGGACATAGAAGATGTGGAAGACGTGCCACTTTCTTATGAGCAAGAAGAGTTTTCGCTTCAATCGCGCACGCGTGCATATATAAAGGTTCAGGACGGCTGCAACAATTTTTGCTCATATTGCATCATTCCTTATCTTCGCGGACGCAGCAGATCGCGCAAACTTGAAAGCATTATAAAAGAAGTTGAAAATTTGCCCGCAGACATACAAGAAATTGTTTTGACGGGAATCAACTTGTCAGACTATCGAATCGACGGCAAACTGGCGCTTATCGACCTTTTAGAAGCTCTTGACAAGTTTAATCTTAGAATGAGATTATCTTCGATGGAAGAAGTTATTGCAAACGAAGATTTTATTGAAAGATTGTCGCATCTTAAAAACTTTTGTCCGCATTTCCACTTGTCTTTGCAAAGTGGTAGTGCATCGGTTTTAAAACGCATGAATAGACGCTATACGCCAGATGAATTTGCTGCAACTTGCCAGTTGATTCGCAAATATTTTCCTTCCGCATCAATCACGACTGACGTTATTGTTGGCTTTCCAAATGAAACAGACGAAGAATTTGAACAGACATATGAGTTTATCAAAAAAATCAACTTTTCGGGCTTGCACATCTTTCCATATTCGCACCGCAGCGGGACAGTAGCGTCAAGAGAAAAGGATTTGCCTGCACAGATTAAAAAGGTGCGCGCAGAAAAATTGGCAAGTCTTGACAAAGTTTTACGCAGCAATTTTGTAAAGCAAAACAAGCGCGGAGAAGTGCTCATCGAAAAATGTGAAGATGGCAAATGTGAAGGATTTACAAAAAATTATATCATGTGCCATTTTGACCAAGAAGGCAAAGTTGGCCAGATTGTTGAAGCCGAAATTATAGGCGAAATAAACGGCGAAGCAAAAGCAAAAATAATTTAATTTTTTACTTGACAAACGCGCAAAAAATACATATACTTTAAAAGTAAATTTTAGACCTAGAAGGTGGTGAAAAGTCTTGACAACAGTTAAAGTTGGTGAAAACGAAAATCTTGAAAGCGCACTCAAACGTTTCAAAAGAAAGTGCCAAAAAGATGGAATCATTGGCGATATTAGAAAGAAAGAAGCTTACTATAAGCCAAGCGTAGCAAAAAAACGCAAACAAGAAGCTGCTAGAAAACGCGCAAGAAAAAGAGGATAATTCTTTTTTAACAAACTTTTTAAAAATTAAGCACGACAAATCGAGTCGTGCTTTTTTTGTGAATAAAATTTGCAAGCAGAGATAATTGGGGGCTGGGCGCTATGTTTAGTTTAAATTCGACAAAATCGCCAACTTATTCCTTTTGTCAGGCAGAAAATAAGTTTTAAAATAAAACCAATTACCAGCGTCAGAACTGTAAGGAGCAAAAATGAATCAAGAATTAAAAAGACTTGCGCAAAACGCGCGAAACAGACTTATCAGCAAAGGCAACAGAAGTGGAGTGAAAAAGATGAACGCCCCACTCAGCCCAAATGTTAAGTTTAAAATTATCACTTCTTCTGAGGCTGATGAAAACTTTAACAACAAAGCAAGGGAAGTGCTTTCAAAAGACACTCTTGATCCAATTAAGGAACTTATGGATATGAATTATTATCGTTCGCTTGATGCTTGCAACAAAGAACGCTATCTTTTGTCGGTGATCGAGAAATATTCTCGCTTTAAAGAAAAATTTGAACACAGTTTAGAGCAAAAATTAGTTTACTGATTTTGTTTAATATGTTAATATACTTATATGAACAATTTCGACTTTTCTTCACTTAACACCGAACAACAAGCCGCTCTCGTTGAAACCGAGGGCGCAGTTTTAGTCACTGCTGGCGCGGGCAGCGGGAAGACCCGACTCCTCACGCACAGAGTGGCTTTTTTACTATCAAAAGGAATCAGCCCTTACAACATTTTGGCAATAACCTTCACAAACAAAGCAACCAGAGAAATGGCTGAAAGAGTGAAGGCCATGTGCCCAGACGGCGACAGAATTTGGATTTCAACTTTCCACTCTATGTGTGCAAAAATTCTTCGCATGGACGCCGACGCACTTGGATATAATCGCAACTTTACAATCTATGCCGAAGACGATACAGAAAAGGTTGTAAAAGAGATTTTAAACGAGATGAGCCTTGCCGAAGACAAGTGGAAAAAGAATGTGCTTTTTCATATTTCAAATTGGAAAAACACTATTATGTCGCTTGCTGAATACGAGCGTGCTTGCGCAGCGGTTGTTGACATAAAAAAGATTGTTTTAATCATCGACGAATATGAAAAACGCTTAAAGAAAAACAACGCACTCGACTTTGACGATCTGCTTATAAAAACATATAAATTATTTTTGAACCATGACGAAATTCGTTTGAAATACGCTCAGCGATTTGAGTATATTTTAGTTGATGAATTTCAAGATACGAACACAGTTCAATATGAACTTGTCAGACAACTTGCCTCAGTTCACGGCAATATATTTGTAGTTGGCGACGAAGACCAATGCATCTATTCTTGGCGTGGGGCAAACTTTAAAAACATATTCAATTTTAAAAAAGATTTTCCAAACGTAAAAGTATTTAAACTTGAAAGAAATTATCGCTCGACAGGCAAGATTTTAGAGCGAGCAAACAAACTTATCGCACACAATAGTTCCCGTCTTGAAAAGAAACTTTGGACAGAAAGACAGGGCGGCGATGAGCCTGTGATTTATAATGCAGTTGACGAACGTGACGAAGCGCTTTTTGTCGCAAACACGATTGAAAGATTGCTAAGACAGGGCTATAAGCCATCAGATTTTGCGATTTTAATGCGACTTAATGCGCTTACTCGAAACCTTGAAGAAGCGCTGCTTTCATACAACATTCCGCACAAAATTTATGGCGGATTTAAGTTTTATGAACGTGCTGAAATTAAAAATATAATCGCATATTTAAGATTGTTTGTAAACATGGATGACGACATCGCTTTTCAAAAAGTTATCAATTTTCCAAGACGCGGAATCGGCGATGGCGCGCTTTCAAAAATGAAGCATTTAGCGGGCAACAAATCGCTGCTGCGAGCACTTGTTGACGGAAATTATGAAGTCGAGCCAGCGCTCCAGAAAAAACTTGAAAATTTTGTGCAGACATATTGCGGACTTAGTGAAATTGATATGCCACTTGCAGATTTTGTAAGCGAAGTTATTTCGAAATTTAAAATAAAAGACGCATACGATACAAAAACCGAAGAAGGTTTTGACAAACAAATGAACATATCTTCATTTGAAGGCGCTGTTCGTGAATTTGCAAAACTGAATCCGACAGCATCGCTTTCTGACTTTCTTGAAAGCATCACACTTGCAAGCGACAGCGACGAAATCGGCGAGGGCGGAAGCGTAACGATTGCCACCGTTCATGCTGTGAAGGGGCTGGAGTTTAGAGTTGTGTTCATCATTGGTCTTGAAGAAGGAATTTTTCCAATAAGCCGCGCAAACAGCGCCGACGACATTGAAGAAGAGCGAAGACTAATGTATGTTGCGGTGACGCGTGCCGAAGAAAAAGTGATTTTGACACATTGTTCTAAACGCTTTTTATATGGCAAAACTTCATATGAAATTCCAAGCAGATTTTGCAAAGAACTGGGATTTTATGAATATAAGCCTAAAAAAATCGAAGAAACATCTGTTTTTGGTGGGGGGCGCAGCTATAGTGCGAGCGCTCCAACGCAAACTTCTTTTGGCGGCTTTACGTTTAATAAAGCAACAATTTTGGGCGGCGAGCAGTCATCTGAAATTAAGCCTACAGTAGAAGTTGGCAAATACAAACCGGGACAAAAGGTTGAACATCCAAAATTTGGCAAAGGCGAAATCAAAAGCATATCCGACGACGGACTGGTGGGAGATATCGCATTTGAAGGATTTGGAATTAAAAGTTTGATGCTTGAAATAGCACCGCTTAAAATTTTGGAGGAATAAATGGATAAAATCGCGCAAATGAAAAAGTTGATTGAACAAATCAACATTCACAATCACAATTATTACGATCTTGATGCGCCAACAATTTCTGATGCCGAATACGACAAACTTTACTATACGCTTGTCGACCTTGAAAAAGAAACCGGCACAACTTTACCATCGTCGCCAACTTTGCGCGTGGGCGGAGCAGTGCTTGATGCGTTTGCAAAAAAGGAGCATCCTAAAAAACTTTACTCGCTGAACAAAGTTCGTGATGAAGACGATTTAAGGTCTTGGATAAGAGATATGCAATCTTTTAATCCCGACATGACTTTTACTGTTGAATACAAGTTTGACGGCTTGCATCTTGTTATTGAATACAACGACGGCAAGTTTGTTTCGGCGACAACCCGCGGAAATGGTTTTGTGGGCGAAGATGTTTCGCAGCAGGTGAAAACAATTCGTTCTGTTCCGCTTGAAATTGATTTTAAAGGGCACTTGTTTGTTGAAGGCGAAGGAATGATGACAAACCACGCGCTTAAAATCTACAACCGTAACGCCGAAGAAAAACTTAAAAACGCCAGAAACGCGGCAGCTGGAGCGATTAGAAATCTCGATCCAAAAGAGACGGCAAAACGCAATCTTGACTTTTTCTGTTATGCAGTTTTGCAAATTGAAGGAAAAACTTTCAATTCGCAGCAAGAAATTCATGAATTTTTGCAAAAAAACGGATTCGCAATCGGCGACTATTTCAAAGTTGTGAAAACGGCAGACGAAGTTATTGAACAAATCAGATGGATTGACTCCCGCAAATCGTCGCTTGACATTTTGATTGACGGGGCGGTGGTAAGCATAAACGAAATCCGCTATCGTGACGACATTGGCTGGACGACTAAGTTCCCTAAATGGGCGATAGCATACAAGTTTGTTGCGCAAGAAATTTCGACCACACTTTTAGATGTCGTGTGGCAGGTTGGCAGAACAGGCAAGGTGACTCCTATCGCTGTTTTAGAGCCAGTTGAACTTGCAGGTGCAACAGTGCAAAAAGCAACTTTAAACAACTATGACGACATCTTGCGCAAAAATGTTTCAATCGGCAGCCGCGTGTTTGTGCGTCGCAGCAACGAAGTTATTCCGGAAGTGCTGGGTCTTGCAGAACGCGGAGAAAACGCAAAAGAAATTGAAGAGATTAAAACTTGCCCGTCATGCGGAAGTGCGCTTGTAAAGAAGGGGCCACTTTTGTATTGTCCAAATCAAAATGGCTGTTTTGAGCAAATCGAAGGAAGGCTCACGCACTTTGCTTCGCGTGACGCTTTCAACATCGAGGGTATGAGCGAAAAGACGGCGACCGTGCTTATTCAAATGTTGAATGTAAAAAATCCAAGCGATCTTTACTCGCTGTCGCATGAAGACTTTTTAACGCTCGACAAATTTAAGGATAAAAAAGCGGGCAATCTTGCAAAATCTATTGAAAAAAGTAAGAGCATTGATCTGCATAAATTTTTGTATGCAATAGGCATAAGCGAAGTCGGAATTAAAACCGCACGAGACATTGCCAATAGGTTTGGAAGTTTAGAAAACATCATGCACGCAAAATATTCAGAAATTGAAAATATAACGGATATTGGCCCAATAATTGCAAAAAATGTATATGATTTCTTTAAAAATGAAGAAAATATCGCCGAAATCAATAAATTATTGACAGCGGGAGTTAAAATAAAAAATCCAGCAAAACGTGATTTTACATCACCAATCGCGGGCAAAAAATTTGTGCTTACAGGAACGCTGCCAACGCTGTCAAGGGCGGAAGCAACCGAACTTATTCTTGCGGGCGGAGGCGAAGTTGCTGGCTCTGTTTCAGCCAAAACAGATTATATTTTACTTGGAGAAAATCCGGGTTCAAAATTTGAAAAGGCAAAATCGCTTGGCATAAAAATGCTCAGCGAAGACGAGTTTAAAAAACTGCTTTCGTAAGCAGTTTTTTCATGCAAAAATCGAAAAGCGCAAAAAAAGTTTTCCACGCAGCAGCTCAAATATTTTGTCAAAAAATGTAAAAAATATAAAGTGAAAATAACAAATTATTTTGAGTTTTTTCATTTTTGGGATATTCTATAAACATGAAAGAGATTAAGTTGTCTACAAAAAAACCGATTGCAGCGCTAGCCATATGGTTTGCGATCGTGTTTATTTTTACGGCACTTTTCACCAGTATAAGTTTGCTTGTTTTTCAAAGAGATAAAACGGATATTTATAGTGATACTGCAATTGAATATGTTGGCAAAAAATTGGCAGATGAAAGATTTGCCGAACCTATTGCCGAAGTAAATGCTGAAAATGACGAAGTAGCTGCAAAAGTTACAAGCGCCGCAAGCATCGCTACAGCGTTTGAAAGCGACTTTAATATATATCTTGTAAAGACGGACAGCACAATAACAAACGTTAATCCGCTAAACTCAGATAATGACGTTTCTGGGTCGGGAACACAAGACGATCCATATTTAGTAAAAACATTGCGAGGTTGGCTTTGGATTGAAAATCTAATTCAATACACGCCAGTAACATACAGATATATAACGCTTGCCAATGATATCGATTTTGATGGCTATATTTTGGACATAGTAAGCTCAACGGGGAATTGTTTTGTCGGCATCTTTGATGGGGCCGGTTTCACTTTTAAAAACGTAATAACAAAATGTTCATTGTTTGGCGGAGTTGGCGCAAGTTTTGGCGAATCTGGAGTTACTGTGTATGAACAATACAATAGTGAAATTAAGAATTTGAACGCAAAAGTTATATCTGTCAGTGGTGGCGGAGAAATGCCAAATGCGTTTCTTGCTGGTGCTACTGCATACAATACAAAAATTAACAACTGCCAAATTGATCAATTTTCATATGACGATAAATATGCAATGACAACAGCAGTATATTTACTCGGTGGTGTTGAAATATCTGATTGTTACTTTAATATAAGAACGAAAAACGGATTGTGTTGTGTGGCAGGATATGCGATTAGTAACGCAAATGTCGGGATTGCTACTACAAATCAATCATCTTTAATAGACAGCTGTATAATTGATGTAAATATTCATACTTCAGTAAACAGTGCGGGAACAATAGTTGTGGGTACGGCATTTGGGGCTCCAATTACAGTCTCAAATTGCAAAGCATATGGTAATTACACATCAACTGGAAGTTGGGGAGATGGTACGTATATGGGCGTGTATATGAATTTCTTGTCTTTCCCAAATGGGGCAGATGCGTATATCAAAAATTGCGAGAATTATGTAAATTGTGCGATGTATGGTCCTATTGGCAATTTGGTTGGAAGTGTTCTTGCAAATGATAAAGATACGGCTGAAAGTCCCAATGGCAAACTTTATGTTCAAAACTGCACAAATTATGGAGACGCATACAACACATATGACGGCAGCGGCAGCTCGTCGAGATTTGACAGTATGTCACTAAGCGGTTTTATCGGAGAAATTGAAGGAGATACAACGACAACGCTTGAAGGTTGTAAAAATTATGGAAGCCAATATGGTGGAAGTTTTATGGCAGGCTTTGTTTCTAATTGTCAATCTAAACTTGTTGTAAAAAATTGCGACAACTACGGTTCAATAAATTATACTTTTGGAGCATTTGTTGGGGGCTCAATTGCGGGGGTAGCAGTTGTGTCAATGGATAAGTGTTACAACATGACAGAAAGATCAGTTTTGATTGACAATTGTTCGTTTGTGGGGAAAGTAGTTAACAAGCCATATACAACGGGTTGCTTTGATCATGATACCGACGGATATGAAAACTGGTATTTTGGCGGCATTTGTTCAACAGGAAGAAGTGACTTTACAACTACCGATGCTGTGATTAAAGAAGTAATTATCCAAAACTGTTTCATAAATGTTGAAATCGCTGGCAAAAGAACTGTATATTCAAGCCCGATTTATTTAGGAGCCTTAACTTTTAATTACACTGAAAATTCAATTGTTCTTATTGATCAAAATATGGCTGTAGTTACATTCCGTGGCGAGCCTGTGAGTTCGGGCGGATATTTCGTTTTTGACAAAGTTACTGCTGAAACTGGCAGTGCGAATGAAAAATGCCCGGCAAACTTCACAAGCTCAAACAATTATTATGAAGTTAATGCAGTTAACACCAGCATATCCATAGGCCACAATGGAACGGGTGGCGAAGGAGATGCAATAGGGTATTATTCTAGCGGGAATTTGAATTTTTGGAATAATCAAATTTCAATAAATATCAAATTTACGCAGGAATATTTCGATGAATTTATTTCTTCCAGCACTACGCTTGAGTCGGAGGTGGTGCAGACAGACATGTTTGATTATCAAAAAGGAGACACCGCAAACATATCTATTAGGGATGTAAGCTATTCAATAAATCTTGATATTCAAACGACATCTCAAATTTCAGGGCTTGAAGGGTTTGTAAATAAAATCTTTAAAAAATACAATTTAAACGATTATTCTAACAATGTTGTGCTTACATACAATTCAAATGTTGAAGGGGACACCGCGGAAAAATATTATTATCATTCTGACGAGACAGTTGAAAAGTTTGGTGCAGACAAATGGTTCTATTGCCCTGAGCTAAACGGTGGAAGACCTATGCTTAGACAATTCTTCCATTTGGCAAAATACTATACTGGGCAAGATTGTTTTGCAAGGCTTGAAGAACTTGGCTATACTCAATATGTGGCAAACAGTGGAGCGTAAAATAAAAAACACATCAATCTGATGTGTTTTTTGGTTTTAAATCAATTCAATGTCTGACTTTGGCTCTACATCAGGGTGAACTGAATAGATAAGATCTTTATATATGCAACAACTTGGATCGTCGAATATGTAATAATCACGTTCTTGTTTAGTCAGGTCGCTCAGGTCGTAATCTTCTTTTAAATTAAATTGGTTTTTGCCGTTAAGAATTTGTTTAATTGCACTTATTTCTGTCAAAACATAATATTCGTTTCCAGCTACTTTTTTTGTAAAGTGAGCCAAAGCGTTTTTGTTTATACCAATAGAAAAATCGCCAAAAGCAAGGTGGCATTTTGCGCCGTCTTCGCTTTCGACAACCATGAATCCTTCAAAGCAATAATCATTGAAAAATTGGTCAAAATCAATTTGCATGCCACAATTATAAAACTTTAATTTTCTTTTGTCAAGTTTAGTTTTTTTGCTTGACAAAAACAGACAATATTGTTATATTATTTAGGTCTTGTTGTCGAAGACTGCTTTTATTAGCATAAACAAACGACAAGTGGGGGCAGTTCTAGCCCTTTCACTGATTCAGCAAAACATGTTTTGTTGGAGTTGCAAATTAGTTGCGATTGTGTTGTTCGTGTTTAACAAAAAGAAATCACGGCACTTATGCCTAGACAAATCTTAATAAGGAGGAAAAACTATGCCTACAATCAACCAACTCGTTAAACAAGGAAGAAAAACTTTTGATAAAAAGTCAAAATCTCCACTTCTTGACGAGTGTCCACAAAAAAGAGGTGTTTGCCTTTCAGTAAGAACCGCGACACCTAAAAAGCCTAACTCAGCTCTTCGTAAAATTGCCAGAGTTAAGTTTTCAAATGGACAAGAAGGAACTTGCTATATTCCTGGGATTGGACACAACCTTCAAGAACACAGTGTCGTTCTTGTAAGAGGCGGAAGAGTAAAAGACCTTCCTGGTGTGAGATATCACATCGTTAGAGGAACTCTTGATGCTGCCGGTGTTGCAAAGAGAAATCAATCTCGCTCAAAATATGGCGCAAAGAAACCTAAAGCTGGCAAGTAAGCTTGCATAAGCCAAGGGGTAAACAAAATTAAAATATTATTAGGAGGAATTTAAAATGGCTAGAAGAAATAGTGCCGTTAAAAAACCTGTCCTTCCTGATCCAATTTATAAAAGCCAAACCGTAACAAAACTCATCAACCAAGTTATGTTTGATGGAAAGAAAGGTCTCGCTCAAAGAATTGTTTATGGTGCTTTTGACATCATTAAGGAAAAAACAGGCTCAGAACCAATCGAATATTTCAATCAGGCTCTTGAAAACGTTAAACCTATGCTTGAAACTAAAGCAAGAAGAGTAGGTGGGGCAAACTATCAAGTTCCAATGGAAATCAGACCTGAAAGAAGACAAACTCTTGCAATCAGATGGCTTGTAAGCTTTGCTAGAAAGAGAACTGGCGAAAGAAACATGGACGAAAAACTTGCCGCTGAAATTATGGACGCTTACAACGGAACAGGCGCTTCTATCAAGAGAAGAGATGAACTTCACAGAATGGCAGAAGCAAACAAAGCATTTGCTCACTACCGCTGGTAAGATTGTCAGAAACGTGTATGCGTTTTTGAATTTAGGAAAAAATAAGTTAAATTTATATTTAGGAGAAAAATTATGCCTACAACCGATTTACACATGACCAGAAACGTTGGAATTATGGCTCATATCGATGCAGGAAAGACAACCACTACTGAAAGAATTTTGTTCTACACAGGGAAAAGCCACAAAATTGGTGAAGTTCACGATGGACAAGCAACAATGGACTGGATGGCTCAAGAACAAGAAAGAGGTATTACAATTACTTCTGCTTGCACAACTTGTATGTGGAAAGGTCACAAAATCAACATCATCGACACACCAGGTCACGTTGACTTCACAGTCGAAGTTGAAAGATCACTTAAAGTTCTTGACGGCTCAGTTCTTGTTTTGAGTGCGCGTGATAAAGTGCAACCTCAAACTGAAACAGTTTGGCGTCAAGCAACAAAATACAAAGTTCCAACAATTATCTATGTCAACAAAATGGATAGAGATGCCGCTGACTTTATGGGCTGCATTGATTCTATTGAAAAAAGATTAAAGACAACTGCTCTTCCAATCCAATTAAATATTGGTGAAGCAGGTGACTTTAGAGGGATTATCGACCTCTTAACAATGAAAGCTGAACTTTATAAAGACGACATGGGACAACAAATCGAAATCACTGATATCCCAGCCGAATTTAAAGACAAGGCTCAAAAACTCCATGATGAAATGGTAGAAAGAATCGTTGAAACAAACGACGCTCTCTTAGAAAGATATTTCGAAGGTGACGAAATCTCAATCGACGAACTTAAAAAAGCAATTAGACAAGGAACTATTGACAGAAAATTCACACCTATCCTTTGCGGATCATCTTATAAAAACAAAGGTGTTCAAATGCTCCTTGATGCAATGGTAGATTATCTTCCATCTCCACTTGATATTCCACCAATCAAAGGTATCAACCCAGACACTGGTGAAGAAGAAATCAGAGAAGCAAAAGAAGATGCTCCATTTGCTGGGCTTGCATTCAAAATTATGACTGACCCATTCGTGGGCGGACTTACATTCTTCAGAGTTTATAGCGGACTTTTGAAGGCTGGATCTTATGTTTACAACTCAATCACTGGCAAAACAGAAAGAGTTGGACGTTTGATCAGAATGCACGCAAACAACCGTCAAGAAATCACCGAAGTTGGCGCTGGTGACATCGCCGCTATCGTTGGACTTAAAGACACAATCACAGGACACACTCTTTGTGATGAAAAACACCCAATTCAACTTGAAAGCATGGACTTCCCAGAACCTGTTATTCAACTTGCTATTGAACCAAAAACAAAAGATATGCAAGAAAAAATGGCTCTTGCCCTTGCAAAACTTATGCGTGAAGACCCTACATTCAGAGTTACAACCAACCAAGAAACTGGACAAACTCTTATTGCGGGAATGGGGGAACTTCACCTTGAAATCATTGTTGACAGACTTTTGAGAGAATTTAAAGTTGAAGCCAACATTGGTAACCCACAAGTTTCTTACAGAGAAACAATCAGAAAACCTGTTAAAGCGGAAGGCAAATTCATCCGTCAATCTGGTGGTAAAGGTCAATACGGACACTGTATCATTGAAATGGAACCACTTCCAGCTGGATCAGGATATCAATTTGTTGATAAAACCGTTGGTGGATCAATTCCAAAAGAATATATTCAACCTATAAACAACGGAATTAATGAAGCTAGAATGAATGGTGTGATCGCAGGATACGAAACAGTTGACTTTAAAGTTACTGTTGTTGATGGGTCTTACCACGAAGTCGACTCTTCAGAAATGGCGTTCAAAATCGCCGGCTCAATGGCTTTCCAAGATGGTGCCAAGAAAGCAGATCCTGTTTTGCTTGAACCTATCATGAAAGTTTCAGTTGAAGTTCCAGATGAATATCTTGGAACAGTTATGGGCAACCTTACATCACGTCGTGGAATGCTTACAGGAACAGAATCAAACCTTGGCATTCAAATTGTCAGTGCTGAAGTTCCGCTTGCAGAAATGTTTGGTTATGCTACTGACCTTAGAAGCCAAACACAGGGAAGAGGTAACTATGTTATGGAACCTCTCAAATATCAAGAAGTTCCAAAGTCAATCTCTGAAAAGATTGTTGGCGAAAGAGCAAAAAGAAATTAAAAAATGTTGTTAAAAACGTTTTGAAAAAAAATTATTATATGTTAGAATGTCAAAGTAAAACAAAAAAGGAGAATTTTTAAAAATGGCAAAAGAACAATTTGACAGAAGTAAAGAACACGTTAACATTGGTACCATTGGCCACGTAGACCATGGTAAAACAACCCTTACTGCAGCTATCACAACATACTGCGCTGCAAAAGGCTTAGCTGATGCTATGAGATACGACCAAATCGACAAGGCACCAGAAGAAAAAGCAAGAGGAATTACAATTAACACCTCTCACGTTGAATATCAAACAGCAACACGTCACTATGCTCACGTTGACTGCCCAGGCCACGCCGACTATGTTAAAAACATGATTACCGGTGCTGCTCAAATGGACGGAGCTATCCTCGTAGTTGCAGCTACAGACGGACCTATGCCTCAAACAAGAGAACACATCCTCCTTGCTAGACAAGTTGGTGTTCCTTACATCGTTGTATTTATGAACAAAACCGATCAAGTAGACGATCCTGAACTTCTTGACCTCGTTGAAATGGAAGTTAGAGACCTTCTTACTGAATACGGATTCCCAGGAGATAAAACTCCTGTTATTAAAGGATCAGCTCTTAAAGCTCTTGAAGCTGCTCAAGCTGGAAAAATTGATGATCCTGCATGCAAATGCATCCAAGAACTCCTTGACGCTGTTGATACTTATATCCCAGCTCCTCAAAGAGATACAGACAAACCTTTCCTTATGCCTGTTGAAGATGTATTCACAATCACTGGCCGTGGAACAGTTGCTACTGGTAGAGTAGAACGTGGAACAGTTAGAATGAACGATACCGTTGAAATCGTTGGTATGGGCGCTAAGAAACAAACAGTTATCACTGGCGTTGAAATGTTCAGAAAACTTCTTGACGAAGCAAGAGCCGGAGATAACGTTGGCCTTCTTCTCCGTGGTATCCAAAGAAACGAAATTGAAAGAGGACAAGTTCTTTGCAAACCTGGTTCAATCCACCCACACACAAAGTTTACTGCTCAAGTATACGTTCTTAAGAAAGAAGAAGGCGGACGTCATACTCCATTCTTTAATGGTTACAGACCTCAATTCTACTTCAGAACAACAGACGTTACTGGAACAATCGAACTTGAAAAGGGCGTAGAAATGGTTATGCCTGGTGACCACGTTAACATGACAATCACACTTATCACTGATATCGCTATCGAAGAAGGTCTTCGTTTTGCTATCCGTGAAGGCGG
>DPGI01000003.1:0-17600 GCA_003522085.1 Clostridiales bacterium | reverse complement strand
GAACAGTTGGTTCAGGTGTTGTTTCTAAGATTATCGAGTAATTGACACTTAAAACTCAATATAAAAACGACCGAAAGGTCGTTTTTTGTTGTATAAAAAAAGGTGAATAAATATATAATATTTACTTAAAAAATGATAAGTATTAAAAATTGCTATTGACTTGTGAGTGAAGATTTGGTAATATATAGATAGGGTGAATCAATGGTATCAAGTATAAAACAAATAAGCAATTATCATACTTATGAAATGGAATATTATAATATCCATGATTTTATCAATAGACCTGCAGATACTTGTGTGATACTTAAAGAAAGTGATGAAATTTTTATTGGCAAAAAAGCTATCGCAAGTCAAACTTGCTGTGGTGCAGCTTTGAGATTTATTACGCTACCTTCAAATATTGAATATATTGGGCAAAGTGCTTTTTCTTGTTGTGAAGATCTTGTGGAATTTGAAGCGAAAGAAGGCTTGCAAATTATTGGAAGATATGCATTTTCTGATTGTTACGAGCTCAAAAAGATATCATTGCCTAGTTCATTGACAGTTTTGGGTAAACACGCATTCAAAAAATGTTATCAGTTGCAAGAAATAGTTATTCCTCCTCGAGTAGAAATCTTGCCACCTGTTGAAGAGAGCCCGTTTGTATGTTGCCCAAGACTAGAAAATATAGAATGTAATGTTTGCTTAAGAGATCGAATGATTGAATATTCTGCCTTTTTGCCATCACTTAAAAAAATTGTTTTAACGGACAAAGAAGGCAATAAAGTTGCAACAATGCGGCGCGTGGAAAGTAAAGTTGCGTCGGATAATTTGGGCTCAAAGAAAAAATTTGCAGAAACCTGTGAGACTGAAATGTCAGTTGATCGACAATCTGGTGAAGGTGAAGGGATAACAATATAAGGAGTTAGATATGGAAAAATATACAGAATTAATTGCAAGAAATTGCGAAAAAAGATACACAGATATTCATTTAAGAGAGGATATTGAGGCCAGCAAATTCAATCTCCCATTTTCGACAAATCTTACATCAAACGGGAAGACGATTATCTATCTTGCAAAACGATCAGACAATCAAAAAGATTTGGGCATAGTAAAACTTGATGAAGGATTTGAATATATTGCACGTGCGTCTTTTCAACGTGATCAAGGGCTTAAAGGAATTGAATTTAATGAAGGGTTTAAGGGCATAGGAGAATCTGCTTTTGATAACTGTGCTTATCTTAAACACGCAGTTTTAAATAATGGTATTGAATTCATTGATGACGGTGCATTTAGAAATTGTATTTCTCTTGCAAGCATTTTTCTACCATCTTCGCTTCAATATTTAAGCCCTAAAGCCTTTGTTGGATCTGGTTTGAGAGTAATTGTTTGCGACGAAAATATGGACGAAAAGATTGAAAAACTTCAGAAAATCGGTATGCTTTCAAAAATCTATGTAATTGACAAAGATGGTCTTTGTGTTGATAGAAAATCATTTAAACCATTTCAAAATTGCGTAGATGATGAGATAGCATTGAAAGCAGAAATGAAGGCGATTGAAAACATGATTCTTGCAAATCCAGAAAACATTGAAGTTCTTAAACCTATAATTGACCGAATCCCAGTAAAAAAGCTTTCAGCATTTCTTATTCAATACAGAACAGTTAAGCCTATAAGACCAAATAAAAAGGCAGAAGAGGCTTCAATCTAACACAAAATAACGAAAAATCCTATTTTTTAGGATTTTTTTATTTTACTTTTTACAAACATTATTTTGATTTTATTTTTCATTTGTGATAATATGATTGTGAGGTAGATATGGGGATATTTAGTGGATTTATGAAGGCATTAGGCTTTGAAAGTGAAAATTCTGAGCCAAAACAAAAGAAAAAAGTTAGAAAGGCGCCTTCAAAAGCGTCATTCAACTTAAAAAAAGATAAAATTGAAAAACCTGACAAAATTGACGGAGTTAAGGTTATTTATGTTGAAGAAAATGAGCAGTGTTATCGTGCATTAGACTATCTCAAAGCGGATGAACCTGTTTTGCTTAATTTTGAACAAGCTGATGACAAATCAAGATGCTTAGGCTTTTTTGAAGGTATTGAACAAGGATTTAAATGCAAATTTATGGAAATAGATAAAAAGAAAGAACTTTATATCTTGCTTCCAGAAGGTGTTGAGATTGAATAAACATTTCAAGTTTTTATTGTGCATAGCACTTCCAATTTTTGCAGTTTTGCTTACTGGTGATTTAATTAGTAAGCATTTTATCGACGCGGCAATTCCGCTTGGTGAGCAGACGAAATTTTTACCAGGTTTTATAGATATAATAACCGTTCACAATGAAGGCGCGGCGTGGGGGATGTTTGCTGGCAATCAAATTTTTTTGATTATAATTACTTTTTTGTTTATAGCGGCGCTTGTTTGGTTTGCCCTTTATGAACGAACAACGAATCCGCTTTTTCACATTGCTGTCGGCTTTGTGCTTGCGGGCTGCATTGGAAATTTAATTGACCGCTTGGCGTTTGGATATGTTCGCGACTTTTTGCATTTTGAATTTTGGAGCACTTTTCCGGTGTTCAATATCGCTGACATTTGTTTGTGTGTAGGCGTGGTTCTGTTTGTAATTTACTTTATTATTTTACTTGTTAAAAATCAAAAGAAAAAGAGAGAAAAGGCTGTTGACGAAGACATTAAAAATTGATGAAAAAGATGTGGGACAACGCCTAGATAAGTATATAAATGGCTTATTTAGCGATTTTTCACGCAATTTTATTCAAAATTTAATAGAAAACGGACAAATTTTGGTCAACAACAAAAAAGTTAAGACGGGCGAAAGACTAAAACTTGGCGACAATGTTTCGGTTGATTTTGTTCCACCAAAACCACTTGAAGCAAAACCGCAAATGATAGATTTTACTATCGTTTATGAAGACAGTGATTTGCTTGTTATCGATAAGCCGCAGGGGCTTGTTGTGCATCCGTGTCAAACAACAAAAGAGGGGACACTTGTTAATGGGCTTCTTGAAAAGGTTAAGGATTTAAGCGGAATCAATGGTGTGCTTCGTCCAGGGATTGTCCATCGTTTAGACAAAAACACTTCGGGGCTTATGTTGGTTGCAAAAAACGATTTTACGCACAACGCCCTTGCAGAAATGATTGCAAAAAAAGAAGTTAAGCGCAAGTATTACGCATTGCTTGATGGAGTAGTGTGGGATAATGAGGGCAAAATCGAAACATATCTTGCTCGCGACAAAAAGGATAGAAAAAAATACGCCGTTTCAAGTGATGGGAAATTAGCAATTTCACTTTATAAAGTTGTTAAAAGATTTGCTACTGCCACATTGGTTGAATTTAGTTTGGTTACGGGAAGAACTCATCAAATCAGAGTGCATTCTGCATATATTGGACATCCAGTGATCGGAGACGATGTGTATGGCAAAGCGGACAAAAAACTCAAAGGTCAACTTTTGCATTCACATTCGCTTGAATTTATTCACCCACGCACAAAAAAAGAGATGTCTTTTACATCTCTTTTGCCTGACTATTTTGAAAACTACATCTCAACATTAAAACCATATGAAGTTTAAAATAAACAAATACAATAAAAAAACAGCCTGCGTCGCAGACTGTTTTATTTTAATATTGAAATTCGGAAACTTTAACTCCGCGTTTTGTTCTTTCTTGTTCGATAAGGTTTGAAAAGATTTCGCGAACTTTGTATGGGTGAGCGATGTGACGAAGTTTAAATTCTGGTTGACGTTCATCATTTGAATATAAAGTTACTGTTCCAGTTCCAAAAATTTTATCAAAAAGTGTTTGATGAAGCGAAATATCGCGAATACGATAAATATTTACTTCTTCCACTATGGTGTATAAAAGACCGATGTCAGAAAAAACTTTAATCCATTTGTCGCCGTTTTTAATGAGCGAATATCTAGTGAAAGACCAAGGAAGACCCAAATATCTTTTTCTGTCTTTCCAAACTACTTCGGCGTCCATGCCATATTTTCTTTTGACTTGTTCCATAGCCTGCTCCTATAAATTCATTTTAAACGAAATTACATAAAATGTAAAGAAAAAAACCCAAAAACATTAAATTTTTCGGGTCTTTTTTATAATTTGCGTGTTTTTCTTAGCACTTATTCATGCAGTTGTTATTAATTCCGTTGCCGCCGCAAAGCAATAATATAAGCAGTAATGTGCAGATGTCTATTCCGCAACCGCCATTATTGCCACAGCCACAGCATTGCAAGAGCATGAGAAGGATTAAGATTGAGCAGCAGTCGCAACCACCGTTACCGCCGCCGAAGCCTCCAAAAAAGTTCATATGTACCTCCTAAAAATTTATCTTTGTGCGTGATGTGTGCCTACACATTAACATTTTATTAAGGAGAGTGCATTTTTGTTACAACCTTTGTCAAAGTTCGACCTTTTTTTCTCACATATATATTGGTGCGCTACGCAAAATATTTTAGACGTAAACGGCTGAAATTGATTGACAATCATGTCGATTTATATTACAATAGGGCTATTGCTATAATAATGTGCTAAAGGGGTAATTATGATTAAAAAGAATTCAATCAAAAAAACTAGCATTTATAAAGGGCTTTCACTTGCATTTGCGGGCGTTTTTGCTGCTTCGCTTATTCCTATTAATGTAATTGAAACGAAAGCCGATTATATGATGAATGGTGCTGTTGGAAGCGAAGCCATCTATGTTCAAAACACTGTAAACAAAGTCAACAAGGGTGGACGTTATGAAATCCGCGCTGCTTACTTTGGCTCAGATGCTCAAATCCCAGTAGGTCTTTCTGACTATGCCGGATATTTGGTAAGCTACGACGGAACAAACACAATTGAAGCTATCGAATCTAAAGTTGAAGTTACTTATGTTTCAACTGGTGAAAAAGTTGCAACAACAAAGAAAGAAGATTCCGTAATCAAAGCTGCTGCTAAAAACGAAGCAGTTTGGGGAACATTTGAAGTTGCTTCAGCCGGCGAATATAAAGTAACATACTCAATGGGCGTTACTGTTTCAGGCGAAAAGAAAACTTTCGAAACATCAACCATCGTTTACAGCGAAGTTTCAAGTGCTTATTTCGAATTTGATGAAAATTCAGAAAAGGTTATTCCATCAGTTTACGATGTTAAGATGCAAAGCACTCTCAAAAACATTTCTCTTCCTCTTCCAAAAGTTTTTGGAAAAAACGAAAAAGAAATTGAAGGGGTTACATTTATTGCAAACGGCGACACAACCGGGGTAGCAGACAAATATGTTGACATCTCAATCTCAGGCGGAAGTGAAACAAAAAATGCTGTAGTTGACGTAGACAACGGCAATTTCTATATCGATGCAAAATACCTCAACCCAGAAGATGCTTCTTTTGCTGGCGAAGGAAACTACACAGTTAAATATGCCTATTATGAAGGTGGTCAATTCATCAAATCTATAACGAAAACTTTCAGCGTAAGCAAAGAATATTACAAAGATTACAAACTTGCACTTTCACAAAATGGCTCACTTTCAACTGCTATCACAGGCGTTGAAGCAACAATACCAACACTTATTGGAAAAACTGATTCAAAAACAACACCTGCAAATGAAAATGTTAACATCCATTACACAGTAAAAGCCTACAGACAAAATGGATCATCATACTCAGAAGAAAAAGCGGAATCAATCAAAGACGGCAAATTTACTCCTTGGGCTGATGGAAACTATAAAATCGTTTATACCGCAAACGATTTTTATGGCAACACCAAAGAATTGGCATTCTTCATTGACAACGTAAAAGATACTCAAAAACCAGTGGTTAAAATCTACGACGCATCAGAAAAAGCAAATTATGTTGACGGTGATTATGAAAAGGGTATTAAAGAATACAAAGATGCTTCAGTTGCATTGAAGTCAAAGACAGGCGAAAAGAACATTATTGTTTATGCTGTTGGAGCTACTGATAATGTTTCAAGTGGAATTAAGCACACAAGAACAATTAAAGCGTCTGCTAGAACAATTGAAATTAAAGAGTATGCCGATTACAACCTTATTTTCGACTTTGATGAAACATCGTTCCTTGCAACAAACAAATATATAGATTCAAGACTTTCAACTGAAGAAAAAGCAAACTTTAAAAACTGGCTTAAAGAAAACAAATTCTTGATTGTAACAAACGACAAGACAAAAACTGTTGAAGAGGGATATGCTTACATTGACGCAACAACTACAAGCGACCTTATGCTTAAAGGCGATTCTTCAGGAAGAACTTATACAATCGTTTATTCTGCTGAAGATGCGGCTGGCAATGCAAGCACTCAGCTTTCATATTCAATGTCTGTTATGAGCGGCGCATTTGAAGATACTGTTGCTCCAGAAGTAACATTTGTATCAAACCTTAAAAACTCATACAGAACAAACTCTAAAATTTCATTCGAAGCTCCAAGTGCAAGCGACGATGCCGACACAAGAATGAATGTTGTAACAGAATATAAATACAACACTGAGTCTGCTTGGAGAACTTTTGAAGACAAGAAATACACCATTGACCTTTCAGAAGTTGAAGAACTTATCGCTGCAGGCGCAACACCAACAAGCCTTACAATCAGAGCCTATGCTGTCGACGACTATGGCAACAGAGGGGAATGGAGCAAAGATATCGCAATTGTTGACGTTAAAGATACACGAGTTCCAACAATCATCAGCGAAGTTTATAACACTCCAAACACAAGTGTTATCGAACAAAACACAGAGATTGTTCTTCCAACAATCAAATTGAAAGACGACAACGTAAACTATCTTAACGCAGAAGTATACGTAAACAGAGTTGATGGCGACAAGACCACAGCAATCTCAGTTTATGGCAAAAACGAAGTTAAAGATACACTTTTGGGTGTTTACACATTGCAATCAGGAAAAGTAGTTGCGTCTTACCCTGGAAAATACCAAGTTAAAGTTGTAATCACTGACGCTGGAAACAACCAAATCACAACATTCTATAACTATGAAGTTGAAGGAAAAGTAATCGTTGAAGATCCTGTAATCACAGGAATCGGAACAACACTTGGATCATCAGGTGTTGGAGAAGTTGGGGAAGCAGTTGATCTCGGAACACCATCTATTGATTTTACAATCAACAACGAAACTCACGGAGTTTTTGGTGTTAAAGATGACGACTCAAAATCAGCATTCAACTACAACATTAAAGTTGTAAACGATGCTCCATCAGCTTACAAATTCAATGAAAACGAAGAAAACACATTCACTGCTTACGAAACAGGTTATTACAAACTTCAATATTTTGTAAAACTTAGCGTATACAACAAAACATTGTTTGAAGTAAACGAAGCAGGCACAGCTGTTGTTGAAAAATCAACATCAAACGCAGTTTATCCTCTTGCAAATGGCGACTTTATGATTGTTGGTGAAACAACTGTTAAGTATGCTAAAAACGTTGAAGACAAATATTTAGTATACGATCTCAGCTCAAACTTTGAACACGATGCAATCGGAATAAAAGTTTCAGGAACAAAATATTATCTTGACCTTGCTGACAAAGTAGAACTCGTTGCTCCAAACGGACAAAAAGCAAACTTTGCTGTTGATGCAGATTCAAACACAATCACAATCAACACAACCGACGTTGTAGTATCACCATCAAGACTTGAAATGGATGACTATATCGCATACAACCTTACAAGCCAAGTATTAACACTTGAAGTTAAGGATACAAAAGCGCCTGTAATGCTTACAGAATACAACTATCCAACAACGGCAAACGTTAACGACGTAATTCAAATCCAAAAAGTTGAAGCAAAAGACGCATCAGCAAAAGGAATTGACCTTGCTAAGAGTTATGTAATCGTTTCAGTCAAAGGTGGGAACACATCATATTCAAAACAATATTACTTGAACAAATGGACAGAAGAAAGCGACTATGATGCTGCAACAGGAAACATCAAATATAAAGTAACAAACGATGGTAATTGCACAATAACTTACTACATTTATGACCACGCTGGAAACGTAAATTCAGAAAAGACACACACAATTAAAGTTGGTGACTGTGAATATCCAACGATTAAGGTTGATAAAACCATTGTTAAAGAGAAATATTCACTTAGCGAATTCAGCGAAACAAACCCTCTTGTATTAGACTTCAGCAAAATTTCATTCTCAGATAAAAAGACTGGCGAGGCTGCCCTTAAAGAAACAATTAAAGTTGTTTTGAAAAACACAACTACCGGTAAAGAAGTTGAAAACAAAGGAGACGCAGCAGCAAACATTTACAGATTCGTTCCAACTGAAGTCGGAACTTATGAAATCAGTATTTCTGTAACAGACGAAGCTGGTTGGACGACAACAAACACAGATACAACTTTTGAGATTTCAGAAAAAGCCGAAAAGGGCACAGAAGTTTTTGAAGTTGTTGGAAAAGTATTGATCGCTGTCGCTGTCGCTATTCTTACTGCTGTTGTAACATATTTTGTAGTAAGTGCCGTAAAACGCAACAAAAAAGCAAAAGGAAAAGTAAAGAAAACTGATAAGACAGAAAAATCAGATAAATAATTGATTTTATAAATAAAAGCACTAATTTCTAGTGCTTTTTTTATTCGCAAAACCGCTTGACAAAACATGTCAAAATTTGATATACTACACACGTATCCGCATAGGACTGGTCTACAAGTCGCCGTCGGCGCACCATATCTTAGCGAGTTTGGATAGAGGAGGTAAAATTATGTTCGCAGTTGTTGCAACCGGAGGAAAACAATACACTGTTCAAGCAGGTGACGTTATTAAGGTTGAAAAAGTTGATGCCAATGTTGGTGATAAAGTTAACCTTGACGTTCTCATGATTTCTGACGACAAAGGCGCGAAAGTTGGTTCAAAACTTAAAAACGCTGTTTGTGAAGCAGAAGTTTTAGGACAAGGCAAAGAAGATAAAGTTGTTGTTTTCAAATACAAAGCTAAGAAAAATGTTAGAACAAAACAAGGTCACAGACAACCATATACAGAAATCAAAATTTTGTCTGTGAAAGGTTAATATGACGAAAATTTATTTCACCCAAAACAATGGGGAATGGGTTGGATTTAGAATTTCAGGGCACACCGGAAAGGCCGAAGAAGGCAAAGATGTGCTTTGCAGTGCTATTTCCACAGCATCACAAATGGCAGTGCTTGCTATTGTCCAAGTTGCAAAAGTAAAAGCAGAAGTTGAGATTAGAGATGGGTTTTTAAGTTTAACACTTGATCAGCCAAATCATGATACTCAGTTGATTATCGAATCACTTTATCAATCACTTATGTCCATTTGTGAAAATGAAAAAAAATATGTTAAGTTGGAGGTTAAATATGTTTAATATAAATATTCAACTTTTTGCGCACCACAAAGGTGGTGGAAGCACTAAAAACGGAAGAGATTCTGCTGGTAAACGTCTTGGCGTAAAAGCTGCTGACGGACAAACAGTTTCAGCAGGTTCAATCATCGTTCGTCAAAGAGGAACAGAAATTTATCCAGGCGCCAACGTTGGTCTTGGAAAAGATTACACCTTGTTTGCTTTAACTGACGGAGTTGTTAAGTTTGGTTCTTCAAACGGCAAAAAGATTGTATCAATCATGTAAATTAAAGCCCGTAAGTCGCGGGCTTTTTTCTTAAAATAAAACTTTAATTATGGAATATATCAAGTTAAAAGACAAAATTATTATTTCGGCGACGGACGATTTCAACCCACAACACATTTTGGAGTGCGGGCAGATTTTTGATTTCAAAAAAATCGAAAACGGATATGAAGTTTGCTCGCATGGAAATTCGGCGGTCATTAAAGAAGTTGCTAGCGGCTATGAAATTTTGACTTCAAATGTTGAATATTTTGAGAAATTTTTTGATTTAAAGACCGATTATGCAAAAATTAAACGTAGTTTGTTAAAATTTGACATGATGAAAGAGCCAATCAAATTTGGCAAAGGCATCAGAATTTTGAAAAATGATTTGTTTGAAACAATGGTTTCTTTTATCATTTCGGCAAACAACAATATTAAACGTATACAAAAAATAATTTGGGCGCTTAAAGAAAAGTGCAATGGCGGGAAAAGTTTTCCGTCGCATGAAGAGTTGAAAAGCCTTTCAGTTGACGACCTTTATGCAGTCGGATTGGGCTATAGAGCACCGCAACTTTACAAGGCGCTTAGACAGGTCGATGAAGCTGCGCTCGCTGAATGGCAAAATCTTGATTCTGTTTCGCTGCGTGCAAAACTAATTTCACTTTCTGGAATAGGACCAAAAGTAGCAGATTGCATTTTGCTTTTTGGCTATGGTCGGGGAGATGTTTTTCCGGTTGATACGTGGATGAACAAAATGTATAACTTATACTTCGAGCCGCTCAGCGACCGAAAAAAGATTGCGCAAAACCTAGTTGACATGTTCGGCGATTTGGCGGGGTATGCTCAGCAATATTTATTTTATTATCAACGCTCGCATTAAGCGAGTTTTTTTATGTCACATATGTCTAATTTTTTAAAATGGGGTATTTACATTCAAAGTCTCCTATGATATAATAAAGACATAGGAGGCAGGCTATGGAATTTGCAGAGTTTTTTACTCAAATGCATTGGTCCGTAATTGTCTTGCTTGCCGCCGCATTGATATTCTTAATTGTAGAGTTAATTGTCCCTGGCTTTGGAGTTTGGGGAATATCAGGTATAGTTTGCGGAATAGCGGCAGTAGTTTGTGAGGCAATTTTTACCAAATCGCTTTTTGATGTTTTCTTTATGATATTTTTAGTTTTGGTGGTTTTCACAATCATGTTTGCGTTGTTTTCATTTTTGTTTAGCAGAGGTTTTTTAAAAAAGACGCCACTCGTCGAAAACGAGACGGCGCTTCCAAAGGATTATGGCAAAGACGAAAAATTGCAAGAGTTAATCGGCAAAAAGGGCAGAATAACTTCGATTTGCAAGCCTGTTGGGAAAGCAGAAATTGACGGCGTGACCTATACTGTTTGCTCAAAAGATTCCACAATCTTTGTTGGAGACAAAATTATCGTTACAGAAATCAAAAATAATACTATCATCGTGAAATTTTTAGGAGGAGAAAATGAATAGTTTATTGTTAGCAATACAAGGCTGGGCAATCGCCCTTATAGTTTTAAGTGCTATTTTGGCTGTTGGACTTGTGGTATTGTTTCTTTTAGTGCCAATGAAGCAGTGGTTTATCGCTCTCGTATCTGGCGCACATTTGTCGATGATTCGACTTGCTGGCATGAAACTGAGAAAAGTTGATTACAGATTGATCGTTATGGCATACATAATGGCTAGAAAAGGTGGAATCGACATTAGTATTATAGATCTTGAAACACACTTCATGGCCGGCGGACATGTCGACAATGTTGTTAAAGCGTTAATTGCAGCAAACAGTGCAGGGGTAGGACTTACTGTTGACCTTGCAAAAGCTATTGACCTTGCTGGTAGCGATGTTGTTGAAGCGGTTGAAACTTGCGTTACTCCTAAAATTATCGAAGTTAATCAAATTGCAGCGGTTGCTCAAGATGGTATCGAAGTTAAAGTAAACGTTAAAGTAACTGTAAAAACGGACATTCATGAACTTGTCGGTGGAGCGCGTGATGAAACCATTGTTGCCAGAGTTGGTAAGGGTATTGTTAGTTGTATTGGTGCTGCCGAAACATACAATCAACTTCTTGAAAATCCATCATCAATCGCAGAAGAAATCATGAATAAAGGCCTTGACGATGGCACAGCATACGACATTGTTTCAGTCGACGTTTCAGATATTGATATCGGAAGAAACCTTGGCGCCAAGTTAGAGACAGAAGAAGCTGAGAAAAACAAACGCCTTGCTGAAGCACAAGCCGAACGTGTTAGATCAATGATGGTTGCCGAAGAACAAAAGCAAAAGGCTAAAACCCAAGAAATGAAAGCGGCAGTTCTCGCCGCTGAAGCAGAAATTCCTAAGGCTATTGCAAGTGCGATCCGCGATGGTAAGTTTGGGGTTCTTGATTATTATAAATTGAAAAATCTTCAAGCAGACACCGCTATGCGCTCATCTATTGCAGGAATCGAACCTGACAGCGGAGACGGGGAGGCGTAAGCATGAATTGGCTATGGATAGTTTTAATTATTGTGGGCGCTGCCATAGCATGTGGTTTGGTTTTTGTGGTTGAGAAAAGAAAGAAAATTTTCAAAAGACATACAAAAGAAGAAAAAAAGGCTAAAAAAGAAGCAAAACTTGCTAAAAAAGCAGCAAAAAACACTCCTGCTATGCCGCCAGAACCTAAAAAGCAAGAAGACGAAATCAGTTTTAATGAAAAGCAAATCGAAATCATCGATGATGCAAAAATTGAAAGCGAAGAGTATACCCCATCTGAAGATTTCGTAGAAACCGACATGACTCAATATGTTGGCATCCCACGTAGAATGACTCGCCGCGTTGTTCCAACGGATTATGACGAAACAGATTACGACGATGCGCGTCAAGGGCTGAAAGAGCAATTACGTTCGCTTTCGCCTGAGATGAAAGCAGTTGTGTTTGCTAATCTTCTTGACAGAAAAGACGATCAATTCTAAATAAAATTGAACATGCATAATTTACCTTGTGAGGAAATGCGCGTGTTCAATTTTTTTGATGAATTAAAAAAATCCTTAAAAAACGAAAAGTTTATTGATAAATACAACATAGTTCTCGTTTCTGGCAAAATGTTGTATGCGGAAGGGCATACAGGCATTTGTCAACTTTCAAGCGAAGTTATTTCATTCAAATACAAGGGTGGCATTATCGTTGTTGAAGGCAAGGGACTTATGCTAAACGAACTTCTTGAAACCACGCTTAAAATCACTGGCGAAATTAAAAAGGTTGAGGCTATGTGATGAAAAGAAGTTATCATCTTTTTGAAATTAAGGGGCTCAATCAAGAAAGATTTTTCAATCAAGCGGCAAAAAAATACCATTTGTTTGAAATAAACCGCCAACAGAAAAACACCGCATCGTTTAAAGTTGATTTTAAAGACAGAAAAAAAGTAAGAAAAGAGCTGCTGGGTGCCGGTTTTGAAATCACATTTGAAAAAAGCGGCGGATTGCTTTTTTTATTGTCAAAGTTTTTTGTTTGTTATGGTTTGATCGCCGGAATTTTGTTGTCGGCGATAATCTACGCTATTCAATATCAGTTTGTCCAAAAAATCGAAGTGTGGGGAGTTCAAGAAACCAGCCAAATTCAAAGTTTTGTCGAAAAGAACTTGCCGTCAAAAAACAAGCGTGCGATTGACACAAAACAGATTGAGCAACAAATAAAAGATGAATTTGACGGAATAAGTTTTGCAAGCGCCGCAATTGTTGGGCAGACTCTTATCATAAACGTCAAAGATTCGATTATTCCGCCGGAAATGCAGGGCGAGTTTGCTCCGCTTATTTCGCAATATGACGGCATTGTGACGTCAATTTCGCTTATTCAAGGAACGCTGCGGGTTGAAGTTGGTGACATTATTCAAAAAGGGCAAATTCTGGTTGAAGGCAAGGTTACAAATGCGCAAGGCGAAGTTTTACTTTTGCCGCCAAAAGCAAATATTGTTATGGATATTTGGTGCGAGGGCGAAGAGACTCATTACGACAGCAAGATGGTGACCTATCGCACGGGCAGAAGCAAAACCGAAAGCAAAATCTATTTGTTTGGCAAAGAATTTTATTCGCATTCTGACCCACTGGAATTTGATAGTTTTGAAGTGGAATCTTTTTCGCAAATGTTGACGAACAACAATATTTTGCCGTTTAAAATTGTTAAAAATGTTTATTATGAGACCAAAACCGAACTTGTTGAAAGCACATTTGAAGAAAAGAGAGAAGAGTGCGTTGCCAAAGCAAAGGCAAACTGCTTGCAAAAAATGCCCGATTGTGCGATAATAAAAAACGAAGATTACAAAATAATAGAAGGGGCGGGCTGGACAAAAGTCAGATGCACAATCACCGCCAGTGTAAAGGTTACAGGAGAAAATGAAAGTATATACAAACAAACCAAAACTTCTTAAAACAGAAATATTTGATGAAGCATTAAAATTGACCGAAAATGATGTTCCTTGCGTAAGCATGGGCGTTAGATTTGTTTCGCGTCATAAAATCAAAAAACTGAACGCTATGCATCGTGACATAAACAAAGTCACTGATGTTTTGTCGTTTCCTATGTTTGATACAAAGCGCAAACATACGCTTGCCAGTTTTGAAAGCGAACGCGACCCAATTACAAAAGAACTTGAAATAGGTGACATTGTCATATGCACACATGTTGCAAGATTACAAGCAAGAAAATATAAGCATTCTTTTGAACGCGAAGTAAATTTTTTAGCACTTCATGGCTTGCTGCATTTGCTTGGCTATGATCATATGACGCCACGCGACGAAAAACAAATGTTCTCACTCGCTGAAAGCATTCTCTCTGCGGCGGGATTGAAGAGAGGTGAAAATGTATAAGTTCGGATACGTTGCAATTTTAGGAAAACCAAACGCTGGCAAAAGCACGCTGATAAATTACTTGGTCGGCATGAAGTTGGCAATTGTTTCGCAAAAGCCGCAAACAACGCGCGATAATATTTTAGGAATCTACACTTCTAAAAATTCGCAACTTGTTTTTATCGATACGCCGGGAATACATAAAGCGACTTCGCATCTTGACAAATTTATGATGAAAAATGTTCGAACCGCAAAGGCGGGCGCAGACGTAGTTTTGTATTTGCTTGACAGCAGCGTCGCACCTGACCCAGACGAGATCGAACATATCGAGAAAATGAAAGCGGACGGCATCAACTTGATTGTTGCTGGCTCAAAACTTGACAAGAAAAAGGTTGATTTTGACTGTGATGTGTGTTTTTCTGCTTTGACAGGCGAAAACATTCCACTTTTAATTGAAAAAATACTCAAATTCATTCCATCATCAAAGACGAAAAACTTTTTATACGATGCTGACGAAGTGACCGACAAGCCGGTTAAGTTTATAATCAGCGAATACATAAGAGAATCGGCGCTTAAACAGCTCAAAAAAGAAATTCCGCACGGCATTGCTGTAGTTGTAACAAAATTTGAAGAAACGTCTAAAATCGCCAATATTGAGGCTGAAATCGTGTGCGAAAAACCAAATCATAAAGGAATCATCATTGGAAAGGGAGGAGCAACGCTTAAAGCGATTGGGATTGAATCGCGCGCCAACGCTGAACAGTTGCTTGGAAAAAAGGTTATGCTTTCGCTTTTCGTCAAAGTTGAAGAAGGTTGGAAAGATAAGCCAAACAAATTGACAGGACTTGGTTACAATTAAAAAAGGTCTCTCAGCCGAGAGATTTTTTTATTTTACACTGTTA
This sequence comes from Clostridiales bacterium, assembly GCA_003522085.1. Classification (GTDB taxonomy): domain Bacteria; phylum Bacillota; class Clostridia; order Christensenellales; family UBA1242; genus Caccovivens. The sequence goes on along the minus strand of DPGI01000003.1, from coordinate 2,276 downwards.
CGGGCACAATTTCATAGTTTTTCCATATATTGAATAGTGAACCCACTACGCAAAAGAGGAAATCATGAGTGATACAGCCCAGGTAATTTTCGGCATATGCTTTATTTTTTTAATGACTAGTCTGGGCTCCGGACTGGTATTTTTATTTAAAAACAAAATTGGAGACAAAACAAATAAACTTCTTGTAGGTTTTTCGTCGGGGATTATGATCGCCGCGTCCGTTTGGTCGCTTTTGATTCCCGCAATCGATCAGTCTGAAAGTTATGGAAATCTGCAATTTTTACCGGCAGTAATTGGCTTTTTCGTCGGCGGCATATTTTTGCTGGCAATCGACTTAATTTGCAAGTTGATAGATAAAAAATCCAATAAAAATGACGCTTTTGCACCTTCTGGCCTTCAAAAATCTTCAAAAATCTTTATAGCAATGACACTGCACAACATTCCAGAAGGTCTAGCTGTAGGCGTCGCATTTGGCGGAGCATGGGCAAGTGGAAGTTCGACGGCGATTTCGCTTGCGCTGAGTATCGCGATTGCTGTTGGCATTCAAAACTTTCCTGAAGGCGCGGCAATTTCGATACCGATGAAACTTGCAACAGGCAGTAAGGCGAAAGGCTTTTGGCTGGGCGTGCTCAGCGGCGTTGTTGAGCCAATCGCAGCCGTTATTGGCTTTTATTTGGCATCAACCGTAACGGCAATAATGCCATGGGTGCTATCGTTTGCTGCTGGCAGCATGATTTATGTTGTTGTAAACGAACTTATGCCGGAGTTAAGCACTGGCGAAGGAAGCGCGCTTGGCACATGGGGAACGATGATTGGATTTATGCTTATGATGGCGCTTGATGTCGGGCTGGGATAATAAAAAAATCTAGCAATTGGCTAGATTTAGATGGCAGGGGTGGAAGGAATCGAACCCTCCTCTGGAGTTTTGGAGACTCTTATTCTACCGATGAACTACACCCCTATGAACGTTTATTATTTTATCAAAACTTTTAAGCTTAGTCAAGTGTTTTGATTTTTTATTTTAATATTGTATAATATTTTCATGCAAACAAAAAGGATAGTCTCAAATCATCTTGAAAGCAATACGTATGTCATAGGCATAGCCGATGAGTGTGTTATTGTTGATGCTGGCGCGGAAATAGGCGACGTAATTAAAGCGGTCGAAGGAAAGAGAGTTGTGGGGATTTTACTTACTCACGGGCACTTTGATCATGCTTTCAATATTCTTGAATACGCCGCGTATTTTTCGTGCAAAATTTATGCTTCTAAAAAAGCGGAAACCAATTTACGTGATCCAAACAAAAATTATGGTGAAAATTTTGCTATAAATGATTTTAAAAATTTTGTTTGGGTGGACGATGGTTCTGAGTTGTCGCTTGGAAAGCATTTTAATATTTCATGTTATGCTTTGCCTGGGCACACCGCATGTTGCATGGGATATTTGATTGAAGACACGTTGTTTGTGGGCGATTTTTTGTTTCAACAAGGTGTCGGCCGAATAGATTTGCATGACTCAAGCAAACAAAGCATGCTTTCTTCGTTGCAAAAAGTCAAAACAATCCCTTTTGAGATTGTGGCAAGCGGGCACGGCGAGATGTCGACAGTCACCGAACAAAAACGAAACATAGAAATCTTTATTAAATTTTTATCACGTTAGGAGGGAATATGCAAGAAACAGAAATTACGGTTCAATTATTTGACGACTTTGACACTATCAATAAGATACTTCTAGATCAAGGATTTAAGATGCTGGAAAATTATCAAATCAACGATTATTATTACAGCAAGTATGACTTTATTAAAGAAATGCCATATCCTGAAATGCTCAGAAATTCATTTTTGGTGCGCGAAATAATTGACGATCATCCTTTTGCAATGCTTACATACAAAGATAAAAAATTCGATGATAAAGGAAATGTAATCTCAGAAGAGAAAACTAAACTCAGAATTGCAAGCGCAAACGAAGCATTAGAAATTTTTAATAAAGCGGGATTAAATATGTGGTGCAATCTTTGCCAAGACCTATTTGTTTATGAAAAGGGCGATGTAAATTTTGCTGTGCAAGTGGTTAAAGATTTAGGCATCTTTTTAGAGTATGAAGACGAAGCGATGCAAGGCCTTGGTGAACAAGAAAAAATTGAAAAGATGATTACAAACATTAAACTTTTAGGTTTAAACATTGGCGACGATTATTTCTGCAAAAAAGTTTATATGAAAGTTATGAGTGAAAATTAAAATAAAAAATAAAAATTAAAAATAAAATAAATAAAATAAAA
>DPGI01000009.1:145652-218399 GCA_003522085.1 Clostridiales bacterium | reverse complement strand
AACAGCACCGCGCCGCAGTATTTCCCGTCGATTCCCATATCAAGCGTGTCCGAAACGGTTATATTATCTTTTTCGTTGAATGCATATTCCGCAGTTGCCCAAAGAAGCGAGTTTAACGATAGCCAGTCCGTCGGCGCGTCTTCGTCGTCCGAAGGATTACGAATATCGACGTCGGGCGAAATAAGCATCATATACTCGTTGCGGCGATTCGCCTTCCTTCCCCAACCAATTTCACGCTCGGGCATCAGATAATCGCTTGCGCCGATAGTACACAGTTTCCAAAACGGCATTTCGTCCGTCGGTTTGAAAACAAGCGTCGTAATCGGCTTCATATCTGTCGGCAAAACATTCTTTTTCAGTTTCAAACTAAAAATCGGTTCTTCGCCGAAAACAGTTTTATAATGCTCATATAATTTTTGATGTCGTTGACTTTCCATAAACCAATACCCGTTGTTTGTTTTTTATTATTATACCATATTCCTCCACTTTTTTCAATAATTCTCCGCCTCCCATTCCAATGTTTTATATGTTTGAGGTTCAAATCCCCGTGGACGCCTACCCTGTTTTCGGCTTAAAAAGACGCTCCCTTTTGTTCGTCATTGACATAAAAGGCAATCGCATAGCCCAGCGCTGAATTTTAGACACAAACGCCAAAGAAAATGCTGCTTGGCGGTGTGTTTAATATTCTTAGTCTAGAAACTTTACTTTTTTCATATGGCTTTACCCTATTGATTTAAATGACAGAATGTGTTAGAATATAAGCAAGGAGTAAAAAAATGACATATCAAGATTTTTTAAACGAAATCGCTGAAAATGACAAAAAAATTGCCGCCGAACACTTAACTGAAGAGCAAGAAGAAGCTGCATATGCTGATTTCATCATCAAAAACAAATGCAAAATAAAGAAGGCGAACAATGGCAAATAAATCATCTATAATTGTTCCGCAAGAGGACTTACCACAAGATTTAATAAATGAAATGAAACAAAAGAACGAAAGACATATTTACATCGCCTTGGACAGCGATGTTTTGCGCAGTCTTACATGGGCTTCGAACATGATATACAAAGGAGTAGATTTTTACACTGACGAACAGGCGCAAAAAAATCCTTTCATTTCGAAGAATGCTGATCAAATTAAAGAACTTTTAGAAATGGCAAACAAGGACGAAGTCAGATTTTTCATCTCGCGCACCGTTTTTAATGAAAACAGACACATTGATAGTGTTAAAGCATTTATGAAATACAACTGCCACTTCCCTGACCCAAAATCAAAGGAATATCAATCAAGCCGCGCAAAAGCAAACGCTTTGGCAAAAGCATATTGCGAGCCATACAAGGTCGATGGGAAATCTTATCCCGCGCCAATGACAAAAGCATATTCAGAATACAATGGAGGTTGCATTCCTGAAAACGATGCCTTCATTATGGCTCAGGCAACAGTAGCCGGCTGCTATTGTGTTCTTACAAACAATGCTCAACACTTTATCATCAACAAACGTTGCGACAGCGAATATTACGAAAAAACACGCTTGGAAGGAATCATCGCAGTCAATAAGTCGATGGGATATTCACACAAACTTCCTGACAGTAATTTTGAATTGACAACCAAACCAGTTGCATTAAAATCGCTTATGAATACAATCAAAAAATATTCAGACAAATCAAATTATCTTACCGCCGAAGACAGAAAGTTTAAGCAAGGCAAAGAAATTGATCCAATGAAACTTTAATGCTTGTTATGGTTTTAAATGTCGCTAAACCGCTCTTGCCGCGCAAGCGCACAACCTAAATAAATAATTTTAAGAAATTTTGAATAAAAAAAGCACCGCGTCATTGGTGCTTTTTTTTAGTGACTATCTAGTCATTTCATAATGTGACCCTTCATGTTGAGTTGCTGGAAATCTTTGACCTTTTTCAAGGTGAACCTTTCCACCACATCTACATTTTGAGTCGAAGCATTGATAATCCCCTGTTTCTGGAGCTTGCTCGCCTGGTCTAAATTGGTTTTTCATAATTACCTCCCTTGTTTATTTTGCGCAATAGAATAAAAAATATTAAAATTACTAAATAATTTTATTAAAAAAAGCTTCATTTTGTTTTAAAAATCGACTTTTATTGCTATAATTGAGCTGAGATAAAAGATGAAAAAACTTTTTAGATTTTTTGCCGGCTATAAAAAGGATATGGTCACCGCGCCGCTTTTTAAACTTTTAGAATCGCTGACCGAACTGATTATTCCGTATATAGTTGCCAATATGATTGACATCGGCGTTAAAAACCACGATGTAAAATATATTGCTATTTTTGGCGCAGTTGTAGTTGTCCTCAATATTGTGGGCATCGTTTGTGCTGTCTTTTGTCAAAAATTTTCAGCACGCGCCTCCGCCGGCATTGCATATGAGATGCGAAAAAGCCTTTACGCTCATATCAACACATTCTCGCATCAAGAACTCGACAAGTTTGGAACAGCAACTTTAAACAACCGCATCACCCATGACGTTTCTCGCGTGCGCCAAGCAATCAGCGGATTTTTAAGACTTGTTATGCGCGCACCTTTTATGTTGATTGGCTCAATCATTATGGCGATGATTATCGACCTTAAACTTTCACTTCTATTTTTGGTTGTTGCTCCACTTGTAACTTGCGTTGTTGTGCTTATTTTAAAAATCACCGAACCACTTTATGACAAGTCGCAAAAGAACCTCGATAAAGTTTCAGAAATCACACGCGAAAACTTGCAAGGAACAAGAGTTGTTCGCGCTTTCAACAAACAAAACCATGAAGAAGAACGTTTTCAGGCTGCATCGCTTAAACTTCGCAAATCATCAACAAAAGTCACAAACATTTCAGCGCTTATGATGCCTTTAACAGGAACAATCATCAACTTTGCAATTATCGCTGTTATTTGGTTTGGCGGCTTGCAAGTAAACAGCGGAATTTTGACACAAGGTCAAATTATCGCTTTTGTAAATTATTTGACACAACTTTCAATGGCGCTTATTTCAATCGCAAATTATACCGTCGCTTTCATCAAGGCTTCAAACTGCGCAAAGCGTATAAATGAAGTTTTTGACACACACCCTAGTGTACCCGAAACAAATCACGATCCGTTAAACATAATTCAAGACAAAAAAGTTCCTAAGGTTGAATTTAGAAATGTTTCGTTTGCCTATTCAGGAGCAGCAAAAAATGCAGTAAACAATCTCAATTTAGTTGTTATGCCAGGGCAAACAATCGGAATCATCGGCGGGACAGGCAGCGGAAAAAGCAGCATAGTCAATCTCATCCCCCGCTTTTATGACGCTACCGAAGGCAGTGTTTATATTGACGGAGTTGATGTAAAGAATTATTCCTTTCACGAATTGCGTTCTAAAATGGGGATTGTCCCACAAAAGGCAGTTTTGTTTAAAGGCAGCCTTAGAGAAAACTTGAAATGGCGCAAGAGAGACGCAACCGCCGAAGAAATAACGAAAGCGATAAAAATTTCACAAAGCGATGAGTTTGTAAACGAACTCAGTGGCAAATATGATTACAGAATCCAAGCCGGTGGAAAAAATCTTTCTGGCGGACAGAGACAACGTCTAACCATAGCAAGAGCATTGGTAGGTGACCCTGAAATTCTGATTTTAGACGACAGCGCAAGCGCTCTAGATTTTGCGACAGATGCAAGTTTGCGCAAAGCAATTAAAAACGATATCGACTCAACTGTGTTTTTAGTTTCACAAAGGGCAAACACCGTTAAAAATGCCGACCAAATTGTCGTGCTTGAAAACGGCAACATCGTGGGCATTGGCAAACACAAAGAATTAATAGACTCTTGCCCTGTTTATAAAGAAATTTACGATTCTCAAACCAAATAAGAGGAAAAATGGCGGAAGAAAACAAAAACAAAACTCAAGAGCAAAAGGATTATCGAAAGCTTAAAAAAGCGATAGCATCGCTTCCAAAGCCTGCTTTCAACAACCCTGAAAAAGTGCAGCCAAAAGTAAATGTTCCAACGGCTGTGCCTGGCTCTTTAATGCAAGAGTCGACCAAGCTCACCTCTGCAGAAGACATGCGCACAAAACCTACTGATTCTGGAATCATCTTGGACAGCGGTGGTAAAAAGATTGAACGCGTTGCAAATGTTAAGCTTCAAAAGAAACGACACATCACCACTCGCGTTCTTAAATACATTGGCAAAAATTGGTGGCTGCTTGCAATATCTATTTTCTGCGGACTTGCCAACTCAGTATTCGAAATCGGCATTCCTCTTATCACTGGAAGTGCAATCGACCATATTGTCGGTCAAGGCAATGTCGATTTTGCTATGGTTGGTAAACATCTTATCGCTTTGATAGTCTGCATAATTGGTTATGTCGTTTTGAAATGGCTGACAACAAAAACGGCAAACGACCTTTCCTATCGCATTGAGCAACAGATGCACAATGACATCTTCAACAAATTCAATCGTGTTCCACTAAAAATCATCGATGCGTCAAGCCATGGCGACTTGCAATCCAGAATGATTAACGACGTTGACGCAATCACAGACGGATTTATCGAAGGGCTTACAACTTTCTTTGACTGCATTTCATCAATTGTATTTACACTGGCATTTATGTTCAAGCTTAACGTGCCAATATCTGTAGTGATTGTATGCGTGACTCCATTATCAGTTATCGTTTCATCAATAATCATCAAAAAAACACACGATTTATTTAAGATTCAGGCAAAAGAACTGGGCGAACTTTCTGGAACGCTTGTCGAAATGATCGGAAATCAAAAAATCGTTAAGGCGTTTGAGTATGAAGACCGTTCTATCGAAAAATTTGATAAAATCAACTCAAAACTTAGAAACAGCAACGAAAAAGCATCTTATTATTCTTCACTAACTGGGCCTGTCTCACGTTTCGTAAATGGTATTTTGTATGCTATCGTAGCGATCATGGGCTGTTTATTTGCAATAAAAGGTCAACTTTCAATCGGAAGTATTTCAGTTTTGCTTTCATATGCAAACAAATATTCACGCCCTTTCAACGACATCGCAGATGTGTTTGCAGACTTGCAAGCCGCGTATGCTTCGGCAGCGAGAGTATTCTCCGTTCTGGATATTCCAAATGAATCAAGTGATGCTTTTCTTCCTGAAATTAAACATTGCACGGGCAGAGTCAAATTCGATCATGTAGACTTTTCATACTTGCCTGATAAAAAACTTATAACAGATTTAAATCTTGCCGTAACCAAGGGGCAAAAAATTGCCATCGTCGGCCCTACCGGCTGCGGAAAATCAACCCTTATCAATTTGCTAATGCGTTTTTATGACGTCAACAAAGGCAAAATTGAAATCAGCGGTCACGACATTAGACAAATTACCCGTGCAAGCCTAAGAAGCCACTTTGGAATGGTTCTTCAAGAAACTTGGCTGTTCCGCGCAAGTATCCGCGACAATATCGCGTATGGAAAACCTGATGCAACCGACAAAGAAATACGAAATGCTGCTAAAAAGGCGGGCGCGGACTTCTTTATTCAAACCATGCCTGACGGCTACAACACAATCATAAATGAAAACGGAGACAACTTGTCTCAAGGGCAAAAACAACTGCTTTGCATCGCCCGTTTAATGCTTGTAAGACCACCAATGCTAATCTTAGACGAGGCAACCAGCAACATCGACACGCGCACAGAACTTGAAATTCAAGCCGCATTCAACAAGATGATGAAAGGTAAAACAAGTTTCGTTGTCGCACACCGACTTTCAACCATTACCTCTTCTGATGTGATTTTAGTTATGAACAAAGGCAACATCATCGAACAAGGCTCGCACGAAGAGCTTATGGCAAAAAAAGGATTCTACTTTAATCTCTATAATTCTCAATTCAGCAACTACTAATCGTTTGACAACGTCAATAAAAATGAGTTAAAATTATTATATCATAAAGGAGGAATTATGAAAAAATCATTAAAAATCGCTTTGTCATCACTCGCATTAGTGCCATGCGCTTTCCTTTTCGTAGGATGCGGACAAGACCAACTTGCAACTGAGGCAAAAGTAAATACAACAGGAAACTATCAAGCAGCAAGCCAACAACAATTTGACACTTATGTGGCAAAAGACGACGTAAACGTTTCATTAAACGGCTATCGTTTCACAATGAAAACAACAGCATCATCTTCTTTGCAAGGAAGCGTTGAAACAACCACAAACGGAATCATCAAAAAGACTGCCAACGGCGGAGTTGAAGCCGCATTTAAAGTTACCGCAGGCAGCCAGACTCAAATGTCAATGTATATTAAAGACGGATATGTTTACATGGAAGCAGAATCCTATGGAAACACAATTAAAACAAAAACAAAAATGGATGTTGATAAAGATTTCTTAGAAGACCTTGGTCAAACAGGCGTTGGCGATGTTCAAGAAATTATGGATTCTCTTAAAAAGATGGGAAAACTTGACATTCAATGCTCTGTTGAAGGAAATCATGTAAAATATCATTTCTCAACTGACGAAGCCGATCTTTCACTACTTTTAGACGTTACAACAAAAGTGCTTGGAAGTAACTTTAACTGCTACTTTGTGTTTGACAACAATATGCTCACTGGTGCAAAACTTACTTTCAACTATAAAACGAGTAGCTTCGAACAACTTGGCGACGCATCAATCTCATCAGACATCACAATGGAAAAATTTGATGGCAAAATCAACTTCCCTAAGCTTGATGGATATACTGAAGCAAGCCTTTAATTAAACCAATCTTACCAAAAAAATTCAATATAAAATGTCAAAAAAACTTCATTCTGAATAGATAAAAAGGATGGAGTTTTTTTTACAGGCTTTTTCATACGCAACCCATAGCATTTGGAAGGACAAAACAAGCAATTGTGAAATTTTTGCAGCAGCAAAAAAGGCATATTCGTCCCTGCAACAAAATTGCACCAAAAGCAGGCATTTTTTTCGGCTGGCAGGGCAAAGCGGAAGCGGAAAAACATCGCAATTGTTTGCAAGCCACAACGCCATTTTTGAAAAATCACGAATAAAACCTATGCACATCGCCGTTAGAAATTTTGCGCGCTTTCACCCCGATTTTGAAAAGCTTAAAAATTCTTCAAACTTTCGCGAAGCGACAAACGGCTTTGCACTAAAAGTTTTGATTTGCGTGCTTGACAAAGCCATGCACGACGGCTGTGATATCATCTTAGAAATTGCACTGCTTGACAAACGTTTTGAAAAATTTATAGTAGAAAATTTAATACAGCAGAACTATAAAGTTTGCTATCACATTTTATGCGTCAACAAACTTTTATCCGACTCGTTTATATTAAAAAGAAAAGCTAACACAAAACGCCTAACTTTATCAAAATCTAGCGATTATTTTTATAAAATTATGCCAAAATCCATGAAATATTTGAAAAAATATGCAAATTTTCAATGTTTTTTATGGTCACCATATGATTTATCACCAATTTACAGTGGAAATCTAAACGGCTGTTATAGCGTGTTTTTAAAAAGGCAAAAACAAATCTCGCCACTGATTTACTCCGAACAACAAATGCTTGAGTTTAAGATTCTTTTTCTGGCAGAATTATATCGGGATGTTCTCGTTTGATATATTCTATATATCGCTGTTCGACATAATCCCAAACTCCGCAAATCTGCATAACCAATGCTTTGTCACTTGCGTCAAAGCCAATCTTTTCAAGCTGATAAAACATAAAATCTTTCAGCGTTGGCATTCTGCCGACAAGTCTTGCAATATCGTCAAGCGGCGAAGAATATGAAACAAATGCAAAATCCAACACCCCACACATTTTTCCATGACGAATCAAAATATTACCGGGGTTAAAATCCCCATGCGACAAAACAAGTCCGCGCCTTTCGGCAAAAAGGAGCGGAGTGTGCTTTTTTAACTCATAACCTGTGCCACTGACCAACGAAAGTTGCCTTAAAAATTCCGAAGTTGTAGGCAAAGGCACGCTGGTGTGAATGCTGCTAAGCTCCATTAAAAACTTCGCCGCGCTCCACGCTAATTTTTGTTTTTGCCAAAAATGAAGTTTGCACTTTGAAAGCGGCTTTCCTTTAAGAGCTTTATGCACAGAAAAGGGCCGTCCAATAAAGGAGCAAAGTTTCATTTTAGGAATTTTGACAGAAAGCAAAGTGTGGTCAAAACTTGCCAAAAAAGCGCACTCCTTTTCTAGTTGTTTAGAAAAAAAGTTGTTGCGTGGAAATCGAAAGATATATGTTCCGTCTCTCGCTTTTACCCTAAAAACAAAGTTAGTCCAGCCGGTGGAAATCTGTGAGATGCTTTTAACAGATTTGACCTGTGAATTGATGATATAAAAAAAGTCATCAGAATCTTTAAAAAATTTTCTCATGACTTTTTATATGATAATTTTAAAATTTAATTGATCAATATGACCAGATTGCATCTACTTTTTTTTCTTTTCTTCTTTTTGCTGTGTTTTGTGCAGCACAATAATAATTCAATGCTTTTTCTTCTTCTTCAAAAATTTCTTTATTTTCAAATCTTTCTTTATTTTTTCTGATGCGAATACGCTTTGCTCTCTCTTTTTCGTTTAATGTTTTAACAACATTTTCTCGTCTGTCTCTTTTATTCATCTCTACTGGGACATATTCATATTCAGTTTTACACTCAGCAAACTCTAAATCTTCTACGTCAAATTTAACTCCCTTAAAAATACTTGTGTCTACTGGTTTAACAACCTTGCGCGTTTTCATTTTTCCTCCTTAGTATACAGTTCCATTGTATCCCAGTTTATGCTACAAGTCAATATCTTTTGGCAAAATAAATCTATGATTTTCGCATTATTCAACGGTAACAGACTTGGCAAGATTGCGCGGTTTGTCAGGGTTTAAATTTTTAAAAATGCACGTCCAATAACTCAGCAGTTGAAGGGGCACAACAGCCATAATGTTCGCAAGCGATTTGCCGCATTTTGGCAGCAAAATAATATCTTCAAAATTGTCAGCTTCGCTTTGTTTAGGGCTAAGCGACGAAACCAAAAACAGCTTCGCGCCTCGACTTTTCGCTTCAAATGCGCTGTTCATAGTTTTTTCAAAAACTTTTTCGTCATTAGCAATCACGAATACGGGAGTTCCGTCTTCCACAAGTGCAAGCGAGCCGTGTTTAAGTTCGCCCGCGGCAAACGCGCTACAATTTATGTAAGATATTTCTTTAAGTTTAAGCGCACCCTCTTGCGCCGTAACATAATCTTCGCCCCTGCCTATAAAAAATATCTTATCAAGCCCGCAAATCTTTTGAGCAACGCCTTTCATGTCAACATCAAATTTTTGTAATTTTTTGGAAAGTTCCACAACGTTTCTAATCGCGCCCCAAAAGTCTTGTTTTGATTTTAAAGCTTTTGTCAGCACAAACAGCGCTGCAACTTGATTTGAATATGCTTTCGTTGACGCCACTGCTATTTCAGGTCCCGCGCAAATTGGCAAACAAACTCCGCTCATGCTTGCCAGCGTGCTGTGTGGCACGTTTGTCAATGATATTAAATTTTTTGTTTTTTGTTCAGCTTTTTGATAAGCGGCAATAGTGTCTGCCGTCTCTCCGCTTTGGCTAATAAAAATACACAGCGTTTGCGCATCAATTATATAGTTGCCATATCTAAACTCGCTGGCTTGCAAGGCTTCGGCATCTGCTTTCAAAAACGTTCGCATAAAACTTGCACCCATAAGGCATGAGTGATAAGCCGTTCCGCAGCCAATGAGTTTTATTTTGTTGAATTTAAGTTTGCCCAATATCGACAAATCCAGTTTTTGATATTGCCTTGCAAGGTTTAGCAAAGTTTGTGGCGTTTCATAAATCTCTTTAAGCATGAAATGTGAATAATCACCTTTTTCGGCTGAAAATTGAATGTTTTCATTAAAAACTTCGCTTTTTTTAAGTTTTTTGCCACTAAAAGCATAAAAATCTATACTTTGTTGAGTCAACTTGCAAATTTCGCCGTCTTCAAATTTATAATATCTGTCACCAAAAAAACAAATTGGATCGCTGGCTATCATTGCTTTCCCATTCCTTAAATAAGCATACAGTGGGCTTCCTTGACGCGCTGCATAAATTGCATTTTCGGTGTCTTTTTTGACAGCACAAAAAGCAAAACTCCCTTTAAGTTTTTTGACAACCCACATAATATTTTTTATCGGATTGGAAAATGTTTCTAGTGCAAGCAGTGCACAAATCACTTCACTATCTGTTTGAGTTGAAAATTTTACGCCTTTTGCCAAAAGCATACTTTTAAGTTCATCAAAGTTTTCTATTATGCCATTATGAACAATCGTCCATACTCCATCTTCACTTGAAATCGGATGCGCGTTTTCTTTGCTCACCTTACCATGAGTAGCCCACCTTGTGTGAGAAATCGCGACTGGCGCCAGCGATGACGGCACGATGCCATCGAGTTTTTCTATGTAACCTTCGGTTTTATAAATATGCATTTGACATTTGTTTTTCACACATATCCCTGCCGAATCATAGCCACGATATTCAATTTTCTTTAAACTATCAAGTGTAAGTCTTTCGCAATGCGATCGGCAAATTGCACCCACTATACCACACATAATCCCTCCACATTGCATTTTATGAAAAATCGTGTTTAAGGGTTAATTTGCTTTGCAAAATAGCAACAACTTGTTATAATATAAGTATGAGAGGGATAAAATATTTACCTATTAAAACAGTAAATGAAGTCAAAGAAACATTCGACTTCTTTAAGAAGTGTGCTTTTCACACCTGTGAAACTGAATGTAGCGTTGCTCTTCCTATGCATGAAATCTATCAAGCCATGATGGAAAATGTTGAAACCAAAACTAACATTCAATTTTATGCTGTTTATGAAAAAGAAATCATCGGCTCAATTATAGCCGTAAAACTAAATGACAAAGAGCTTTTCTTATCCATTGTCGCTGTTTCTTCAAAATTTAGAGGAAAAGGCATTGCAAAAAGATTTATGACGATTTTAGCCAAGTCTGCAAAAAAAGAAGGTTTTAAAAATCTTCAAATCAATGCTGACGCAAACAATTCTGGCTTTTTTCTCAAAGAAGGTTTCGTCCCTTACCTTTATGTAAAAGCATCGTCTCCTACGACAATCGAAGAAGTTGAAGACGCCAACCATGACGGTCTTGAAAAAGTAGCGCTCTCCCCATTTGACAATATGATAAAATTTGCTGTTCCTGACACAAACAAAAAATGGCTAAAACCATTTATATCATGCTTAAGTGATTTCCAAGCAAAATTCACTTATGAAAAACAAATATAAATTCACTTTAATTAGCAAATAAATATAAACCCAAATAAAAAACACGCAAAAGCGTGTTTTTTGTTTTCAATTAAAATAAATAAAACCATCTTTTTCTTTAATCGGCTTAATTTATTAAAAGTTCGATATGATTTAAAATTTTTTCGCGGCCTTGAGAAGTTTGGCTGCTGTGCAAAACAATCATTTCAGGGATTATTTTTAATTGTGACGCGATTCTTTGTTTCATGTTTGCTTGTTGCGCTTTTGAAAGTTTGTCGGCTTTTGTTGCAATCACAACAAAGTTTCGACCCGTTTCAATCAAAAATCTAATCATCATTTTGTCAAGTTCGCTTGGATCATGTCTTATGTCAACAAGTATAAACACCAATTTTAAGCACTGGCTATTAAGCAAGTATTTTTCAATCAAACTCGACCACATTCTTTCATTCCCCTTCCCGGCCTTGTGATATCCATATCCAGGTAAATCTACAAAACGGAACAGCCCGCCATTGATGTTGAAATAATTTATCATACGAGTATGTCCAGGGTTTGACGAAGTTTTTGCCAAACTTTTTTTGTTTGTCAAATTGTTTATTATGCTTGATTTCCCGACATTACTTCTGCCGACAAAAGCAAACTCACTGATATCATCGTCAATAAGTTTATTCTTGTCAACCACACTTGTTAGGTATTGGGCATCGATAATCTTCATACAATATATTCTAGCAGTTTTAACAAAAAACAGCAAGCACCTTTTAAATATTTTTTTAAGGACAAAATTCGACAAAAAGTCACGGACGATTTGTTTTGTTTAAAATCAAAACAGCGTTACAATAAACCAATGATTTAAAAACATTAGCAAGTCAAAATTTTGACACTACTATTTGTCTAACCATTGCTGAGCATAATAAAAACATGAATATCATAAATTTAAATTGAGGAGGCTGCCAAATTGTTTAGCCCGTACACAAGCGATTCGCTTGAGATGCAGTGCTTAGGGCGCATTGCATCAGATTTACGAAAGTTGAATATCAGTCCAAATTGCAGAGGTTATTTATATTTATGTCACGCAATACTTCTCGCCGCTTTAAGCGGAAAGCCGCCTCGGTCGATCAAGGCCGAACTCTTCCCGAAAATCGCGAATCTTTATGAGACTAAGGTTGAAAACGTTGAGCGTTCATGCAGGCATGCGCTTGACACGAGTTATTATCAAGGTGGTTTTAAGGTTTTAAACAAAGTTCTCGGTTGTCAATATCTTTTTCCATACGAAAAGCCGTCACTTACAAATTTTATTTCTACCTTTGCAGAAAAATATATTATTAAAATGAACAAAATCAAACTTGACCAAGCCGCAAAAAAGAATGAGAAAACAAAAAAGGGCTTATCGCTTAAAAGTAACAAGCTCTTTAGCCCTGCATTAAATTTTTTTAGTTTATTAAAACGTAATATTTCTATTTGTCACGATATTTCTTTGTAAGTTTTTGTTGCTTACACCAAATTTTCATAACCATTTTGTGTGGCAACATCTTTACAAGACGAACTTGACTTCTTGCAATAAACCCAGGAATACACATGTCTTTGCGTTTATCAGCTGATTTGATTGCTTTCTTAACAATCATAATCGGGTCATACATTACAACATATTTGCTTACAACCTCAATTCCAGTTTTGGAGTTGATTTTTTTTGCTCTGTCAAAGAACGCAGTCTTTGTCCAGAATGGGCACAAACATGTCACAGAAATATTGCGAGATTTAAGTTCGACATTTAGCGCTCTTGAATAACTGATGACAAATGCCTTTGTCGCTGCATAAACGTTGATGCAAGGAATAGGTTGAAACCCTGCGACTGAAGCAATTTCAATAATTCTTCCGCCCTTAACCATATATGGAAGAACATATTCGGTCATTCTAACAAGGGCCACACAGTTAAGTTCAATCATGTTTACGCTTGTTTCGGTTTCAATTTCGTCATATCTGCCAAATTTGCCAAACCCACTTGCGTTTACAAGCCACTCAACTGCTGGCTTGTATTTTTCCAGTTCAGATTTAAAATATTCAATATTTTCAAGTTTAGTGAGATCTCGATCAAAATATCTCAGTGGCGTTTTAAGTTCTGCTTCAAGCGCTTTAAAATTCTCTTCACCAAGGCCAAGCCCCCAAATCTCATCAAATCCACGATCATCAAGTTGTCTGCAAAATTCTCTCCCCATTCCTGATGACGCACCAGTAATTACAGCAATTTTCATTTTTGAACCTCCATATTTGATTTAATAGTATCAAATTTGTGTTTTTTTTCAAAATATTATAAGCAAATATTTGTTTTTATTTAAAATTTTTGATAAAATTTAGTATAGGAGGATTAGTTATGCAGAATGAAACACAAAATGAAAATCATTTGTCTTCAATAGCTGCCGACCAAATTCTTACTACTGAAAAACCAGTAGATTCAAATAGCAAACGCAAAACTCTTATTGCATCAATTATCTGCACGGCAATTTCAGTGGTATGCGCAATCGCTTTTGGCATCTTTATAGGAATCTTCTTTTGGTTTATAAATTCATCGGAAGGCTCTGAGAGCGCGCTCGACAGTGCTATATCGTTTGTGCTCACATATATGATTTTAGGAATAATTATGGCTGTTTTAATTACAGGGTTAAGCATTGCATCAATCGTAACTTCTTCAATCACATTAAAATCAACTCAAAAAAAATATCGCACAATCGCAGCGGTTACACTTGCTATTTCTATAGCGATGATAATCTTAGTAGTCGTGTGTCTCTCTGTCGCAACAGCCGACTCTAACTTTTAGAATAACTAGACCGGAGGAAAAATGAAAAAATTTTTTAGTGACTTTAAAAAGTTTATTAGTCGTGGAAACGTAATCGACATGGCAGTCGGCGTTATCATAGGTGGTGCGTTCTCGGCAATTGTGACCGCTCTGACCAACAAAATCATAATGCCACTTATCAATTGGCTCCTTTCTTTTGGAGGGACTGGTCTTGAATCTGCATACACTTTTCTGAGAAAAGCCTATCTTGAAAACGGAACAATTGACCTTAACAAAAGCATCTACATCGACTGGGGTGCATTCATCACAGCCGTAATCAACTTCTTCCTTATCGCTTTTACATTGTTCATAATCTTGAAAATTGCAATGAAATCTAGTGAGATGTTCCGCACAACAACCGACAAGCTTTTACATGCTGGCCCATCAAAAGCAGAAAGAAAAGAACTTAAAGCACAAGGCGTAAACATGAAAGACCGCAAAGCCGTTCATGAAGCAACAAAAGCACTTCGAGCAAAGAAAGAACAAGAAGCAGCCGAAGAAGCAGCGCGCAAGGCAGCTGAAGAAGCGGCAAAACCAACCACAGAAAAACTTCTTGCTGAAATTTTAGCGGAACTTAAAAAGAACAACAACCCAGCACTTGTAGCGCAAGTTGAGGCAACCGCCGAAACCCAACCAACCGAAACAGAAAAAACAGAGTAATATCTGTTTTTTTTATTTAGCCACAGAAATAATCAAGGCAATAAAAAAGTCTCCCTAACGAGAGACTTTTTTGTTCGAGATTAAACAATATCTTAGTTAAAAATTTCTTTAAAGCTGTTGCCGAACTTGAAGTTAGGAGCTTTTGATGCTTTGATTTTAACCTGTTGCTTTGTCATAGGATTGATTCCCATTCTAGCAGGTTTGTTTTTGATTTCATATGTTCCGAAACCAGCAATAGCAATTTTTTCTCCTTTCTTGAGTGTGTCAACAATTGTTGCCACCATTGCTTCAAAAGCGATTCCAGCATCTTTTTGTGTGAAGTTAGCTTTTTCAGCAAATGCCTTAATAAATTCAGACTTATTCATATTATTTCTCCCTTTTTATGAATTTGCATATCTCTATGCTATAAAAACTATATCATAAAAATACTTTAAAACAAAGCGATTTTGCCCATTTTTAGGCAATTTAAACACTTAAAAAAGAAAAACGACCAATTTTTAGCCGTTTTTCTTTATCTAGCAAAAAATCTTGTAAGTTCTTTCCATAAAAATGAAAAGATTGATTTAAATTTGATTCCAAAAACGTTGGCATTTGTTTTTGCTGCGTCTGAAAGGATGATTTCAGCAACTCCTTCAACATTTTTTATTTCGCCCGTTCCCCTTGCACGTGAGTCAGATGAGCGTGCACGATTGTCACCTAAGTAAAAAATGTTGTTGTCAGGAACTTTAAAAAATGTCGTCCCGTCGATTTTCTCAGTTTTATATTTACCACTTGCTATGAAGTTTGTATAGAATTCATCTTCATATTCAATATCCCCAACGGTGTATGAACTTTTTGAGTCTGTCCAGTCCTTATAACTTTTTATATATGTTTCATCAAGTTTTTCAATTTCTTTGGTTTCACGGTTTACGTAATATACGTGGTAAAATCCGCCACTGGTGTCTTTTTTAATCGTAATCAAATCATCAGGCATGCCAATGACACGTTTGATAAGTTTGATTTCTTTGCCCGAAGAATCTTTGTCTTTAATAACAATGATGTCAAACCTTTCAGGTTTTTTCTTGATGTTGACATACACAAGGTCGTCTCCATCATTTTGCGAATAGATGTTTGGGTTAAGCGTGTTTTGCATACTTGCACCAAACACTTCTGAAAGTTCGTAAGTGTTTCTAAAATAGATATAACCGCCGATGTAGATTGAAAACAAGATGAAATAAACTAGAAAGACATAAAAAAGCACTTTAGGAAATTTCTTTGCTTGCTTTTCTAAATATTCTTCCTGCCTTATCGTATTTTGTTTTTTAAATCTAAATCCGAGCACAAATCCTTCCTTATTGAAAATCTGCATCCGCAGTAATTTTGTCTGTAAAGATTGTATTGTTTTGAAATTTGGATACTATCAAGATATCCGTTTTGTTTTTTGAAGTTTTCAGGCAAAAACTCAATTTCCTCCGCCTGAGCAACTTCTTCCCCCACCTTGTTTATAAGCATTGTGTTTTTGTGTGGGCTGACCGAAAGCGTTGTGGCAAAAAGGTCAAAGCCATTTTCTTTTGCGACTTGCGCCGTCTTTTGCAAACGCATTTTAAAGCAGATTTCGCAACGCGCGCCGCCTTCCTTGTCGAGTTCATGCCCTTTGGCAAGTTCTAAAAACTCTTTTTCGTTCCACTCGCCTTCTAAAACATCAATTCTCATAATCATAGCATATCGTTTTTGTTCTGCCAAACGTTTTTGATACTCTTCAGCGGGAAAAATGTTGGGATTATAATAAAAGATTGTCAAGTCGTATCTGTCTTTTAAAACGTTAATTACGTGAGTCGAGCACGGTCCGCAACAACTGTGAAGCAACAACTTTTTCATTTTGCCACCCTTAAAAGTGAAACAATTTCATTTAAAACGGGATTGTTTTGGGCATATTCTTTAAAATTTTTCCCCGCCGTTTCAAGACACGTAAACAAACTAAACACATCTTTGTTTTCGGTGTCAAAAAATGCTTGTGCAAAAATCGTTCCGTCAGCGCCTTCTATAATATATATAGGAAAGGTCTTTTCTTTCATCTTAATATTAAACTTCTTTTTGAGTTTAAGTAGCGCGGTTATTTCACCGTAATCATTTATCATCTTATCAAAACTTGGAAGCCCCAAAAGTGGTTGTGCTTTAAACACTGTGACAACCCTCCCGCTTGGCGAAAGTATGTTTGTCACAAAATCCAAACCTTGATCGTTTTTCAACTGATATGTTTCGTTTATTCTTTTCCAGCCGTGTGGCAAATCGAACATTTTAACTTCGTTTTTCATGCCATAATTTTATCATTATGCCATAAAAAAGTCAATCACAAATACTCCACCGCATACATCATAACGTCACTGACCGATTTATCTAAAAGCGTGTAAAGCAAAATTTTTCCATCTCTTTTATAACTCACCAGCCCTTGATCCTTCAAGATTTTAAGTTGATGCGAAACAGTTGTTTGATTGATATCCAACAAGTTTGAAATATCTCCAACGCACATGTCGCAAACAGATAAACATGAAATAATTTTAAGCCGTGTAAAGTCCGAAAAGTTTTGAAAATAGTCCGCAAGCTTGTTAATCTGCGGGTCTGTTGGCAAAAACCCAAGTATTTCACTTTTCCGTCTTTCTGAAAGAACTAAATAATCCCCCAATTTTATCTCCTTTTTTGTATCACACTTTGCCGCAAAATCATATAAATTGATATGCTAAATGCTGTCAAACTCACTCGACAAACATTTAGAGATATTTTATCGCACTAAAGAAGAAAGGCAAATTAGTAATTTGGATTTGTTCCACTTTTTTTGCTGATTTTTTTATTTTATTGTTGAAAAGGAGGTTATATGAATTCTCAAGATATTTTGCTGGTGCTGTTGCTTTCAATTTTTTCAAATGCAACCGACACAAACTTGAACACAAACACCAATTTCCTGCTTCTTTTGCTGCTTGCTCTCTCAAACAATAGCGGTTTTTCAAGTTGTGCAAACACTTGCTCCGGCTGTTCCGGCAGACTTTTTTAACCCGTCCTTTTAATAATCAATTTAAATTTTCATTGCGCTAAAAACCTGCGCCCTTGCGCCCCGCTTCGCGGAAGCGGGGCTTTTCGCCCGCGCTCGCGCGCCCACGCGCGCCCTGCCTGTGCCGGCGAAAAAAAACCTCGACGTTTTTTCACGTCGAGGTTTGGCAAGGGCGCAGTTTATTTATTCTCTTCGTTTTGTGCTTCTTCTTCAAGCATCTCTTTGCGTTTTCTCTCCTTTTCTTCGGCAGCCTTACGCTCTTCCTTGGTCATAGGAGTTCTAACTCTCAAAATGCGTTGTGCAATTTCAAATCGGCTTTCATTATATCTCAAAAGCTCTTTGCAGCTTTTCTCAATCGCGTTTTGCACTTCTTCAACTTCACGCTTATAAGCAGGGTCACCAGGCAAAGTAACGGTTACGCTTTGATGCTTAACCTTTCTTCCATTGGCGCAGTCTTTGTAAACAACTTTTTCAAAAACAATCTGCCCTTTCATTCC
Source organism: Clostridiales bacterium (assembly GCA_003522085.1). Lineage (GTDB taxonomy): Bacteria > Bacillota > Clostridia > Christensenellales > UBA1242 > Caccovivens. The sequence continues at coordinate 200,145 of DPGI01000009.1, read as the reverse complement.
AAGTCCGCTTGTCAATGAATACAAATTGCCTTTTAGTTTTATTTCATATCTTGGCATAGTCTGCTTAACAACTTCAACAAGGTCAATAGTGAAAACATTTGAAAACGCATTGTTGATTGCAGTAGCGATTTGCAAAGGAAAATCCTTTGGGGTTTCGCGATTGTTTGTTTGTGAAAGGTAAAATTTTTGACTTGGCTTTCTGAATTCGGTAGGAAGATATGAGATACGTCTAACCTTAAAAAATGCCTTTCCGTCGTCGTATTGTTTGCTAAGAACAATCCCCGCTCCAGAAAGCAAGCAGTTTGGAGTATCGTAAATAATTTCCAAACCCTTTATTTTTTTCTGAAAAAGAATGCGATAAAACTTGAGTTCACGGTCGAGTTTGTCCACAACCTGAGCTTCGTTGTCGCGAATCATATCATAGTGAATTTTAATAGGCGTATATTCGTTTGCCATAACAACTCCTTATATATAAGAATATTTTACATTTTTTAAAACAAAAATGCAAATGTTTAAATAGTTAATTTATGTCAATATATTTTCTGGAGGAAAAAACCATGGATTTTTCAGAAAGTAAAACAAAAGAAAATTTAGCCCGCGCCTTCGCCGCAGAGTGTCAAGACGGAGCCCGCTATCAGTTTATCGCAAAAGATGCAAAGCAAAACCAAATGAATTACATTTCTACAATTTTAAAAATGCTTGCTAAAAACGAAATGGCGCACGCCAAAATGTTCTATCAACATCTTGTCGACAATTTGCAAACTAAAAACGGAAATGTAAACATCGAAGCCGGCTATCCGTTCAAGCAGTCCGAACTTAAAACATCTCTCGCCGCGGCAGCAGTAATCGAAGACTATGAAGCCCAAAACATCTACCCCGCATTTGCAAAAGTCGCAAAAGACGAAGGCTTCCCCGAAATTGCCAAAACATTTACACTGGTTGCAGAAGTAGAAAAAGTTCACGCGCAAAAACTTGCCGATCTCGGCGAAATGTTTAATCATCACAAATTATACAAATCGCAAACGCCTCGCCTGTATGAATGTTCAAACTGCGGCCACCGTGAAACCAAAAAAGAAGCCTGGAAAACTTGCCCCCTGTGCAACTATCCGCAAGGCTATGTAATAATCAACTTTGAAAATCAATAAAAAATTAAGCGGCATAAAATGTCGCTTTTTTTGTGCGGAAAAAATAGGTAAAAAAAGAAAAATAAAATTTTTTAAAAATTTTTAAAAAAATATGTAAAATCATTTTACATAAAAATTTTTTTATGCTACTATTATCTTGTAAATAAATAGTTCGCATAGAAAGTTATTTTTTACAAATATTATTTAAAAGTTTTAATTTAATTAAAACAAAAAAACTTTCAACCTTTTTTAATATAAAGCGAAGAGAGAAACGCTGAAAAACATAAAGAAGGGAGGAAGAAACAGGGCGAGGGCCCGAAAAACGGAGGTTTCTTATGTTAAATTTTATTTCTTCGATGTTAGGTTATGATTGGAACACAAATTTCCCAGCCGAATCTGATTTACACTGGGTTGCACAAGTATATGAATATCTTGGACCTATCCTTTACGCTATCATGGCTGTAGTTGGAGCCGCTGGTGTGATTTACTCAATTGTTCTGGGTGTTAACCTTGCAAAAGCGGAAGACCAATCAAAACGTGACGAAGCAAAGAAAAGATTGATTACAACAATTATTGCAGTTGCTGTTACTGTTGTTTTGATTATTTTCTTCAATGAATTATTCCCTATGATCATCAAAGCTGTCGGCGGTAACAATAGTGGTAATTTACCAAATCATAAAAATACCGGCTTCATCCATATGTAATAATTTAACATATAAAAAATAGACGACCCGAACGGGTCGTTTTTTTGCGCGCGTGACTTATTAAATGCAATTCATTTTTCCTATCAATTCTTAGGAAAGACGTTTCTCAAATTTCGACATTTAATAAAATAAATCTCTAAAAAATTTTAATTTATTAATTAATTTTTTAGAGATTTATTTTGTTTATATTTTAATTAAGCTCCAGGTATATCGCCAGGTTTAGCAACTGCACCTACAATAAGAGGAAGCAGTTCGTTAAAGAAAATGATCAGCACTACTGTAACAGCTACGGCAATAATTGTTGTAATTAATCTTTTCTTTGCTTCGTCACGTTTTGACTGGTCTTCCGCTTTTGCAAGGTTAACACCCAGAACAATTGAGTAAATCACACCAGCCGCACCAACTACTGCTAAGATTGCGTATAAAATTGGGCTAAGATATTTAAAAAGGTCAACCAGCCATTCATAACCCGCATATGTCTTGCCTTCCTTATTTTTTAGGGCTTTTTCCCATGCATTACCCAACATAGATATAAAATTAAGCATTTTCATTATAAGAAACCTCCGTTTTTCGGGCCCTCGCCCTGTTTCTTCCTCCCTTCTTTATGTTTTTCAGCGTTTCTCTCTTCGCTTTATGTTGCGTAGCCATACAAGCTTTGTTACTACTTCTTGTTTTCGCTTCGCTTATGTTACGTTGTAACGCAAGCTTTGCTTTTTCTTCTTGTTTTCGCTTCGCTTATATTATCGGAAGTTGTCGGCAAACAGCCCGTAGGGATACTTGCCAGCAACTGATGATAATACATATTGTGATGGTGTTGCTTGCAACCTATTTGCAGCAGGCAAATAGATTTGTGAGTGAAACGAACAAAACAACATCACAATATATGTTGCATTTTGTTTTCACTCCGCATTTAATATCGGGAGTAATGCAAGCTTTGCTTTAGCTATTTACTGTTAGGTTAATGTGAAAAAAATAATTAATCAGAAGAGTTGCAAAAAAAAATGATGCGTGATAAAATAGCGGATGAAGCAAACAAGGAGACGTATCGAAGTGGTCGCACCGAGCTTGACTCGAAATCAAGTTGTCCGCTAACCCGGGCACGTGGGTTCGAATCCCACCGTCTCCGCCAGTAGAGAACTGTACGCACCCTCGTGAAAATGAGAAATGCGTGCAGTTTTTTATTTTACATGAATGTTTTGGTGCAATTATTCCTTTTGAAAAACCAAAGATTGAAAATCCATCTCACTTTATCACCATTTTGTCAAACGAGAAAGATTTTTACAAGACAATTATATAATCCCCATAACACACCCATTGTGTGTAACGAGAAATTTTTTTAAATGGGTCTAAGTATTCTTTCATACTTATTTGGTCACTCATAATATCTTCTTTCTCTTGATTCCTTACATATTCCTCTATTGCCTTTTCATTTCTTCCTACTGTATCCACATAGTAACCCCTACACCAAAAATGCTTGTTGCTGTATTTATATTTTAGGTTTGAATGCCTTTCATATATTATTAATGTACTTTTCCCTTTTAGAAACCCCACATAACCGGCAACTGACATTTTTGGTGGTATTGATACATACATATGTATGTGCTCTACACATCCGTGTGCTTCTATTATTTCTACTTCTTTCCAATTACTTAATTCTCTTAATATTGCTCCTATCTCTTTTTTTAATTCTCCGTATATTGCTTTTCTTCTATACTTTGGTGTGAATACTATATGGTATTTGCTATTCCATTTTGTATGTGCTATACTATTTTCGTTCATAAACAAAAAATCCCCCCCCATTATTAATTTTCGTGTCAGCAAACACTATTTTTATTTAGGAGGAATTTTTTGTCTACGCATAGCTTAAGCTTTTCATTTCTCACCAGCACAGCTGGTGGTTTTTATTTTTTAAACAAAAAAGCGAACAAAAAATTGTTCGCTTTTAACATAATTTTCATGTAAATGAATATGCTATATTAGGCAGGTTAACATACTATCATATGAGTTATGTCGTTATCTTATATGATAAAACGACAGGCCTGCTTTTTATTTTAAATATTTTCTAGATTGTCCAAAATATTTATCCGCAACTCTTTGAACATCTCCTACTTGTTTTAAATCTTTGTTACATAAGAAATGCTTTCTTACAATTCTTTTTATCATAGTTTTTACTAATGGGTTTTTAGATTTGTCATAAATATCGTCAGCACGTTTTGCAAATTCTTTGAAGTTCCCTAGATTTTCATACATCATAACATTTAAAATTGAATTATTAATACTTCTTAGTTCAATAGAGTCTAATACTTTAATGGTTTTAGTCGTAGTAGACAATCTCGCAGTCATATCAAATAAATTCAATATAAACATTTCAGCTTGTATTTGCAATTGATTTATTATTTTATCTTGACCTTTTTCAATATTATTTTCTTCACAATATTGCAATAAGTCTTTTAAAATATAGTTGAAATTCGAATCCACTTCATGTAAAATTTCATTACAAATCTTATTAGGATATTCATATATCCCTCGAGCCAAATCAAGTTTCTTATCCTTTTCAATTAGATGATTAAAATTAGGTAAAATTTTACTTACTAATTCCAAGTGTCTCATTGCTTGATTTACTTTATATGCTTTGGAGTCTAACTTCGTTTCATCATAGTCATCATATATTGATCTAGTTTTTATTTCTAAATTCTTCTTTATTGCTTTTTCCTGTTTTTCTATGTTTTGTTCATGGATTTCTTTGTCTTCACTAGTTGGCAATTCAACTTTTTCCTCAGCATTTAATTTTAAAAATGAAATATTGTTATTGTCAATATCAAATTCAGTCCATTGTTGCATTATCTCTTTTGTACTCTTAATTATATAATCCAAAATGGAGACATTTTTTGTTATGTAAGACAAAAACAATAATATATCTCCATTAATATTAAAGCACAAATTTGTGCATATCCAACTTAATTCATCATCAATTTTTTGTCCATTATTTGCCTTTTTATTTAGTGCACTCGCAACAAAATAAGCAAGATATGAATTATCAAAGAATTTAAAAGTGTCATTATCCATTTCATCTAGAATGTTTGCTTTTATACTATTTTTTCTGAATTCAGCACAATCAATTTCTAGCATATATTTATCATTATATGACTTTATAACATTCTGTATATCATTTATTGAAATTGGATACTTTTTCTCAAAATGTATCTTATATGCTAAGTTCTCATAAATAGTGAAATATTCTTCTATATTTTCATTGCTTATATATTTTTGTAACGATTTAACTAAATTTGTTTCAAATACTTTACTAAACAGATTAGTCTGTACATCAGCATTGTGTATATCATCAACATAATATGACACATACATTGTAATAAAATTAGGATTGATACTGAAAACTTGTAATTGATTTGAAATAAAATTATTTATTTCTGTAACTTTATTATCAATATTATCCACTTTATTTACTGAAGTACACAAGACATTTTTTATCAATTCCTTTCTTTTTCTTAGGTAGAAAGGCAAAATTCTCAATCTTTCACATTTATCATTATCATTCAAACTTTTTTTTGTTAATTCAACGATATCACATTTATCATTAGGTTTATATAAAAGTATTACTTTTTTAAAATCACATTTTAAATTACACACAAAATCATCAATTAATTTATCAGGAATCTTATCTAGATTATCAACAATAACAACCTTATCTTCTTTTAATGTTTGTTTAAATTTCTCATAGTCTAAACTATTATAGCTATATTGCTCACAAAAAGCGTCTCGAATAATATTTTCATATTTCTTTCTACTGATTTGATCTAAATCAATATATAATGGAATCTTCTTTCGTTTTATGCTATTACTATAAAATGATTTTGCTAAAGAAGATTTGCCGGCCATAGCATCACCTTCAATATATATTATGTTGTTTTCTTTCACAAAATCAAAGAGTTCATCCATATTTTTTATCGTTTTTTCATTTTTATCTTGCTGATTATTGATCTTATCAATGTCAGGAAAAACGAAAAGTTCATCTACTTTATAATTATTTATAGTCAGGAATTCTCTTGTAAAGTTAATGTTTGGTTTTAACAAATCATCAACGACAATTTCTTTAAGTTCTATATCATTTTGTTCCGTTGTTATAACATACATTTGTCTTTCAGAATTCCAAGTATAATATTTTATATCGCATGTATTTTTTTCTGTGTCAATTATGATTAAATTGAATGAATAACTATTTTCACGAAAATCAAACATCCCTGTCTTTACCATAATTAGATTTTTTTGTTCTTTTTCTATGTCTTGAATATCTGAAGAATGTTCGTGCCCACAAATTAAAATATTACTTGCCCTGTAAAAGTTATTTTTTAAATTTTGTGAAGATTGCCAAGAAAACCATTCTGGGCTTCGATGCATAACGGTTATTGTATAGTTTGCCCATTTTTGTTTTGTTATTTTGGAAATACTTGATTCAGGGAAATAGTGTAATCCTTTATCATCATCTCCATTTTTATCCATAAAAGTAGAAAACAATTCTGAGTTAAGTAGATTGATTTGTGTATTAATTTCGCCAGTTCCAAAACATCTATAATTATACAATTTGTTGTGCAAAAAACATCTATTTCTCTCTGCAAGCTCGTAAAAAGAACCAAATTTTGTTAATTCAGTATCAATTTCATTATCAATAGTTCCATTATTGTGCAATTCTCTTACATCTACTCTTTCGCGAGGATTGCCATCAAAATTAATATCATGATTCCCTGGGACAACATAGAATGGTATAATATCTTCTTTCCCTAACTTTTTCTTTAACTGATTAGTAATAAGCCCAAACAAGTTTCCAACTTTTCTATATTCATTTTTCTTTCCAGAAAAAGCTAAATCGCCAGCAACAATTACACAGGCATTATCTAAGCATTCTATTGAATTCAAAACATTTCCAATTCCATTAATATATTTTTTATCAATATATTGATCTTCTCTCATATGTATATCGCTTAAAACAAAAAATAAATTTTTCATAAGTTTACCTCACTTTATAGCACCATTATAACATATATTTTAATAATTTCTATATATTCGACAAAATATTACAAACAATATTTTATAATTGTTTTAATATAAACGATAATCGTAAATGATCATTGATTAAAAATAGTTCAATCTGAACTTTGTTAGCCCCGCCATTAGGGAGTAATCCGAACTTTTTAGTTTAGATTGCTCTTTTTTTAGGTACGCAAGAACACTAGTGGTGTTCTTTTTGTTTTCAAACAAAATTTCGCTTTCTAAGTCTAGTTGCTCTTTAAGTTTAAGATGTTTAGATTTATCATCATTTGTGTTGAAATAAATATCGCAGTGGTCATCATACAAAACAACTCTATTTAAAAACATATCAACAAGTCTTTGGCAAGCAAGTTTGTCAAATCAGCAACTTAAACGAATAAGTTTAATGTTTGCAACAGACATAAAAAACTTCGCCGAATCTAGTGGCAAAATCCAAAATCTAACAGCAAAAGATGTCTATTCTCACTTGCAAAACAATCAATAAAACACCCACGAGAAGAAGTTGAAAAACACTTCTTCTTTTTTTCTTATAGACCTTTCATTTTTTTACAAAATATGGTATAATGATTAAGCACTAAATAGGAGGTAATTATGGTTGAAATTATTTGCACAATAATATCCGGAATATTTGCTATTATTTCTGCAATATTCGGTGGAATATCAATTTACAATAATAAACAGACAAACAAACAAAATATTTCGTCTGGAGATAATTGCAACAATATACAATTCGGAGAAAATAATCATGACAAAAAGAAATCAAGAAATTAGTTCTGGGGCAAATTCAAATAATTATCAAGGCGAAAATCTAACTATTGTACATAATCATATTACTCAATTTGATGAAGAGAAAGCAAAACAAATTTCAGAGTATTCTGCAAAGCAAATAATGGAAGAATATTTTTCAAACGCAGATGAGTTGGCACAAAAAAGAATGAATGATTTTGAAAATAGATTTATTCCAAAATTAGCAGAAATAGAGAATGCGTTAGAAATCTTCAATGACCCCGCTTTTAAATTAGTATATAGAAAAGCCCAAATTCAAGCCGCTACAACGACAAGAGAAAGTGATTACAACATCTTATCAGAATTGCTTATTCATAGATACAAAAAACAAAACAATAAGGCAAGCTGTATTGGAATTAATGGAGCTGTAGACATTGTAGAACAAATATCAGATGAAAGCCTTGTAGCTCTAACTGTTATTACTACAATTTTAATAGGGATATGCCCTATAACTGGCAATATAACCGAAGGGTTAAATGTAATGAATAAATTGTTTGAAAGTCTTTTAATTTGCGACTTGCCCAATAATAATGATTGGTTAGACCAATTAGATATTTTAAAGGCAATAAGATTAAATTCATTTTGTAGGTTAAAGAAATTAAAAGAATTTTATTTACAAAATCTTGATGGTTATTTTTGCGTGGGCATTGATAAAAACTCTGAAAATTATCAAAAAGCAATTAATTTATTAAAACCTTATGGATTAGAAAATATCCTCATTGACCACGAACTTATAGATAATCATGTAAGACTACCTTTGACAAAAACAACGGAAATTGACAAACTTGATAAAATTCAATCAAATGGCACTATTTTACCTTTATCGCAAGAAGAAAAGGAATGTCTTTATAAAGTTATTGATTTCTATGATAAAGTCGCAGATAAGAAAAATATTGTATTAAATAAATTCTACGAAAAACTTGACACGTTTCCTGCATTAAAAGTTATACACGATTGGTGGGATAAAATTCCAAATGGATTTTCTATTACTTCAATAGGGAGAGTGTTAGGACATGCCAATGCTCAAAAATGTTATACAGGATTTCCACCTTTAGATTAAACAACAAATCTTAATCCACCTATCACCAACATAGACTTTAAAGTTAGAATTGGATAGCATCGTCTCCGCCAACAAAATATACGCACCCTGATAAGGTGTGCTGGGGTGCGTATTTTTTATAAGAATGCTTTGAAATTGTTTTACTATGTTAATTTTTAAATGATTAACAATAAAATGTTATCACGCTATAAAATGACAAAATAAAAATCCAAGAAATCAAATGAGCTGAAGCTCTAATCGATATCTTGGATTTTTTGTTTATGCTTTGTATAAAACTCTACCTGAGACGCATATGTCTCCCGTTTGCCCGTCAGCAATTTCGGTTGGTTGTAAAAATTTAATAAAAACTGTGTTTGTCTCACTTATTGGCAAGGCTGAATTATTCCAAGCATTCGTGCCATAGCTGAATGCGTTGTCGCCCTCATATCTGATGGTTATTTCTTCTTCATCTTTTCCGGTTTTAAATCTATACTCGTAAAGTGTATGTAAATTTATGGCATATTCATTCCCGTCAACAGTAACTTTGGCGGCTTCTTCGCTTGAAAATTCAAATTTGACAGCTTTAAGGGCTTTTTCATCAACATTTTGATAGATTTGCTCTGACATAATTCTCATCGCATTGTTTGAATCTTTAACTTCTTCTTTGCTTTTTCCAAGAGTTGCATTCCAATCGATTTTGTCAAAATAATCTTTTACAAGCGCGTCAAGTTTCATGGTTTTATTTTCTACTGTATAGTTGTGTTCAGAAATGTTTGCATATCCATAAAACGAAAGTGTTTTCCCAAACAAGCTTGACACGTCATTCCCCCCGCACGCCGTAAGCAACACGGCTGAAACGCCAAGACACAGCATCAATGCAAGTGCGCAAATTGTTTTTTAAATTTTCATACTCCCCCAAAAAGTCGTTTTGTGACTTTATTTATAATCAGAATAATTAAACAATTTTCCAAAAGTGTTTTGATATTCAAAAATATCAACCCTTTCATCGCTGAGCATCATAAGCCTAACCCCCTGCCATGTATACGACAAGTTTTGATGTGTAAAGCCATTTTTTGTGTAAAATTTGTATCTTCTTAAAGCGGTTTCATTCCCACTTTCTATGTCTTCAATAGACAGCACAAGCGGTTTTTTAAAAAAATAATTTTTAAGCGTTTTGATTGTCTTCGAGCCAAGCCCGTTGTTTCGTAAATCTTCATTTATGGCAAGATAATACACATACGCCATATTTGTTCCTTCAAACACATAGCAAACGCCTACCGTTGTTTCGTCGTCCAATATAAAATATGGTTGTCCCCCAAAAGCAACAAACTTAACATACTCTTCTCTTTCAGTTCTTTCGCTTGCGGGAAAAGATTTTTTAATTTGTTGAAGAAAAATATCAAAATTCTTTTTATCGTTTATGTCTATGCTTATCAATCTCATTTTTTGCTCCAACACCGCAATTTTTTAAAATTGCACTTTTATAAATTCTTTATCATTCATTTTGCCGAAGACGCATTTTTACATGCGTTCTCCTAACGATTTTAGTATAACATATATCTTAAAAAGACATATCAGATTTAGCACTTATTTTAGACATTTTTAAAGCATAATTTTAATTTTGTCTCAAATAAAACACCCGTCGGGGTGCTTTATTTAATAATTTCATCAAAAGTTTTGTCTATGTTTATTCCATATCCGGCATTAGTTGAAACGGCTTCGATGTTTATGTAGTTTGGCACTATATCTTCCAAAATTTTCATTGTCATCAAATCAAAGTCTTTCATCTCTTTTTCCTGTGACTTTTCTAAATTCAACTTGCTTCTAGTAAGCGCCCATGCCGCAAAATCGGCTATTTGCAAATATGGAAACTCCTTTGACGAGCAAAAATCGATTTCAACATCTTTGCCGCCAAGTTTAATTTTTGTTTCGGCGTTATTTTTCCTCAACCCTTCGTCGCAAAATACAGCTGCAATTTCGTTGTCGCCGCTTAATGACTCAACGTATTTTTTAGCATCTAAAATATTCAAAATAAGCGCGCGGCTTTCGTTTTTTTGCGCTTCGCTTTTGCTTGAAAATCCGCATTCTCTCGCAATTGCATCCACGCCAGCGATAAGGTCGCCCTTCTTTTCTAGCATTTCGCTGGTTATTGTTTGCGTAACAATTTTTATGTCATATTCTTTTATGATTTCAGCAAACAGTTGAATCATTGAAAGTGCATCGTAACCGTCAATGCCTTCAAATTGATTTTTATGATTGCAAATGTCAGTAAAATGATATTCGTCGGCATTGTAGAGCTCTTTAAGTTCGCTAAGCTGAAAATTTAATTCATTTGCAAGGTCTTGAATTTTATCAACCGCCACCAAACAGCCAACCATCGAAATTTTTTCGTCGTTAAGCCTTTTTGAGTTTTTATTTTTGTTAAATCCAGTGTCGTCAACAAACAATAGATATTGCATAATTTTCTCCTATATTTAATTATAACACACAACCAACAATTATTCAAGAGCATGAAAAAATTACAATCTCATTCATAAATTTTGTTGGCTTTTTCTCGTTTTGCATGTTATACTTTAATTGTAACAGGAGAAAAACATGTATTATTTCACAAGCGACTTACATCTTGGCAACAATTATAACCTTATATTAAACAAACGCCCATTCAAAGATTATAAACAATTTGAAAGATATCTCGTAAAAACTTGGAACAGCCAAGTAGACGGCAACGATATTATATATGTCATTGGAGATTTGGTCGATTGCCATAACAAAGACAACGACACATGGAAGAAAAGTTTAAATATCGTAAAAAAAATCAACTCTAAAATCATATTGATTATGGGCAACAATGAAGAAAGAGTTGTAAAATACTTTTTTAACAATGATTTTGAAGCATTTAGGCAATATTGTTTAAAACTTGGCTATCTTGATGTGAAATATCACGATAAAATTAAGATAAAACACAGAGCCTTTTATCTTACACACAAGCCAATAAATCACAGCAAAACAATGTTGACGCTTTTTGGACACAGCCACAACGCTATGGGGATTTATAAAAGTTTTGGCTTCAATATTGGTTGCGATTTAAGTCACTTCCACCTTTATGATGAAAATGATATTATGCATTTTTTAGATATGAAAACAAACTTTTGGGATAAAGACGAAAATTTAAAGTTGATTTAATCACTTTCTTGACAATTTAACAAGTGTTTCAATATGATAAGTTTGTGGAAACATATCATAAGGTTTAACACTATCAATATAAAAACATTCTTGCAGCACTTTTAAATCACGAATAAGCGTTTGAGGACTGCACGACAGATATATAATTTCTTGTATGTCTGTCTTTTTTATCATATCAAGAATCGACTTTTCAACCCCGCTTCTTGGCGGATCTAAAATCACCGCATCGATTTTTTCTTTTTTCAAAAGTTTTGGCACTTCATATTTGCAGTCACCGCAAATGCTGATGGCATTTTCTATTTTGTTGTTTTCAAAAAGCTGTTTGCAATCACCTGCCGCAGCTTTATTTATTTCGATAGAAAAAACTTTTTCAACTTCTTTTGCAAGCGCAACCGCCAAAATCCCTGTGCCGCCATAAGCGTTTACAATTCTTGAATTTGGTTTTATCATGACCGATATTTGCTTGTAAATTTCATTTTGCACATCTTCGTTTACTTGCAAAAATGCTCCTGGAGAAACTTGGCAACTCGCCCCGCCAACATTATAACTAACTGCTGGTTCGCCATATTTACAAACAATATTGTCAGTTATATTTGAACTAGTTTGCGACACACTTTTTGAAACAAACAAAGAAAACTGAATTTCGAGTAGTTTTAAAGAATTTACAAGTTTTTCCTGATTTTTCAACTCAAAATCGCTTGAAATTAGCGTAAATTGATATTTTTCAGATATTTTTCTGATATGTAATGCAAAAAATTTATTTTTTATTTCTGAAAAATAATTATTAAAAATTGAAATTATATTTTTATTTATTTCCGAGCAAAATAAAGGGCAATAATTGATTTGAATTGGCTGATTATTTACATCTAAAAAACATAATTTATTGTTTTTTATATTAAAATTGATTTTATTTCGATAATTTAATTGATTTTTTGATGGAAAACATTCATCAATGGCAATTTCGCAACCAAAAGCGCGATAAAGTTCGTTTTTGATAAAATTCGTCTTATATGCAAGTTGCTTTTGATAGGTCATATGTTGCAACGAGCAACCACCACATTTTTCAAAATAAGGGCAAGCAGGTTTTGTGCGATAGGCTGATTTTTCAATCACTTTTGTGACCTTTGCCACGGCATATCGTTTTTCAGATTTTACAATCTCAGCTTCCACCATTTCACCGTCGATTGAAAATGGAACAAAATAAACGAAGCCACCCTGTTTAGCGACTCCGCTTCCGTTTGCTCCTAAATCTGAAATTTGCAAATCTAACATAACTATATATTAGTCGAAATTTTTAAGATTTGCAAATGATTTTATAATTCTAGCGCGCTATCGTTTAGTATTTTGACCACATTTTCAATAATTGCACACTCGCTTGCGCGTTCTTCCGGCAACACTCCGTCCAGCGTGCTTATTGCCGATTGAATTAGTGCGGCGGTTTTGCCGTTGCAAATCATATGTTTTCGCGAGCCATTTTCGTCAAAATAATAAACAACCACTTCAAAATAACATTTTACATTATAAAGTCTACCGGGGCGCGACAAACTTTCTTCCCAATAATCTTGCAATTCACGCTTGGTGTATATTTCAGGGTTATATAAAAATTTCATCTTGTTGTTTGCACTGTCAAAAACAGCGACAATCCTTTCGTTGTCGCCAATTTGATTTGCGCAAATATATGAGACTCCGCTGCCGTGTTGCCTGAAATAATTTAAAGTATCACTCATATCTTTCGCAACACACGCCGACGTAGAATCAATCGGCGAATCTGCAACCAAACTTTTTAGACGTGACTTTTCAAAAATAGGTTCTTTAATCATAATGATATAATATTCACTATCTAAATTTTTTATGAAAAAACTTGGAAATCACCAAGTTTATTTTTCTTCGTTTTCGGTTTTGTCTGTTTCTGGCTCATTTTTCTTGCTTTTTTGAGCTTTTGTTTTGCTTTCAACTGGATTTGAAACAATTTTATTTGCAAATGTTCCAACAAGTGGCGCATCTTTTTTGCAGCAAATAAACACAAGAGCAACGATTTGAAGGCAAATCAAAACAATCATCAAAATTCCGCGGACAATCGATGCTGCCTGTATCGTGTTTGAGTAAACAGTTGAATCGTTTGTAAATGCAAGAATCATGGCAAAAATTGCTTCAAACACAAGCCTAACAAGAGTAACCGCACACAAAATTATGTAAGGTTGTAAAGTTCTTGCCGCAAGCGATTTATCTTTGAAAACAAGATATGCCACGCCGACAATCAAAATTCCCACAAGCACGCTCGCAAAAATTCCTACCCCACCAAAAACAAACAAAAGCGATGAAAGAAATGCGAGTGCAATTAAAAATATATCTCTAGACTTATTCATGTTTCCCTCCTTCTAAAATTTACATATTTTTATATGCAAATTGTAAAATTTTTGATAATATTAGCCCAATATTCCACTTTTGTCAACAAATTTTGTATGCAACATTTGCGTCGCCCCCGGTTTTGACAAAAAATCGCGATATAACGTTTTAATTTCTGGGTTATCATGAGCACATCTCACTTCTTGGCACTGGTCAAGATAATAAAGAGCCGTGCTTCTCCACTTTCTAACTTCTTCGTAAGTATGATTGATGTTTTTAGGCTGACCGCCGCCTGCTATACAACCGCCAAGGCAAGCCATTACTTCAACAAAGTCAAAATGTTTGCCCTTTTGAATTTCGTCCAAAAGTTTTTTTGCATTTGCAAGCCCCGAAACAGCCGCAACTTTAAGGTTGTAGCCTCCTATGCTGATTTGCGCTTCGGCATAACCGCTTAAACTGCGAATGTTTTTGAAATTGAGTTGTTCTGCATTTTTACCAGTCACGAAATAATATGCTGATCTCAGCACTGCTTCCATGACTCCACCAGCCGAGCCAAAAATAACACCCGCGCCACTGCCAGAACCGACCACACTGTCAAACTCGCTTGGCACAATATCGTTAAACACGATGCCGTCTTCGACCATCCACTTTGCAAGTTCGCGAACAGGAATTGCATAATCAAACGCCTTTCTTTCCTTTGCCTCCGCCTTTTTTGCTGTGCAAGGAGTGATTGCAACCACCCTAATTCGCTCTGGCTCAATGTTTTGCTTTTGAGCCCAATAGGTTTTTATAACTTCCGCTTGCATTGACAGCGGGCTTTTGCAAGTAGAAAGATTTTTTAACATTTTGGGATAAAAAATCTCGGTATATTTCACCCATGATGGACAACAACTTGTAAACATAGGCAGTTTTTTACCCGACTGCAAGCGCGAAACGAGTTCTTTCGCTTCTTCCATTATCGTTAAATCTGCGCCAAATGTGGCATCAAAAACATAATCCGCGCCAAGGCTTCTAAGCGCTCCCACAACGTGCTGTGTGCAGATAGTTCCTTCCGGCTGACCGAAAACTTCAGCAAGCGAAACACGTGTTGCAGGCGCTGTAATAAAAACAAAAACCTTGTTTTCATCTTCCATTTCTGCTTTTAGGCGTGAATAATCGTTTTTATATTCAATTGCGCCTGCTGGACATGCAATAGAGCACTGCCCGCAATCAACACAAACTGATTTGCATTTGCATTTTTGCGCGTTATATCTACCATAAACAGCCTGCTTATATCTGCACACCGATTTGCAATTTCCACAATGCATGCATTTTTCAGGATCGCGACAAATTGCCACGTTTGATTCGTCAATATCTACAAAAACGTGCTCGTCGCGCTCTTGTTTTGCTTCGGGCTTAAAAAATTCTGCACCCAAATGACAAACTGGGCAAACTGTCTTTTCATCAAGTTCTCCCTCATGAACATATCCACATACTCTGCATATAAATCTATTCATAACTCACCTTTATACAATTTTACAATATTTGACAATATTATCAAAATGAAATACCGCTAAATGTAATTTTTAATCTCGCTTTTAAATATACTTTTTCTATGAAAAATATCGACTATAATTCCAAAACAATCGAACTCATAAAAAAATATCACGAAGGTGACCAGTCTGCAAAAGACGAGATTATCAAGCTTAATATTAAAATGATTTATCAAGTAGCAAATCGATATTGTAATGTAGGTCAAGGGCGCACAACAATCGACTATGACGATATCTTTCAACTCGCCGCTATTGGTATGCTTAAAGCGATTGACACCTTTGACATTCAACATGGCAACCGATTTGCAACCTACGCCATATATTGTATGCGAAACGAAATCTTCATGGAAAACCGCAGGCAAAATTCCCGTAATGAAGTCGCCGTATTAAATGCAATGATTGATGACGAAGAGCGCTGTGAAAAAATCGACTTGATAGAAGGCGGAGTTCGCCCCGAAGAAGTTTTAGAACTTAAAGAAGCCGCCGAAATCGACAATGCGATTCAACTTTTGCCAATTTGTGAGCAAGATTTTTTCAGGCTTTATCATAAAGAAATGAAAACGCCCGAAGAAGTGGCGAAGATGTTGGACTTTGATGCAAATGATTTTGATATGATAGAACAAGACCTTTACGGTTCGCTTCGCAGGCGCATGGGCGGATATGGCTCGCCGTCTATACTGCACTTGAGATATATCTGGAAACACGATGAATGTTTTAAAGATTATTTTGATAAAAGATTCAATGATTTTGAAAAAGAACTAATTTTAAGGCACGCAGTGAACGACCACTTAGAGCCGCTGTATAAGATTGGTGATGAAAGAGGCATCTCACATCCGCATATGCGGGCAAAGTGGCGGAACACCATGTATGCCATGGAAACCTATGTGATTGAAAATTACATCAAACCTCCACGATTTTTAAGCAAGCACTTTAAAGAAAACTTTATCAAATGCTTTCCAAAAGGAATTGCAAAGCAAACTTTGATTATTCCGTCGCTCGGTCCAAAAGAAAAACAGTTTTTTGAAGACAAGGTTTTAAGGGGCGAACCAATCACCCCACGCGAGTCATCAGCGCTTGGGAAAGTGCGCCGCGATTTATTAAAAAAATTCACAATTTTCGAAAATAACGAAATAATTGACGAAAATAACGTAAATATTCTGTTATTTTAATTAAATTATTATTTTAACCCCTTTATTTTAAAGCGAAATAAATATTTTTCGCTTTTTATTTTTTGCAATTTTAAAAAATAAAAATAAATAAATTTTAATATGTATTTATATTTAATAATATATATTATATTTATTTATACATAAATTATTTTGCTTTTGGGAAAAATTATGATAAAATGATCGTGTCAAAATATAGTTGACATAGGGGTAGAAGTATGAACAAATTTAAAAAGGTTTTAAGTTTAT
Organism: Clostridiales bacterium; assembly: GCA_003522085.1. GTDB lineage: Bacteria > Bacillota > Clostridia > Christensenellales > UBA1242 > Caccovivens. The sequence continues at coordinate 182,952 of DPGI01000009.1, read as the reverse complement.
CAGTTCTTAGTATGGCGGCTTTGTCAATGGCAACCGGCGCCTGCTTTTTAATTCAACCAACCAGCATTTCAAAGTCAAGTGCTGACGTTGTTGAAGAGACGATTACAAACGTGATCCCACCTTATATAAACAAAGGCGTGCTGACTCAAAACAATACATACTTTTCAAAAGATCTTCCTTTGTCATTCACCACTGAGAAAAAATCCGGCAGAGGGACGATAGTCAAAACGGTAGGTGGCGAAACTACAAATGAAGCTAAACAAGTATATGCCTACTTCCCAAACCAAACTGAAGACCCAAATCACTACTACCTTTTCAACGACATTCAAATTTCAGTTTATTTAAACGGCAAACAAATCCCTGTCGACTCAAGCAAATATATACTTACATCAAACGATACTATTCGCAATAGCGACGCAGCAATTTATCCTCAAACTCTGCAAATGAAAATTGCTCGCGACACGACTCTTGGCGAAACGACAGCCACGGAATCTGCAATAATAGACACGAATGGTGAAATAACGGGATGGAAAGTCACTCCGGGCATACTTTCAATAGACAAATCAGGACTTTTAGAAGTTAACATATCTTATGGGCTTTATGATACAACTTTCGTCCCTGGAAAAAATTATAAAGAGAACGATGTCGACCCAGATTTCACCGAAACCACAACTTATACAAATCAAACTTTCTCATACACCGCTTTCCTTTTCAACAATGATGATTATTTTGAACCTTCTTGCCAAGACGCTCCAAAGATTGAATTTTCATCACTTTCTCGAAGTGCAAGTTTGTCATCATCAACACATAAATGGGAATACTTCTACAATTACGGAACTCAAGACTTGCCAAGCATCACATACGACGCTAATCACTTCAGACTTACACTTACTAAAAACTTTAACAACAATACTGAAAGCGCAACTCTTACTTTCAACCCAGAAACAAACGAAATTGTAAAACCAGACTTTGTGCAAGATGTAGTTGTTGCAGAAAACGGAAACAAAACCACAGTTTATTTTAACGACGTCGGCGTTTACAATATGCACTACGACATGATTTACAACTACTCAACAACCGCTGGCGAAACAACTACGCATCACACATATGAAATCAATCAACCTTTAAATCTTAACTTTAATAATCAGGGCGACATAGTTAAAGTTCTTGACCAAAAAGTCCATGTTGTAGGTTCACAAGCATCTTACACCGATTACACCAACAACGAATTTAAAGAATTTAAAAAGATTATTTACAATGACGGCAAATATACTGCCCAAAAAGGCGCTGATGTTTCTTACCTTTTGACAGACAGTGAGTATACAACCTGGAAAAGTGCAAACTCAACAAAAGGTCTTGCCGAATACTTATTAGAGATCCCATTGGAAAAAAGGAAACCTGTTTCGACAAACCAAACTCCAATTAAATTTACAAACAACTTTAACGCAGAAAATGCAACGATTCAAATTCAAAAGTTGGCAAATGATGGAAAAAGCTGGGGAGAAGCTAGCGACTTTGCCATCACATCAAACTTAAGCACACCTGGAACATATTTAGTTTCACTAACAAATTTTAGTTATGCTTCTCACCCAGACTCAGGTAAAGTTTTCAATCAATTCTTCTATTTCAAAATTGAAAAAACTACACCTAGCGTAAACATCACAGCAAATGAGAAAGAGTTATATTCTCGCGAATACACAAACGCTGAAAAAGTTTTAATCAAATATGCATCAAATCAAAGTGACTTCGACGCTCCAGTTAAGTTTGAACTTATCCGCAAAGATTTCCTTACTAACGTAGAACAACCTGCAATCTCAATATTAACAGGCTCAAAAACTGAAGAGATTATCGAAGATGAAGGAACTTACACTCTCAAAGTCTATTACGGAAAACAATCTCTTGCACTTACTCCAATCACAAGAACTTTCACAATCGATAGACAAGACATCTCAGCACTCACTCCATACGCAGTTGAAACTTCTGGAATCAACGCTGATTACAGAACAACAAGCACTTTTGCAAATGCAACAAACCAACCATTTGTTTTCACTTGGGACAATGTAAAGAAGAGCGGAGCAAGAACATATGGCTATTACAAATACTTTCCACTTACATACTCAAACTATTACAACACATCTGACATCAACTCATTGATCGGAAACTTGTTGCGCAACGAAATGCTTGCAGCAGATAGAGAACTGACCATTTCAAAAGACAACTCTTGGATCAATTATGCCAACGCTCAACATTTGACTTTAAACAACTCATCAATCCCTTCAAGCTATGTTAAAGAAAGCGCGGGCTTGTATATGTTTGAAATCTTTGACGATGCCGGAAACAGTGCAGTTTATCTTGTATTCCTTGACGATTCGAAACCTTACTTTGTTTTGTATACTCAAAGCGAAGGATATCAACTTATCACTTCAAATTACACATTAACAACAGATGCAACTGTTATTTGGTCTAAAAACAAAGCAATCAAAACAAACTATGACGCAAGCAATTTAACGGCAATTTGCAAAAACAGAAATGGCAAAGAAGACACAAAACTTCAAGACGCCTTAAATGCTTTCATAGACAAAAACATTAACAACTACGACCTTGGTTCAGCAAAAAAAGGATTGTATTATCTCTCTCCAATTGATGCAGAAATGGCATACAAAGACAAATCAACCGAAAGACCATCACTTGAAACAATGTCGCAAAAAGATATTCAATTCTCATACACTATTCATTACACCTTAAATGCAGAACAAGTAAAATATTATCTTTCAACTTCAAACGCATCACAATATCTCACAATGACTGCCGGTGAATCAGGCGAAAGAGAACTTGTTGACGCTACTCAAAGTGGCGGCATAACTTACATAGATGGAAACATCTTATACTCAGCTGATATTTATATGCTGGCAACCGAAACTGGCTATCAATATTATTACGGACAATCTGGTTCACTTTCACTTACTTCACTTAAAGGCGAAAGTGTAACAGCAACAATCACAAACGGCGTATGCTACATCAACGGAAAAGCCGCATCAAAAATGCCTTTTGTTGACATGGAAGGAACATATATATTCTACATCAGAGACGCATCAAACACAAAAGGCGCACACCTTTCACAAGATCAAAAATTCCTTCGCTATGCTTCAAGTTTCCAATATATCAGAGTGACAAGCGATTCTTCACAAATGCAAGTTTACTACAAAGAAGACAGCACCTTGCAAACAACACTTACAGATGCTTCATTTGCTAGAATCGATGAAATATTAGAAGACGGAAACCCAACTGGCTACAACAAAAAATCAAGTTACTTCAACCCTACTTCAGTTGATAAAAAGCTTTATGTTTCATTCCAACCAACCATTGGAAATGCAGGAAGCAGCACAATCACACAGGTTGACAAAGTAACATTGTCATTCTATCCATACGAAACCAAAGTAGTCACAAAACTTGACGCAAACAAAACTCCATACTTTGCATTCTATAAAACACTTTCTACTAACCCACTTTTCGAAAATGTTATATATGATTTAAGCATTGACGGAGCAAATGAATCGATTGTCGAAAAAGAAATCAACATCGACAAAGAAATCACAGTAGCCGGAAAATATATTCTTACAAGAACTTACAAAACAGGCGAAGGATACACAATCGACATCTTCGACTATTTCGAAAGAAAACTCACCGCGATTGTTGACCGATATGGCGTAATCACCGCTCCAGAAACAATCAGCGCTGAAAGCATCAAAAAAGAATACACAATAAATGGCGGAACAACCACTGCTTACACGGCACAAACTTACGGCAATATTGTAATTATTACCCCTGCTGATGGCTCACCAAAAATAAGCGATGCCAACTGCGAGATAACAGATGGGGGAATCAGACCAATCGAAATGTTTGGTGTTAACGACTATCAGGTTTTTGCAATATTCGAAAACAATGTAAGCAAAGACTTTAACTTCAAGCTTTTAATACCTGATGTGACTCTTTCAGAATCCGCAACGACTAACGTTTCTGTTGGCCCATCACTTGAAAGTATCATTGGCGGCGACATCTTGATTAACATGTATGACGACAAAAACTTGCCAGAAGGTGTTATTTCAGTATCTTTCCCTTATTACAACAACGGAATCAACTCAGGTGACAGCTTGTATACCGCAAACAACAATAACTGGAGCGACAACGACACAAGCGTTACAACTTCATTAAAGACAAACAAACTTCCTGTAAAATTATATATCCCTGAAGTGAAATATACAATAACTAACGAAGACGACATTGATGCAGACGAACAAGTTTTCATCAAAAACATTTTAAACAACGACCTTACTTATTTTGATAATGACGAAAACTTTAGACAAACATCAATTATCACTCCTTATCAAATTGTTGCATCAATCGAATTTCTTGCAACAGGCGCATCTGAAACTGAAGTTTATACTTCAACCGCTGGAGAAAATGGATTCTTGGCATTTGTCGACAGCAACGGCGCCGCTGTTAAAAACTTCTCAAAACCAGGGTCATACATTGTAACTATCACTCAAGGCTACTATTCAGACTCAAACTCAACAAACAACTTCCGTAAAAATTATAAGTTTGCTTTTACAATCGAATCATCTACCCCTGAGTTTAACATCAGCGCATCAGGAAAAGAACTTAACACTCTTGACCAAGCAAACTATTACACAAATGAAAAATCAGCAACCATTTCATGGAAAGAAGACACTGACGATCGTTACATTGCAAAAATTGATAAAACAAAAATTGAAGTAACAATCACAAAGTCGCAAAATCAATTCTCTGACATAATTTCAATCACGACTGCAGCAAACGGCGGATATGAAATAACAACAGAAAATTCTAACGCGACCCTTGTGTCTGCACTTGAATTTACTAGATCAGGCAAAATGAATTATCTTGCTGTAAACTTTGACAAATTAGGCATTTACAGCAACGATGACAAATTCTCACTCACAATGCAATTCGAAGGTCACAATGATGAATACTATCAAAAAACAACAAAAACTATTGTGATCGACAAAAAAGCATCTTACGAAACAGTTGGATCGCTTATTGCAAAGCTTTCAGCATTCACAAACGATGCTATCCCACTTGATGAATCAAATCTTAGAAATTATTACAACATCGAAGGCAAATCTGTTAAAACAGCAGACGAAGCCGCATACAACATTTCAAAAAATGTTGGCTACTTAAAATATTATGCTTATCAAGTTTCTGACGATTTCTTCACTGCTCTCAAAACTATGGTTGAAACCAACAACACACTTGGCGCAAACTATCGTGGCGATACAATCGCAGCATACTATAAACTTCTTAATGAAGATCCATATTCAGGAACATTCACTGAAACAAGTTATGACAACTTTGCTGCATCAAAATACAACGAAATCGTAAACGGAACTCCAACTCAAGAGTCTGGATATTTTGAAATTGTAGAACAAGATCTTGCTGGAAACCTGACAATCTATCTCGTTCACAAATATACAGCCGCAGAAGGCATGACAGATACAATCGATGACCAAGGAAACGAAATACAAGAATTTTCACAAGGCCTGCACTACACCGACGGCAAAACCGACAAATATGTATTTGATAAGCAAATACTTACAAATCTTCTCAACATCTATTCTTCAACAACATTCTCTGTTGAAAAACTCAACTTTATGGGTGACAGATGGCTTGAACTTAACATCAACGGTTCACTTTATATGTTAACCCCATGGCTTGAAAACGGACAAGCATACAGACTTGCTGGACAAAACGCAGAAATCGTTTCTCTCAATGCAATTTTCGCTTCGTTTAGTTCTTCAACCACGCCAATCAATATTGCTATTTCAAACGCCGCAGATGGATCATTTGCAAACATCAAATTGACGTTGCTTGACGGCGCATCACTCAACACTTACCTTGCAGATTCAACTGCACAAGAATACATTTCGATTGGCTATTCAAACAGTGTATATCCTGTTAAAGTTACCGTTTACAACGGAAATCAAGTTTACTCGGCACAAAATGATCCAAATACTCTTGCAAACCTGAATTCAAGTTATGCTTATCTTGCAAATTGGAGCAAATACGACAACGACACAATCGTAGCAACTGCCGATCAAACACTTTCAAGACTTAACTTCACATTCATCACTCTTCCAAATCCAAACTCAAAGATTAAATATGAAATCGTTGACAACTTTGGAAACACAACAAAAATCGTTCACGTTTATGGGCAAAACCTTTACAACGAAATCGAAAGCTCAGGCAATATGTATACAGCACTTATCAACGACGCAACGACCGGACACGAAGCGCAAACATATTACATCAGCCCTGTTGATTTAAGATTCTCATACAACGACACTGTTCACACTTTGAAAGTGTTTAAATGGGACGGAAACGTTTGGGCGCCAACCACCGAATATGGTTACTCAAGAGTAAATCTTACAACGATGACATTCTCAAACCCTAGCGGCGGACTTATCAACAACAAATACAAGATCGACGTTTATGAATATGACGAAGACTCGCCAAACAACGTTGACGACAGCAAATATGTAAAAACGGTTTACTTCCACATTTACAATATGCTTCCACAAACAGATGAAACACTTGAATCATACTTTAAACTTAGTGATAACTATGGCGAAAACATCACAGATGCAACACTTACCGACACAACCGTTCAAAGAATCACAATCAACAATCGCGTATATACAATTTCACGTTCAGGCTCAACATTTGCAAGTTCAGTTACATTCACATATTCAAATTCTGAATCGTTTGACTATCCATTCACCGCATACTACTATAAAGAAGGTGGTGAAAGCAGCGGCTGGACAGTTGTAAAGAGCGGAACATCATTTACTGAAAGCGGAGTTTATTACTTCTTAATCAGTTATGATTCAGTATTGACCAACGAATACAGTCTTTACAAACTTGAAATACTTGATTCTGCAACCGAATTCTATCGCGTAACAAACAATGGAAAACAAGTTGAAAAAGCAGGTTCTTACTATTACTACAGAGGAACAGAATATTCTGAATACTACATAGTAAACGTAAACTACAACACATCAGCTTCACTTGTTCAAATTGTTCCAAACAATTATCAAAACGTTAAAGTTCAACCAACTTCTATTAAAGAAGCCGAAGGCGAAGGCGTGTTTACAATCGGATATCGCGTTTACAACTACAGCGAAACCGAAACCGTTAAACCGGGAACTAGCCCATTTAACAGAACAGTCTTCATCACCTTCATCCCTCCTACATCACAACCTGTAAGCGAAGCATACTTTACATTCAACTCAGCCGACCAAATAGATATGCTTACATCAAGCAGCATCACTGCAGCGGCTGACAAAAATGATTCTGCATTAAGTTCTGTAAAACTTATCTTCTCCAACTCATACGGCATCGCAAACAACCTTATTAAAATTTCAATTCTTAAAGATGGTGTTGCTTACCCTATCGAAACAAAAACCGAAGAAATAGTTTCATCAGAAAGCGGAAAAGCAAACAAAACTTACAGATATGTCGAACTTACAACATCTGGAACATACACAATTTCACTTTCAGATATTGCAGGAAACAGACAAGTGTTTGCAGCAGGAACATCACAAGCGTCTGGAACTCTTAAATTGATATTCTTAAAAGATGTAGCCTTTACAATGACTTACACAGACACAGACGGCGTAACCCACACAACAGACCCTATTCAAAAAGGCGTGTTTAACAAAAAAGTTGAATTAACACTGTTAAAAACCGAAGAATACTATACGGCACAATCTGTCGGAAGTGGTCAAAGCATGATCACAGCAACACGAAATGGACAAGAATTCACCGACTTCAAATTTAATGCAACAACAAAGACCTTCACTTTTGAAATGCCTGGATATTACAGTGTTTACTTCTCAGCAACAAGCACAACTGGCGTGCCAATCAGAGAAGAAATTTACAACTTCACAATCGTAAACCCTGAAGAATCTAGATATTCATTTGAATACGCGCCATTTGATGGTTACTACATCAAGTCAATCGTTAAAGACAACCTTGGCGACATCACAAGAGATGAAAACGGACAACTTAAACAAGCGTTCAAAGATGTTTATCAAACCGTAATCATAAACAACAAAGAATATTTGAAACACTTTACAACATCATTCTTAGACAGTTTGACCGGTGTTGGAAGATACACAATTACAATCTGCACAACAAAAGCGTTAAACCGCACCGACTACACTGCTACAACTGATTTTAGTTTTAGTTACTGGGTAAACACCAGCACAGTTCCAATTTCAGTTTCAGTGACAGAAGGTGAAGCAACAAGCAAAAACATCGACGTATCATTCAACGCTGAAAGAGTATTTGAAGCAGTCGGTGAATGCGTAATCACCATTGGTTCTCAACAATTTGAAATCAATGCAGACACAATCGCAACTATCGGCACAGTTACACAACCAATCTCAACAACCGGAACTTACTTTATTACAGTCAGATCAACAAGTGGCAACTTGCTTTATAGTTATAAAGTAATCAAAAACGAACCTCTCAACGCATGGGCCATCGCAGCAATCTGCATCGGCGCAGTTGGAGCAATAATCGTTGTTGTTGTAATCATCAAACTTAGAAAGAAGATTAAAGTAAAATAATCTAATCAAACAAAAAACCGACTTTGAGCTTAGTCGGTTTTTTTCTTATTGTTTCATTTGTAAAATTTTTATTGCTGGGTTTTTGTCAAATAAACAAACATAAAAAAACACTTTACATTGTAAGGTGTTTTTTATTTAAAAATTATCTTATCCAATAGAAACAATTTTTACGCCAGGGCCCATGCTTGAGCAAATTGAAATATTTTTGAAATATTGTCCTTTTGCTGCAGCTGGTTTAGCTTTTTGCAATGCTTCAATGATTGTTTGATAGTTTTCAACAAGTTTATCTTTTCCAAAGCTTACTTTACCAAGGATAACGTGAACGTTGTTTGTTTTGTCAAGTCTGTATTCAACTTTACCAGCTTTAACGTCGTTAATAGCCTTTTTAACGTCCATAGTAACTGTTCCGCTCTTTGGGTTTGGCATCAAGCCTTTAGGTCCGAGAACTCTAGCTACACGGCCTACAACGCCCATCATATCAGGTGTTGTGATGCAGACATCAAAATCAAGCCATCCACCTTGGATTTTTGCAACCATTTCTTCAGCGCCAACAAAGTCAGCACCAGCGGCAAGAGCTTCATCAGCTTTGTCACCTTTTGCGATTACTAACACTCTAACGCTTTTTCCTGTTCCGTGAGGAAGAACAACAACGCCTCTTACTTGTTGGTCAGCGTTTCTTCCGTCTACGCCAAGTTTAACGTGGAGTTCAACTGTTTCATCAAATTTAGCTTTTGCAGTTTCAAGCATATGATCAAATGCTTCGCTTACAGTATAAGCGTTTGTTTTGTCATAAGTAGAAAGAGCAAGAGTCATTCTTTTACCTTTTCTCATTTTCCTTCTCCTTATTCGCTGATTGTAACGCCCATGCTGCGTGCAGCACCTTCGATCATGCTCATAGCTGCTTCAATGCTTGCAGCGTTGAGGTCAGGCATTTTTTGCTCTGCAATTTCACGAACTTGTGCTTTTGTGAGATTTCCGACTTTTGTTTTGTTTGGTTTTGCTGAACCCTTGTCAAGACCTAAAGCTTTCTTAATAAGAACTGCTGCAGGTGGGGTTTTCAAAACGAAAGTAAATGATCTGTCTTGGTAGATAGTGATAACTACTGGGATGATCAAGCCCGCTTGAGAAGCTGTCTTCTCGTTGAATTCTTTGGTAAATGCCGCGATGTTGATTCCATGAGGACCAAGTGATGATCCTACTGGAGGTCCAGGTGTGGCTTTACCGGCTGGGAGTTGAAGTTTAACAACTGCGCCAATCTTTTTTACTGCTGCCATTTTATCCTCCTTTGTGGTCGTTTTGAGCGGTTGCAGCGCGCTCTGCCACATTTTTAATCAAAGGCTGTGCCTTTGTGTATTTAAAGCAAGCGATGCTTGCGAAATACCAAATTTGTTTTGGATTAAAGTTCGATTTTTCTCATTTGAGTGTAATCAAGGTCAACCGGAGCTTCTCTTCCAAACATTTCAACCAAAACAGTTGCAATGCCGTTTTCAGCGTCAACAGATTGAACTTGTCCGATTGTTCCTTCCAAAGGTCCATCGATAACTTCAATTTTGTCGCCAATTTGAAGATTTGCTTCAACTTTAATTTTTTCAAGTTTATTCTTTCTTACTTCTTCTTCAGTAAGCGCAAGAGGACGTCCGTTTGGTCCTACAAAACCTGTAATGCCACGTGTTCTTGTAACATTGTGCCAAAGGTCATCGCCATAAATCATCTTTACAAAGATGTAGCATGGCATACTTTTGCGCTCTACAAGTTTTTTCTTGCCATTTTTTTCTTCGACAACACTTTCCATAGGAATAATAATGTCAAAAATACGATTTTGAAGCCCAAATTTTGTAACAACTGTTTCAAGGTTTTCTTTTGCTACGTTTTCATAACCTGAAAATGTGTGAAGAGCATACCATTTTGCATCTTTAGATTTTGATGGATCTGCAATTTTGTCTTCTACAACTTCTGTTGCATTTTCTTCAACTGGTGTTTGTTCATCAAAAACTTCGTTTTCTTCCATCTATTTTCCTCCCTTAGTCAAAAGACCAAACAAAAATCCGAGAAGGGCATCAAGTCCAAACAAAACCAAACCAAACACAACAACTACTGACAAAACAATTCCCGTCTTTTTGCAAACTTCACCAAAACTTGGCCAAGTAACTTTTTTAAGTTCGCTCATTGTTTCTCTGGCTTTGCGTTTAAACTTGCCTTTTTCTTTAGGCTTTTTGTCTTTTTTGTTTTTAGATTTGTCATCTTTCGACTTGTTTTCTTGCTTGCTGTTTTTCGAAACTTTTTCTTCTTCTTCTTTTGCAGGCTTAACTTCGCTCTCGTCAGTAACAACAACAGCGTCTGTGGTTTCTTCAGTTTCAGAAATTAAAACTTCTTGTTCTAAGTTTTTTTTCTTAGACATATTCTCTCTCCTGCTTAAAATTATTTTGTTTCTTTATGAACAGTTCTTTTTCCGCATCTTGGGCAGAATTTTTTGATTTCAATTCTTTCAGGATTTGCAGTGCTGTTCTTTGATGTAGCATAGTTTCTCTCTTGGCATTCTGTGCATGCAAGAGTGATATCTTTACGTTTTGGTGCTGCCATAATTATTTTCTCCTAACAAAAAACTAACACCCCAATTGGAAGTGTTAGTGTATTTTAACATAACCATGTTTTTATGTCAAGAGAAAAGCGAGCAAAAACTTAACTTTTTTTAAATGCTTTGATGTCGGCTGGTGCAATGACCGTATCAATCAAAAGCGGAACTTCTTTGCCTGTGCATTTGTTTTTGATGTCGTTGAAACTTGAAGGGAAATTAAAGTCCAAATCATTTGAGATTGCGTAAAGAAAATAGACTTTCAAAAGTTCTTTTGCAAACAAAAAGGCCTCGTCATAATTGTCTCCCGAGGTTGAAATGTCAAGGTCTGGAAAGTAGACTTTTGTTTCGTCTTCGTCGATATAAAAAATTGCTGGGTAAATAAATTGTTGCATTTTTCTCTCCACTTATTTTATTTTAGCACAACAAAACATTGTTTAGCAAACAAAATGACATAAAAAAACGAGCAAAACGCTCGTTTAAAGAAAAAATTATATATTATAATTCAAGACCCTTTTCTGCAACTTTGCCGATTGACGCTTCTTTTGTCTTGCCTGCTTGAACAGGATTGTAACTTACAATATTCATTTCTTTTGGAATTCTTAATGTATAAACTGGCATGTCTACCTCCTATTGATACCTAGATAATATCATAAAAAATTTGATTTGTAAATACCTTTTTAAAAAATAATTAAAATATTTTTCTCTCTTTATTTTAAAGGGATCTACATTTTTTGTGGAATTTCAATTCCAAGAATATCTGCGCCTCTTGTAAGCGCGTCAAGCGTAAGTTTTAAAAGTGTAAGATGTGCCGAACGCTTTTGCAAATCTGGTTCAGAAAGGACATGGCAAGTGTTGTAAAAACTTGCAAATTCGCTTGCTGCTTCGTAAAGGCTTGTGCAAATGCTGTTTAGACTTTTTTCTTCAAAACTCAAAGCATAACTTGATTGAAGTTTGTTCAGCGCCAAAATAACTTTTCTGTGTTCTGGCAAAAGGTTAAAGTTTTCTTCAAACTCTCCCGCCTTGTTTAAAATAGATTTAATTCTGCAAGCGGTGTATTGAATGTATGGGCCTGTTTTCCCTTCAAAGGCAAGCACGCGGTCAATATCAAAGTTATAATCTTTTTCAACATTACTTGAAAGGTCAACAAACTTTAAAGCGGCATTGCCTATTTGGCGTTTAAGGTTTTCGTCATATTCTGTTCCGTTTGCAATCAACTTTTCTTCAGCCTTAGAATAAAGCATGTTCATAAGGTCAAGAAGTTGCATATTATTGCCATCACGCGTCTTTAAAGCCTTGCCGTCCTTGCCGTTGACCGTCCCGAAGCCAGTGTGCCAAAGTTGCTGATTTTCGGGCGATATGCCCGCCATTTTGCAGGCTCTAAAAACTTGCGTAAAATGTTGATTTTGTCTTGCGTCACTGAAATAGTGAATAGCGTCCGGGTGATAAAGTTTATTTCTTAAATATATAGTTGCAACGTCGCTTGTTGCATACATATCCCCACCATTTGACTTTTGCAAAATAAGTGGTGGCATAGGATTTTCATATCTCTGAACTTCGTCTGGCGATTTTTTTGGAATAGGAATTTGTTCCCCTTCTTGTGCCACGTCAACAACAAGTGCACCTTGGCTTTGACGAACGAGATTTTTCTCTCTAAATATTTTAAGCACCTCCGGGATATATTCATTTGCAGTGCTTTCGCCGTTCCAAAGGTCAAAGCTTATGTTAAGCATTTTGCAAACTTGTTTGATTGCCGAAACCGATGTATTTCGAAGTCTCTTCCAAAAATCAAAATAAGGTTGTGTTTTGTGTTGGAAAAGCAAAGTAATCTCTTCGGCGCGCGCCTTAAACTTTTCGTCTTCTGACTTTAATTTGCTTGCTTTTGGATATGCCACATTCATCACATCAAGGGTAAGTGGCAATTTGCCCGCTATGTAATCATCAAGCGTTCCTTCTTTTTCAAGCATAGCCATAATCAGTCCCATTGGCATTCCCCAGTCGCCCAAGAAAATGTCGCTGATAACGTCGTAGCCAAGTTTTTTGTAAAGGCGTTTAAATGCTTCACCAATATTAAACGAGCGCATATGCCCAATGTGCATCGCTTTGCCACAGTTTGGCCCGCCGTAGTCAAGATATATGCGCTTGCCATCGCCAATGCGACCAACTTTGTCAAGTTTAATATCTTGCGCAAGTTTGTTTATACCCTTATCTGTGAGTTTAATGTTGATAAATGCAGGTCGAACTGCTTCAAAAACAAAATCTTCGTCATTTTGAAGATTTGCAACAATTTTTTGCGCTATATCAAGTGGGTTTGCATGAAGTTGTTTTGCCAAAACAAAGCATGAGTTGCTTTGAAAGTCGCACATTGCAGGTATGCCCGAAAAAGAAACTGAAAACGATTGTGGCAGGTTTTCAGTTTTAGCAGCATTATTAAGTTTTTGTTCTAAAAGTTTTCTAATCAAATTTCTCTTCTTCCTTCCATCGCTTTTGAAAGCGTAATTTCATCGGCGTATTCAAGATCGCTGCCCATAGAGATTCCTTGAGCAAGACGCGTAACCTTTATGCCCATTGGCTTTAAAAGTTTTGCGATATACATTGCTGTCGCGTCGCCTTCAACGTCTGGATCAGTTGCCATAATGACTTCTTCTGTTCCAAGTTCGTTTATGCGATTTAAAAGTTCTTTCACTTTAATATCATTTGGACCTTTGCCTTCAAGCGGACTTATAAGTCCAAACAACACGTGATAAACTCCGTCGTAGTTTTTTATTTTTTCCATTGAAAGAATATCTTTTGGCTCTTTAACTACGCAAATAGTTTTGCCGCTGCGCTTTTCGCAAATATCACAAACAGGCTTGTCCGTATAATTCCCGCACTTAGTGCAAAGTCCGATTTTACTTTTAACGTCTTTTATGGCGTTTGCAAAGTTTTCAGCACGTTCGTTTGAGCCTTCGATTATTGAATAGGCATATCTTTGTGCAGTTTTATAACCGACCCCAGGCAAAGAGCGAAAATATTCAATCAGTCTTTCAATAGGTTCGTCAAATCTTGCCATCTTACATCATCCCCGGCATATTAGGCATAGTTTCTTTTTCTGCGATTTCGATTTTAGCGATAACGTCGTTAAACGCGCTTACAATCAAGTCTTCAAGCATTTCTTTGTCATCAGGATCAATAACTTCAGGTTTGATGGAAAGTGATTTTACTGTCTTGTTTCCAAGCATAGTCAGTTCAACCATTCCTCCGCCAACACTGCTTGTAAATTCTCTTTCGTCAAGTTCGGCACGCGCACGTTGCATGTCTTGCTGCATTTTTTGTGCTTGGCGCATGAGTTGTTGCATATTTCCTCCGCCAAATCCACCAAATCCGTATCCCATATATTCCTCCAATTATTCTATGGTTGTAAGTTTTTTGCCAAAGATTTTTGAAAGCACTTTTTTGTCGTCTTCAAATTTATCCGGCACGATTTCTTTTTCTTCGATGACTACATTAAGTTCAAGCCCCTGCCATGAAAGCGCACGTTCGATTTCTCGCTTACCTTGGCTGAGCAGCGCATAAACTGTTTTGTCTGGTGCTGTGATAATAAATTTTCCGTCTTGCACAGCAACTTCTGTAATGTCTCCACAAGCAACAAACATGGCAATATGTCGGTGTTCTTTTAAAAACAGCACAACTTTTCCCCAAATGTCACGCTCGTTATTAGAGGCAACTTGTTTAATTAGTTTTTTTTTGCGGTTTCACCGTTAATGCAATTTATTGCAATGCTTTCAAGCAGCAATCTAGTTGAAAGTGCATATCTAAGTTCGGTTTCGCTTGCTGCAAAATTTTGCATATAGCAAATCAAATCTTTGTCGCTAACTTCTTGAGCTTGTGCGGTGTATTTTTTCAAAAGTTCTTCTGGAAAGTTGAGTATAGCCGCTGGCTCATTGCAAGTTTTGCAAACAAGCAAATCTCTTGCATGTTTAGCGCAATCCTTAGCAAACACTGCTAGGTTTTTGCCCTTGCCGTCAATTTCGCTTATAAGCGAAAGCACGCCGCCAATATCTTTGTTTATAATTTTGTCAAAGAATTCGATCAAAAGGTCGTGATCGGTTGTTCCCAAAACCTTTAAAACGTCTTCTTTTGTGATGTTCCCGTCTGCATATGCATTTATACTGTCAGCAATTGAAAGAGTATCTCTCACACTTCCTTCGCCGCTTGCTGCGATAAGTTTAACGGCTTCTGGTTCGGCGGTAATTTCTTCACTTGCAAAAACTTTGTTTAAAACCTTGCAAAGGTTTTCGATTGAAAGCAATCTAAAATCAAATCTAGAACATCTTGAAAGAATCGTTGCAGGAAGTTTGTGAACTTCAGTTGTCGCCAAAATGAAAATCACATATTTTGGTGGTTCTTCCAATGTTTTTAAAAGCGCGTTGAATGCACTGTCTGAAAGCATATGCACTTCGTCGATGATGTAAACTTTGTATTTAGCATCTATTGGTGCAAACTTAACCTTTTCGCGCAATTCTCTTATGTCGTCAACACGGTTGTTTGAAGCAGCGTCAATTTCAATTACGTTTACATCGCGACCTTCGCTGATTCTCTTGCAACTTTCGCATTGACCGCAAGGCGATCCGTTTTCGTTGTGAGTGCAATTAACTGCCTTTGCAAAGATTTTTGCAACACTGGTTTTGCCCGTTCCGCGTGAACCAGTAAAAAGATAGGCGTGAGAAAGTTTGTCTGACACAATTTGATTTGCCAGAGTTTTCGTAATGTGTTCTTGACCTACCACTTCATCAAATGTTTGTGGTCTGTATTTTCTGTAAAGTGCTAAATGATTTTCCATATCTTTATATTAAACTATGTGACGGTGTTTGTCAAATTATATTTGCCCGCACTGCCTTTGTTATTTTAATGAATTTATCATATTTAAAAATGAGTTTGCGCTTAGTGATGAACCGCCAAACAGCCCGCCATCAATTCCACTTGCCGAAATAAGTGCGGCATAAATTTTCTCGTTTAAACTTCCGCCATAAACAACTTGAATGTCACGGCTTGCCTTTTCTGAGAAGTTTTCATAAACAACTTTTCTGATTTGCCTTGCGGCAAGTTCCACATCTTTAACTGATGCATTGTTGCCCGTCCCAATGGCCCAAACTGGCTCATATGCGATGACAACGCTTTCAAGTTCGTTTTCATAAAGTCCGCGCAAATCTTCATCGAGTTGCTTCTTTAATATTTCATAAGTTTTTCCGCTGTTTCTATCTGCAAGGCTTTCGCCAATGCAAAGCACACATTTTAGTCTGTATTTAAGCGCAAATTTAATCTTTTTATTTATAAGTTTATCGCTTTCTTTAAACTTGGTTCTTCTTTCGCTGTGTCCGACAATAACGTATTCTGCGCCAATGTCTTTAAGCATGCTTGCGCTGATTTCGCCAGTGTGTGCGCCGTTTTCTTCGTCGCTGACATTTTGCGCGCCTAGTTTGATTGGACTGCCAACTGTCAAATAGTTTGCTATTGGCAATGCAACATAACTTGGGCAAACAACTAAGTCACATTTTTGACTTGTAAACCCCGCAACAAGTTTTGTGAAATACAATTTTGCTTCAGTTGCATTTTGGTTCATTTTTAAATTTGCAATAATCAATTTTTTCATACTGATTTCTCCTGAATTACTTCGATCCCTGGCAAAGATTCACCGCCCATAAGTTTAAGTGTAGCTCCTCCGCCTGTTGAAACATGATTTATCATTCTAAGACAATGCGCCTGTTTAACCGCACTTGCGCTATCTCCACCGCCAACTATTGAATAAGCGGTGCTATGACCAATTATTTTTGCTATTTCAAATGTTCCTTTTTGGAATTTTGGTTCTTCATACATTCCAAGCGGTCCGTTCCAAATAACTTGTTTTGCCTTTCCTATCTCTTCGGAAAAAAGTTTGATTGTCTTAGGACCAATATCACAGCCGACCATTTCGCCTGACAAAACTTCAGTAACAAAAGTCTTGCGTTTTTTGTCACCATACATATATGCTATATGGTCAACAGGAAGCACAATTCGCTTGCCCGCTTTTTGGGCTTCTTCCAAAATCTGCTTTGCGATTGTGACGCTGTTTAAGCTTGAAAAACTGCGGCCGATGGTTTGATTTTTTGCCATCATAAACGAATAAGCCATCGCTCCGCCAACCAAAATAATGTCGGCAGTTTTGAGAATATTTAAAATTGCCGAAATTTTATCTTCAACCTTTGCTCCACCAAAGATAGCGATGAAAGGTTGTTGTGGATTTTTTAACGCGTTTGTAATAATGTTGAGTTCATTTTCAACCAAAAATCCAATTGCATTTGGCAAAAGTCTTGCAACGCCATAAGTCGATGCGTGCTTTCTGTGGATAACACCAAACGCATCGTTTACATAAATGTCTGCAAGCGAAGCAAGTTCTTTTGAAAACTCAGGATCGTTTTCAGTTTCTTCTTTGTAAAATCTAACATTTTCTAAAAGCAGGATTGAGCCGTTTGACATGCATTCAACTTGTTTTTTAACTTCATCGCCAACTACTTTGTGCGCAAACGAAACTTTTCCAGGAAAATATTTCATTAAAATCAGCGAGATTGGCCACAAAGAAAGCCTAAAATCAAACCCCTTTGGTCTGCCAAGGTGCGAGCAAATAATAACGCGCGCGCCGCGTTCAACCAAAAATCTTATCGTAGGTAATTCGCTGATCAGTCTTGTCGTATCTGTAATTCTACCAGCATTGTCCATAGGTAAGTTGAAGTCTGTTCTTAAAAACACCCGTTTGCCTTCAAGGTTGACTAAATCTCTGATGCTTCTTTTCATATAAAGCCTCCTAAAAATAATATACACTTTTTTGTTTAAATTTCAAAATGATTATAAAGTTCTTGCAATATATTTAAACTTTCATCAATGCTTTGACTGGTCGAAAGCGCAATCTTGCTTTTCGCCCCACCTTTAAAGGCAGAGGCATATGCGATAAAATGCTTTCGCATAAACAAAACAATCCATTGCTCCGGATAATATTTTCGCAAAATTTCAACATGTTTTTTTATTGCCTCAATCGGCGAAATAACATAAGGTTTGTCAAGCAAATCGGCTATCAGCCAAGGTTTGCCAACAACACCTCTGCCAATCATAATACCGTCAACTCCCGTCGAAAGCATTTTTTCATAACTATGTTTATCTGTCACATTCCCATTTCCGAAAACCGGAATCGAAACGCTTTGTTTTGCTTTTGCGATTGAATCATAATCAACTTCGCCCGCAAACATTTGCTTGGTCGTTCTGCCATGAACAGTGATAAAATCTGCTCCGCTCTCTTCACACATTTTTGCGATTTCGGTGATGTTGTTTTCATTAAAGCCCAACCTAACCTTCACACTAAGCGGACGCATTCCCGCCTCTTTTTTGCACGCCTGAATGATTCTTCCCGCAAGTGGCAAATTCTTCAAAAGCGCCGAGCCTTCGCCGTTTTTTACAACTTTTGGCGCTGGGCAACCCATGTTTATATCTATGCCTTCAAACCCATCTAATATCGGATTGCCAACTGCGCGCGCCATAACAATTGGATCATTTCCAAAAATCTGAGCGATTACACACTTTTCAGTTGGATATCTAAATGTCATATCTTGCGTCTTTTTGTTGCCGTAAAGCATAGCCTGTGCCGACAACATTTCGGTAAACGTCGCACCCGAACCAAAGTCACAACAAATAGAGCGGAATCCCACATCGCTGTATCCCGCCATAGGAGCAATAACTATGTTATTGTCAAGTTTGAGTAAATCTGTCATGACAATATTTTATCAAACTTTATCAATCAAACAAACTGATTTTCAAAGATATTTCAGTTTGGCTTTTTTTCTTGCTTTTTATTTTTCGCTTTCACATAATCTTTAACGATTTCACTGCTGGTCGGAAGCGTGGAAACAACATATATAACGCCGCCAAGTGCAATACTAAGCACCACTTGCACAATCGGCGAAAAACTTGTCAGGCTAAGCAGCCTTAAAATCGCCAAATTCATAGCGACAGCAGACAAAAGTGGCAGCACCAAATCAAAAAATCCCACCGAAACCTTGCGCTTGTTTCTGACAAGCGCCATAATCACAACTATGCTTGCAAACGCAATGTTTCCCACCGCAATTCCATAAATATTCACACTTTCGATGGCACACAAAAAATAAACGCAAAGGATTTTTGCCACCCCTGCAACCAGATAACTTAACATGCAATATCTAAACAGCCCCTTCGCTTGCAGTAAAGTAACAAAAAATTGCATAAGCGCCGTGACTATGGTTGAAACAGCACCCAAATAGGTTAAATTGACAGCGAAGTCTAGTAAATTTTTGTCTAAATTTGGGTAGATTAAACTATAAAGCGGTCTCGAAATGGACGCGATTCCGACCGAAAGTGGCATAAGCACAAGCCACATGATTTTGAGTGTTTTTGAAATAGAATTTTGACTTTGCTCGCTAAGCGCTGCTTCGTCATATGAAACAGACGGCAACAGCGCGACAGAAATAGACGAAGAAAGAATAAGTGGAAAATTCATCAGCGCGCCGACGACTCCCGTTTGAAGTCCAAATAAAGCAGTTGCGTTTTCGGCCGAAAAACCAGCAAGCATCAGCCTTGAAACAATGATAAAACTGTCAATAGCCGACACAAGCGGCATAATCGACAATCCCAAAGACAGCGTAGCCGTGTCTTTAACAAAAGCCGTTTTTGTTTTAGACAGCACATTTTTGTTATTTCTTCCGCGCATTTTCATATATATTGAAAGGACCATTATTACGATTACTTCACTTATCGTTATGCCTAAAAACGCACCAAAAACACCAGCCGCCAAACCTTTTTTGCCAAACAAAAAAGCAAACAGCAGCCCAAATCCAAACTTGCCACCTTGTTCTAAAACTTGACTTACGGCTGTTGGTGTCATGTTTTCATATCCTTGAAACACTCCCCTTACCGCAGCGATTATTCCGCCAAAAGGAACAAGCAAAATCATCAAGCGATAACTCAGCACCCCATCCGGAATTGATTGAACAGCAGAAATTCCGCCGGCAAAAGCGAAAATTATTCCGCCCACAATTATTCCGCCAGTTAAAGAATAAATAAGCGCCGATCTCAGAAGAGATTTGATCTTTCCCCAGTCTCCGCGCGCCCTGGCTTGCGACACATATTTAGAAAGAGTCGCCGCCACGCCGCCGCTTGTTAAAACAAGCGCAAATGAATAGACGGCCATAACCATTTGAAAAACGCCGATGCCCTCAATGCCCAAAATAGAAGTAAGCGGAAGTCTAAAAAGCGCCCCTAGCGCCTTGCACAAAATCCCGCTTGCAATTAAAATTATGGTCCCCCTTCCAATATTTTTTGACATAATCTTAGTGTAAACTTAATAAAAAATCTTATGCAAAGGGTATTTACAAACCAAAACTTTTATGTTATAATTAGACAAACATAGACCAATATAGCTCTAAAATCAGCAAAAAAGTTATACAAAACAAAAGTCAAACGGAGGAAAACATGAAATACATTACCGAATTAAGTAAAGCCAATGTTGATAAATTAAACATTCAACAAAAAAATTTATGCTTGATTATGTTTAATTTGGTGGATTATATTTATAGAAAGCATGATGCAAATTATGTGCCAGTTGAAAATGATGAAACTTATCAAGCATGGCTTGACAGCCCAATGGCATCAACAGTTTCAACTCCAATCGTAAACGAAGCAGAATGCAGAGACTTTTTAAGACAATTTGACAAAAACTTTGTCAAATATTCACGTTCACTTGTTTTCCAAAATCTTTCAGGATTCACAGGTGGCTTATCAAGAAACCCAGGATCATATGCAAGAAATTCAAGCGAACTTCAAATCTTCAACTTCCACCAATATATCAATGATCTTATGGAAAACGGACAATTAAAACCCGTTGAAGAGCTTGACAAAGTCAACATCGACGCAAACAATGCACTTGTTACTTTCCAAGAAACAGTAAACAAATGTGTTGAACACGACGTCCCTTCAATTTAAAATATATTTGTTATAAAAAAAAGAACAAATTAAATTGTTCTTTTTTTATTTAGTAAACAAGAATATCAACAAGGTCCGCTTTTGGCGCTGGATTTTCTAGAAGGCTGCTTTCGGTTGGCTTTATTGTTTCTTTTAAATAAACACCTTCAAGGCTCTCGTTTTTTGGTGATGAAACATATTTTTCATCCATCATCTGTAATGTCTTGGTTTGATTTGATGAAGCCACTAAATTGATATTGCTTGGGCTGTATTTATCTAAGAAATATGCATCTGCAAAATCAAACATAACCCCAGGAGTGTTATATTTTATGGTTGGCTTGATTACAGGAGTCGTTGCACTTTTGTCGCTTGTGGCTGGCTTTGTTTGCGCAACACTATCATTGCCTTTCGCTGCTGGTGTTACAGAAGACTTATGCCCCAACATTAATTCTTTAGTTTTTGCCGGCTTTTTAGGTGTGTCTAATGAATAATAAGATTTAGTTTTAGGTGGTGTAAAGGGTTTACCCTTCTTGGCCGCTTTTTTGCCTGCTGCATTTCTTGCTCCCGACGCGGCTTTTGTTTTAGGAGTATCAGGCACTTTCATAGCATCAAGTTTTTGTGAAATGTCATCATAATCTTTAACTGGCTTAGTATAATTTTGCACGGCCTTTGGCAAGGTTATAATCACTTTTTTAAGTTCGTTAAACCCGCCAGAAGCGATAATCAACTTGTCCATTTTAAGACGAAGCAAAGTATACATGCCTTCTTTATTTATAAGTAACTTTTTTTCTTCAATTTCTTGTTCTATTTGCTCGGCAATAGCTTTCCCTTTTTCACCGCCTTTTTCTTTTAAAAGTTCCAGCATTTCACGCAGGTAATATTCCGATTGAATTTCTACTACAAAGTCTCTTTCAGCTTTCTTGGCAGTTAAAAAATCATATTTTTGTTGCAACTGATCAAAATAGTCGTCAGCAAATTCATCTATGTCGCTGTTTAAATTGAAAGCCGCTTTAACACGCGTAAGAAAATCGCTGTTGTTTTCACCTATGAATTGAGCAACAAATGTTCTCATATCTTCGCCATCAAGGTTTTCAATAAAATACAAGTTGGCGATCCCCATTTTTTCTACATACCAGTATTTAACCAAAAATCTCATGGTTTGATTTTTAACTGGCGTTTCTGCCGCATAAGAATTTTCGCCCGAAAATGTTATGAGTTTTTTCACTTTAACAAGTGGTGTTTTTACATCATCAGGCAAAACATATTCTCCTTTGTCTGTAAATTCACCAAGGAGCTTGTTTATCAATTTTTCATCATAAAGGTGCAATTTGTAATAGTCAATCAATTCCTTATCTTCAAGGATTTCATCACTTCCAAAAACCTTCCATGTTTCCTTTTGCGGACGTGTGTTTTTTTCCATATAAATATTATACAATAGTTACATTTTTTTTGCAAGTTACTTTTTCAAAAATGTCAGGCAATAAGGCTTGGCTCGATAATCATTTATTGTTATGCCATTGGCGATGCATTTCCCTTCATGTTTAAGCAAACAATCCGCGCCGCAACATATGTCAACCGCTTTCGAATCCCGTTGTGGACTGAATTTTGGAGTTCGCTCAAACAATCTTGCCGTTGTGTCAGGCTGAGGCTTGTTTTCGTCTGGCTCATAAATATTGCAAATCGCGTTTTTAGAAACGTCCAAACTTTTTGCTTTGCACGTAAAATGATCGTTGTATTTGCATTTCAATTTTCTACACCTAATGTCCATGCTTTTTCTCCTGGCATAAGTTTTCCCATTTTAATTGACTTTTAACCAAATATAAAGTAATATTTTTATAAGGAGAGAAAAATGAAAGTTATTCTTTTAAGTGACGTTCGTGGCTGCGGCAAAAAAGGCGAAGTGAAAGAAGTTGCTGCCGGATATGGACAAAATTATTTATTGAAAAACAAACTTGCTGTCGTGGCAGACAACACGGCACTTTCAAACCATGCACAACAATCATCTGCCGACGCTTTTCATAAAGCCGAAGCATTAAAGGCTGCTCAAAACGAAGCAGAAAAACTCAAAAATCTACAAATCAACCTTTCAATTAAATGTGGCGAAAACGGAAAAAGTTTTGGGGCGATAACAAGCAAAGAAATTGCTGAAAAACTTGTTAGTCTTGGCTTTAATATCGACAAGAAAAAAATTGAATGCCCTTCAATTAAAAATGCCGGAATTTATTCAGTTTCAATCAAACTTCATCCAAAAGTTACATCAGTGGTAAAAGTTGTCGTAGACTCAACAAACTAAGTTCAAAGGACAACGCGGGCTTTGCAAAACAAAAAAACGAGCAAAATTGATTTTGCTCGTATTTTTTTGTTTTCGCAGGCTTTCGCTGTCGAAAGCCTGTTAGCGCACCAAAGCGCTGGCAAAGCCCGCTTATTCTTCCCCGCTCTCAAGTTGTTCGGTTCTATCTTTTAAAATCAATGCATCGATGAATATGTCAATATCTCCATTCAAAACGCCTTCCAAATCAAAAGACGAAACATTTACTCTGTGGTCAGTAACTCGACCTTGAGGATAGTTGTAAGTTCTAACTCTTTCACTACGGTCCCCCGTTCCCACTTGTGAATGGCGCTTGTCTTTTTGTTCTTTTTGTCGTTGCGACTCATAAAGTTCATAAAGCTTTGATTTAAGCATATTCATCGCAACTTCACGGTTTTGAATTTGTGATCTTTGTGTCTGGCACGCAACAACGATTCCCGTTGGAATGTGTGTAATTCTGATTGCCGATTCTGTTTTGTTAATGTGCTGTCCACCAGCGCCGCTGGCACGATATGTATCGATTTTAAGGTCGCTGTCAAGAATTTCAAAATCAACATCTTCAACTTCAGGCAAAACAGCAACCGTCGCAGTAGACGTATGGATTCTTCCTTGCGATTCTGTTTCTGGCACGCGTTGCACTCTGTGCACTCCCGCTTCGTATTTAAGTCTAGCGTAAGCACCCTTTCCTTTAACCGTGAAAGTAACTTCTTTAATTCCGCCTAGTTCGGTTTCGTTTATATCAGAAATTTCGATTTTCCAATGATGTTTTTCTGCATAATAACTATACATTCTCATAAGTTCAGTCGCAAACAAAGCCGATTCTTCCCCGCCTGCAGCAGAACGAATTTCCATAATAATATTGCCGTCATCATTTTCATCTTTCGGCAAAAGCAAAAATTTGATTTCTTCACATAACTGTTCAATTTTTTTATTTAAATTTTCGCATTCTTCTTCAAACATTGCTTTAAGTTCGTGATCATGCTCGTTGTCGCGGTCATGCTCACAGTTGTTGCGATCTTCAATCGCTTTTTCAAGCTTTTGCGAAGCCTCAACAATTTCTTGCAGCGAGGCGTGCTCTTTTGCAAGCGCTCTCCAAGTTTTGTTGTCTGCAATGACAGAAGGAGAAGCTATTTGCTCAGAAAGTTCGTCGCTTCTCTGTCTAATTTTTAATGTTTTTTGTAAAATATCATTTGCGTTTGTCATATTTTGCCCTTACTACTCTAATTATATTTGAATAATCCTTTTTACTTGCTATCTCACTGAAACCATTTTGTTGTAAGATGTTTGACACATCTTTAAATTGTCCTTTCCCAATTTCGAAGAAAATTTGCCCGCCGTTTTTTAAATGCAAAGGCGCTTCTTGGCAAATTCTTCTGTAAAAATCAAGCCCATCTTCGCCCCCATCTAGGCTGAGTTTTGGATCGTAATTTTTAACTTCTTCGTCAAGTCCTGCTATATCCAGTGAACGAATATATGGTGGATTTGACACTATTATATCAAACTTTCGAGATTTTTTCAATCGACTAAATAAATCGGATTGTAAAAATTCTACTTTGACTTCATTTTTTTCTGCATTACTCTTGGCTACCACAAGGGCTTGCTTAGAAACATCCACCGCTGTAACCGAAGCGTTTGTGATTTTTGCAAGAGTGACCGCAATCGCTCCACTGCCCGTGCCGATGTCAAGTATGCTTATTTTGTCATTTTGAGCCGCCTTTGCTACTTGTTCAACCAAAATTTCGGTTTCCATTCGTGGTGAAAGCACCTTTTTGCTGACATCAAATCGTAACCCGTAAAATTCAACAAACCCAAAAATAGACGAAAGCGGTTTGCCCGCCGCGCGTGCATATGTTGCTTTGATAATGTCGCGATATTGTTTTGGCGAAAAAACTTTTACGAGTTTGGCTTCTGGCCTTGACACCCCTAAAACTGTGGCAATAATCCATTCAACATCGCTTTTTTCGTATTTCCCCGCTCTTTCCAAAATGGTTTGCATTTCAACAAGCAAACTTGAAAGCGAGTTTTCTTTATCTTTCACATCGTCCTCTTTTGAAAACATTTTGACTTCCGTCCATGCAATGCGCGCGACTTCATCATGCGTAATGTTAGGCTTTGCCGAAACAAAACAATCTGTTATAATTCCTATTGCACGCGTTACTTTCCATTTGTCAAAATAGTAACAAATTTCATAGGCTACTGCCATGCAGGTAAAAAACAATCCAACATTTATCAGCATATCCCAATGCCATGCGATTCTTGCTCCAACACATGTTATCACAAAAACGCTTAAAATAAAAGTAAATATTATTATATTCAGCACATTAAACGTTCCATGGTGGTCGAATTTTGTTTTAGAGATACTACTTCCGCCTCTTCTTTGCACTTGATTGCACGCGCCGTTAAATTTGTAAAGGTCTTGCGTCATGGGCAAAAATCTTAAAATCATCAAAATCAAAAATATAATAGCAATTTTTATAAGCGCAATTAAAAAATTTCTTAAACCAAAATCCGTGTTCATTTCAATAAAAACTGAATACATTTTTGACGGAACATAACCAAGTAAAAACAGCGAAATCCCAACACTCACACTCAGTAGTAAAGTGATTACAACACTTTCACGTTTTATATTTAATTTATTTGAAATTTTATTACTCACGCTATTAAGCGGCTTCTCTGAAAGTTTACAAGAATCCCAAAATGCGCAAAAAAGAGCAAAAATTGCAGCAAAAAAGTAACAAATTCCTCTAATTATTGGAATTTTTTGTGCTAACACTTTTATTTTAGTTCTACCTGCGCGAATTCGTTTTAATCCCCTTTCGTCAATGACAGCAAGCGCAGCACGATTGCCATTTTGCGCGCGAACTCCAATCGAACATGGAAATAAAAAAATTTTCATACTTTGATTTTTAACAAAATATGAAAATTTTAATCTCATAAGTTAATTTAAATAAACATCGTCTTTATGTTTATTTAAAATTGCTGCAACCCTTTCTTTAAATCGCTTGTCTGCTTGTTGTTTTTTTAACAGCTCTTCATATTGGAGCCTAACTTCACTCCAAGTTTTAGGAACCCCCATTTCGTCAAGAGTTTTTGAATAATCGCTCGATAATCTTCCTTCGCAACGCATCTTCATGATTCGTTTGACTTTGTTGTAAAGGTCCACCCCAGGACAGAAATAATTTTTTGGGACATAAAAATGTCCGTTTTCTTCATAAAATTCTTGCCATTTTTCAATTGCGGGGCCATACGGATCATTGCGAGCTGTTGAAACGCCCATGCTTTTAAGCAATTCGTATTTTTCGGGTTTTATGCGTTTTGATACGCCTTCTTCAAGTTCACGCATTTTGCCTTTATAGGCATAAATTGATTGCCCCAATTTAAATCCATCACCGCAAACATATCGAGTTGGAACATCAGCATTTCCGAACTGCTCAATATATTCTTGCAGATGTTCGATTACTTCATCAAAACTTCTTGGTGGTTGATAAACAGCATAACTTGCATGCTGTTTCTTTAAAATTGCTTTACTTATTTTTTCACGAGTCTGCGCGCTCATGAAAGATTTTTGTTTCTTTTTTCTTTCCATACTTTAATTTTAACACACATATAATTTTTGTCAATAAAAAAACTCCAACTTGGAGTTTTTAAATTAGTCAATATTATATTTTTTCTTGAATTTTTCAACTGTTCCGCTTGCGTCCACAATTTTCTTCTTTCCTGTGAAGAATGGATGGCATTGATTGCAAATGTCGACGCTAAGCGACTCTCCTTTAACTGTTGAACGTGTTTTGAAAGTGTTTCCACATGCGCAAACAACAGTAACTTCATGATAATTTGGATGAATGTTTTCTTTCATGATTCCTCCTTAGTCCCCAACAAATGGAAGAAGTGCCATATTTCTTGCACGTTTGATTGCCAGTGCAAGTTTTCTTTGGTGATGAGAGCAAACACCTGTTTGTCTTCTAGGCAAAATCTTTCCTTTTTCGGTAATAAATTTTTTAAGTTTAGCAACGTCTTTGTAATCAATTTCCTTTTCACCAGCAACGCAGAAAGCACAAACTTTCTTCTTTGATGGTTTGCGGAATTTTTTAACTGGTCTTTCTTCAGTTTTAACTTCGCTCATATTATTCTCCTTTTAGAATGGAAGCGAGTCATCATCAATCGGCTCAAGTTCAGCAACTGGTTTTGAAGATGTTTTTTCACTTCTAGTTACTGTGGCTGAGTCTTCATCATCTCTTCTCGCCCCAACAAATTCAACGTTATCTGCAACAACTTCTGTTACATATCTTCTAGTTCCGTCTTGTGCTTCATAAGAAGATGTTTGAAGTCTTCCGTCAACGGCACATTTTGAACCTTTTCTTAAATATTTATGGCAATTTTCAGCCTGAGCACGCCAAACAACAATATTGATGAAGTCGGCATCTCTTTCGCCTTCGGCATTTTGAAATCTTCTTTGAACAGCGATTGTAAATCTGCAAACAGAAACTCCACCGTTTGTGGTTGTAAGTTCTGGATCCCTTGAAAGATTTCCGATTAAAATAACTTTATTCATGTTTTTCTCCTAATGTTATAAAAAATTAAATTCTAACAAATTGATGACGCATGATGCCTTCAGTGATGTTCATGAGTTTGCTCATAGCATCAACTTCGCCGGCAGGTAATTCCATTTTCATGAGAACATAAAAGCCTTCAGATTTGAAGTTGATTTGATAAGCAAGTTTTTTCATTCCCCACTTTTCAACGCCTTCAATCTTTCCACCTTTTGCTTCAACATAAGCACGGAATTTTTCAATGATTTCTTCTCTTTTGTCTTCAGCAACGTCTGGAGCAATTATATAAAGAAGTTCATATCTTGGCATATTGATTTCCTCCTTTTGGACAAATTTGGCTTAAAGTCACACGCTTTAAGCAAAGAGTTTTTTATCGACTGGCATAGTATAACATAAATAAATAAAGATAGCAAGTCATTTTTTAATCTTTTTGTCTTAATATTTTTTATAAACCAAACACAAACTCAAACAAAAAAAGAAAGAAAAATTTAATAAAAAATAACAAAATAAACAAAAAATAAACAAAAAAGGCATAAAAAAGGCAAATTTTAAATAAATTCGCCTTATTTTTATTTAATTATTTTAAAATTTCTCGATTTGCCTTTTCAAGAAAAGACCAATTTTAGGTGTTATTTTTGCCACAGCAGTTTTTGTATTTCTTACCGCTGCCGCATGGACATGGGTCATTTCGTCCGATTTTTGGAGTATCGTTGACAACTGTTTTTTGAACAAAAGGCTTACTTTCTTTTTTCTGTTCTTGTGCTGGTTGTGGCTCTTTTCTTGCAATAGGTGTAAAGGTTGGTCTTTGCATTGGAGGCTTTGGCGCTTCTTCCTTTTCAAGATGACTTGCAAGCAAGAATTGGCAAGTTGTTTCTTTAATCTTTTCGATCATCTTTTCAAAAAGTTCATAACCTTCGCGTTTGTAAGCAAGCACTGGGTCTTGATTTCCGAATGCTTGAGAAATTATTTCGCTTTTCAAAATTTGCATATCGTCAATATGGTTCATCCAATTCATATCAACTACTCTTAAAAGCACAAATCTTTCAACATCGGCAAAATCAACTTTGATTTCCTCCGCCTCTTTAATGTGAGCGTTGTATCTGACTTTGATTAAATTTAATAGTTTGTCAACAACCTCATTGATGTCGCAATCTTCTACAAATTTTTCGTTGACAATGTTGCTTCCTGGTGCAAACCAGCCCTTTTCAAGATCGGCATTGATTGACGATAAATCCCATTCATAATAAGGGCGCTCTTCGTCAAGATTTTTGTAGACAATTTTTGAAATAATGTCTGGGAACATATTTAAAATTTGGTCACGCACAGGAAGCCCGTCAAGCACGCGATTTCTTTCGTCATAAATAATTGTTCTTTGAGCGTTCATGACGTCGTCGAATTGAAGGACATTCTTTCTCATCGAGAAGTTTTGAATTTCGATTTTCTTTTGAGCATTTGAAATTTGTCTTGTCAGAATTTTAAGTTGAATTGGTGTTTTTTCATCAATTTTAAACATAAAAGCGATTCTTTGCAATCTTTCGCCACCAAATCGTTTTAAAAGGTCGTCTTCAAGTGAAAGGAAGAACACGCTTGAACCAGGGTCGCCTTGACGAGCGGCACGTCCACGCAACTGGTTGTCGATACGACGCGATTCATGTCTTTCTGTTCCGATAATATGAAGGCCGCCGAGAGCAACTACTTCTTCTTTTTCTTTGTCAGTTTCAACTTTAAATTCTTTATAAAGTGTGTTAAATCTTTCGCGCGCTTTGTTTAATTCTTCATCGTCAACATGGTTGAATGCAGTCGCATATGAAATCTGTTCGTCAGTGTATTTTTCGTCTTGCATTTTCTTTTTAGCCATAAACTCAGCATTTCCACCAAGCAAAATATCCGTTCCACGGCCGGCCATGTTTGTTGCGATTGTAATTGCACCTTTGCGTCCCGCTTGCGCAACGATTGCACTTTCTTGTTCGTGATTTTTCGCGTTTAAGACTACATGTGCGATTTTTTCTTTCTTTAATGCTTTTGAAATTTCTTCCGATTTTTCAATAGTGATTGTTCCGACAAGCACAGGTTGTCCTACTTCTTTGCAACGTTTGATTTCTTCAACAATCGCAGCAATTTTTCCGTTGTAAGTTGTGTAAACAATATCCGCTTCGTCCTTTCTTTTGTTTGGAAGGTTTGGTGGAATTGTAACTACGTCAAGACTGTAAATTGTTCTAAATTCGGCTTCTTCGGTTTTTGCTGTTCCCGTCATTCCCGAAAGTTTTTTGTAAAGACGAAAATAATTTTGGAAAGTAATTGTTGCAAGAGTTTTGTTTTCATCTTTGATTTCAACATTTTCTTTTGCTTCGATTGCTTGGTGCAAGCCGTCGCTAAATCTTCTTCCCGGCATTAAGCGTCCAGTAAATTCGTCGACAATCATAACTTCGCCGTCTTTTGTGACGATATAGTTGTCGTCTTTAAGCATAATGAAGTTTGCTTTTAATGCGTTGTTGATATAGTGGTTAAGTTCAAGGTTTTCAAGGTCAGAAAGGTTTGCAATATGAAAGAATCTTTCAGCCTTTGCAATTCCGCTTTCGGTAAGGTTGATTTCTTTTGTTTTAATATCTATTTCGACATCAACGTCTTTCTTTAATGTTTTTACAAATTTTTGAGCAGCAATATAGTCGTCGCCGCTTTTTCCGCCACGACCAGAAATGATAAGTGGTGTTCTTGCTTCATCAATCAAAATTGAGTCGACTTCGTCCACGATTGCAAAAGCGTGTCCGCGTTGCATACGCTGCTCTTTTGAAACGGCCATATTATCACGAAGATAGTCAAATCCAAGTTCGTTGTTTGTGCAGTAAGTTATGTCGGCATCGTATGCCTTTTTCTTTAATTTTTCAGGCATATTTGAAACAATAACACCAACACTGAGCCCTAAAAATTTATAAACTTTTCCCATCCATTCAGCGTCACGTTTTGCCAAGTATTCATTGACTGTAACAACATGCACGCCGTTTCCAGCAAGTGCATTCAAATACGCCGGCAATGTTGCAACCAAAGTCTTTCCTTCACCTGTCGCCATTTCTGCAATTCTACCTTGGTGCAGTGCAATCCCGCCCAAAATTTGAACGTAAAAGTGTTTCATGTTAAGAACACGCCAAGCACCTTCTCTAACAACTGCATATGCGTCCGGCAAAATATCATCCAACGTTTCACCGTCAGAAAGACGTGATTTTAAAACAGTAGTTTGGTTTTTAAGTTCTTCATCGCTCATTGCTGCAAACTTGTCTTCAAGAGCGATAACCCTGTCTGCAATCTTCTTTAATTTTTTTACTTGTGATTTATTTTCGCTTCCAAAAAGCCCCATTTTAAGTTTCTCCTATTTAATTAGTTTACTTAATTTGCAAATTTAGTCAAGTAAACTTGCCTTTAATCTGGGCGAAATATGTAAATATATATAGTAATTTTATACTAGACAGAATTGACATGCGCGCGAAAGTGTGTTATGATTATACAAACGAAAAAAGTCTTATGTCTTTGGACAATACATTAAAAAGGCTCAGGAGGGCAAAACTATGGCAACAAGAAAAAGCAAGACAACCGTCATCTCTGGCGCGCCAACGTCAGTCATTCCATTTGAAAGCGTCTATGAAGACAGCAGTGGAAACAAATTGATTCAAACTAATTCAATCGTGACAAATGATCCTGTTGGAATGTTTAAATTCGGCGAAAATCCAGCTACACCTATTATCGAATGCAATTTTGATGCAACCACAGGCAATAGAAGCGTAGCTTTGGATGCCAACAGCCTTTCATCAAAAACTGTGGCCGATTTTGAAACCATTGCAGCTACAAATCCTGACATTAAAGTTGACAAAACAAACCCAGCCAACATAAAGATTACATTTAACGCTGAATCGATTGACCTTATAGAGTCAAAAGAAAGCAAAGGCATTAAACTTCATGTTAAAGAAGGATCTGGCACAATCACAATAGATATGCAAGCAAGAGAATTTGCTATCTCTTCAACAAGCGGCGTAATCAGCGAAAAAATTGTTCCTTCTGACCCTACAAAAACATTCAACACAACTATTGCACAAAATATGTTGAAAATGGGCTTCAGTCAAACTTCGCACCGCGACATCAATATCATGACTGAAAAAGACGGCATGACAATGCCTGTTTCAAAACTTGACGACTTAACCCCAGAATTTATTGCCGCCCTTGGACAAACAGCCAAAGTTTCTGCCACTGCAAAATCAGGAACAGTAAAATATGGAAATTTTGAATTTTTTATGGCCTATGATGTTGAAGGCTATAACGTAGGTTCAAAAGACATTCAAAAAAACAACTTCATTTATGTTAAATCACCAGAAGGCAACTACCTTCTCGACCGCGGCTCATTCAGAAAAGTTAAGAAAATGGTTTTAACTTATGGCGAAGACGCAACTGGCAACCCAGACATAAGTGATATTGGGATTGATTTCAATCTCGACCGCACAACAAACTCAAACGTTGAATTACCTTTAAAACTCACAACCGACGCGGCAGGACTTGGATTTAAGAGTGATAAACAAGCAGCAGTATTAAATTCATTCTTAAAATTTGCAGCACCTGCTGGCTTTAAAAACTCAGAAGTTTTAACTGATAAAGGATCTGGAACATACTCATACAAAGGCTTAGACATACGTAAAGATGACAAAGTTTCAGTTGCCCCTATCAACACTGCAATAAGAAGCACCGCAACACTTTTAAGTGAATCAGCAGCCGCCTCATCAGTTGCTGCTTATTCACCAGAAGCATCTGCAAGTGCAGCGGGCATCGTTTCAGATGCCACGGCCGCAGAAGCCGCAAGCACAACACCACCTGTTGCACCAGTATCACCAGATGACACTGCTGCAGACACAACAACATCAGACACCCCAACTGACACAACCACATCGGATACAACAACTTCAGACCACGCAGACGAAGAACATACAAGCGAAACTGCTGAACACGAAGCACCAACCGAAGGCGAAGAAGCTCCCGAACACGAAGAAGCTGGACCTTCAGGTGGCGATTCGGCAATGAGCGAAGATAAACCAGAAACACCATCAAAATCTAAAACCGTCAAAAAGAATTTGGGTGATGTTGGTAAATTTATTAAAAGTTTAGGACAAATGGCATCAATAGTTGCTTTATTCTTGTTTGTTGGCGCGGTTATCCTTCCAGCAGCAACCGCTGTTCTTCTTCCTGCTGCCCTTGGCGTTTTAGCAGCCGGCGGCGGAATGTATTTTGGATCAGCACTTTTTGAAGGCAACTATGAATTCACATTGGATGGAATGATTGCGTCGCAAAACATACGCAAATCAAAACGTATGAAAACTGCTGAAAAATGCATGGAAAGAGAAACATCTATTGAAAGAATGAAATCTGAACTCGCTGCACTTGAAAGCGATCCATCTGCAACTCCAGAAGCTAAAAAGAAGCTTCAAGATAAAATTCAAAAACTTGAAGATAAAAACTATTTAACCCTTGCAAAATGCGATTTTAAAACTATTGAGGCTTTAAAAGAACAAAAAGGAAATAAAGCCGCTCGTAATAAAGAAAGAGAACTTGACGCAGCATTCAATGCCGCTCATGCCGAAACACCTGCAACAGAAGACGAAATCAAAGAACACAAAGAAGAAGTTAAAGCTGCAAAAGCTGCAGCTAAAACTGAAGCGGAAAAAGCATTTATCTGTGAAAACCAATACGCTATCACAAGAAATGTTATGGTAAACAGCAGAGACAAAGATACAAAGCAATTCCTTGCAAACCTTTCTAACGATGAAAGGGCTTTTATCACCGACGCAAGCGAAGAGATTTACCGCGTTACAAGTCTTGCAACTCACGACTTTAAACCAGCCGACCGCACTATTGTTGGTGCAGATATTGTCAAAGCAAAAGCACATAAGAAAAATATTAATCCTTCATATGTAAAAGCAAATCATGACTTAAATCAACTTTTTGATTATTCTACAGGAACTTCAAAATCTAAAGAGTGGACAATAGACTATATTAAAAAACATGAAGCGTTTGAAAAAGCATACGAAGCATTAGAAGCTGCTGGCGCAAGCGAAGACAAACTTAAAGAATGGGCTGACACAAGAGCGGTTTATGAAAAAGAAACCGGTAATAGTCTTGGCCAAAAAGTGCTCAACAGTGAATCAAAAATTCTTAACCCTGCAAAAAGTGTCGTAAATAAATTTAGAGAGAAGAAAGATCCTGTTGTCGACAGAACAAAAATCGATGACCCTTCACTTTTAAAATAACAAACATATCACAACTTAATTAGGAGAAATTTAAAATGAAAATTGGTGTAGTTGGGCTTCCAAATGTCGGCAAAAGCACACTATTTAACGCAATTACGGAAGCAGGCGCGGAAAGTGCCAACTACCCTTTTTGCACTATAGAGCCAAATATTGGTGTGGTTGATGTTCCAGACCATCGTTTAGACGTGCTTGCAAAAATGTATAACACTCAAAAGGTTACACCTGCAAGTATTGAATTTATGGATATCGCAGGGCTCGTTGCTGGCGCAAGTCACGGCGAAGGCCTTGGAAATAAATTTTTAAGTCACATTCGCGAAGTCGACGCTATCGTGCACGTTGTTCGTTGCTTTGTAAACGACAAAATCATTCACGTAAGTGGCAGTGTTGACCCTATTCGTGACATCGAAATAATCAATTTAGAACTTGTCCTTGCCGACCTTGAACAAGTTACAAAAAAATATGAAAAAGATTCAAAACTCATCCGCACTGGCGATAAAAGTTTGATTGAAAGCGTTGCGCTTCTTGAAAAAGTTAAATCGTGGCTTGAAGCAGAAAAGCCTGTCCGCACAATGACTTTGACAGACGATGAAAAAGAAATTTTGAAAAGCTTTTCACTGCTCACCGCTAAGCCTGTAATTTATGTTGCAAACATTTCTGAAGACGACATCGAAAGCGGCGAAAACGATATGTCAAGAGCCGTTGCTGAGTATGCTCATGCAGAGCATTCCGGTGTAATCAGCCTTTGCGCTCGAATTGAAGAAGAACTCATCTCTCTTCCAAAAGAAGAACGCGACGACTTTAAAGCCGAACTCGGCATAAAGGAAAGCGGACTTGAAAAACTTGTAAAGGCAAGTTATGACTTGCTTGGACTTATGAGCTATCTTACAGCCGGCGAAAAAGAAGTTCGCGCTTGGACAATCAAAAAAGGCACAAAAGCGCCTCAAGCTGCCGGAAAAATCCACACCGATTTTGAAAAGGGATTCATTAAAGCGGAAATCGTTTCATATGACGACCTTGTCGAAGCTGGCTCATTTTTGAAGGCAAAAGAAAAAGGCAAAGTTCGCATGGAAGGTAAAGAATATGTAATGCAAGACGGCGACGTTGTTCTTTTCAGATTTAATGTGTGAGGGCGTATGAAAGAATATTCTCCCCTTGAACTCGCATTTTTAGGTGATGCTATACACACACTGTTTGTGCGTGAATACGTGCTTGAAAACTTTAACAAACCCATGAACGAAATTCACCGTATATGCTCACACTATTGCAGCGCAACTCATCAAAGCGAAGTTTTAGCAAACTTGACTTTGACAGACGACGAAGCAGAAATAGTTAGACGAGCACGCAACGCAAAAGCAAAACACACGGCGAAAAACGCCGAAGTGAAAGATTATAAATTTGCCACCGCTTTTGAAGCGCTGATCGCTTATTTAAGCCTCAACGGAAAAGAAGAAAGATTGCAAGAAGTTTTGCATCTTTCAGTTAAATAAAAGGAAAAAATATGCAAATAGAAGGAAAAAATCAAGTTTGGCAAGCATTAAACAGCGGGCTGACAATAAACAAAATCATGATTGACGTCAACTATTCAAAAAGAAAAGACGACATCGTGGCCTTGGCAAGAAAAAATAAAGTGCGCGTCGACTTTGTTCCAAAACAAGCGCTCGACCGCAAAAGCACAACTTCGCATCACCAAGGCTATATCGCCGATGCTGTTGAGTTTGAATACACTCCACTTGAAAAATTGCTTGCAAGCGCCGGCGAAAATCCATTTTTTGTGTTGCTTGACGGAATTGAAGATCCACACAATTTCGGCGCGATTATCCGCTCTTGCGAATGCGCTGGCGTTGACGGAATCATAATTCCTAAAAATCGCGCGTGCCAAGTAAACGACACTGTCGTTCGCACAAGCACAGGTGCAATTTCAAACATGAAAATCGCGCAGGTAGTAAACCTTAAAGAAGCAATCGACGCTTTGAAAGATATGGGCGTTTGGGTGTTTGCGGCGGAAACCGGCGGCGAAGATATTTACTCCAAAAAATTAAATATGCCTATTGCCGTAATAATCGGCTCTGAAGGCGACGGCGTAAAAAAATCAATTAAAGAACGTTGCGATGGCGTTCTCACCCTTCCATTAAAAGGCAAAGTAAACTCGCTGAATGCAAGCGTTGCCTGCGGAATTGTGATTTTTGAAATTTTAAGACAAAGGGAAAACTAATGACCGACGAACAACTTGCTTTGCTTGCCCAACAAGGCAACAGCAATGCAGAACTTGAACTTTTTAATAAGTATCGCAGCCTGATCAACAAATGTTCTCGAGGTTACTTTTTAATCGGCGGCGATATTGAAGATTTAGTTCAAGAAGGCATGATCGGCCTTTATAAAGCAATCAAAAATTATTCGGCAGACAAAGCCGCAACTTTTTCAACTTTCGCATCGCTTTGCATACGCAGACAAATACAATCGGCAGTCCGCAACGCATCTGCTAAAAAGAATAAAGCGCTCTCATCAGCCGTTCCAATCATGGACGAAGACAGCGACGACACCGGCGTCTATCTAATTGCTGATGGCGAGTCCCCTGACAGCATATTGATACATAGACAAACCAGTCAAGCGATATTTGAAGAGCTAAAAAAATTGCTTTCGCCGCTGGAATATGATGTGCTAAAATATTACCTTTCGGGACTTAGTTATCAACAAATTGCCAGCAAAACGAAGCAAACAAAAAAGAGCATAGACAATGCGCTTTCGCGAATTAAGAAGAAGCTTGCCGCAATAAAAGAAGTAATTTAACGAAAAATAGCCTTAAAATAAGGCTTTTTTTGATTTATTTTTAAATTTCTGTTGACAAACGGGACAAGCGGGCATATAATATAAACATATCGCGGGATAGAGCAGCTCGGAAGCTCGTCGGGCTCATAACC
Organism: Clostridiales bacterium; assembly: GCA_003522085.1. Taxonomy (GTDB): domain Bacteria; phylum Bacillota; class Clostridia; order Christensenellales; family UBA1242; genus Caccovivens. The sequence goes on along the minus strand of DPGI01000009.1, from coordinate 145,658 downwards.
CGAAGG
>DPGI01000009.1:0-145421 GCA_003522085.1 Clostridiales bacterium | reverse complement strand
GCTCGTCGGGCTCATAACCCGAAGGTCGTTGGTTCAAATCCAACTCCCGCAACCAAGGAAGAACGAAGTAAATTTACTTCGTTTTTTATTTTTCTAAATATTTTTAATTGAACCGATGACCACTTAATGAGCGTCAGCGAATGGGCGGTCATCTAAGGTTCAAATCCAACTCCCGCAACCAGAAAAACAGCCGCAAGGCTGTTTTTATTTTGGTTGTTTAGCAAACATTTAAATATCAATTTAATAAAACATAAAAAAGAAGGAGACAGCGTCAGAATTTTTATTTCCCCTTCTTTTTATAATTTTAAACTATTTGCGCGTAGTGTGTCAAACGATTATTCTTCGTTTTCATCTTCAACCGCTGTTTCTGTTTCAGCGGCATCTGTTTCTTCTTCTTTTGCTGAAAGCGCAACACTGACAAGTTTTGCTCCTTCGCGAAGTTTCATGACTCTTACGCCCTGACTCATACGTGAGAATTGGCTGATTGAATCTACAGGTGTTCTAATGACAACTCCGTTGTCGGCGATCATCAAGATGTCTTCGTCGCCGTTTGTTTGTTTAAGGGCTACTAAGCGGCCTGTTTTGTCGTTAAGTACTCCGGCTTTAACTCCCATTCCGCCACGGCCTTGCAAACGATAGTCGCTTTCAGGCGAACGCTTTCCATAGCCATTTTCAGTGATGGTTATGATTTGTGAGCCTTCTTTAACAAGTGTCATGTCAATGATTTCGTCATCTTCTTTAAGATCCATTGATTTAACACCTTGCGATCCACGGCCGGTCTTTCTTACATCGTTTTCAGAGAAACGAATGCATTTGCCGTCTTTTGAAGCAATCAAAATTTGGCCGTTGCCATCACTCATTTCTGCTCCGATAAGCACGTCGTTGTCAACAAGCGAAATGGCAATTTTACCATTTTTGTTGATGCGTTCAAATTCAGTAAGGTCTGTCTTTTTGATTAAGCCGTTTCGTGTTGCCATAATCAAATTACCTTTTTGATCGTCGGCTCTTGGAATAATTGTTGTAACCTTTTCGTCTGCATCAAGTGGAAGAAGGTTGACAACGCTTCTACCTTTTGCTGCACGTTGTGCTTCTGGCACTTCATATGCTTTGATTACATAAACCTTTCCTTTTGTTGTGAAGAACAACAAATCGTCGTGCGATGAAGTTGTAAATATTTGTTCTACATAATCTTCGTCTTTGGTTTTGTGTGCGGTCACTCCAACTCCACCACGTTTTTGAGCATGGTATTCGCTTGTTGACATTCTCTTGATGTATCCAAGATGTGTCATTGAAATCACAACATCTTCTTTTTCGATAAGGTCTGCGATGTCAATTCCGCCCATATCCATGCTGATCTCGGTGCGGCGTGGTTCGCCATATTCATTTTTAACATCTTCCAAGTTGTCGCGGATAATCTTTTTAACACGTTCTGGCTTAGCCAAGATGTCTTCAAGATCGGCGATTTTCAAATCAAGATCTTTGAGTTCTTCATTAAGTTTTTCAACTTCAAGACTTGTCAAACGTGACAATTTCATTTCCAAGATTGCATTGGCTTGAATTTCGTCAAGCTCAAAGTTTGCAGTCAATTTTTCCATAGCATCTTGTTTGTCTTCTGATGCTTTGATGATAGCGATCACTTCGTCGATATTTGCAAGGGCTGTAACCAAGCCTTTAACAATGTGTTCTCTTTCTTTTGCTTTTCCAAGATCAAATCTTGTCTTTCTTGTAAGCACGTCGATTTGGTGGTTGAGATAGCATTCCAAAACTTCTTTAAGATTAAGAATTTTTGGTGCGCCGTCAACAAGAGCAAGGATAATTATGCCTTCGCCTTGTTGAAGCAAAGTGTGCTTGTAAAGCATATTAAGCACAACTTGTGCGTTAGCGTCTTTTTTAATGTCGATTACAACACGCATTCCTGAACGGTCAGATTCTTCTTTAATGTCACTGATGCCTTCGATGCGCTTGTTTTTAACCATATCGGCCACTTGAATAATAAATTTGGCTTTATTTACTTGATATGGAAGTTCGGTGATAACAATTCTTTGTTTGCCGGTTGCAGTCTCTTCGATTTCTGCACGTCCTCTAAGCACGATTCCGCCACGTCCTGTGCGGTATGCGTGTTTGATTGCGCTTCTGCCCATAATGATCCCGCCTGTTGGGAAATCAGGTGCAGGAATGATTCTGATAAGTTCGTCAATGTCAATGTCAGGATTGTCAATAAGCGCTTGCACGCCGTTGATTACTTCGGTAAGGTTGTGAGGTGGAATGTTTGTAGCCATACCTACTGCAATACCGTCAGCGCCGTTTACAAGCAAGTTTGGAAATTTTGCAGGCAACACTGTTGGTTGCATTAAAGTTTCGTCAAAGTTTGGATAGAAAGGAACGGTGTCTTTGTCGATGTCTTCAAGCATAAGTGAAGCGATTTTTGAAAGTCTTGCTTCGGTGTAACGCATAGCGGCTGGTGGATCGCCGTCGACTGATCCAAAGTTTCCGTGTCCGTCAATCAAAGGGCAACGGATAGAAAAGTCTTGGGCAAGTCTAACCATAGCATCGTAAACGGAGCTGTCACCGTGTGGGTGATATTTACCCATAACTTCACCGACAATTCTTGCGCATTTTTTGAATGGCTTGTCGTAGAAGTTGTTAAGTTCACCCATCGCATAAAGTATTCTTCTGTGAACAGGTTTTAATCCGTCTCTAACATCAGGAATAGCACGCGAAACGTTTACTGCCATCGCATAAGAAATGAAGGAATGTTTAAGTTCCCCTACTGCATCGACTTTTTCAATTTTAGTGTTTTCAAGAAGTTCGGCAAGCGATTTCTTTTCGTCTTTCATTTTTCAAATTCCTTTTATTAAATATCAAGGTCTGTTACAAGTGTTGCGTTTTCTTCAATAAACTGACGTCTAAGTTCTGGGTCTTCACCCATCAATTGATTGAACATCTTGTCCGCTTCAATCGCGTCTTCCATAGTGATTTGAATAAGCGTTCTCTTTTCTGGATTCATAGTTGTTTCCCAAAGTTGTTCGGCGTTCATTTCACCAAGACCTTTATATCTTTGGATTGTCACACCCTTTCTTCCGTTTGCGTCAAGTTCGTCAGCAAGTTCTTGGTCGGAATAGAAGTATTTTTCACTCGTTCCGCGAGCCACTTTGTAAAGAGGTGGTTTTGCTGAATATACATATCCGTTTTCGATAAGTGGACGCATATATCTGAAGAAGAATGTAAGCAAAAGTATTCTGATGTGTGCCCCGTCGACATCGGCATCGGTCATGGATATAATTTTGTGATAGCGAAGTTTGTTTGCATCAAACTCACTTCCAATACCTGCGCCAAATGCGGTTACCATGTTTTTGATTTCGGCATTTTCTAATATTTTGTGAAGTCTTGCCTTTTCAACGTTTAAGATTTTCCCGCGAAGTGGCAAAATCGCTTGAAAACGTCTGTCTCTGCCCTGTTTTGCTGTTCCCCCAGCTGAATCCCCTTCGACCAAATAAATTTCGCAGTGTTCGGCGTTTCTTTCGGTGCAGTCGGCAAGTTTTCCAGGAAGTGTTGTGTTTTCGAGTACGCTCTTTCTTCGAGTAAGTTCTCTCGCGTTTCTAGCGGCGTCACGAGCTCGTTGTGCGTTGATGCTTTTCATGATAAGGTTTTTCGCTTCAACTGGGTGCTCTTCCAAATAATCGCCAAAATTGTCAACCATAGCTTTGTAAACGATTGTTCTCATTTCGCTGTTTCCAAGTTTGGTTTTTGTTTGACCTTCGAATTGTGGGTTTCTAAGTTTTACGCTAATAACGGCTGTTATGCCTTCACGGCAGTCTTCACCAGAAAGTTTTTCGTTTTCTTTGATGATTTTATTTTTGACAGCATAGTCGTTGATAACCTTTGTCAAGCCGTTCTTAAACCCATCAAGATGTGTTCCGCCTTCTTCGGTGTTGATGTTGTTTGCATAGGCGTTTATGATTTCGTTGTAGCCATCATTGAATTGAAAGCAAACTTCGATTTCATTTTCGATGTCACCAGATTCGTTTCTGTTAAACTTGTTAAAGTAAACAGGGCTTGGCAAAAGTGTTTCTCTGTTTTTGTTTAAGAAATCAACAAATTCTACGATTCCGCCTTTAAATTCAAAAACTTCTTTTCTTTGTTTGCCTTCTCTTCGATCTTCAAGGCTGATTACAAGCCCTTTGTTTAAGAATGCGATCTCTCTGAAACGGTTTTTCATTGTGTCATAATTAAACACTGTGGTTTCAAAAATTTCGTCATCAGGCCAGAATGTAATTGTTGTTCCGCGCTTGTCTGTTTTGCCAACAATTTTAAGTGGGCTTACAGTTTTGCCGCGTGAAAATTCAATTATATAATAAAGTCCGTTTTGATAAACTTCTGCAACAAGTTTTGATGAAAGTGCGTTTACGCAGGATACACCAACGCCATGCAATCCGCCTGAAATTTTGTAGCCTTCGCCACCAAACTTTCCGCCAGCATGGAGTTTTGTTAAAACAACTTCAACTGCGCTTTTACCTTCTTTTTCAATTATGCCTGTTGGAATGCCACGTCCGTTATCTGAAACGCTGCATGAACCGTCTTCGTTGATTACAACATCGATTTTTGTGCAATAGCCGGCAAGCGCTTCGTCGATTGAGTTGTCAACAACTTCGGTCACAAGATGGTGCAATCCGTGTTCGTCGGTTGAGCCAATATACATTCCTGGTCTTTTTCTAACAGGATCAAGCCCTTCCAGCACTTGAATGTCGCTGGCATCGTATTTGGTTGATTTTGAGAGTTCTTGTTCTTCGTTTGAAAAATCTTGCATTTTATCGCTCCTTGCAGAATAAAAAAATTCCTATATATATTTATATATTATATTATATAATATTATATAGGAAAAAACAAGCAATTTTAAACATTTTTATCGTCGGATGAGGAATTTATCGCGAAAAACGTCGTTGTCTCTTCTAGGTGCCTTATTCGCCGTTATTTTTGATAGGCTGAACGTTCACTCCTTTGTGGGATTTATCGATAAAACTGAAATTTTCATTTTTCAGTTTCACAAAATAGGTTTTGTTTTCAATTTCGAGATCGCCACGATAAAAAATTTTGGCATGGCGTTGCGTGCGCGAGCCAACTTCCATATATGTGATGTCATAAAAATTAAAGCCCAAAAGATTTAGGCACGGATTGATGTAATAAAGCGAGTTGTTAATGTAAACAACGCCTATCATTATCAAAATTGCAACATAAATACAAAAGGCGCTGACGAGAGAAAGGTCAAGCGGAATTGCGAAAAATACAAACAGCGAAAAATAGCCCAAAAAGTGTTGGTCAGTAATGTTGTGCTTTGACAAAATCACAATTTCAATCGACTTGTCTTTGTTGAATTTTATATTCCACACAAGCCCCCACACGCTGGCAATCATAAGCAGCAAAAGCGTCGCCAGATTAATGGAGTTAAGCACGTTAAAAGTCAGGTTGTGATTTAATAATTCAACCACAAGTTTTAGCAGCACTAAAAAATACATAGGCATGAATGCGCTTATATAAAGCAGCAAGTTTTTAAAAAATTTCATAAAAATATTATGCTGTTTTTGCTGCGTTTTTAATCGCCATGTCATTTTTTTTAAAAAATTTTCTTTTAATTTAATTGCAAGTATGATATATTGGATTTAAGGAGAACCTTAAGAAAGAAAGAAAAAGAAAACCTTGGTGGGCAAGATTTCTTTTGTGGATTCTAGGAATTGTAATAACGACGGTCTTGTCTTTTGGTGGCGCTTGCATATTCTTAAAGGTTAAATATGACATCAACGTCTTTGCAACAATATCGCAAATTAAAACATTAAACCAAACAGTTAATGAAGAAAAAAAGTTTGACAACATCATCACAGAGGAAGACAAAGCGTCGGCTCAAGCGTCAATCAACGCTCAGCTTGAAAACCTTATCACGTATTCGGCAGAAGATGGATATAAAATGTCTTCAGCCGTTCCTATGAAAGGTACATTAAAACTGACTGACAAACAAGTGGGCGCACTTTTAAAAATTATTTTAGAATCTAGCAACAGTCCAAAAGTAAATATCGGCGGCAACGACCTTGGTTTTGACATTTTACAAGTTAAATTCAGCGAAGTCGAAACAAACGTAAAATCAGACGTCAACATCGTCGCAAAAATTGATGCATCTTCACTCAAAGAAAAGTTTAGTTCATTCCCGCTCAACATCATTGGCAAACGTATCCCATCAACCCTTTATGTTTCAGCAACCGTAACAATCCAAAAAGGCGAAAGCCCATTTACCTATACTCTTACAGGTAAAAGCCTTGAAATAAACAACCTTGACGCAAAGCAGACCGAAAGCTTTATAAAAACAATCGACGCGTTCTTAAAATGTGGCGACGCGAAAACTTTGTGCGAAAGAGTTGCAAAGCCATTCATTGACGGCTTAATTGGAACAGAAGAAAACAAAGGCTTCGCTCTCTCTTTAAAAGATGTTGGCGCAACCGATTTCAATTTTGAAACCACAGACGGCGTAAATTATTTTGTAGTTGAAAAAACAGTTGCCTAAAAGCCTCAATTAAAATTAAAAACATAACTGCATCATTTCACGCAAAATTTTATAAACGAACTCAAAACAACAAAAAAGCGAGATTTTCTCGCTTTTTTATTTATTTTTATGTGATTATTTTCTTTTAATGTTTTAATTATTTATTTTCATTAAAAATATCAAGTTTAAACCCGTCCATTTTTTTGATTGCGTCAAAATAGAATTTATGGAGTTTTTGTTTGTCAACACCGACAACAAGTTCGATGTTGCTGTCTTTGACTTGGTGAATTGTTGTTTTGCCGGGTTCTTCAACTAAATCGACATCAATTTTAATTTTCGCGGTTTTGAAAAATTCTGGATTGCGGCAAGCAAGCACTGCGCACGTGTCGTTTGTTGCGACGCGCTTATCTTCATAAAATCTTTCCCAATATCCGCTATACATTGTTGAAAGAAATTTTCCCGTGTCGTTTATTTTTGCCATATCATAAACTTGTTGTTCAGTAAAGTTTGCCATTTCTCTTCCCGCTTTTGAAGGAACGATAGTCATAGGAATTCCGCTTTGAGTTGTAATTTTAAACGCTTCAGGATCGCTTGAAACATTAAATGAAAGGTGAGTAATCCACCTGTCTTCCCCCTCTTCATATCCATTGAGTGAACAGCCTTCGCAGTAAATATGCGAAATCATTCCCACAACGTCGGGGTGTTTTGTGATAAGATTGCCAATGTTGGTGTGTGGACCTAAAACGATGAGACTGATGTCGTTTTTATTTTTCTTGATTGTCTCATATAGTTGTTCAACAACGTCATCGCTTACAGGTTTTAAAGCAACTGTTTCCGGTGGAACATATCCGCCCATACCAAACTTTTGGTGCATGTATGTTGCATTTTTTGGTTCACGAACCATTGGCCTTGCCGCCCCGCGAACAAGTGGAATATCTGTTCTTTTAAAAAGTTCCAACAAGTGCAAAGCGTTACGAGTTGTCATGTCGATTCCAACATTCCCACTTACTGTGCTGATAAGCACAATATCCAATTTTTCGTCATAAAGCGAAAGAATAATTGCAGCGCTGTCGTCTACGCCAGGGTCTGTATCAATAATTACTTTTTGTTTTTCCATTTCAGCTCCCGTCTAGTCAGTATATTTTTTATTTTTATTAAACGTGTAAATTTTACCATTTTTTTATTAAAAAAACAAGAAAAACACTAAAATATGTTTACATTTTGCAAAATATTTGCTATACTAACGGCAGTCTTAACTAATGCACCCATAGTGAAATGGATATCACGAAAGTCTACGGAACTTTTATTTCAGGTTCGAGCCCTGATGGGTGCACCAAAAAACTCAGCACTTTTGCTGAATTTTTTATTGCTAAAAAAGAAAATGCAAAACCTATCGTTTTGCATTTTTTGCTTGGTTTATAAATTTTTATTTTACTTCAAATGTTAAAGTGATGTCGCCTGAACCTAATGCTTGGTTGTCAGAACGCCACCATTGGAAGTTATCTTTATCTAAAAGGCCGATTTCAAATGTGTAAATTCCTTTTTCTTTAACTGTTGCAAGCACGCCGTCATCGTCTAATGTTGTTCTCTCGCCGTTGATCAAAACCACATTGCCAATTCCATAATCTTTAATTTTAATTTCGTGATTTTGGCCGTCGTAAGTGATTTCTGTTTCAATCAAATTTGGCAAGTAAACATTGCCTTTTTTAATTGAGCCTTCAAGGTCGATTGTGCTAACGTTTAATGTTTCATAAACTTCAACGCCATCAACTTTGTCAGGAACGAAAATAACTTGTCTTAATCCTGTTGAGTTTGAGTTTACCATTTCAGTTGGGTCAGTCCATTCAAATCTTCCTTCGACTTCTTCGTCTGCCCAGTTTGTAATTGTGCAGCCCGCATTGATTGCAACTTCGCCAAGTTGGATATCTCCCATTTTCCCATAATAGTTGTATTCATATGATGCCGATGCTTTTTCATTAAAATTATATGTCAACACACCTTTTTCAACCGTTACAAGGTGGCTTATTTTTGTATATCCAGAAGCATAGTTACCATGCGCTGGAATGAAAGCATAAAAATAATATTGACCAGGTTTAAGTCTCATGTTTTTATAATAAGGTTCTGAAGCATTCTCCATTTCAGATTCAAAATTTGCTGAGTTTAATGCGTTGTCATAATCTTGTTTCGATATTACAAAAATGGTATGTGGCACACTTTCGTCTAAACTAGTAACCAACACATCAACGCTATTTTCATGGCTGTATTGCCATGAATTAAGTGAAACAAACATCGAATATGGCAATTCGGTTGATGCTTCAATTATTGAATAGACTTTCATTTTCATACCTTGGTATTCAATGTTTACATAATATGCTCCGACGTTATAAATAGATGGCGGAAAGTCTGATGCTTTAATTTCTACGGGTTCTTCGCTATTTTGGTAAGCGTATGTCACTTGGCACTGACTAAAATCAACAACCTTTTTTGAATTGTCGCTGTAATTTGCATATATAGTAAAGTTCCAATCAGGAATCCCTTCTCCAAATTTATATATTCCATACTGCGCATAGTTTTCGGGCATAATAGAATCGGTAAGGTTTTTTCCGTTCTTTTCTGCGCTAAGTCCGATAAGCTGAGGCTTTTCTGCGCCGCAACCTGCCAAACAAACAGCAGCGGGAACAAACAATGCCGCACTTAATGCGATAGCCGCACCAATCATAAGTTTTTTACTTTTCATAAAATCTCCCCCAGACAAGTTTTTTAGCTCATCTAAAATAAGTATATCACATTTTATGAAAATTTTCATAATATTTTAATGCTCCCCAAAATATTAAAAACTAAAAGTAATGGCGAAACAACAAAAAAATAAACGATAACAACAAAAAACGACTTAATTTAAGTCGTTTTTTTATTCTTCTTCTTTTCTAAAATGTTTGTAAATTTCTAGGGCCAGCGTCTCATGAATTCCAGGCACTATCATAAGTTCTTCAACGCTTGCCTTTTTTATTTGCTCAACATTTTCAAATGCCGTCAAAAGCGCTTGCGCCTTTTTAGGGCCAAGCCCAGGTATATCTTCCAAAAGCGAATGTGTTTGTTGTTTGCCGCGCGTTTGCCTATGGAAAGTAATGGCAAATCTATGCGCTTCATCTCTTATGCGTTGCAAAAGTTTAAGTTCGGCGCTGTGTGGTTTAAGCAAAATTGGTTCGCTTTGTCCAGGAACAAAAACTTCTTCAATTCTTTTTGCAAGCGAAATCATAGGAATATCAAGGCCGCTTTCATGCAAAATTTCTTGGCACGACGAAAGTTGACCCTTCCCTCCGTCGATTACAAGCAGATCTGGCGTTTCTTTAAAACTTTCTCCATCTCCGCTTTTAAGTCTTGCGAGTCGCCTTTTTAACGTTTCTTGCAACGAAGCAAAATCGTTTGAACCCTTTACGGTTTTAATTATAAACTTGCGATAATCTTTTTTTGAAGACTCGCCGGCTTTAAAAACAACCATTGACGCAACCTTGTTTGTTCCGCTGATATGCGAAATATCATAGCACTCCATTCGCATTGGGAGTCTTGGCAGTCCAAGCGTCTGTTGCAATTTTTCAAGTGCGCCAAAAGTATTTGAAAATTTAATCTTCTCTTTTTCTATGTGTTTTTCCAAATAATCTTTGGCATTAGCCTCCGCCATTTTTAATAGCGACAAATTGATGCCTTTGGGATTGGTTATGATTTTCGTCTTCTTGCCCAGTTGTTCAAACAACATTTCTTCGTCGTCTACGGTGTGACTGACCACGATTTCATTTGGAACAATCATATTTTGATAATATTGCAGCAAAAAGTTGAACATTGTTTGCCCTTCTTCAATGCTGGCATCTTCAGTAGGATAATTCATCACGCCCAAAATTTTCCCGCCGCGCACAACCATAGCCGTAAGCACGCCGTTAAGCCCATCTGAAAAATAAGCAAAAACGTCTTTATCAACATCTTTTGGCATGTTCGCCACAACACGCTGTTTAAGTTTTTCAACCATCTTTAATCTGTCGCGATACATAAGCGCACTTTCAAAATTTTCGTTGTCGGCGGCCTGCTTCATTTTCTGAGTTAAAACTTGCTCGATTTCATCATCGTTGCCGCTTAAAAAGTTGATTGCTTTTTTAAGTCTCTGCGCATATTCTTCTCGCGAAACTTGTTTCGTGCATGGCGCGCTGCACAATCCCAAGAAAAAGTTAAGACACTCACGTTTTGCGCGTGACGTGTCCGTGATTTTATTATTGCAAGTTCTAAGTCCAAACGCGCTGTTTGCGGTTTTTACAATTTCACCTGCATTCAATCCCGCAAAATATGGCCCAAAATATTTGTAACCTTTTTTGCCCACCTTGCGCAATATTTGCAATTTCGGAAAAGGCTCATTCATGTTGATCGCAATGTAAGGAAATGCCTTCCCGTCTTTAAGCAAAATGTTGTAATGCGGTTGATATTTTTTTATAAGGTTGCTTTCAAGCGCCAACGCGTCGCGCTCGGAGGCTGTGATAAAATATTCAAAGTCGTCAATGTTGTCAACCATCGCTTGAACCTTAATAGGTTTTGGTGAATTTCTAAAATATTGACTTACGCGATTTTTAAGCACTTTTGCTTTGCCAACATAAATGACAGTGCCGTTTGAATTTCTCATCACATAAACGCCACTTGACAAAGGCAACATTTTTAATTTTCGCGCAATTCTATCGTTCATTTTTTACGTAGCTATAAATTTCGTTTGCGATGTCATCAACGCTTCGAATTTGGTCGCCCTTAAAGCAATCAATTTCGGTAAACGAACATTCTTTCGCAAGCTTCTTATATGTTTTTTCCGCATTTAAAAGATAATTTGCATCTTTTTCATGATCATCTTCACGTTCTTTGCGGTTTTGTTTCAAAATCTTAACAAGATCGACAGGTAAATACAAAAAGAACGCAATGTCAGGTTTTGGAAGTTTGAGCAAGTCAAATTCAAGTTTTGAAATAAAGTTAAAAAACTCATCTTGCTCGTTTTCTTTAAGTTTGCAACCTTGATGCGCCATGTTTGAATAAATGTAACGATCCAAAATGACATAATCGTTATTTTTAAGCGCATCTTCAATAATCTTTTCGTTGTATTTTCTATCTGCTGCAAAATAAAGCGAGGCCACGTATGGATCTACATGAGAAGCGCCTTCTTCAAAATATGAATTGTTGTCTTTGCCAAGATAAGGTCTGCCAACAATTCGCCCTGTTGGAGAAGAATAGAAAGGAAAAGAATATTTAGCAACAGTTTTGCCCTCTTTTCTTAATCTTTCCGCCAAAATATTAGATTGCGTCTCTTTCCCCGAGCAATCCACACCCTCAATAGTGATCAGCATAATAAACCTCGCTATAAAACTTAAAATTTATTTAATAATTGTTGTTCCGTCAAAGATTCTTGTTCGCCCGTGCTCATGTTTTTTAATGCAAACACACAATTTTTAACTTCGTCTTCGCCCATGATAAGAGCATAGCTTGCACGCTTGCGATTTGCTTCTTTCATCTTTGACTTAAAACTTTTGTTTTCGGCAAACACTTCTGCCTTAACTCCATTTGCTTGCAGTTTAGCGCAAGTATTCAAGCAGTCAAGCAACGTGTCGCCCAATGGAATTATTGCCACTTGCGTAGCAGATTTAACTTCGTCGCCGAAATATCCGCTTTGGTCAAGATAGTCAAACAATCTGCTCATGCCAATGCTCATTCCAACGCCTGGCAATTTGCGGTCTGTAAAATATTCTGCAAGATTTTCGTATCTTCCGCCGCCACCTACAGCCCCCGAGCAACCGTCAACATATGCTTCAAAAACTGTTCCGGTGTAATAGTTGTGTCCACGAATAACCCCAAAATCCAACACGAAGTCATCTTCGCCCAGTCCCATTGCGCGCACATAGCTTACAACGTTTTTAAGTTCGTTAAGTCCGCAGACAAATTCTTCATCATTTGAAAGGCAGCTCGCTTTTTCAATCGCATCTTCATAGCCTGATATTTTGGTAAGTTTAATCAGTTTTTCCGCATCAGTATTTGAGCAGCCAATTTCTGAAAGTTGTTCTTCAACATTTTGCTCGCCAATCTTGTCAAGTTTGTCCATAATAATTGCAATATCTCCAAACTTTTCTTCAAGCCCGAGAGCCTTTGCAAGCCCAAACAAAACCTTGCGGTTGCTTACTTTAACTTGTCCTTTAAGATTAAACTCATCAAAAACATCTTTATAAAGTTTTACACACTCAGCATCATTTACAAGTGAAAGCTCGCCATCGCCAATCACGTCTGCGTCGCATTGATAAAATTCTCTAAATCTTCCTTTTTGAGGACGTTCTCCGCGATAAACCTTTCCTATTTGAAAGCGCTTAAAAGGAAACGCGAGATTGTTTTCATTTGCAGCCACAAAACGAGCAAGTGGAACGGTCAAGTCATATCTAAGGCACGCATCTGTCGAACCTTTTGTAAAACGATAAACCTCTTTGTCTACATCGCCGCCACTTTTAGCAAGCAAAATCTCAGAAAGTTCCATTGCAGGAGTGTCAAGCGGCATGAAACAATGTTTGGCAAAAACAGATTTAATTTTGTCAATCATTTCTTCAAAAAGCATTTCTTTTTCGGGCTCAAGTTCCCAAAATCCTGCCAACTTTCTAGGCATAATTTTATTGTTCATTTTTGTGTCCTTTTATCGAGATAAGTTTATCGCATACAAAAAAAATTGTCAATCGTTTAAACTTTGACAATTTCTTATTTGAAATACATATATGCAATGTTTTCCATAAAAAAATTTTATATCAATTTTCGCTTTTTACTTTTTCGGCAAAGCACATTAAAATCGAATCACGTTTACAACGCCTTTTTAAAGTTCTGTGATTTTAGGACAATTAAACGTAACGAAATCTTTTGCGTCCACCAACATATTTAAAAGCAACATATAAAATTTTATATTGTTTTTAAGTCTCTCAAACGAAGAGGAAAAGTTATCGCGAGGAGCGGCATGCTTGCTTGCAAGGGCATTCGCGACGAAGCGAAATCTTTTGCACTTTAGCGGATGCTTGAAAGCAGTCGCGCATGCTGACAGCATACAAAAATCGCAGATTTTAAAGTGCAAAAGTTATCCACATTTCCACATGTAAATATTTATGCAAAACGGCTTATTTTTATGCATTATGACGGTTTATGGGGTCTGTGTGGGCAATTTTGGATAAGTTATCCACATTTCCACATTAAATTTGTAGCAAAATCGCTATTTGCCTTTATTTTGGTTTTAGGTTTTTATGCTTTTTTAACGTGTGATAGTCAATTTGTTTCTATCACGTTTTACTTTATGCTCCACCCCTCCGCCATTATGGCATAATTATTAGTCGTTTTTTGTATATTCATGCCTTTTTAAGAATTTTGATTTCTTGCCTTCGTAAAGGATATCAAGTTCATGCAAGGCTCTTGTCGAAGCGACATAAAGCATATTTCTGTCGAGTGGTGAATGATAATTTGCTTCATCTACAAATGGAATTATTACATAATCAAATTCAATTCCCTTCGAAGTTGAAGCTGTCGTAACTACAAGTGGATAGTCAAAACTTTCATCTGAACCAACGATAACTTCAAACTTAACCTTATCTTTTAACATATTTGAAACGCGCGCCACTTCTTCGCTGGTCTTGCAAACTATGGCAGTATGCGTAAATTTCCCCTCCGCCTCTTTGATAAGTTTAAGCAATGCTTCTTCGGTTGAGTTTGTGCGAATAATTCTTGGTTCTTTCCCTTCACGGTTAAAATTAACAACGCCTTTAAGCCCAATCAGATTTTCGCTGAATTGTGAAATCTGACGGGTTGCGCGATATGTTTTGTTAAGCACGATTGTCTTTGCTTTCAAAAATCTTGCAAGTTCTATGAGATATTTCTTTGACAGCGTTTTTTCAATACACTGATTAATATCCCCTAAAATAATTTTTGGACAATCCCAAATGCGATTGAAGAAATAAAAGTGCATTGGAGAAAAATCTTGCATTTCATCAATAATCACATATTTAATCCCATATTCATGGCTTAACCCTTGCGTATATTCTTTAATAACAAGCAAAGCCGCCGCATCTTCATATGGCACAGTATCAAAAGCGGGTTGGCTGAGCCCCATTCTTGCATAAAAAACGTTGCAAATTTTGTAAATGTCGTCAATAGGGAAAAACTTGTAAAGCATGCTTTTAAAACGTGGCTTTATAAGTTCGCTCTCTTCTGCCCTGAGACCAAATCTCTCAATAAGATAGTCTGTCATGTAATCAATACGCTTGTTAACAGGCAACGAGCCAAACACTTCAAAATACAAGTGCATCATTTCATCGCGCGTAAAGGTGAATGCATTATATGAGTTTACGTCCGCATCTTTTGGTTTAAATACCAAGTCTTTTGGATCAAAAAGCGAAGCATATGATTTATTTAAAAATTCAAGTAAATCGTTCAAAAACTCAAACGATGCCTTATAGGCAATTTCATTAAGTTTTGTCTGATTTTTGTTTGCGTAAATTTCATCAATAAGTTTTTCTCGCGGTTGAATCTTCTTTTTCAGTTCGGTCTTTGCAATATGTGAGAAGGTCATTTCAATAACATTATCTTCGCCAAGTTCTGGCAGAACTTCACTTACATAACTTGAAAAAAGATTTGAAGGTGACAAAATCAAAACGTCATTGCTGTTAAAGTCGTTTTTATGTTTGAAAAGCAAATATCCTGCCCTATGTAATGCAATGCTTGTCTTTCCCGAGCCAGCCACACCCTGAACTAAAATCGTTCTGAATTTTTCTTCACGTATGATAGCGTTTTGCTCTTTTTGAATTGTCGAAACAATTTCTTGCATTTTGGTTGAAGAATTTTTGCTTAGCACTTGTTGCAGAATTTCGTCGTTTATATTTTGCTTTGTGTCAACGTAATAATTCAACTTGCCATCAGAAATTCCAAATTGGCGTTTAAGCGTAATCTTGCCTTTTACTTCGCCATCTGGTGATTCATATTCGGCATCGCCCTCGTCATAATCATAATAAAGGCTGCTGATAGGCGCGCGCCAATCGCAAACGTATTGTTTGTTTGAATCAGAAATATGTGAAAGACCTATGTATATTTTTTGGTCTGTTCCAAGTTGATTGTCATGAAAATCTACTCTTGCAAAATATGGCCTTGGTTTTTGTTTTTTAAGTGATTCGATGCGTTTTGACAAAAGTTCAATTTGATTTTCAGTCTCAGCCAGCGT
The DNA here is from genome assembly GCA_003522085.1 of Clostridiales bacterium. Lineage (GTDB taxonomy): Bacteria > Bacillota > Clostridia > Christensenellales > UBA1242 > Caccovivens. Next base: position 129,642 of record DPGI01000009.1, on the reverse strand, counting down.
CGTTTTATAGCGTGACATCATAACTGCATCGTCTTCATAAAATGAAGATGTAAACTCGGATTTGGTTTTGTCAAAGAAGTCCTGCTGTCCATCTCTTTCTTCTGTTAGCAGTTTGACATTCTCGTCAATAGCTTCTTCAACTTGGGATAAATAGCGTTTTTCTTCCTGCATTTTCATCCTCCCTAAAAATAAACTGTGCTATTATATCATTTTTTAAAAAAATTTGCAAGCATGTTTAAATAACAAATGGCATGTGATTTGATTAAGTTGATTTTAAAAAGAAAAATGATTATACTATTCTTATATAAGTGAGGTTTATATGAAAAAACACCAAAAGATTTTTGCTGCGATATTTATGGCGATTTTAATTCCATGTTTCACGCTGCTCATGTCGGCATGTGGAATCGACACGACCTACGTTTCTCCAATCGTTTCGGTTGACAAAATAACAACATCCGACATTGAAGAAGCCACCAACAAAGCGGTTTTAAGCGTAGTAAGCATTTACACAGAAGGCAACACTCTCGCTTCGTCCGTCTTTGGCTCGACCACCAGCCAAACAGTGTTCAGTGCCGGCGCAGGAATAATATATAAACTTGACAAAGCTGCGGGCGACGCATACATCGTCACCAACTATCACGTGGTTTACAACAAATCTTATACAACATCAAACCATATTGCAAAAAAGATTTACGCTGAAATTTATGGCAGCGAAGGCACAACCGCAACCGAACTCAGCGACGGCAGCGTAAGCATCACCTACGGCCAGCAAGTAATCGCCTGCGAATATGTGGGCGGCGCATTAAACTATGACATAGCGGTTTTAAAGATTTCAAACAGTGACATTATCAAAAACAGTTGCGTTCGTGCAGCAGACATAGCCACCAACCCAGCGCACCTTGGCGAAACAGCAATCGCAATCGGCAACCCACTCGGCATAGGCATCAGCGCGACAAAAGGAATCGTCAGCGTTGAATCAGAATACATTCAATATTCAGACTTTTACGATGTAGTAGTCAGATGTCTTCGCACAGACGCGCCAATCAATGGCGGCAACTCAGGCGGCGGCTTGTTTGATGAAAAAGCAAGATTGCTTGGCATAGTAAACGCCGGCATCAACGACGCGCAAAACATTGGCATGGCAATCCCAACCAACCTTGCAATCAACGTTGCAGACAACATCATTTACAACTATGAAAAAAGCGGATATTCTGGCGTGAAATTATACAACTTAGGCCTCACAACCGGCATTGCAAACAACAAAGCCGTATATGACGAAGAAACAAAACTCACATATATGAAAGAAGATATAATCGTGACGGAATCTTCTGGAATGGCACTCACTAGCGGACTTTTAGTTGGCGACAAGGTCGTATCAGTCCAACTTGGCGAAACAAAACTTGAACTCAGCCGCGAATTTGAACTTAACGAATTCTTCTTAAAAGTTCGTCCTGGCGACACGTTCAAAATTTCAGTAGTCAGAACCACCGGCATATACACCGCAACCGTAACCGCATCTTCATTAAACTATAAATCGGTTGCCTAACTCTTCTCCATTCACTACAAACAAAAAACAGACCCAACGGTCTGTTTTTTGTTTGCTCTAATTTTTCTATCTTTTCTATTTTTTGATTATAAAGTTAATTTTGTAAGTCATGCCAAACGTTCCGCTCAGCAACCCTAAAAATCTATTTAGTTTCGCACCGAAATAATCGTCGTTAAATTCATCTTTTTTAAAATCAGACGATGCGATTATGTCAAAGTTGTAACAATCATCTTCAATACGCAAATCTGTCTCTAAAATCGTTTTAAATACATGGTCATGCGCCATATTTTTTAAATCATAACGTCTTCTAGTAAAGTCCATTTTGTCTGCAATCGCTAAACATCTCGAAACGGGATCTAAAAAATCCTCTCTCTTTTTCCCGCCGTGGCTCGCAATGGCATTACACACAACATCAATCTCTTGCGGTTTTAAATCACTGTTTGCAAGAAATTCTCTTGCAATTTCACTGCCGCTTGCCGCGTGTTCTTCTCTTCCTTTTATATAGCCCACATCATGCAAAGCGCATGCAATATACAATAACTTTCTTTGTTGATTATTAAGATTGTAAAGATTTGCCAAACTTTTAGCATACTCTATCACATGATTTACATGTTTAAATCCATGATTGACAGGAAAGTTCTTTTTCAGCTCTTCAATCTCTTTGTAAGTTTCGTTGTAAAATTTTGATTTTTTTATATCTAAATAGTTCATTTTTGCCTCCTGTGGTTGTAAAAATCAATAAAGGCGCAATAAGCAAATTTTAAAGCAGCGGCGAAAGCATTCTATAAAACGCTTGCCCCATTTTGGTTAAAAGCGGAATCTTTTTAAAGTATGCTTCATCTGCGACAACTGAATTCATAAAATCTTCTTCCAAGAATTCAAGATATTTTTTCGTCAATTCTTCGCTATACATAATCGCCGTGCACTCAAAGTTAAGCCCAAACGAGCGGTTGTCAAGATTGCAACTTCCAATCGACAATTTGTTGTCGTCGACAAGCAGCGTTTTTGCGTGCAAAAATCCATTGTAAAAATAAATCTTAATGCCCACTTCCGCCATTTCTCTTGCATATGAAAGCGTTGGCAAATAAACGGCGCGCTTGTCAGGCTTTGCAGGCAACATAATTCGAACATCAACCCCACTCTTTTTCGCAATCGTAAGCGCCGACATAAACGCATCGTCAGGCACAAAATATGGAGTCTGCAAATAAACCCTTTTCTTTGCACTTACAATCATTTTAATGTAAGCTTCTTTAATCTTTTGTAACTCGCTGTCAGGTCCAGATGTCAGCACCTGCAAAGCGACGTCGCCCTTTGGTTCTGGCACAGGGAAATAAAATTTGAGATATTTTTCAACAGGCGTTTCATCTTTTTTAGCATAACGCCAATCATCCAAGAATATGTTTTGAAGTGGATATACGCCACTGCCTTCGATACGTATGCTTGCATCGCGCCAAGGTGAAAGTTTTTTCTTCATTCCCATATGGTCATCACGGATGTTTATTCCGCCCGTGTAAGCAATTTTGCCATCAATAACCGCAATCTTCCTGTGATTTCGATAGTTTACTTTCAAATTTATTGAACGAACGTGTAAGAAAGGTGGGAAAAATTCCGCAACTTCGCCACCAGCCTTTTCAAGTTTCTTGAAAAATCTGCGTGAGCTCTTCTTGCTTCCGATTGAGTCATAAATAAGTTTAACCTTCACTCCATCTTTCGCCTTTTTGATAAGAATGCCCATAATTTCTTTTCCAATCCTGTCGTTGGCGAAAATATAGTATTCAAGGTTGATCGATTTCTTAGCTTCTAAAAGGTCTTGTTTTAAAATAGCCATTTTCTCCATGCCATGGCAGAAGATTTTTACGTCGTTGCCAATACAAGGATATCCGCCCATGTCAAAGCAAAGTTTAACAAGTTCGGCGTCGCGACTTAACACCTTAAGCCCAATAACTTCCGAAAAAGTTTTCAATCCTTTAATGTTTTTCAAAACGTCTTTTTCAGAAATTGCTTTCTTTTTAATCATGCTTTTGACACGATGGCTCAGCCCACTGCCCAGCAACATATAAAATACGAATCCGATAATGGGCAAGAATGTTAAAATCGCCATCCACGCCATGATAGTTTGTGGCTTTTTCTTTTCGAGAAAAACCATCCCTATCAACAACAATAGGTTTACAATGCCAACTACACCAAATCCTAAAAATACCCAAGAAATCCAATGCATAAAAATAGTATATACTTTTTTCAAAAAAATGCCAAAGCATTTTTGCTTTGACATTTTTGTTGTTAAGGATTTGAAGTATTTGTTGAGCCAGTCAGATAGATTCTAAGCTCTCCAAGAAGTTTCTTGTAATTTGCATTACCATACTTTTTGCCATCGAAGTTGCCATTTGGTCCACCTGAAGCCTTAATCCAAATTCTGATCAAGATGTATTGGTTTTTATTCAACTCATAATGAGAACCCGTCGTAATCGTTCCTGTAATTGGATCAATAGTAGCATCAGTATAGCTTGTTCCATCTTTACCGATGGTAAATTCAAGTGCAGATGTTGTGGTATTGGGTTTGATAATTGTCATTAGTTTAACTGTATCGCCCTTCTCTACTATTGATTTTTCTAAAGCGGCGGGCGCTACTGTGACATCAGAATATTTATCTGTTTTTCCCTTTGCCCAATCTGCCAAATTAACAGTATAGCCTTTAGCGTTATCATACTCCCAATTATTCTTATGAATCTCTTTAACAACTTCTTGACCTAAGCCGTTGTCGAAGTAAGCATATTTAGGAGTCATGATAAAGTTATGTTTATATTGATAATAAGTTCCATTAGCTTTAATTATATAACTCTTTGTAATGCTGTATTGATAAACGTCAGTAACGCTTGTCTGTGAAGGGATTCTTTCAGCACTTTCAATGTAAAGAATATCCGTTGTAATATGGTCATAAGTTGCCAACGTCTGTTGTGGATACATGTGTTCTTCTTCTTGATTCAACGTATTGTCTAGTTTCAATTTAACCTTTTCCGGCTGTGCTTGTTGATTAACTCCTGCTGGTATGGCTGCCTGAATATCAAATCCAACTTCATAAGTTTTATCATTCAGCACTACTTTAGATCCTGAATAGTTATCAACCATACGCCATGCGCTATTTTCATTAACTTCTTTTATCATAGCAAGCTTGTATTTGGTTTCTGTTCCTTCTTGTAGTTTAAGAATCTTATAATTATAGGCTGTGTTCTCTATGGTTATGCTACCTGTTGGACTTGCCACTGGTTGTGTAGCATAATATACTGATGAACCATCAGGGCCAACCCATGAAACGCGAACACCTGTTTTGAAATCAATAGTTTTTCCATATATCTCTGAAATGCTAATGAAATCAGTTCTTTGGCTTGTTGTTGAAGTATTGTTTCTAATCAACATATAATTCTTCCAAGATGTTAACTTTGTTCTATCTTCACAAATGCTAACTGACAACACTACTTGTCCTTGTGCAGGAATTGTAACTGCTATTGTATCATCATAGTATTTTTTATTATCGCTACCCTTATTTTCACCTTCCGTTATGTCAATATATTGAGCTAAAGTAAATTCCTGACCATCTGTAATTACTTTCGCTGTCGAATTAAACTTAGCTTTCTTTGTAATATTTGCGTTGTAAACTACTACGCAGCTTTCCTCTTGGCTTTTTACCGTCGCTTTATAGGTCAAGGTTATCAAAATAGAAATTTGAGTTGTGTCCGATGTTCCATAAATCCAGCCATCCATGTAAGGAACCTTATAATATCCCGCACTTAAAGTTCTGTATTTATCGTTTGCACTAGGCCAATACAATGCATCTGTTGCAAGAATTGTGCCTTTCTTCTTATCTTCTTCACTCTTTTCTACTTCTCTGACAGTTCCAGTAGTTCCAGTGATGTCAAACCCAAGATAATAATTGTTGCCATCAGGCTCATAAGTAGCCTTTAAAACAACCGTGCCTTTCTTAGTGCTTTCATTATATTCAATCTTTTCAACGAAATATGTTGTATAGATGTTGCCGTCAACGTCGATTTTAATGGTGCCGCCTTCTCCATATAAAGATTCGCCTACTTTGATTTTAATTTTACCATTAACCATTTCTGCACCCTGATTATTGACTATGTTTGGGGTTTTCCAAGTGTAAGTTGTAGTTGCAGATTCACCTTCTCCAGTTGTAGTTCCGGTTATTTCCCCTGTTAAAGTGGTAGACAGCGATACTTTTGTTCCATTGTATTGTGTTAAGTAAGTCACACCATTATAAGAATAATATGAACCAACTTTTACAGCACCGCCCGATCCTAAAGAAAATTCTTTGTATTTGTTTACATCCACCGAGCCTGCCGAAACTCCTTTGTCGCTTTCATATTTGAAAGTAACGTCTTTGACTGTCACATCATGGAATTTAGGGGCCGTTTGATATTTATCAGTCAATCCCGATATGCCGTTTAAACTTGCTGTATAGTTTGTTGTAAGTCCCCATGCATCAATGTTTTGAAGAATAATCTTTTTGATTGCATCGCTTTCTGGCGCTTTGTTGTATTCGATTTCAGCCGTTTTCGGCGTTTGCTCTGTTGTTTCTGTTGTTTCTGTTGTTTCTGTTGTTTCATCTTTGACTTCATTGATTGAAATTGCATCATAAACAAGTCCGATATCAAAATCCTCGCCTTCAATAAAGTTTAAGGTTGAAACTGCTTCATAAACTGTTGGTGTTTGATCGTCTGCAGGAACAAGATTGAAATAGAACATAATCTTGTAGCCATAATCATCAGTAATTTCAACAAAATATTGTTTTACACCAAACACAACTTCTGCAGGAGCAAATTTAATTGTTGTCGAGTTAGGTTTATATGGAGACGACTCTCCCCAACCATTATCCTTTAATCGCAACTTAGTAAGATTTGCCTCAGTGTTGTATTCACTGTTTTCTTGTTGTGTAAGCACATAGTCAAAACTGTAAGCAATGTTTGTTGAGTTCCAGTTTGTTCTGATTGCAGAAATGAGTTGTTCGCCTGAACCGCTAGCCGCAAGTGTCATTTCTTTGTAGGTTGTGGTTGTAGTTGTGCTTTCGCCTTCTGTTGTAGTTGTGGTAGTCTTAACAGGAGTAAACACATAAGGTTTATCTTTGTTTGTTACATATGCGCTATTATTTTCAACAACAGGTTCGTATTTTTCACCCGCAAGAGTGATTTCATAGTCAGGAACAATCTTGATTGCAACAAAGAAATTTTGGTGCTCACCACCATTTGTATAAATTATTTTAAGCAAAACATAATCGCCATCGGCTGCACAACCAAGTCCAAACAAATAGTAGTCGTAAATTTTCTTGCCACCAACGTCTTCTGCAATATCGTGCAACTTGAGATAGTCTTCATGTTTTAAGTTTCGGTATTTAAATTCTTTATAGTTGTCAAATTTTCTAGCATATTGTGCATTGCCTTTTACATCTACTACTTCATAAGAAATTGTTGAATCACCGAGTGATTTTGCAGTGATAAGTTCGCCGGTTGATGGGTGACGAATTCCCGCTTGTTCAACCAAACGATAATATTCACCCTTGTGAGCTTCGATTTCAATAATCGTTGGTGTCGAATTTGAGTTGCTCGCATCAAACTTGCGATCAACATCAATATCTAATCCCATTTCAACTTGATAGCTGATTTGAGATTTAAAGCCATTTGTATTTGTAGGTTTCTCGCCAATATAGTAGCCAACTATATAAGTGTTGTTGGCATTAGGAATTGCTGTAGTCGCTGCCGTTTTCATATCCGCATTTGTTATATCAATGCTTTGTCCGTCGGCTGTTGCATAACGATATTCAACTCTACCTGCTGTGCGAACAAATGTAACGCCAGTCATTACGGCATCTTTTGTTACGTCTGCACCTGCCTTTGCAAAGAATACGATTGTTTGATTTGCAGCAAGTGTAAGTTTATCCTTTCCGCTGTCAACATATATGGTTCTGCCAACATATTCAGATTTAAGTTGGAATTGCAAAAGTTGAATTGGATCGGTATATGTTCCGTCGTCATTCACTGTGACTTTATATGGATAATAAACTGCGCCAACGATTGCACTTGCCCCAACTTCGAGTTTGAGCAATCTTGACTTATTGAATAAGTCTGTGGTGTTGATACGATCTTGATATATGGTTTCGACTTCGCCGTTTCTATGGATTGTAGAGTTTACATAACCACTTACAACATTGTCAAAAACATAAACGGTATAGTTGATTGATACGCCATGATATTTAACTTGCAAAATTACATAACTTGTGCCTGTGCCTGTGCCTTTTGTGAATGTAAACGTTGAGTTTATTCCTGCGCTTGTTTCTGCGCTAGATGATAGTGCATTTTCACCACAATTAACTGGACCCATATTTTGTTGTTCAATGATTTTTACTAAAGCGTTGTTAATTAATGCGCTATATTCATTGTTATATGAGCCTATGTATTCGCCATTTGATACGTCGGCATTAGCCGCTGCTGCTTTAATTCTTTCTGCGCTTGCAAATTCTGCAGCTGATGATAAGAAGTTTTTGATTTCTGTTCCGCTTTTAACCGATTCATATGTTAAGTTTTCAGTTGCGCTTGGGTTTGGATAGTTTGTTTGAAGTTTAACTGCTGGATAAATTGTAATTGGCACGCTAACATCAAACGTGAACAAACCATTTTCATATGACAAGGTTAATGTAACAGTTGTGCTGGTTGTGATTGCAACGTAATTTGCCTTGATGCTGATATTTCCGCTATTTTCGCTATTATCGTTTGTCATTGAAATGTTTTCAAACAATCCAGAATCTTGTGCCGTCCAAGCTAATGTAAAGCCATTTGCAGAAACACTTGTTGTGTCTTGTAAATCTGTAAAAGATAATTTTTTATACTCTGTTCCCGCAACTAACGATTGTGTTTCAAGAGATTGCTTAGGTTTGATGTTCGCTGCAATTTCATAGGTGTATATTACAAAACCTGTATTTTCCCCGTAAGTATAGCTGAGTTTTAATTTTATTTCATGAGAAGCAATCGAATTTTTTATAACGAGTTTATTATTAACTATTGAAACATACTTTTTTACATCAGCATCATTATCTTCGCATATTTCGATTTTTGTTAGTTTTGCGTCTGTAGTTTCTGATACGTCAGCCAAATCTGTTATTGTATACTCATTACCAGCATCAAGCGTTGGTTTAACTTGTTTAGCAACTACGGTTGCCGGAATAATTAACGTGATTGTTGAAATTACTTTTCCGTCAACCGAGAAGTAAACTTTTCTTGTTATTTCACTTGCTCTAAATGCTGGAAGTTTGATTGAAAGGGTTGGATTTGCTGCTTTGTAATTATATTCAACTGTGTATCCCTTTCCCAAATCATCATGAGTTAACACTGTTACCACTTTGTTTGGATCGACATTGCTTTCGCCTGAATCAGTGCGTTGCTTTGTTGTCACGTTAACTGTTTGAGCGTCTGTAGTATTTGCTAATTTCCAAGTCGCATCACGAGTTCCGACTGTGAATTCACCCACTGGTTTCCCCGGTTCTGGGTTACCGACTGTTGGTTTTGCATTGTTGTATTTAATAAAGTATTCAACACTGCTTGCATTGATTGAGAAAACATATTCAAAATCTGCGCCGTAAACATTTGGATATGCTCTTAACAATTTTACTGTGATATTTTTTGCATTTGCTTTGTTTGTAAAAGTTACATTAAGATTTGTTTGTTTTTGAGTAGCGTTGTCCTTTACGATTTCAAATGCAACTGTAAATCTAGTGTTGTCCGCATAGCTTGAAGTATAATCCGTTCCGTCAATCAAAAGTTGTGAAACAGTTAATGTTGCATCTTTTGAAATGTCGACATCTATGCCATTGACTTTAATAATGTCTGCAATTCTATGTTTGCCTTGATTTTGAGTATCTGCGCCTAATTTTGCTTTTAAATCGATAGGTGGATTTGTTGTATCACCATTTTCAACTGTTAAGTTTTCAGCGCTGCCACCAAATGGATATGTTACATTAACAAAGTTTGTCGCATTTGGTTTAACTTTAAGAGTAAATTTGTATCTTAAGTTTTCAACGCTTCCCTTATTTGTTTTTTGAACAATGTAGAAGAATGTGTCAACATCGTTTTCAGAAATAATGTTGTTGATTGTAAGTTTATTGTCTGTTATTGAATATACTTTTTGATTGTTTAAAGCTTCAAAGACATATCCTGTTCCGTCTGCAAAATCTGTTTGTTGCAAACCTGTTAAATACTCGTTATTTCCAAGTGAAGTTAACATTTGGCCAAAAATGCTGTCTTTGTAAGTGTAAGTATATGGTTCTTCGCCTTTATAATTTATTGTGCATCCACTTTCGTTTTTAGTTCCCTTGTATGCTTTATAAATTGTGATTTTCTTGTCCGTTGTGTTAATTGCTTTATAGTAATAAGTTGTTGTAACTTCGTCTTTAGTAATTGTAAATGTTTCTCCAACTGAAATTGGTTTGCCACCATTTACGCCTGTGGCTTGGATTTCATTGTTTTCATTAACCGTGAATGAAACGCCTTTAAAAGTGAAAGTTCCACTGGTTTCGCCTGAAGTGTATGTTATATCGCCGTCGTCTTTGCCGTCGCCATCGCCGTCGCCAATACTTTCAACGATGGTTAAAATTCCTTCTTCCAAGTAATATTCAAAAGGCGCAACGAGATAATATGTTTTGCCACCTTCAACTTCGACAAACAAATTATTAGGGTTGTTGAGGGTGTCATTTAAGTCGGTGTTGTTTGTGTTTGAATCGCTAGGTGTTTCATATGGATAAGATGCAATTTTGCTTCCCACACGTGACCAAACAAATGGAATTCTCCATGTGGCAAGTGTGTTGTCTCCGTCAGTAAAGTATACTTGGAAGTAAACTGAATTGCCAGCCACCAACGCATTGTTTGATGCGCTTGTAAAGGTGATTAGCGTTGCGGCGATGGTGTAAGCATTTTTAACTGGGTTGAGTTTTACACCTATGCCGCTCTCAGTATCCTTATAATCTTTTACAAAAGTTGCACTATTTCTGTCAACCCAAACAGCATCATAGCCGTTATGTCTTATTGTTCTTCCAAGCATAAACAAATCTGAGAAGCTTGCAAGATTAACTATGCTAAATCCAAGTGAAAGATTTGCCGAGCAAGTTGCTACAACTTTTTCGGTTTCGTTGATAATTGTTTTTGCTGAAATTGTGATTGTTTTGTATGTTTCACCATAACCTAAATCTAAAGGCAAAACAGATACAAACTTTTTATTTGTATCAAGTTGATAATATTTTGAAACTTCATATGATGAAATTCCTGTAATTTCGCCTACGCCATTTGCTTGAACAGTACCATATCCAAGAGTTATTCTTTTTAGCTCAAAATATTTTGTGAAGTCATTATCTAACTTTATGTTTTTAACGCTTAAATCTTTGTTTTTTTGAACAAGCTTAAAGTTTGGACATACAACAAATGTTAAATCTTTATAATAAGCATATTTGTTTCCATTTAAAACATAAAGAGTAAATGTGTATTGTGTTGGTTCGTAAACATCATTAAATGTCAACTTTCCATTCTCAATTTTTCCAACCACTGTTGAGTTGATTTCAAGATCCTGTTTTTCTTTATATATTTCTGCCCAATTTACATATGTAACATTTCCTTCGGTGTCTGCTTCACCAAGTCTAACTTTAACGTATTTATTAAGGTCGATTGGGAAAGCAGAATAAACATATGTCGCTGTTGGGTCGAAGTTTTCACCTTTGTCTTCGTCTGCAACTCCTATTTGGCTTATTGTTTTGCCAGTGTCCTCATCATAATATTCTCCATATTTGATGTTTGCAAAGTCAACTTTTTCTTCTGTTGCGTATTTTTTAATTGTGATGTCAAAAGTAAAGTTTAATGTTGAATCGCTGTTTGTTGCAACAAATGAAATTGTAACGTCGTCTGCAAAGTTTTCTTTAATTTTGAAACTTTTAATTTCCGTCGTAGTATTTCCATACTCAAAGGTAATCATCTCTGTCAATGCTTGGCTTGGTTCATCTTTAAGTTTGATTGTATAGTAGCTTGGATCATATAGTCCAGAAGACACAAAGACATCAAGAAGTCCATTTCTAGCACCTTCACCGGCTGTGTTTTTGAGAACGATTTCTTTATAATTTCCGCTTGCATCCTTTTCAACTTTGCCATCCAATGAGTATTTTGGATTTGCAAGGTTGTCTTGATCTTTTCCATCAACTTTAATTCCTGTCACACCAGTAGTTGAAACATTTAATGTAAAGTTGAATGATTTGCTGCCCGCTGTGATTGTAACAATAATTCCATCTTCAGTGCCTGTGCCGAATGTGATTTTCTTTTCGTTGTTGTCCGCAATTACGATTTTTGAATTAGAAGATGAAATTGTGTAATCATACTTAAAAGCACGTCCGTAAACGTCAGTGATTATAGTATAATTTTCGCCATTTATAAGTTCAGCAAACTGATTAATTGCGTTTTCGCCAATATATCCTGGTTCGGCAATTTTCCCGCCCCTAATTGTTATTTCACTAGAACCGGTGTTTGTCATTGTTTGAGTTACATTAAATGTTTGATTTTCTAAAAAATCATTTGAAATTCCGTCTGGACGTTGGTTGTAAACAACTACTCCCGCTTGCTTGTCGCCATCAGCAGGTTGAGCAGTCCAATCTAAAATTGCAACTGAGTTGTTGTATTCAACACGAACAAAGAATTTTGTTCCCAATTTTTCAGCAATGTTTACATCAGCTTTTGTTTTTACTGGAATAGTAACAACGCCGCCAGCAAGAGTCATTTCGCCAAATTCAAAAACATCGCTTCCAACTCTGTCTTTGCCTGCAATGTCTTTGCTTGCATAGAAAGAGATTTTGCTTTTTTCGTTTTCGAAAATAGCCGCATCACTCGCTTCTTTTAATGTAAGTTTTAATTCAAAAGCGTTTTCAACACCTGTTGGAATTGCATAATAACCGCGATTTTCTACGAAATATTTTTCGTCGATTGAGTCGATTACAACTGACTTGAATCCTTGCAGAGTCTTTTTAACAGAAACTAAAACTTTTGAAGAGATTTTTTCAAGAGTGTAAGTTCCTGATGCGTTCATGATTGGGTTGCCGTATGCATCAGTTCTAACTGTTGCAAAAACAAGGTTGAAGTCAATCGCTTCTTTTGCTACAAGTTGATAACTATTGAGCAATGGGTAAAGTTTTTTGGTTTCTCCGCTTGAAATTGTATACATTCCTGCGCCGTCGTCAGTAACAGCAACATAGTCACCCATGTCCTTTCCATCAGGAAAAGCGGCATCATAATATGCAAAGAAAACTCTCTTTGTATAAACGTTTGTTGATGGAACGTGAGAGATTGTTCTTAAATCGTCTTTGTATTCTGAAGAAAGAACATTTCCGTTTTTGTCGTATACGATTGTCATTGAAATGCCCGATTCAACAATACCGGTTTCCCAATAAATGTCAGATTCAACATTTTCTTTTGATTGCATATAGACTTTGCGTTCGGTGGCGTTATCAAAAATGTGTGTATCACCATTTTCGTCTTGAACAAAAAGTTTAATTTCAGCAACGATTTCATATTCGCCGTTAGTTGATATTTCCCAATATGCGTGGTTAAGGTTTTTAACGTTTGAATTGATTAAAACATATTCTTTTTCGTCGTAAATTTTGATTGCTCCGCCCTTAACTGTAACAAAGTTTGAAAGGTCGTTGACAATATCAAGTCCTGAGTTTGTATCTTTGATTGAGATAATTCGAAGGCCGACATTTTTAATCATAGATGAAAGGTCGTTGTCGTGAATGTCGCGAATTCTGATAGATATTTCTTTTTCGGCAAGAGCACTCGATCCAGCTGAAATTCTAAACAGTTTGTTAACCGTAAATTCAAATGGTGAGCCCGCTGTTGGTTTGATTGAAAAACTTCCAACATTGGCTTCAACAACGTCAACTTTGATTTGTGTTTTGATTGCTTTTTCAGCGGTTGACAAAACGCGGATTGCTTCGGTGTAAAGTGGAAGGCCTGCAAGTTCGGAGTTGTTAGCATAAAATTCTGCTTGGTCTTCGGCCGAAGCGAATGTGTAGGCGTTGATAATGTTGCCGGCTGAAGTTTCGTTTCCGGCTACAAAATAGATGTCGCCGTCATTGTAGTTTAATGTAATTCCTTCGTTTGAAGAAGCTGATTCATAATATATATCTTTTTGTCTTTTTGTGGTTGCCGCGTCGTTTTTATCGTCGCTGAACATATATTGGCTTGCTTCTGGATAGAAGGTTGGTTTTAAAACAAAGTTTGTGCCTTGTGAAATTTTGTTTGCGCCATCAGCTGTGAGTTTGTCGCCTGTTGTAGCGTTGTATGCTTCAAGTTTAATTTCCCCTACTGGCTTGTCAACAGCAACTTGGATTTGCGATGAAGTAAGCGTGTTGTTTTGAGTGGTAACGATAAGGTGTGAGATCCCGCCTTTGTTTAATATATGTTCGTCGCTGTTAGAGTCGAGATATGCTTCTTGAACAAGTTGAACATAAAATTCCTCATTCATTTTTACTTTTTGTGGAACGATGATAATTCCGTCTGAGATTTTTCCGTCTTCGGTTGTTGTTACTGAAACGCCAGATGCAAAGCTTAATGTGATTTCGTTTTGAGTTACGTTTTCGGTTGGAGTTGTGATTTTAAGTCTAAATTGCTTTACGGCTTCATATTGTGTCGTGGATAAATTATAAACGCCATCAACGTCATTTATTTCGATTGACTCTGGAGGTGTAACTTCTGGTTTGAATCCTGTTTTAAGATAGACAGCCAAAAATGAGCCGCCGATAGCCAGCACAATAACTGAGACTAAGATTAAAATAAGTTGCCAAGTTTTAGGCGCTTTAAGTTTCATAAATTATCTCCAACCTTTATTAAACTTTTGAAGGCGTTTGCAAAATACAAGACTAATTTATTGTTTGCATAATACTTCAATTTAATTATACTTTTTTTGACAAATTTTTCAAAGCAAAGTAAAAGGAAAAATTAAAAATAAAAAATATTTTTTTATTATATAAAAAATATAAAAAAAATTAAAAAAACTTTTTATCGCCTTTAAATAAGCCTAAAAATCAATAATTTAATAAAAATGATTAAAAAATAACAAAAAAATAATAAAAATCAATTAAAAAACATTAAATTATTGACAATTTATAATATTTAGTCCATAATAATTTTGTTTAAAAGGAAATAAAGACATGATTCAAGTAAACAACGTATCACTCGCATTCGGTGGCAGAACTCTTTATAAAGATGTCAATTTAAAGTTTACAAAAGGCAACTGCTATGGCATCATCGGGGCAAACGGCGCTGGCAAATCAACCTTCTTAAAAATTCTCACCGGCGAATTAGAACCAAACACCGGCGATGTTTTTATCACGCCTGGCGAAAGAATGAGCGTGTTGCAACAAAACCAAAACGCATTCGACAACGAAACCGTTCTTGACACAGTTTTGCTTGGACACAAGCGTTTGATGGACATTCAAAAAGAAAAAGACGCTCTTTATGCTAAACCTGACTTCACCGAAGAAGACGGAATCAAAGCTGGCGAACTTGAAACAGAATTTGCCGAACTTGGCGGCTGGGAAGCAGAAAGCGAAGCCAAAAACCTTTTGCAAGGTATGGGCGTAACTGATGAAATTTATTATTCACTTATGCGTGATGTCGATCCAAAAATAAAGGTCAAAGTTTTGCTTGCTCAAGCATTGTTTGGAAATCCTGACATTTTGATTTTGGACGAACCAACCAACAACCTTGATTTCAAAACAGCCGTTTGGCTTGAAAATTTCTTGCTCGACTTTGAAAATATCGTTATTATCGTGTCCCACAACCGTCACTTCTTAAATAAAGTCTGCACAAACATATGTGACGTAGACTTCGGTCAGATAAATATGTTTATCGGAAACTATGACTTCTGGTATCAATCAAGTCAACTCATCGCGCGTCAATTAAAAGACCAAAACAAAAAGGCCGAACAACGTGCAAAAGAATTAAAAGAATTTATCGCTCGTTTCTCTGCCAATGCTTCAAAATCAAAACAAGCAACAAGCAGAAAACGCGAACTTGAAAAATTGACAATCGAAGATATTAAACCTTCATCAAGAAAATATCCTTACATCGACTTCAGATTCGACCAAGAAATCGGAAAAGAAATTTTAAAAGTTACAAACCTTACTAAAAAAGGAATGTTTAAAAATCTTTCTTTTAATGTAGAAAAAGACCAAAAAATCGCATTTTTTGCCAAAAACAGCCAAGATATCACAACTTTATTTAATATTTTAATGGGAAAAGAACAAGCGGACAGCGGTTCAATTCATATTGGCAAAACGATTTCTATTTCATATCTCCCACAAGATAACCGTGAATATTTTGAAAACTGCACCCTGTCAATAGTTGACTGGCTCAGACAATTTTCAAAAGACCAAAACGAAACATACATTAGAAGTTGGCTTGGCAGAATGCTTTTCACCGGCGAAGAAAACCTTAAACCTGTCAACGTTCTTTCTGGTGGCGAACGCGTAAGATGTATGTTTGCAAAAATGATGCTTAAGGGCGCAAATGTAATCATCATGGACGAACCTACAAACCACCTTGACCTTGAAAGCATCACTTCGCTTAACACTGGAATGCAAAACTTTAAAGGGCCTCTCCTTTTTGCATCGCACGACCAAGAAATAATTGAAACAGTTGCAAATCGCATAATCGACATTAAAAGCGAAGACGAAATTGTTTATTTCAACGGAACATATGAAGAATATATGCAAAAACAAAAATAAGAAGGAAAATAATCCTTCTTTTTTGTTTTAATTAAATTTTAATTGACAAAAAGATAAATTAAACATATAATCAGTCATGTAATTTAATCTTCGTGATGAAAAGGTTGGAATCTTTGAGCGAAGCGCCGCCAGCGAAACGGTAAACGAAGGCAAGACAACTTGCGAATTAGGGTGGAACAGCGACCAATCAATCGCCCCTATGCTGAAAATCGGCATAGGGCTTTTTTATTTAAACCCATGCCTTAAAAAAGGAGAAAAATATGAAAGCAACAATGGACAAAATCGTAAATCTCTGCAAAGGCAGAGGTTTCATCTTCCCAGGAAGTGAAATTTATGGCGGACTTGCAAACGCGTGGGACTACGGCCCTCTTGGCGTGCAAATGAAAAACAATATCAAAGCCGCTTGGTGGAAAAAGTTTGTGCAAGAAAATCCATACAACGTTGGACTTGACTGCTCAATCTTGATGAACCCAACAGTTTGGCAAGCAAGCGGACACTTAGGCGGATTTTCAGACCCACTTATGGACTGCAAAAACTGCAAAGCACGTCACCGCGCCGACAATCTTATTGAAGAATACATGAAGAAAAAAGGAATCGAAGAAAATATCGCAGGCTGGAGCAACGAACAACTTGAAAACTACATTAAAGAAAAATCAATCGTATGCCCTATCTGTGGAAAATCTGATTTTACTCCAATCAGAAAGTTTAACCTTATGTTTAAAACATTCCAAGGTGTAACCGAAGATTCAAGTTCAACAATCTATCTTCGCCCAGAAACCGCACAAGGAATTTTCGTAAATTTCAAAAATGTTCAACGTTCAACAAGAAAACGCGTGCCTTTCGGGATCGGTCAAATTGGGAAAAGTTTTAGGAACGAAATCACTCCAGGAAACTTCATCTTCCGCGTTCGTGAATTCGAACAAATGGAACTCGAATTCTTCTGCCAACCAGGAACAGACCTTGAGTGGTTTAACTATTGGAAAAACTTCTGCCACAACTGGCTGCTTGAAATCGGAATTAAAGATGAAAATCTTAAACTTCGCGACCACGATCAAGAAGAACTTTGCTTCTATTCAAAAGCAACAACTGACTTTGAATTTAAATTCCCATTCGGCTGGGGCGAACTTTGGGGTGTAGCCGACCGCACAGATTATGACCTTTCACAACACGCAAAATTCAGCGGTAAAGATTTAACTTATCAAGACCCTGTAACAAACGAAAAATACATTCCATATGTAATCGAACCATCACTCGGTGTAGAAAGACTTATGCTTGCATATCTTTGCAACGCCTATGATGAAGAACAACTTGAAAATGGCGAAAGCAGAGTTGTAATGCACTTCCACCCTGCAATTGCTCCATACAAGGTTGCAATCCTTCCCCTTCAAAAAAATCTTTCTGAAAAAGCCCGTGAGATTTATGCTCAACTCAGCAAACACTTCATGGTTGATTATGACGAAGCCGGCTCAATCGGAAAGCGTTATCGCCGTGAAGACGAAATCGGAACTCCGCTTTGCGTAACAGTTGACTTTGACACACTTGAAAACGATACAGTCACTGTTCGTGATCGCGACACAATGCAACAAATCCGTCTTCATGTTGACGAACTTAAAGATTATATTTCAAAGAAAATTGAATTATAACAGCACTCGCAAATCCAATCTCAAAACAGACACATAAAAAAATGCGGACATCAGCCCGCATTTTTTATTTTCTAAACAATTTTGTTTTGCGCACAAGCCCGCTCCAACCAAACAGCAATCGAACAAGATCGCTCCAATATGTTAGGCGTGCCGCATTCAAGATTTTTTTCACGTCTTTCATTTGTGCATCTGGAACGAATTCGTCAAGCATTTTTATCGCGCGTGACGATGCATCTTTTTCAATCGAAATTATAAACAGTTTGATTATCACTGCAAACAGGAAAATTCCTGCTGCCACTCCCCCAATAATGAACGCATACGTCTGCAAATTTTGGAAGAAAATCAAAACAATAAATGCTAAAATGAGTGGCAAAAACAATTTTCCCACAATCCAGCCTATTGTGCGCATAGTGTTTAAGGCTTTAACCTTTTTGCTTTCTTTGTCTTGCAAGGCATGCCCCAATTCGTGCGCCGCAACCGCAAACGCTCCAACCGATGTCGAGCCGAGCGTCTTGTCGGTCAAAATCAACGTTTTGTTTTTGGAAGAATATGCGTCCCCGAAAACTTTTTTAGTTCTTGAAATTTTAAGTTTTCCGTCAAAGTGCGCATAATTTTGCTCGGTTACAAATTCCAGCACAGAAACATGTGCGCCCGCTGAAATTGAAAACGCTTTTTCGTAAGCGTCAGCAAATTTATCGCCGGCATAATTGCCAACAGCAAGCAATGCGCTTATCAATGCCACAACCGCAACAACAATAACTATAATAATCCAAAGTTCCATGTTGTTATTTTAGCATTTTACGAGCAATTTATCAAGTAATTAAAATTATTGTATCGCCTTTTGCGACCTTTGTCCCCGCAGGTGGAAGTTGTTTCAAAACAATTCCGCCTTCGCCGTCGGTTTCAAACGAAATCCCCAACTTTTTAAGTTCAATCGCCGCATCGGTCAAAGTTTTTCCGACCAAATCGGGCATTTCGACAAGTTCGATAATGGTTGTTTCGTTTTGTTTTTTAATATCGAGATATTTAAAAATGCCGCTAAAAATCTCTTTGCCGTAAGGTGCTGCGACAACGCTTCCGTAATAAGCACCCGCACTCGGCTCGTCAACCATAACCATCACAAGATAGTCCGGATCGGTGGCTGGGAAAGTTCCGATAAAACTTGAAATATACTTGCCCTGCGCGATGTGCCCTGTGGCGTCGTATTTTTGCGCTGTTCCTGTTTTGCCGCCGACGTCATAACCTTCCACAAAAGTATAGTCGCCGTGCTTGTTGGTGGCTTTTGACAGCAGTTTGCAAACTCTTTGCGAAGTCGACTCTGAAACTACTTGGCGCTTGACTTCGTGGCTGGAATGGTAAATCTGGTTTCCAAAAACATCGACCGCCTCGCTGACAATGGTGGGCGTGGTCAATTTTCCGCCGTTAACAATGCCGTCAACAGCGGTGAGCAGTTGAATAGGCGTAACCGCAACAGCATGTCCGAACCCCATACGTGCAAGGTCGACACGTTTAACGATAGATTTGTCCATCAAAATGCCACCGACTTCGCCCGCCAGCGAAATCCCCGTCTTTTGTCCGAGCCCAAACTTTTGCATATAATCATAAAACTTATCAACGCCCAGTCGCATAGCCAACTCCATGAACACGCAGTTGCACGAATTGGCAAGACCCTCTTGCAAATCCTGCGACCCATGTCCGATACTTCGCCAGCACCTAATCTTAACCCCGTCGATTACACGTGAACCGCCACAATAAAATCTGTCATTTTCGCTGACGACGCCCTCTTCAAGCGCAGCGGCAAGCGTGAGAATTTTAAAAGTCGAGCCGGGTTCGTAAACATCGGTGATCGCCTTGATTTTTGATTCATCAAACAGTTTAGCAATGTCGTCACGCGGAATATTGTTAAGGTCAAAACTAGGCTTGGTCGAAATCGCCAAAACTTCCGCCGTCTTGGCATTCATCACCAGCCCGGTCGCATTTTTTGCTTTTTGTTCGGTCATGATTTTTTCAAGCGCCTGCTCTAAAATCAGTTGAATTTTTGAATCGACGGTCAACCTAATGTCAGCGCCCTTTGTCGCCGGAACATAATATCTCAAAGTTCCGCCGATTTCTTTTCCCTGCAAGTCACTTTGCGTAAACGAATAACCATCTGCACCCTTCAAAAGCGCATCAAACTGTGACTCTATTCCGCTTTGCCCCGCATTGTCGACACTGACAAATCCCAAGGCCTGTGAAAGCAAATTTCCGTAAGTGTAATAACGCCCGACACTTTCAGCAAGATAAACTCCGCTGAATTTTTGACGATAAATCTCTTCGGCGACGTCGGCAGAAACCTGCAACTTGATAAGCACTTCTGAGATATTTTTTTTGATGACTTTTTCAAAAACTTTCAAATAGTCAAGCGATAAAATGTCCGACAAAAACTTGCTGACTTGTTCGGGATTTTCAATCTCGCGCCCGCGCACATAAACGTTGTAGGTTGTATAACTCGTTGCAAGTCTAGAGCCAGTAACATCATAAATATCGCCGCGCGGAGCAGTGATCGCCAAGTCTCTTGTCCACTGCGAAGTCGCTTTGAGTTGCAAATCTTTTCCGTTTATGATTTGCACGACAAAAAGGCGCACAGACAGCGCACAAAAAAGAAAGGTTACCAGCAGCGAAAGTGCGAGTAACCTTTTTTTGAACGAATGAAGAGAAAAAGGGTTGGTCAAAGGTTAACCTCCAAAGAACCCCGATAAAAACTTGCAAAATCTATCAAACCAGTTTGACTGTTTTTTCATCTGGTCGGGATGCATGAGTTCGGTAGGAAAAGTTTCGATCAGTTCGGCAGTCTTATTTCCCGAGTCGACGGAGTAGATTTTTTGCATGAGTTTTGCTGCGTTGATAGAGTAAGAAGATTGCGCAGCGTTGTAGGCGTTGATTGAATCTGCCAATTCGACACCGGTAAACGCACCAAGCCCGACAACCAGTCCAATCAAAACAGCAGCGATGACGATTTTGAAAACGGATTTTTTAGGTTTAGGCTGTTTTTTCTCGACTAATTTTTCAAGTTTAAGAACGCGTTTTTTCTTTTCGGGAGTCACGTCGGGCAACAAATCATAGTTCGGGGTTTCGATAACAATGTTTTCAGTTTTAGGAGACTCTACTTGAGCCTTGATAGAAGAAAGGTTGATTTTTTTACTCGCTTTTTCGAGTTTTTGTTCAACCTCAACATCTTTTTCAAGCAAAAGAATGTCTCTCTCTTTCATATGTATTCAAAACTCCTTGTTTATATGACGATTGGCTAGACAATTGGCAACGCAATGGGGCGTTGCATGATAGCTGGCAAAGCCAGCATTTAATGTCACTTTTTATCTTCTTGTCTTGCTTATTTATCAATAAAATGTGCGATGCTAAACTTTTTCGGGGAAGGGCTTTGCCCGGCGAAAACAATTTAGCGCGCCCTAATGCAACGTCGAAAGCGCCCGGGGCGCGTCAAGTTGCGGGAAAGGGGCACGTGGGGAAAACTGAATTTTAGCGGTTGCCCGCGCCTAGCGGGTGTGGCCGCGTTTAAAATTTGGTTGTCCCCGCGAACGACCTAATGCATCCACGACGTGTCTTCTTCTTCGTCTTCAACGAAGTTTGATATGCTTGTGTAGAACGCATAGTTGGTTGT
Source organism: Clostridiales bacterium (assembly GCA_003522085.1). GTDB lineage: Bacteria > Bacillota > Clostridia > Christensenellales > UBA1242 > Caccovivens. The sequence continues at coordinate 107,983 of DPGI01000009.1, read as the reverse complement.
GGTGTCGCCAGGGATTTTTGCAACGCTGTAAGCGATTTCGAGATAACTGCAATCGAACTTAGAGTTGTCAAGCACACCATAACCGCCATAGGTAGCGCTTTGCAACACTTTGTAATAACGGCGGGCATCGGTCAAACCCGAAATTATAATCACACGTTTCTCTTTTGTTGTTTTAAGCGCGTCAGGAGTGTTGAACATTCCGATTTTGACAGGTTCGCCAAACGCATAACTTCCGCGTGCTGGCTCAAACTCAAATTCAATCGTGCTTTCCCCACCAACATCAACAGGTCCGTCTTTAATGCGAACATTTTTTTGCATAACATGAATTGGCGAGCCGTCGCCTTTGTTCCAGCGAATCGAAACAGTAATGTCCAAAAACTTTTCAGGGTCATAAATGTCATCGCCGTCGTTGCCAGCGTCATATTTAAAGTCGAGCCAAATGTCAGTGACCGTTGTTTCACGGCTTGGCACAATCACTGCACTTTGATATTCATAAGGTTTTTTATTTTTAAATGGGTCGCCATTTCCAAACTTTGAGAAGAAAGTTGTGTATGGATAGTCGGCAACTTCAGATGCAATGTATGCGTCGTCGATTTTGGTGTCTGTGGTTGGGTCGCCTTCGCTTGCCTTTCCGATTGTTGTCAACTTTCCGCAATAATCAACTATGGCAGTGACAACATCTTCGTAATAATAATTTACTTGCTTTTCTATGCCATCAACTTTATATTCTGACTTTGCTTGCTCGCCGATGACGTTTTCGAGAATGTATTTTACAATGTCTTTTTTGTTTTTGGTTGTAAGACCAACATAAGAGCCCAAACGATTGAATGTTGATTTAATGTCTTCAACAGCAACTTCGGCGCTTGTCTTTGCATTTGCACCAGTGGTTGCTGAATAGCCGTCAATGGTGACAACCGGCGCACCGTCAGTCCCAGTGTAAGTCACATTCATATTTCTAGGTGTAATTCCAAGAACAATATTGTAAATAGCATATTCCAATGCACGGTTGTAGTCATTGTTAATGAATGCATTATTAAATGTTTGGCTTTCGAAAAAGTATGGGAACCCACCATCAATCATTTCAGCAGATAACCCGCCCGAATAATAATTCTCAAAGGTCGCAAAGTCGTACTGAATTATTTCGGAATCAACTTCAAAGTTAGAATTTATAAGATAATTATTATTTTCTATTCCGAAATTCGCTTTTAAAAATGTGTTGTACTTTATGTTGTTTTTACTTAATCCCCAATTCCAGCCTCTTTGAGTATCTGCAGATACATCATAACTTACAATGATTGGCGTTCCACCTTCTTCTATAGTTTTGCCATTATCAGTGACGGCATCTTCCTCTTTGTCTGTCGTTTTACCTGCATTGTTTTTATCATTATATCGTGGGGTTACTCTTGTAATTTGATAACGCAAAGCATCATACCAATAAAGATAGTTGTCTTTGTTGGCATCCACTTCAAAGTTTTGCGCCAACTCATTCATTTTTTCATTGTTTGTTGTTTGATAATATTCATCAAAAACATTTGTATATAAATTAGTATTGTATTCTGTATTAAAATTTCCATAAGTTCTAAATAGCCAAGATAAAATGTCTGTTCCAAAATTGTAATAATATTCTCTGTTTGTTCCTTCTCCACCATCTTTATCAGTCACGTTGCCCGAAAAGTCATATGACAAAGGTTTGCGAAGCACTTTAACATAGTCAACCGAAATTCCACCCGTTAGTTCATCTTTTTTGTTTTGGTCGTCATTGTCAGGGTCGAGGTTGTCGTCATCGTCGTCATCATCGTCTTTTGGAGGATTGTGGTCTGGGTGTTTTGGTGGTGGGTCTGACGAGCCGATTTGCTCATTCTGTTTTGGTGGTGTTGGTTTTAGACCATCAAAAACACTGCATCCGACTGTGCAAGTGAAACAAAACACACTCATCAGCATAATCAAAACAAAACGAGAAAAAATTTTTTTAATTTTTGTTTTCACACTTTTATGATATATCATTTTGCATAAAAAAACAAATTATTTTGCATTTCAACAAAAAAAACACTTCCCGCGCTTGCCTTTTTTAATAATAAAAAAGAACGTTTATTTGTGAAACGTTCTTTCCCCTATTAAAATTTTTAGTCGTCATCACCCAAATAAATTCCATAATCATGGACAGTGCCATCTGGATGTTCTGTATGATGCCCTACTTCATAGCCATTAACTTTAGTTTGTTCAACGTAATCGACACCTGTTCCGTCAGTTCTGTCGTATATAACCTCGTTAATCTCTACCTCGTTGCCATCATCATCAGTGTATGACCTTGTTTCTCTGTAATATTTATCATCGCACATTTTCAATTTCCTCCCTTATCTTTTTTTTTATTAATAAATCTTCACTTGCTTTGTATGCCGCGATTGCCAAACTTGTCGACACATTCATTGAAGAATTGTTGCCATACATTTCAATATGGCATGAAAGCGGAACTTGTTGCAAAATTTCATCACTTACACCATATCTTTCATTTCCGACTATTAATGCTACTTTCCCAATATCTGAAAAGTTAACTGCTCTCAGTGGAACACTTGTGGATGTTATTTCAATATTGATAGGCGTAAACCCAAGCGTTGTTATCTCATTAAGCGCATCCGTAGCGTTGTCATAAATTGAATAATCCACATTTTTTTGGCAACTTCTTGCGGTTTTTTGTAATTTTTTTAAATCTATTTCGCCATTTTTTATAATTATTATCTTTGTTATGTTGAAAGCATCTGCAATTCGAAAAGCGGAACCAATATTTTCATCATGTTCAAGGTTGTCTAGCACAAAAATTATGTCATTTTTATTACTTTTTTGCATTTGTTTAAATTCATAGTGCGTCAATTGTTTTTGCATAATTTTCTCCTTTAAATTAAATGGTTGAAATAAGCAAAATTATTAGTTTGTTTTTTATCTTGAAAGTGAATCTTCTTCATTTTTCAACCATTGTGAAATTGCAGAAGATGCAATGCTGGCAAGTTGCGGATCGTCACTTTCAAATGAAATGTTGTATTCTGCCCTTTCCCCATTTTCGGTTGCAATCACAGGGTTGTTGACAACTTCAGTGCTGATTGATTCGATATTATGTTTTGTTCCATCAGTATCGCTTAAGAAAGTGTTATACAAACTTTCATTTGTTGAATTGTTATAATATGGAACATAAATCTTGTCTTTTTTGATGATAATTTGATCATTTTCTTTATATACAACACTTGTTTCAAAAGTTGTATAATAACCCGTATTAAACATTCCCGCACTATCATTTATTCTGCTGCTCATTGCACCAACATATGTAGCAATCACTTCTTTGCCCTTGCAAAGTTTCGCACCAAATACTTCTTTGTCAACATTGTCTTTGGTGTCTGCAAATGCCTTGCCATTTTTAAAATCGTTAGTCGTTAATTCGTCATATGCTTTTACTTTTTGATTGATTGTTTCTTTATAAGAAGTCATTCCGTTTTTTACAACGTTCTCATCTTTTTCTTCAGCATACTTGTCTTTTAAATATTGTTTTAAGTCATTTCCAATTTCGCTGTAAATATTGGAATATTCGAGAATTTCGTCCAAATGTGTACCTTTATAGGTATTGCTATTATAATATGTGTTCCCCATTACTTCCATTTCAAAATAAAGATTTAATTGATCAGAAGACATATTAGCAAAGAGAATTTTTTGTTTGTTTCTTTTACCATATTCTTTTAACAGATCAATCGGAGCAACCAATTTATAGTCTGAGCCAAAAACTTCATCGAAAATTTTATCAAAATCAACTTTGACAACTGGTTTTTCTTCAAGCGCTGGGGCTTCGTATTTTTTGCTTGGGTCAATTGTGCGGGTTGTTTTGCTGAAGCCAGTCCCACTTTTAATCGCTGCCAAAATCTCTTCGTTTGTCATGTTTTCTTTTCCTTCAACCGACAAAACATGGTCTTCAAACTTTCCGTTTTTGCCAGTGAAGACAACAACTGTTCTGTCTTCTCTCACTCCGCTGACAACTGCAAAATCATAACAATCTGTAAATGAACTTGGAAGTTGAATTCCTGAAACGCCTGCAAAAATTTCATTGACTCTTTCAGGTGTGATGTTTTCAATTGCTTTGACTTCATCCAAGATTTTTTGAACTGCTTGTGTGAATTTTGCATCTACTTCGTCTCTTTGTGATTTTTCAACTTTTTGGTCAGCAGCGATTCCTGCTTCGTCTAAAACAAGGTCTTTTTTGTTTGCACCACGAAGCTCGGCAATCTTTTGGTTTTGATATGACGCAGTAACAACCTTTTCTCCACCTATCTTTGCAACCACGGTTGCTTTGTTTGTGTTTTGCTTGTCAAAGTGCATGTCAACAATTTCAACCTTGTCTTTTTCAACATTAAATTGTTTTGCAACGTTTTGTTGAATTTCGTCAAAAACTGCATTTGCCAAGTTAAGGTTTTTGTAGGCAGTGTTTTCTTCAAGAATTTGTGATGCAGTGTATGATGTGTCAGGGCCTGGTGTTGGAGCTGGAGTTGGTGTAGGTGTTGGTGTTTGTCCTGTTTTGTTGCAGGCAGCAAACGTAACAGCCGCCGTTGCAATTGTAACCACAGCACCAATTTTTATCAATCCATTTCTAAAATCTCTTTTTCCAAGTTTTTCTTTAAGTTTATCGAAAAATTTCATTTGAATTTCCCTCCTATTGTTATTAAATTCTAACATACTTTTGCGTGAATTTCAATAGTTTATTAAAAAATTTGTTGTAAAAAACGCGACGTTTAGATTGTTTTTGTCTAAAATCTTTCAAAAACACGCAATTTTGCCGAGTGCGAACGGTCGTTGTGCTGCAATTCTTCGGCGCTGGCGGTGATTGGCTTTTTGTTTATCAACTTGCCTTTCGCCCTGTGGTTGCAAATGCAAATTGGTGTTTTGGGTGGGCAGATGCAGTCGGTTGTGGCGTCTTTCAGCACGTTTTTTATGATGCGGTCTTCAAGGCTGTGAAAACTTATCACAGCAAGTCGTCCACGCGGCGCGAGTAGGTCGACAAAGTCTTCAACTGCTTGGCTTAGAATGTCAAGTTCGCCGTTCACTTCAATTCGAATCGCTTGAAAGGTTTTTTTGCTGACGCCGCCCTTTCCGTAGATTATCTTTTTAGGAAACACACTTTCAATTATTTCTTTAAGTTGCAGCGTGGTTTCAATCGGAGCGGTTTGTCGCGCTTTGACGATTGCCGCTGCGATTTTTGGAGCGAAACTTTCTTCGCCATACTTAAAAATGATGTCGCGAAGTTGCGACAGCGAATAACCGTTGACAACGTCGTAGGCACTTTTTGTTTGGTTGCGGTTCATGCGCATGTCGAGTGCACCGTCGTGAAGAAAACTAAATCCCCTTTCCGCTGTGTCGATTTGATAACTGCTTACGCCAAGGTCAGCCAAAATTCCGTCAACCTTGGTTATACCCGCGCGGAGCAAGGTCGCTTTTGCGTCTTTAAAGTTTTCGTTGAAAAACGTAACGCATGAAAAAGGCGAAAGCCGCCTTTTGCTTGCTTCAATCGCGTCACTGTCTTGGTCAAAGCAGATTAGCCTGCCGCCCTTGCCCAGTCGCTTCGCAATTTCGCTGCTGTGGCCTCCGCCCCCGCACGTCATGTCAACATACACTCCGTCTGGACGTATGTTTAATGCATCTATGCATTCGTGTAATAATACTGGTATGTGTTGAAATTCTGTCAAGCTGTTTCTCCAATAAGTGTTTTGAATTGTGCAATGATGTCGCGATCAATTTCGCTGTCCGCTTCAAGTTCGGCTATCTTTGCATCAAAGTATGTCTTTTGTTCGGTTGTGAGCGATGCGTCAACTTCAAGTGAATTTGCAAGCACAAGTATCTCTTTCGCACTTTCTTGGTTGGCTTTCACTGCGCCCATGAGTTCGTCAACTGACGCCGTGTCTTTGTTGCCGTCGATTGCAACGTTTTTAAACGCTTGTGCAAACGCATTTGATTGCTTTGTCAAGTTGATAAACTTAAACATGTCGTTAAAGTTGATTTCGTAGATGTTTGTCGCTTTGAATACGTCAAGGAAGGTGATGCCAAATTCGCTTTCCGCTTTTGCTATCATTGCGCTAAACATTGCTTTCGTCACGCCCGTATTTGTCTTTCCGTTAAGTTCCACACGATATGCGTTTTGTTTCATTTGTTCTAAAAGATTGCCAAGCAAGATTTCGTCAATGTCTTCAAGGTTTGTCATTGTTGTGCTTGCGTTGTAAATCTTAACAAATGTTTTTATGATTGTTATAAATTCTGATGTTTGACTGTCGCCGCCTGTAAATGACGCTGGATTAAGCGACATTGAAACTGTGCTGTCGCCGGTCACGTCTTTGATTGTGCTTACGACTATGCCTGCAAGTTGGTCACGAAGTGGTTGCAAACTCTTTGCCGTCAGCACTGATGGCATAACTTTGTCAAGTGTTGCGTCGTCAAGTTTTTTAACAACTTCTTTCATGTCGCCGCCTTCGGTCAGCAAATAGTCAAGTATGGTTTGTTTGGTCTCTTCGTTAAAATATTTGCTTTCAAGTTCGGTTATCACAGCTGTGAGTTGTGGAAGGTCGCTTTCCCAGTTTGCATATGATGCTGCCCAGTCGTTTTCAACTTCTAAAAGCGAGAAGTCAACCACGCCGGTTGTTTTGCTGCCGTTTATGATTGGTGTGAATATTTTGTCTTGAAGCGCTGTTACTTTGTAAAGTGGAAGCAGAACGTCGCTCATGAATTTTGAATATGTGGTGTCTGTTTTTTCACTTACAAGTCTTTGCGCAAATTTTTTGAGTATGCTGTTGAAGTTTACTTCGCCGTGCATATCGTCGTAGATGTCAAGCGATATCAGTTTTTCAATCGATGGCGACATAAACTCAAACACGCCTTTGTAGGTTTCGATTGTCTCGCCTTTCACGTCTTTTAAGTCGGTAAGTCCAAATTTGTTTAACACTCTTGGCATGAGTTTGTTGCCGGCGGTGTCGGACATGAACTCTAAGTTGTCGATGCAGTCAATCATGTTTCCAAATCTAGAAAGGATTTGTGGAACGTCGTTTTTAAGTTTTAAGATAGTCATAAAGTCGCTTGTGATGTCGCCAAGTGCTACGTTTTGTTTTTCAATCATGCCGTTGATTTTGCCAACTTCGACGATTGTGTTTTTAACTTTCACTTTCAAGCCGTTCCAGTCGGTTATGTTTGTGTTGGCATCGGCGAGAATGTTGCCAAGTGCTTCGTCAGACACTTTTGTAAACACTGTTTTAAGCGCTGGTGAAAGTGCGTCACGAACAATGTTTAAATCAAACAAGTTGTTGACCGTGTTTGTAAGAACTTCGTCATACTTGTCGACCAAAACTGTTATCGAACTAAGTGTGTTCTTTTTGCCGACAACTTCTTTCAAATATCCCGATTTGCCCGCACCGCTGATTGTGTAATAAATTTTGTCAATGTCAGGCTTGAAATATTCGGCGTATTTGTCGTTTGTCGAAAGTGCCAAACTTATGTTCTTCAATATGTCTTCATATTCTTTAATCTGTGGAAAAACTTTCACAAGATTTTCATATTTTGCTATATTTTCACCAATTATGTTTAAAACTACACTGTTATAAAGAGGATTGCTTGTAACATCTTTATAACTCTTATCGAGTTTTTCCCAATTTATGCTTTCAACATCTTTATTCTTCAAAAATAATGATATGTCGTTGTAAAGTGTGTAATAGTTGTTAAGTTCACTTCTGAATTTGATACGCTCACCGTTGATTTCAACCTTTGCCACCTGGTCAAACATAAAGTCGTCCATGCCTGCCACACCGTTAAGTACTCCAAGCGCACTTTTGTTGACACCGTGAACTATGTTTTTTACAACTGGTGGAAGCGAAGAAAATATTCCGCCGTCAGTTGTCGAACCTCCGTCGGTTGTTCCCCCTCCATCAGTCGAAGGTGCTGGTGTTTCTCCGCCGGCTGTCCCGCTTCCCCCTTCTCCTGCTGCGGCAACCACTGCCGAAACTTCGGTTGATTGCGCTGGAATGATTTGGTCTGCAAACTTAACTGCACTTGTAAGTGGCATGAACATAACTAAAACTAATGCAAACATTTTAAACGTGCTAATTGCTCCACCAACCCAACGATTACGTTTTAGCCCAAGTTCTTTTTCTTTCTTTTTTGATTTGAAAACAAGTGAAATAAGTTTGTATACAATATAAACAACAAGTCTCATTACAAGGTTAAGCACCAAGAAAACCACCGCCGCCATCAAAACAGTTGGAAGTTTTTCAAGCAATGTTTTCGTGCTTGGCGAGCCGTTTATTAAATTTTCCACGTCTGGATTGCTAGAAAGCATGTTTATAATAAAGGTTTTCAGCGATGAGGTTGTCCCGTTTGCTGTGATTTGTATGTTTAAAATTGCATCGGTTACAACTGGAGTTATCAATGCGACAATTATAATCCCCGCAATTGAAATTCCAAGTTCAAGCGATGAACGTTTTACTCCTCGCAAAAAGCCCTCTAAAAAGCCTAGTCCTAGTAAAACAAAAAACACAACGTCAATTATTGCAATGATTGCTCCTGCTGACATACGCCCCTCCAATATTTTTAATCTAACTTTATTTTAATACAAAATGGATTTTTTACCAAATGAAAGTGAAATTTTTCATTATTAAAAATTTTTCATTTTATACAAAACTTGTATCTTATTGCAATATTATATCGTTTTGTTGAGTTTCGCTTGCTCTAAAAGCTTTTCCGCATCACGACTGTTTTGTAAAATAATAAACTTTTTGTCGGGAAATTTTTCCATGAGAAGCTTAAACTGTTTCCCATAATCTTTTTTAAAATTTAATACATGTCTCACAAACTCAATATCAAGTTTTTCATCGCAGCCCTCCGCCCTATCAACGCGGTCTTTGTTTTGATTTTCGTCATATCTTTTAAAGATTCTCTTTAAACAAGTGAGAGTTGAATAATTAAGCCAAATTATTGCGTCGGCTTGCTGAGTTCGCATTTCAAGTGTTGACGAATAATTGCCGTCCAAAATCCATTCATCGTTTGACATAATTTGATTTAATGTGGCTCTCCACTCTTCCTTTGTAGGTTTTTGCCAATTTGGTTTATGATAGATTTTGTCCAAATGATAGATTGGCAAATCGAGCGCATCCCCAAGTTTAAGTGCTAATGTGGTTTTTCCCGAACCAGGACACCCCACTATGATGATTTTTTTAATTTTTTCCATTTTTAGCCTCCTTAAAGAAAAAATTTTTATGTAAACTAAAAAATCACATCTACCTACCTGTAGATGTGATTTTGCTTACTCCTGTTTTTCACCACACTCTTTGCAGAATGTTGAATCTCTGTCAATCTCAACGCCACATTTCTTACAAAACTTTGTATCATTAAAACCTTTTTTTACTGCCTTAGCAGTCTTAGTCACTGCTTCGCTTTTAATGTCTGCTGAGGTTGATGCAATCTCTTTCAAATCGTCTTTATTTTGTGTTTGTAAATATTTTGCGCTCTTAACTGTCATTTTTTTAAACTGTGGAATAAATCCTGCAAATAACAATACTATTGAACACATGCTTAGTGTGCTGCCGACCATCAATGCAATAATGTTTGGCTGGATTGTATCCATGAATGGTTTGCTGAGAACCGTGCAAGCAAGAACAATCAATGTAATGCCTCCAACAAGTGCAATAAACCCTAATATTTTACAAATCAAAAAGTGAACAGGTGCTTTTATGTCGTTTTTTACTCCGTTTTCCATCATCTCTCCCCCAATGTAAATATAATTTAGCATATTAAAAAGAAAATGTCAAAAATATTTTAATTATCTATAAAGATCTTCTTCGATTTGCTTCTCTTTATTTACGACAATCATATACCCATCTTTAACTTTTTTAATTTTACCACGCTTGATGTTTTCCTCAATAATGTTCAACACAAACCTTTCATCTGTTGAAATATTATGATTTACAAATACTTTAAAAATAATATCTGAAATTCTAATCAGCCCGTTTTTTGTTGCAAATAATTCCGTTTCAACTAAATCTTTCATGATTCCTTCTGTCGTTCTCATATCCAACTCCTTTTTATTCTATTCCAAATATTTTACACAAATCTTCGTCTGTGATTTTCGCGTATTTTCCATGTTCATATTTTATGAGATTTTTATCGCAAAGCTCACTCAGCACATGCATAACAGAAAGGCGATCAACAAAATCTTTGTGCTGACTTTCAACTTCGTTTTTTAAATCATAAAAATCTATCGGCTCGTAAAGTTTATTGACTACTTTAATTATTGTTTTTCTCTCTGCCAAAGATCTTTGCGCTGCTTTATTCATTGTTATACCTTCCCTTTATCTCACAAAATCATCACTTGTCGGAACATACCATTTTTGTGACTTTGTCAATATTTTCTTTTCGCACATTTCATCAAGTTCGGCCTTAGCTGTAAAACATTCAATCTCTCTATTAACTTCAGCTGATGCCATTTTTGTAATCTCTTCAAGCGAGGCTGGTTTGTAAAGACTTAGTGCCGCTTTTCTTATTGCTTCAATCTCTTCGTGGTATCTTTCTTGTCCGCTTTTATACAGCATATTTTCCTCCAACATTTCAACATTATATCATATTAAAAATCGAAATTCAAGATCTTAATCTTTCTAATCAAATATTCAATAAACTTGTAAAACAAAATGTTTGACATTTGCCTTGTGCTGTGTTAAAATAACCTACGTCGATGCAGAAGTACTCAAGTGGTCGAAGAGGCTTCCCTGCTAAGGAAGTAGGACGGGTAACTGTCGCGAGGGTCCGAATCCCTCCTTCTGCGCCAATAAAAATCCGAGTTTGCTCGGATTTTTTTTGTTTTTTAAAACTATTGCAAACAGCCAGTTTGTGGTAAAGCAATTTAGGTATTTTATCTTCACAACTTTCTTCAAATAAAAAAATTTAAGCAATAAAAAAGCGCCTTCATCAAGGTGCTTTTTGTTTTTTAGTCTTGAAGTTTTAATGTTTTATCGTTTGCTCTTTTTAAATTTCCTAAATATCCAAAGTTTGTAAAATCTCTATCAAACTCGTAATCGGTAGTTGCATATCCATAAGTTTTTGCGATGTCTTGAAACAATTCACGATTTACCGCTTTATCAATATCTGAAAGTACGCTATATGCAAACTCTAATGTTTGTCCTGCAATTAAATAACCTGTGTTGCTTTCATCGTAAGGTAATGCAGAAACAGCTTCATCAATTTTCTCTACATCTTTGTTGTTTATTGCATCAACAATATTTGCTACATCATAAAGCATCAAAACCATTGCTTCTTCATTGAACGCATAATTTGGATCAATTGTTCCAATCAATACTTTCATGTCTCTATTTTGTATAGCAATATCTAATGATTTCTTCAACTAATTCTTCTCTGTCTGGGTTGCCTGGCTTGTCAAGTTGAACTTTGAACACTTTTTTAATTTCATCAAGGTCATTTGCAACAGAAGATAATGAATCATGTAAATCCTTCATTCTTTCTGCTTGATCTATATGAAATTCTAACTCTCTATAATTAAATTTTTTCATTTATCTCTCCTATTTGCTCTTCAATTTTATCACCTTTAATTTAAATTGTCAACATCAAAAAAAAACACCCGTAAAGGTGTTTTTGTTTTAACTTAAGTTCTTGCTTTTGTCGCCTTATCACACACATTGTCCATAGCGATTATTAAAGCAACGATGAAAGCAGGGTCTTCATTGTCGTTTACTTCTACTTCAAAACTATCAGAAAGCGCCAATGCTTTTGAATTTACGGATCCAATTTTTTCGCCGTTCTTGTAGATTGTGCAGCCAGTCAAAAGCCAGCCGTCAATCGAAATTTCGTCGCCATAACCTTTCACGTCAAAGCCCGTTTTGAATGCTCTGTTTGAAAGTTTGGCAAGTTTTTGTTTTTCAGCACTATAAATAAAACTTGCATGTGTCCAGAAATTGAAAAATCTGTTTTTAACAATATAGTGAAGTTTGCCTTCCATGTCCAAAATTTTCTTCTTTCTGGTCAGACTTAAAAACTTTCCTTTTACTTTAAAAATGTCGTTGCCGTTTGCGTCTTTGACGGTTGAACTTCCGCCAAGTGAAACTAATTTGTTTTTCACATAAATTTTCATATCTTCCCCCTTTCTATTTTATGATTATTAAGCATAACACGACTGCGATTATTGCTATCAATGCGATCGCACCAATTATGCGAGAAATCCTTAATTTCTTTTTGCGCTTTTGCGCTTCTTCGGCAAACTGATATTCGTTTGCTTGCTCTTCAACATTTGCTGCACCGATAATTTCGATTGCGCGTTGTTTGTCTTTTATTTGATTAAACTTTATAATGATGTTAGTCACTTCTTCGTTTAATGAAATCGTGGCCTTATAATTGATCAAATAATTAAACTTTTCAAGTCTTGTGTTGAATATTCCAAACAGCGAAAAGATGAAGAAAAACATTTGCACAAACCACCAGCCAGGCCCCATGATTTCGAGTGTGTTTTCAACAGTAATTTCGACTTGGTCTTTATCCGTTTGAAAGGTCGTTTGCAAAGATTCATGTTTGTTTTGTTTGCATTCGACTATCTTGCCATCAATTCTAATGACTGGTTTAAGTTCTATTCCGCCTTGGGCTTTAATGTTTATTGTTTTCATGCTGAATAATAACCTCCAAGGAAAAATACAAGCGACAACACAACCGCTAAGCCGATTATTACTGATGAGACAACTATTCTAGCCGTCGACTTTTTTTCTTTTTGCACGCACAACAAAACAAGTGCCGTGATTGCAAATGCAAGAGTAAATCCTAAAATATAGGGAAAGGCCTTGTTGAGTGCCTTGGTAATGTTTACCATTGTGTCGCCACCAGCAAACATATCGCCTATAAAATTTGGTTTAATTACAAAAATCGTTCCAACCGTGAATATAATTGTTGAGACAACTATAACAAATGAGAATACATAATACAGCGCTGTCAATACAGTGCTAAGCATAATTAAACTCAGAAAGCAAATGCCTAAAATAGAATAGTTAGACAAAATTTTCCCAAAATGAAGAGTGTAAATGTTGAGATATTTTTTATTCATCAATTCTCCGATTACATTTTTATTATAAATAATATTCGTTTGTTTTGCAATTATTTTTAAAGGTTTTTGTTATTTAACATATTGTTATTTATATATTTGAGCGATTTTCTTGGGAAAAATAACGATTTATGATATAATAATAAAGAGGTGAAAAATGAAAATTTATTTTGCAAAAACTAAGGAAAACGCAGTTGTCCCTTCAAAAAGAGACGAAGATGCAGGCTTTGATTTTTACGCTTGCTTTGATGAAGATTATTTAAAATTCGAACCATTTGAAACTAAATACGTCCCAACAGGAATTGCATTTGCTGTGGATAAAAGACACTACCTTCAAATTGAAGAACGCTCATCAACCGGCTTTAAGGGCTTAAAGAAAAATTCAGGTGTTGTTGACAGCGGATATCGCGGTGAAATCATACTTTGCCTTTTCAACGCAAACGCTGTTCCTTGCTATATCTCAAAACTTCCTTATGAAGAAATCGAAAAACTTGAAAAAGGAAAATTTGTCTATTTCTCATATGAAAAAGCAGTTGCTCAGGGCGTTGTTCACAAACTCGACAAAATGAAAACTAAAGAAGTTTCATATGCTCAACTTAAAAAAATATCCTCTCTTCGCGGAGATGGAAAAATGGGCTCTTCAAAAAAATAAGTGCGTGGACTTTAAACCGCGCGACTTGCCTTCCGCCCCACCGGCGGAAGAGCCGAACGCGAGCGTTCGGCCGACACTCTTGCAAAAACAATTTTGCAAGAGCGCGCAAGTCGCGCGTTTTTTTTGTTTACTAACATCGCAAATTATGGTAAAATATAATTATGGCATGGTGGAAAAAAGCACTCATATGGACGGCAGTGGCACTTGGAATATGCGTAATCATATTCTACGTTTTCTATTACATCACAACTCACTATAAAATTCCAAGCATGACATTGGGTCAATACAACCTTATAAAGGTCGCTGAAAAAATATCTGGCGAAGAAACAGTCATCGAAGAATACACAAATGGCGAATACTATATTGTCGTAAAAGAAGACTTATCACTAGAAAGCCATTCTTCCACAAAAGGCATCGCCGAAAACGAAAGCGGTTACAACTACTTTTTGCATAGCAACGAACTTGTGATATTCTTGCCAACCGAAGAGGCCGATATTGCTTACACCGGTCACTACAACAACGGCTTAATCAAAATTTCTTATGTTCAAAACGACATAGAATATGTATTCTACTATCAACTTATGGAGCAAAACGCATGAAAATTTTTGGACTTGAAAAACTTTCCATGGTCGACTTTGAAGGACACTTATGCTGCACCGTCTTTACTGGCGGTTGCAATTTTAAATGTCCATTTTGTCAAAATTCCGACCTTGTAAAAATCACAAATTTATCGCCAATATCAGAGCAAGAATTTTTTGAATATCTTGAAAAAAGAAAAAATCTAATCGACAGCGTTTGCATATCTGGCGGCGAACCTACTCTGCAAAAAGACCTTCCAGCGTTTGCGGCAAAAATAAAAGAATATGGGCTTTTAATAAAACTTGATACAAACGGCACAAACTTTGATATGCTTAAAAATATGATAGATGAAAAGTTGGTCGATTATGTTGCGATGGACATAAAAAACGCACCATCGTCATATGAAAAAACGGCTGGCGCAAAAGTTGACCTAGCAGAAGTTGTGCGCAGTGTAAACTTTCTCAAAACTGGAATCGTTCCTTATGAATTTCGCACCACTTTGGTTGCCGAGCATCACACAACCGAAACGATAACTGAAATGGCAGAATTTTTAAAAGGTGCAGACAAACTTTATCTTCAACACTTTGTCGATAATGGCTCTTGCCTGCAACAAAATCTCAAGCCGGTTTCAAAATCGGACGCTGAAAACTTTAAAACCATACTTTCAAAACAAATCAAAAATGTTTATTTAAGAGGCTACTAAAAAAAGAGAACCCTTAGTCAATATTGTTTGAAACTAGCGGAATATCAGCACGTTAATCTACAAATGATTAGGGTGTTTTTTTCTCTCTTAACTGAAAAAGAAACAAATATTACTGACGTTGTCAAGGATTGTCGCCAATAGCGACATACACTTTAACCTTGACAACAAAGAATATTTGTTTACCATAATAAAAAAGAGAAGAAAAAATAACAGCAAAAAGCGAAAGTGTGTTATTTTACCAACATTTTCGCTTTTTGTATTCTTTAATTTAGTTTATAGATGTGTGCTTGTCTTCGGTGGAGCGAAGCGACACCGACTTGTATCAAGACAAGCACACGTTTAAATGCCACATCAAAGATGTTATTTATTTTTGGTTTTTTCACGAGCCATTTCTAAAAGAAGTTTTGTTACTAACACATCTGGTACATATTGGTTTGTCTCATAGTAGGCATCATAAAGTGGAATTAATTTAACAGCTCCATTTTCAATTAAACATTTAACAATTAGCCAAAAGTTTTCATTATCTTCGCATAATTCATTAAGAGCACTATTTAATTCGTTTTGACCCGCTTTTGAAAGTTCTTTATAAAATCCAATATCAGTACAACCTTTTATATCTTTAGCGGATAGAGGTTGAATATCTCTATCGCAATAAAAATCACTAGAATGGTTTTCTGGCATAAGTGTTAGGATATCTTGACGATTATATTTCTTTGCCAAAAATCTAACTTCGCCGTATGAAGTTGGCAAATCTTTAAGTTTTTCATAAATATCAAAATTATCTAAAGCAATTAATTTTTTTCTGTCAATATATGGTGTAATAACATTTTGCCATTCCCAATCATCATCTCCTTTAAAAACACCACCACTTAAATTTGTAACATGTTCGCCATATTCAGGTCTAGCGCGTCCTATAACCTTTTTAGGCAATAAAATGTCTTTATATTTTTGAAGATTTTTGATTTTTATTATCTCCCAGCATTGTTTCAAAAAGTCATCTGCAAGTTCACCTGTTGTTGGCTTGCGTTCCAAAACAAGTTTGTCACTAGGTGAAACAATTCCACTGGCAAGATAATCCATTGAAACTTTAAAAAATTCAGCAAGCGATTTTGTATCAGCAAGTGATGGCTCACTTTCCCCGCATTCCCATTTACTTATTACTTTATCAGAAATGTGGATTTTTTCTGATAAGTCCTGTTGTGTTAATCTCAATAAATTTCTTAATTTAACAATTCTGTCCTTTATTGATTCCATAATACTCTCCTTTTCATAGTCATTATATCAAGATCACAATCAATTTACAACAAATTTGCACAATTGGAAACTCTCTACTTTATAGATTAATATTTGTCAAATTATTATATACAAATTGTATTATTCCATATCTTATGGAATATATAAATTCTTATTTTATTATGCAAGTTTCAAAAGTTTTTAACCTTAAGTTCTCTCTTTTTTATTCCAAGTTTTTATAATGTTTGCAAATAATTGCACGCACTTGTTGCCGCTATCGCTCCGTCTGAACACGCCGTAGTTAGTTGTCGCACTTTTTTATCACGGCAATCACCCGCAACAAACACACCTGCCGTTTTTGTAGCCATGTTTTCGTCGCATACAAAATATCCATTTTTTAAGTCGACCAGATTTTCAAAAACTTTGTTGTTTGGAACTTGTCCAATCGCCACAAACAATCCCTTTGTGACAATGTCAAATTCTTCGCCATTCGTTCTTTTAAACACCAAACCTTCCAATTCATTTTGACCTAAAAGTTTAACAAGTTGAGCGTTGTGCGTAACAACAATGTTTTCTTTTTTTTCAAGCGCACAAATGAGCGCTTCGTCTCCGAAAAATCTATCAAACATCGTCACCACATTCACGCTTTTGCAGTATGACGAAAGCAGCAACGCATATTGCAAAGCGGTGTTTCCATCACCTATCAGCACAACGTTTTCATTTGCATAAAACGCGCCGTCGCAAAGCGCACAAAAACTTATTCCGTGCCCAACAAATTCGTCTTCTTTTTCGAGGTGCAGTTTTCTATGTTCAACTCCGCACGCAATCACAACACTTTTTGCTTGAAGAGTATCAAACTCTGTTGTTACATAAAAAACGTCGTCAATTTTTTCAACTTTTTCAACTTTGCCAAATTTGAATTCAGCACCGTGTTCGGTTATTTGTTCAAAAAGTCTGTCTGCAAAGTCGGCACCTGTAATGGTTTTAATAGTTGGAAAATTTTCAACTCTTGGCGACTCTGAAATTTGCCCGCCAATGTTATTTTTTTCAAGCACTGTTACACTTTTGCCATTTCGAAGAGCATACAGAGCCGCGGTCATTCCCGCAGCTCCCGCCCCGATAACTAAAACATCAGTCATTATTTTTTAAGTCCTTCAATATATCTGTTTATTTCGCTTGCGTTGTCATATCTATCAAAGTCTGCGCCATTTGGAACAAGCATTGTAGGCGCTTTTTTAACGCCGTATTTATTTGTTAAGTCTCTTTCGTCTTCTGCATCAATCGCAACATATTTAACCCCAGCAGCATCAAGCAATCTCTTTGCCATTTTGCAGTTAGGACAAGTTTTTGTTGTGAAAAGCAAAATATCATTCCCCGCTTTTTCATGGCAGCAGCATTCGTGTTTTTCTTCGCAGCAGCCTTCTTTTTTCTTTAAAACTGAGTGTGAAATATCATACGTTACACGATCTTTAAATTCTTGGCTCTTGCCATCGTTCCAGTTTTGAACAGGGCGATAATATCCGGTAATTCTACTGTAAACTTCTGTCTTTTCTCCGCATTCTGGGCATTCATAAACTTCGCCAGAAATATATCCGTGATTGCGGCAAATTGAATAAGTAGGGCTGATTGTGTAATAAGGCAATCTATAATTTTCAGCAATCTTTCTAACAAGGTTTGCAGTTGTCTTCCAGTTGTCGAGTTTTTGTCCCAAGAAAGCATGGAAAACTGTTCCCGAAGTGTAAAGAGTTTGAAGTTCATCTTGAATATCAAGCGCTTCAAAAATATCAGCAGTAAAGCCAACTGGCAAATGCGAACTGTTTGTATAATATGGAGTTTTACCTTCGTTTGCAGTGATGATGTCAGGAAATCTTTCCTTATCATGCTTAGCCAAACGATAAGATGTGCTTTCGGCTGGAGTTGCTTCCAAGTTATAAAGGTCCCCATACGTTTCTTGATAATCTGAAAGGCGATTTCTCATGTGATTGAGCACTTTTTTAGTAAATTCTTGTGCTTCTTTTCTTGTCATGTCGGCTCTAATCCATTTAGCATTTAAGCATGCTTCATTCATTCCTACAAGGCCAATCGTCGAGAAATGATTGTTAAATGTTCCGAGATAACGTTTTGTGTAAGGATAAAGTCCTGCTTCAAGCAATTTTGTGATTGTGTCACGCTTCATTTTAAGTGAACGCGCAGAGATATCCATCACTCTGTTAAGTCTATCAAAAAATTCATCTTCGTCCTTTGAAAGATATGCAATTTTAGGCATATTGATGGTTACAACGCCGATAGAACCTGTGCTTTCACCGCTACCAAAATATCCGCCTGATTTCTTACGCAGCTCTCTCAAATCAAGTCTCAAACGGCAGCACATACTGCGAACATCGCTTGGTTCCATATCGCTGTTGATATAGTTTGAGAAATATGGAGTTCCATATTTGGTTGTCATTTCAAACAACAGTTTGTTGTTTTCCGTTTCTGACCAGTCAAAGTTCTTTGTGATTGAATATGTTGGAATAGGATATTGGAATCCGCGGCCGTTTGCGTCACCTTCAATCATAATTTCGATAAAGGCCTTGTTGACCATATCCATTTCTTTTTTGCAGTCTTTATATTTAAAATTTTGCTCTTTTCCGCCAACGATTGCAGGTAGTTCTGCCAAATCACTTGGAACAACCCAGTCAAGCGTAATGTTTGTGAAAGGCGCTTGTGTTCCCCAACGTGAAGGAGTGTTCACACCATAAATGAATGATTGAATGCATTGTTTAACTTCTTTATATGTAAGGTTATCTATCTTAACAAAAGGAGCAAGATATGTGTCAAACGAAGAGAATGCTTGTGCTCCCGCCCATTCATTTTGCATAATTCCTAAGAAGTTGACCATTTGGTTACAAAGAGTCGAAAGGTGCGAAGCAGGAGATGATGTAATTTTGCCAGAAATGCCGCCAAGGCCTTCTTTAATAAGTTGTTTAAGCGACCAACCAGCGCAATAACCTGTCAACATTGAAAGATCGTGCAGGTGGATATCGCAGTTCTTGTGAGCGTCGGCAATTTCTTTGTCGTATACTTCGCTCAGCCAGTAATTCGCCGTCATAGCGCCGGAGTTTGACAAGATAAGTCCGCCAACTGAATATGTAACAGTTGAGTTTTCTTTAACTCTCCAATCAGCTAATTTAAGGTATTTGTCGATTGTGTTTTTATAATCCATAAGTGTTTCAGAAGCATTTCTGATTTTCTCATGACTCTTACGATACAAAATATAGCATTTAGCAACGTTTTCGTATCCGTTTTTCATCAAAACACGTTCAACAGTGTCTTGAACATCCTCCACTGAAGGAAGTTTCCCGTCGTATTTTTCAGTAATTTCCAATTCCGTAATCTTAGCAAGTTTTCTTGCATCACGAACATCACCTTCTCCAAGTGACATCATCGCCTTTACAATAGCATTTTCAATTTTGGAAATATCCCAGTCAACGATACGTCCATCTCTCTTAATAATCTTGTCCATATTTTTTCTCCTTTTGTGATTATTTTTGATGCTAAACACAATCTACCACACCACAACATATTGTGTCAAGCAATTTTAAAAAATAATATATATTGTATTTTTAGTAAAATTTTGACTATTCGCTAAACTCCCATAAAAACAACGATGACAGTTCTATTTTAATAAATAACTGCCACCTTTTTGGTTCCCCAAAAAATGAGTTGTCCACATAAAACTTTTCTAAAAAGAGTGTATTTTCTTTTTTTGTCAACCATAAAATTTCGACAAAATATTTATATATTATATACAAAATAACTATTGACTTTTTGTAAATAAACCTTTAAAATATCAAAGTAAACAAGGAGAAAATCATGATCACAAAAAATAAAATTGAATTCTATACAGGAGATGTTCGTTTCAGCACATGCGTAAAGGGCAAAGGATTAATCGAAGAATTTCGTTCTCTTAAAAATGGCAAAAATGTAGTTTTAGCAAAAGTAAAAGGTAAATCAACTTTCATTTTGGTAAAAGAAGTATTAAAAGACCCTTTTTTACAAGAACAAATTGTAAATTTAAAAAATGGTCGTTCTGTTCTTAATGTCGAAGATTTTATAAGAATCAAACATGTAAGCGATATCTTTCGCGCTGGCGAATATTATGTTGAAAACGTAGCCTTGATTGAGAACCCAAATAAAACACAACAAGCTCAAATCAATGCCTTTTTAGATCTTTCTTTTCCTCAAAATGGCATTGGTAAATTTTTGAATAAAAAGCTTAATCCAACCATTGATGACATTATTATTAAATAAAAAATATACTATAAAATTTACACTCTTTTTATACTCTTTTGCATAATTTGCAAACCTATATTCAACAACTTGTATTTAAATTTCTTAATTTCCAATAGCGATGTTTAATCTTTCCTAATATCAACAAAAAACCTGCAGTTTTGCAGGTTTTTTTTACTATCACTCCATAAATCATAATTTACAAATTCCAAGTGGTATTGTCGTCTTTTACAATTTTGCTCTTTTCGTTAAAAATTTGTTTTTCCGCCGCTGAAACCGTCGCTTCGTTTATTGCAAGCCTTTGCTGACTTATTTCTCTATCGACAAAAATTTCAGCAAGCGAAGTCACATTTCTATTTACAATTGCCTCTTTTAAAGCATCCATGTATGCTTTGCTTTCTTCTTCTGTCTCACAAATCGAAATCGGCGATAATCCTTGAAGTTTTAACATTCCATTTGTTAATATAAATGCCATTCGTTTGTTGCCGTCAGTAAATGGTTGAATTCTCACGAATTGAGCGTGCGCTTTTGCTATGTTGGCAAAATTAATTGGTCTATCAGCATTTATATCGTTCCAATCAATGTCACAATTTACATATTTAACAAACATTTCTCCCAAAGATTTTGTGATGTCTTTTGCATTTGTAGGTTCGAAAAAGCTAAGTTGAATTAGTCCTGATTTTTCATCTCTAAATCCAAATTTTTCTTTTGTAGAAAGATCATCGTTGTTTTTCATCAGTTTTTGATGAATAAATGGTAGCAAATTGTGGTCCAAAAATCTATCTTTGAAATTTCCAAATATATCTTTCGCATCTAAATAATAAAACAACTCTTCTTGCGCTTCAATATACCCTTGAATCAATGCTTTGTTTTGAACGCTAAATTCATCTTCATATGGTGGCATTTCATTTCGGGCTTTAGGATTATCAAGCATTGTGGAACTGATAGCCGCACGAATAAGAGCACATCTGTTAATTTCTTGTGCCGTCAATTCATCCTTCGCTTTAATTTTATCAACAATAGCCTTGTTAATCTTAACGATTTCAAGTTTACTAGAAAAATATTGGTCGTCGCACTCAAATTCTTTACTTTCTTTTTCTGGTGTAAGCCAAAGTCTTCCTTCCTTCATTTTTCTCTCCTTATTCAATTGTATAACATTTTTGCAATTTCGTCAAGATTTGATGAAAATTTTAATAATTACGCAATTTTTAATAAAAAATTAGCAAAAAATGCTAAAAAATCGCAAAAAAATTAAAATTGTTGATTTTTTAAAATATTTATCTCCCTTTAATCATCGTGTTAAAAAATATTTTTTGAATATATTTTTTTCTTTTAATCAAATTAAAAAATGTAAAAGGAGAAAATTATGAAAAAATTTATTTTAAAATTATTTTTATTTACTTTGGCTATTTTATCTATCACAACAGTTACATCCACAAAGTTAATATCGGCAAAGTGTTTCAGTGAAGAGCCGCCTGTAATAGAAGAAATACAAATTTTGGATGAAAACTACACTCATAATCAGCCAGAAGCTGACGAAAATGACGATGCAGAAGAAAAATTTGATGCAAATGATGACGCAAACCAATCTAAAAGCACAACTGATAGCAATGTAAAATATGATTTAAACGCCAATGATGTGCCAGTAGCAAAAATCATAGTTTTTGGTTGCGGAAAAGTTACAGTAAAACCTGACATCGCCTATATTTCTATCGGCGTCGAAACTGTGAATTCCAATCTTCAAACCGCAATAAAAGAAAATAATGACAACATAATCGCAATAATTGATTATTTAAAATCAAAAAACATCGAAGAAAATGATATAATCACAAAATATTATTCTGTTTATCAAAGCGGAGATTATACAACAAGCGAAAAATATCAAAAATATCACATTAGCAATACAATCGAATATAAAACGACTGATTTAGAAAATATCGGCAGTCAAATAACAGAATTAACCGAACTTGGAGCAAATAGATTAGATAATATTCAATTTGATTGCTCTGATATATCAAATTGCTATCAAAAAGCACTAAAACTTGCACTTGAAGATGCTAAACAAAAAGCCGCAAGTTTTACCTCTGCCAAACTTACTATTGATAAGATCACGGAAGAGAACTTTTACACCTGTATGCCATATCGCAGTATAGACGCTTACGCAAAAAATGCCGAAACTGTTAAAAGCGGAAATATTGAAATCGAAGCAAAAATTGTTGTTGCTTTTAAATAACCAACATTTTTACGGCTTAAAATACATAAATTTTAGTTAAAATAGCGTAAATTATGTTATTCTTTATATTTTTTTATAATTTTTCGTAAATTCATTATAGTTGTTATCAAAAAAATAAAGAGAAAAATTTCCCTTTATTTTTTATAGTATTTGTTGTTTGTCAAATAATGACAAACCGATTCTTTATCGGCTAAAACTTCTTTATTAAAAATAATGTCGCCGCCAGATGATAATTTTAAGTTGAAAACTTTTGCTGTATCGCTGTTTTCGCTATTTTCAATTTGTCTTACTTCAAGGTTGCAATCAACAATCTTGCTTTCAAATATATTTCTTTCATCAACAATCAATAATTTATCTTCTGACAAGAAGAATAATTTTTGCTCTCCATTCTTAATGAAATTTTGTGAACCTAAATATTTTTGAAATTCAAAATTTAACTTAGTTTGATCTGCATTAAATGTATCAAATAAACCAACAACTGTTTTGTCCCATTTTAACTCACCTGCAAATATTTTTAAAGGCGCAATTTGTTTTAAACTGTTGATTTTGTTTTGCGCTTCTTCTTTTTTAGAAGATATAAAGACATCTTCAATTTCTTCAAAGTTGAAGGCAATATTTTGAATTGTTTGAATATTACTGATTAAATTCTCATTAGTTAATTCGCTTTCAACCGTCTTACCTAAGTATTTCGCTTTATCAAATTGTAATTTATTTGATTTACAAAATCTTTCAAGTTTGTTTAACCTTTTATTGTATTTAGATGTCATAATTTCCGTTGCCACAGTTGGTATTT
The DNA here is from genome assembly GCA_003522085.1 of Clostridiales bacterium. Lineage (GTDB taxonomy): Bacteria > Bacillota > Clostridia > Christensenellales > UBA1242 > Caccovivens. Next base: position 84,419 of record DPGI01000009.1, on the reverse strand, counting down.
TCAATTTACGGCTAAAGACAAAATATAACACCATACAGATAACCAACAATACTGATATTACAATACTATACCACATTTCACACCATAAATATTAAAATTCTTCAACGTGAAGTTCAAAATATGCTTGCGGATGATTACATACAGGACAAACTTTTGGGGCTTCGTCGCCAACGTATACATGTCCGCAGTTTCTGCAAATCCAAACCTTTTTAGATGTCTTTTTAAAGACTTTTCCTTCTTTTACTAATTGCGCAAGTTTTAAATATCTCTCTTCGTGTCTTTTTTCAATAGCAGCAACACCTAAAAACTTAGCGGCAAGTTCGTCAAAGCCTTCTTCTTTTGCTTCTTTTGCCATTCTTTCATACATAGATGTCCATTCTCCGTGTTCACCTGCGGCAGCATCAATCAAATTTTCAAGTGTTGATGGAACTTCGCCGTTATGCAAATATTTAAACCACAATTTTGCATGTTCCTTTTCATTCCCAGCTGTTTCATCAAATATTGCTGCAATTTGTTCATATCCTTCTTTCTTTGCTTTTGAAGAATAAAATGTGTATTTGTTTCTTGCTTGGCTTTCCCCAGCAAAAGCTTCCATTAAGTTCTTTTCTGTTTTTGTTCCTTTTATGTTCATATTTTCCTCCTTTTTTATATAATAATATTACCATAAAGCATTCTCGGTGTCAAACGATTTTTAACCTATTTTTTTTGACTGCACTCTACTGATTTTGGTCAATTTTAGGTATTTTCTTTACAATGAATATTGAAAATGTTTCACGTGAAACATAAGAAAAAAGGGTAATAAAAAAATGTTTCACATGAAACATTTTTTATTTAAAACTTAGTTATTTATTTTTAGAAAGAAGTGTCATCATATCTGCTAGTCTATCTAAATCATCTCTTGAGTAATAATCAATATAGATTCTTCCTTTGTTATCGTTTCCAATAGCAGACACTTTCGTTCCCATTACTCTTTGCATAGATACGATTAAATCTTTAAGTTCGAGAGACTGTTCAGCTTTTGGTCTTGTTTTAGAATCTGGATGATTTAATCTCTTTACAGCTCTTTCAAGGTCACGAACGTTCCATTTGTCTTTAACAGCTTGGTTTGCAAGTTTGATTTGATCTAGATGATTTTCTACAACGACTAATGCTCTAGCATGACCAGCAGAAAGTGTTCCTTTTTCAATCATGTCCAATACTTCAGGATAAAGTGATAGTAAACGTAATGTATTGGCAATATTTGATCTGCTTTTGCCGATTCTTTCTGAAACTGCTTCTTGCGTCAACTTGTATTCTTCCATAAGTTGTTTAATTGCTCTTGCGGCTTCGATTGGATTGAGATCTTCTCTTTGTAAGTTTTCAATGATTGAGATTTCTTTGATTTGTTTATCTGTGTAATTTTTAATAATAACAGGAACTGATTTTAATCCTGCGATTTTGGCAGCACGAAATCTTCTTTCACCGGCGATGATAAGATATGTTCCGTCTCCATTGTCATTTAATACAAGTGGTTGGATAATACCGTGAACTTTAATTGATGAAGCAAGCTCTTTTAAACCTTCTTCGTCAAAGTTTTTTCTAGGCTGATTTGGGTTAGGGAATATCTTGTCAAGCTCAACTGAATCAATTTCTTTTGATGTTGCCTTTTTTACTTCTGATGGTGTTGATTGTTCAACTTCTTCATCATACATAGCAAACAAACTTTCAAGTCCTCTTCCAAGTCCTTTTTTAATCATTCTTAATATCCTCCCTTAATTTGATTTTTGTGTGTTTGTTGATGCTTTTATATTTGATCTTATTTCTGTTCAAAAACTCTTCTGCAAGTGACAAATATGCTTCTGCGCCCTTAGAAGATGGGTCATAAAGTATAATTGGCATGCCGTGGCTTGGTGCTTCGGCGAGTCTAATGTTTCTTGGAATGTAAGTGTCGAAAACTTTACTTTTAAAGAATTTAATTATTTCTTGACTAACTTGGTTAATAAGGTTTGAACGATTATCTTTCATTGTTCTCACAACGCCTTCGACGTCAAGCGTAGGGTTTAAATGTAGTTTTACAAGACGCAAAGTATTCATAAGTTGTGTAATACCATCCAATGAGTAAAATTCGCATTGCATAGGGATTATCACACTGTCAGATGCTGTCAAAGCATTTACTGTGAGTAATCCAAGTGATGGTTGACAGTCAATCATGATAAAATCATAGTATTCTTTGACGTTGCCTAAGATTTCTTTTATAATCTTTTCACGATTTGAAAGTGAAACTAAAGAAATTTCTGCTGCTGCAAGGTCTACTGTAGATGGAATAATGTCCAAGCCATCAATTTGTGTTTGAATGATCACTTCATCGATAGGGCTTTCACCATCTATAAGATCATAAATAGTTTTTAAGCCTTTATGTTTTTCGACGCCTACGCCACTCGTAGCATTGCCCTGAGGGTCCAAGTCAAGTATAAGCACTTTTTGCCCCATAGCGGCAAGATATGCGGACAAGTTTACACAAGTTGTTGTTTTACCAACTCCGCCTTTTTGATTAGTAAATGAAATAATTTTGCCCATTTTTACCTCTTTTGCTGTAATATTTAATTAAATATAACATAATTTTCAATAAAATGAAAGTTTTTAAATAAAATTATAAAGGATTTTTTCTTGGTTGATTTCCAGAACGTGGATATTTTGATGGTGTATGTTTAATTTTTCTTAAAACAATAATCGATCTTGTGTTGTCAAGATAGCGATAACGTTTTATCTCTTCGATTTGACAACCGAGTTCACTTATGGCATTTTGTGCCGATTCAACTTCTTCAAAAAAGTCTGCGCCCTTATAAATAATTGCTTTCCCGTTCATTTTTACGAATGGAAGCAAATATTCTGACAAAGTTGAAAGGTTGGCGACTGCACGAGCAGTGACACGATCAAAACTTTCTTTTCCCTTAAACTCTTCAGCGCGCGCATGAATCGCTTTAACATTTTTAAGTTGCAACTTTTCTATAAGTTGATTTAAAAAGTTTACGCGTTTATTTAAACTGTCGACAAGGGTTATTTGTAATTTGTCATTTAAGATTGCAAGAACGATTCCTGGGAAGCCTGCGCCAGAACCTACATCTAACACTTTTCCTTCAAAGAAATTTATACCAACGCCGCAATCTATAAAATGTTTGTAAACAACATCTTCAAAATCAGTGATTGCTGTGAGATTATATTTTTCATTTTCTTCGACTAAAAAGTTGTAATAGTCTTCAAACTGCTGCACCTGCTTGTCGGTTATATTAAATCCTTCTTGTTTAAAAATTTCGGAGATTCGTTCTTTTTTCATTTGTTGTTCTCCTTATATTTTTTGATGAGCACGCCCAAAACCGCAATATCAGCAGGGGAAACACCAGAAACGCGCGACGCCTGTCCTAAATTTAAAGGTTTTACTTTTTCTAACTTCTGAATGGTTTCGATTTTTAAGCCTTTTTGTTTTTCATATGGAAAATCTTCTGGTATAAGTTGACTTTCCATCTTTTTCAGTTTTTCAATGTCTTCTTCTTGTTGTTTTAAGTATCCTTCATATTTGGTTATGAGATTTAACTCATTGATGACTTCATGAGAAAATTTATCAAAAATATGATATTCGTCATTTAAGTTGAAAGCATCTAAATTACTTCTTTTAATAATTTCTTTAACAGAAATTGAATTTTTGGGTGGGTTTTCACCATGTTTTTCAAAATAAGTTATCAATTTATCCTCTAATTTAATTTTTTGAGATAAAATTTCAGTTGCTTTTTGTAATTGTTTTTTCTTGCGCGTAAAAATCTTGTAGCGCTCATCATCAACCAATCCAACCTTTCTACCTTTTTCAGTCAAGCGCAAGTCGGCATTGTCTTGACGTAAGAAAAGTCGATATTCCGCGCGGCTTGTCATCATACGATAAGGCTCTAATGTTCCTTTTGTGACAATGTCGTCGATAAGAACTCCAATGTATGCCTCACTGCGAGATAAAATGAATGGCTGCTTATCTTCTAATTTTAAAGCTGCGTTGATGCCGGCGATAAGACCTTGTGCTGCCGCTTCTTCATAGCCGCTTGTGCCGTTGATTTGTCCCGCAAAAAACATACCGTCGTGAATCTTACTTTCAAGCGATGGTTTTAATTGAAGTGGGTCGATGCAGTCATATTCGATTGCATATGAATCTCTCATTATTTCAGCTTTTTCAAGCCCCTTAACTGAGTGTATCATTTGCTCTTGTATATAAGTTGGCATTGAAGTTGAAAAACCTTGAATGTAGACTTCGTTGGTTGAAAGCGCTTCGGGCTCTAAAAATAATTGATGCCTGTCTTTATCGGCAAAACGAACAATCTTCGTTTCGATAGAAGGGCAGTATCGTGGCCCGATTCCGACGATTTCGCCAGAAATCGCTGGCGCTTTATCAAGGTTGTTTCTTATAATTTCATGTGTGTGAGGGTTTGTGTATATTAAATAACAATCCGCGATATTTTTAGGTTTTTTCTTTGTAATAAACGAAAAACTTTGAATGTCGTCTTCGCCTTTTTGAATTTCTAGTTGTGAAAAATCTATGCTGCGTTTATTTACACGGGCAGGCGTTCCTGTTTTAAAACGCAAAAGTTTAAATCCTAAATCTGAAAGTGACGCAGAAAGCAATCGGGCGTTTTTAAATCCGTTCGGCCCAACGCTTTCGGTATATTTACCGATAATGATTCTGCTGTCAAGATAAACGCCTGTGGCAAAAACAACCACTTTTGATTCAAATTCGTCGCCTACGGCTGTAGTGATGAGTTTTGTTTGACCGTTGTCTTTGATTTTAACAACTTCGGCTTGTTTTAAATAAAGGTTTGGAGTCGACTCGATGACTCTTTTCATTTCGGTGTGATATTCTACTTTGTCGGCCTGCGCGCGTAGACTTTGAACTGCTGGACCACGACCGCGATTTAACATGCGAATTTGCAGCGATGTCTTGTCGGCAATTATTCCCATTTCTCCACCTAACGCGTCTATTTCACTGACAAGTTGACCTTTTGCTGTGCCGCCGATTGATGGATTGCACGCCAAAAAAGCCACTGCATCCAAACTGATGGTGAGCAGCAGTGTTCTGTGTCCTTTTCGAGCAAGCGCAAGGGCGGCTTCGCAGCCTGCGTGACCTGCGCCTATTACAATCGCTTCATAACTTTGTTTCATTTTATTTTCCTACGCAGAATTTCGCGAATATCACTGAAATAATATCTTCGTTTTCTGTTTCACCAGTGATTTTGCCAAGTTCGTTCCATACTTTTTTAATAAGTAATGACAATATTTCTAAACTTTCGTTTTTAACCTTAAAAATCTCTTCGATTTGCTTTTGCGCGTTTTTAAGGTGGTTTAACTGACGCTCGTTGGTGACGATAAGCGAATTAAAATCAATCTGATTTTTTATTGTCATATCAAAAATCTTTTGCTTTAATTTTTCAATGTTTTCGCCACTAAGCGCAGAAACTTCAATTTCGTTTTCTTGCTTTGCGATAGCGCGTCTTTTGTCGACTTTGTTGATAACGGAAATAAATGGTTTGTCTGTTATGATTTTTCTAACGTTTTGGTCGTTTTCGCCCAGTTTTTCACTTCCATCATAAACCATTAAAACTATGTCGCTGTCTTCAAGCGCTTTTTTACTTTTTTCGATTCCTATTTTTTCAATCGTGTCACTGCTTTCTCTGATACCGGCAGTGTCATAAAAATTAAAACGAATGCCATTAAAGTCTATACTTCCTTCAACTACGTCACGTGTTGTGCCTTCGGTTGAAGTAACGATCGCTTTATTTTCGCCAAGCAAAGCGTTTAACAGGCTGCTTTTGCCGACATTTGCTTTTCCTACAAGCGCGATTTTCAGTCCGTTTTTAACAAATCTCGCTTCTTGCGCCGTCTTTAAAAGCGCGAGTAATTGGTCGTTTACATAATTTAACTTTTCAAATATTTTGTCGCGAACAACTTCGTTTTCGTCTTCGTCTGGATAGTCCATTGTGACTTCAATCTCAGCAAGCAGGGTTGTAAGTTCGCTTTGAAGCGATTTGATTTTTTCAAGCAAGCGGCTGCCAGAAGTTGAAAGCACACTTTTTAATTCGGCTTCGCTTTCACTGTTGATTTCTTCAACTATAGTTTCAGCTTCGTTAAGCGAAATTTTGCCGTTTTCAAATGCGCGTTTAGAAAACTCGCCCGGCTCTGCCATAACCGCACCATTATCAAGAAGCACTTGTTGAACCGCTTGTGCGATTGTTACGCCACCGTGAATTTGAAATTCAACCATATCTTCGCCTGTGAAAGAAAATGGGCCTTTAAAATAAACCATTAAACAGTGTTCGTAAACCTGCCCTAAATTAAACTTTCCGAGCATCATTTTACGTGGCTCGATTTCACCTTTGCATGAAAAAACTTTGGCAGCGATTGCAAGGCTTTCTCTTCCACTCATTCTAACTATTGAAATAGCACCTTTACCAAGAGGTGTCGAAATTGCAACTATGGTTTTATTCACGTAAAAGATAATATCACACCCTCTGTTTTTTTTCAACAAAAAAAGGTGTTTTATTTACACCTTTTTGTTTCGAACTAATCTTTGTATTCAGTAGGGAAGATCATAACATATCTCTTAGGTTCTGTTCCTTTTGACATTGTTGTAACCTTTGCATTGTCTTGAAGTGCCAAGTGAATGATTCTTCTTTCGCTTGCGTCCATTGGTTCAAGTTTTGCATATCTTCCGCTTTTAATAACTTTGCTTGCCATTCTGTTTGCAAGTGCTTTAAGCGAATCTGCTCTTTTTTGTCTGTAACCACAAACATCAAGAACTTGTTTTTTGTCTCCACGTTTGCAGATTGTTGTCATAAGATAAGAAAGTGCAAACATTGTTTCGCCACGATAACCGATAAGTTCGCTTAAATCATCACCATCAACTTCAATTCTGATTACGCCGTCATCTTCGATTTCACTGACTTCTCCGTCTTTTCCCATTGCGGCTAAAATTCCTTTAACAAAGTCAACAGCAAGGGGACGATTGTTTTCGGCCTTTTCTTCTTTAACAAGTTTTTTCTCTTCTTTTTCAGCCGCTTTTTCTTCTTTCTTTTCTTCTTTTACGGCTTTCTTTTCTTGTTTCTTAGTTTCTTTCTCTACTTTTTCTTCTTTAACTTCGACTGGCTTTTCAGGTTCTTCTTCTTGCTTTTTAAGTTGTTCTCTCTTTTCATATTTATCAACAACATCGTCAGATATTGTAACAACTACTTTTGCCTTTTTGAAAAGTCCACCTTCTGTCAAAATTTTAATATCTACATCTTCTCTTGGTGCTTTAAGTTCGAAGAGTGCATTTTCGATTGCTTGTTCAATGTTTTTTCCGGTCGCTTCAACGCTGGTTTTCATTTTGTTTTCCTCCTTAGAAGCATTTTATCACTTTCTTCTGTAATCTACAACTGATTTTAACTTTTCGTCTTTTTTCTTTTTGTCATGGTCTTCCCACTTGTTTATAATCAAGTTTTCAAGTGGAGCAAGTGCCGCGCTTATTGCTTGGCTGACAACCAAGTAAATAGCAAACACTGAGTTGTAGAAGATTGCAAATATACCCATGATAACTGGCATTATAAACATCATTACTTTGTTGTTTTTAACAGGTGTCTCGCCTTTCTTTTTGCTTGTAAGATTTCCTAAGAAAATTGAAAGGAAACTTACGCCGATGCTGAGAAGTGCCAGAATTAAATATCCGTTTACTCTTCCCACATTTTTGTCAAGGCTTGGCATAAATGAGTTGTAAATTGTTTGTTCATATTCTGAAACATTGTTTGCTCCAATTTCGGCTTTAAATTGATTAAAGGTGAATATTGAGCGTTTAAATGGGCTGTCTGCAACCCAATAGTTTGCAATCCACAAAAATGAAGATTTTTCTTCAGCATTTTCATAAACATTTTTCATATAAGTGTTTGTAAATGCTGAAATTGTGTCGTTTAAGTTATATTCTGTTCCAGCAACGCTGATTGGAGTTTTTCCTTTAAAGTTAGGATTTGGGACAGGGTTTCCTTCACTATCTTTTATTTGATTTCCTTCTGCGTCAAGATAAGGTTGTTCAACAATAAGTTTTGAAACTAATTCATAAATTACTTTGTCGTTTGAAATAACTGTTTCTTTTTGTTTTTGATTTCCTTCTGCGTCAAGCACTGGATTTCCTTCGCCGTCTACTTCTGGTTCAAAAACTGAATATTCAAAAGTTGATTTATATTTTGTGCGGGCTATTTCTGTTTCGCCATTGTATGCTACAAAATCTTCGCCTACAACTTTAAAAGTAATGTTGTCAAAGTTTTCAAACATTTCATATCTTGATGCGTCAAACTCTTGGTTTGAAAGATTTAAAACGTTTGCATAGTTGTTTTTTAAGTTTTCATATTCTTGGCTGATTTTGTAATCTGCCATTGCATTTAATCCAGAAAACAGTGTAAAGAAAATAAGCAAATTCAAAGTGAGAAATATCAACATAAATCCTAAACTTCCACCCATTGAAACGCCACTCTTTTTATAAAGTTCTTGCGTCTTGCGGCTGAGCAGATTTTTATCATTTCCATATCTTGCTTTAATTTTTTCAAGTTCTGGTTGAAGTTCGGCTTGCAAGCGTGCATTTTTTTTGCTTATCTTTTTGTTTATCGTGTCGAAAGGTGCCCATATCACTCTGATAATAAGTGTAATCAGCACGATTGCTAAGATATAACTTCCGACGCCGCCTTCAAATGCTTTTATAATGTTTGGCCAAAAGCCGTTTGGCTCACTTACTGCGCCAATTAAATTAAATAAAGCCATGTGCGCCTCCTATTTGATTTAAATAAATAGGCAAACAATGCCTAAATTAAAGTCAGTTTATTTTTCAAAGAGATTTTTGATTTGACGTTTCAACTCGTCATATTCAAGTTCCGCTGCACCTGGACGAACTAACAAAACATAATTTTTAAAGTTTTGTGGCAAGTTCTCGGTGCGGATGATTTCTCTTAGCCTTCTCTTTAATTTATTTCTTTTGTTTGCCTTTCCAATCTTTTTCGAAATAGAGTATCCTATTTTGTAAGATTCATATTTACTGTCGACTGAAAAAAGGGTAAATAGCGCAGTCGATGTCCGTTTACCTTTTTTATAAATGTATGAAAATTGACTCGCCTTTTTCAGTCTGTGATCCATTTTTTAATCCTTACGCAGCAAGATTTTTTCTTCCGCGAGCGCGTCTTCTTTTGATAACGTTTCTTCCGCCGTTGGTTCTCATTCTTTCTCTAAAGCCGTGAACTTTTTGTCTTTTTGCTTTTTTAGGTTGATATGTTCTTTTCATCAGTCGACTCCTTTTAATAGTTTAACTCACTAAGTATAAAAGAAATGGTTTTGTTTGTCAACTTAAATTTTGCTTATTAAATAAAAAAACTAGACCCTATTAGGCCTAGTTTGAGTTGTTATTATTTTATCCAAACATTCTTACAGGAAGAATTAAATACAAGAATTCGTCGCCTTCTGTTGGAACAATAACACATGGGTTTGATGATGTGTTTAAGCAAAGTTTAACAAATTCGTCGTTGCTTGCTTTTAAACTTTCTAAAATAAATCTAGGGTTAAAAGCGATTGTCACATCTTTGCCATTTAAAACTGCCGAAATTTTTTCTTTAATATTTCCTATTTCTGAATTTGATGTAAGTTGAACAGCGCCTTCTTTAATGTCAAATTTTACAAAGTTGTTTTGTCCAACTTTTGAAAGGAGTGAAACTCTTTCAAGAGCATCTTCGAGTTGAAGTTTGTTTACTATTACAAATGTTTCATAGTTCATTGGAATGATTTGTTTGTAGTTTACAAAATCACCTTCTAAAAGTCTTGAAATAATCTTTGTGTCGACTGTATCAATCATGATTGCATTTGAGTCGATGTAAACGTTGATAATATCGTCGCTGTCGTCAAGAAGTTTTGATATTTCGTTGAGTGAGCGGGTAGGGACAACAATTTGCTTTTTAACATTTGCTGTTGACTTTTTCTTAACACGTGCAAGTCTGTATCCATCAAGCGCTACTGCGCTTATTTCTTTTTGGTCAATATCAAAAAGCACTCCTTTCAAAATTGGTCTTGAATCATCAAGCGCCACTGAAAAGATTGTTTTGCTTATAAGTGCTTTTAAATCTTTTTGACTTATTCCAAACCATTCGTCAGTTTTGAGCTTTTTAAATCCAGGATATTCAATTACGTTGTAGCATTGAATGATGCTTTCGTTTCCGTCATAGCGAATGAGAAGTTGATTTTTATCGTTAACTTCAAGTTCAATTTCTGAGTTTGAAAGTTTTTTAACAAACTCGGTTATAAACTTTCCAGGAACAACTGTTTCTCCTTCAACTTTAATGTCTGCTTTAATTTTCTTTTCAATTGAAAGGTCGGTATCAGTTGCACTTAAAGTAAGTTCGTTGTCTTCTGCTGAGATTTTAATTCCTTCTAAGATTGGATTTGTTGGCTTGTTTGAAAGTGCTTTACTTACTCTTAAAAAAGCATCTGATAATTCAAGTCCTGAACAATTTAATAACATAATTTTTTTCTCCTTTGGCGCGCGCCTTTGATATATTATTTTTTTTATTTAAGTATTAGTAATAATAGTAGTGGATGTGCAAATGTGGATAAGCCTAATTTTTTTTGTTTCAAGTGCAACATTTTGCTTGTTTTTGTCGAATGTGACACTATATATGGTTTTTGTTTGTGTGGGAAAGATGTTTATAACTTGTTTACAAAAACATTTTTTTATCCACTTGTCAACATTTTTTTAATTTCGCTGACAATCGTTTGTGTTTTGCGGTTTGTTTTCATTTCGTCGGATATCTTGTCACGCGAGTGCATGATTGTTGTGTGATCTCTTCCGCCGAATATTTTTCCGATTGAAACAAGTGGGAGTTCAAGCATTTCGCTTATCATATATATAGCAATCATTCTTGGCTCTACAATTTCTTTACTTTTCTTTTTACCGACAATGTCGTCTCGCGAAATTCCAAAATATTCACAAACTGCTGATATGATTTGGTCGGTGTTTGCCCCGCCTTCATTTTTTTCTTCATACTTGTCACTGAACGCTTCTTTAACGTCGGAAAGGTCAGCCGATGTTTTTCCTATTAGGTTTGAAAGGAAACACACTTTTGAAAGCATACCTTCAAGTTCACGAACGTTTGAATCAATTTTTTCTGCAATGTATTCAATCGCATCGTCGCTTATTGAATATTTTTCGATTTGGCATTTTTTTCTTAAAATAGCAACGCGAGTTTCAAAGTCGGGTGGAGTAAGGTCTTGCGTCAAACCTTGCAACAGGCGCGAGCGTAATCTTTCTTCAAGTGTTGGAATTTCTTTTGGGTGACGATCTGAAGCAATTATAATTTGCTTGCCATATTGAATGAGATCGTTAAAGGTGTTGAAAAACTCTTCTTGCGTGCTTGTCTTTTTTGAGATAAACTGAATATCATCGACCATCAAAACGTCGCAATTTCTGTATTTATCTCTAAACTCTTGATAGGTTTTGTTTTTACCTGTCGAGCCAAGTGATTCGATGTAGTCGTTTGTAAACTGTTCGCAAGTAACATATCTTATTTCGAGTTTTGGACTGTTTTGTTTAATGTAGTTTCCGATTGCGTGCAAAAGGTGAGTTTTTCCAAGTCCAACTCCACCATACAAAAACAATGGGTTGAAAGTTTTTCCTGGATTTTCTGCAACAGCTTTTGACGCGGCATATGCTGTTTGATTTGATTTTCCCACAACGAAATTGTTGAAAGTAAATTTTGGATTGAGTGGATTTTTAACAGGTTCGATGTCTTTTGTTTCAGCAGGTTTGTTTTTAGCAACATATTTTGCTTCTTCATCTGGATCTAAAATTTCGATTTCGATGTTTTCGCCAAAAATATCATCGACAGCAGATTTGAGTTTGTCGAAGTAGTTTTTCAAGATTTGATTTTTAGCAAATGTGGATTTTGCAGAAATAAAAAGAACATCGTCTGCAAGGTCGATAACTTTTGAATCTTTAAACCACATTGAATATGAAACGTTTGAAAGAGATAGTTCCAATTTTTCTAAAACAATGTTCCATAAGTTGTTGGTGTCGTGCATTTTGTCCTTCCACTTTTAAATATCTATTACAATTTTACACATTAAACCAAATTAAGTCAAACAAAACAAAAGTTTACAAAAAAGTTTTTCAAACTGTTTAAGTTATTTTGTAAATGTGCTATATTATAAGTGATGAAATTGCAATCAATCCGTCTTAAAAACTTTCGTTCTTATTCAAACGCCGATGTTTTCTTTTCACCCGACGTTAACTCTATTGTTGGCAAAAACGCGCAAGGAAAAACCAATTTAATTGAAGCTATTTACTTTGCTTGCATAGGCAAAAGTTTTCGCACAAGCAAGGAAAAAGAACTTATTAAGTGGGGTGAAGAGAGAGCCTCAATTTCGATAGTTGCGAAAAACGAATTTAGAGAGAAAAAGATTGACGTCATCTTGCAGAAATCTCAAAAAAAGATTGTAAGAATGGACGGAATCAATATAAGAAGAATAGGAGATGTGCTTGGCGAAGTTCCTATCGTGTTCTTTTCGCCGGACGAACTTAAACTTGTTAAAGAAAGTCCAGAAGAGCGCCGCAGATTTATGAATATTGACATTTCGCAGACAAACAAAAGATATTTTTATTTAATTTCGAGATATGAAAAGATTTTAGACAACCGAAACAAGCTTTTAAAATCCACTCAAAATAAAGATGTCATTTTAGAGACCATTGACATTTGGAACAAAGCATTAGCCTCCGCTGGATTAAAAATTGCAAACGAGCGAAAACAATTTATACGAGAAATTGCGCCATATGCAGAAAAGGCAAACGAGTTTATTTCAAACGGCGAAAAACTGCAAATCGCATACAAAGGCATCGATGTTGAAAGCGAAGAAGAATACATTAAAAAACTTGAAAAGAGTTTTGATAAAGATTTTAAACTTGGTTTTACTTCGTATGGACCTCACCGAGACGATATTGATATTTTCTTAAATGGCGTTGAAGTGAAAAGTTTTGGATCACAAGGACAGCAGAGAACTGCTGCGCTTTCGCTTAAACTTGCCGAACTTGAAATTATCAGAGAAAGAACGGGCGAATATCCAATTTTAATTTTAGATGATGTGTTTTCAGAACTTGATGAAAATAGAAGAAAAAGATTGTTAAAATTTACAAACAGATGTCAAACGTTTATTACAACCACCGACATCAACTTTACTCAGTCACTTGCAAACAATATCATTATTGATGACGGTAAAATTAGCATTGCCGGGCATTGACAATAAAAGTAAAATTTGATAAAATTTACTTGAGGGAAAAATGTTAGAACTAGACGAAAATAAAGTGCATAAAATTGAAGCGTTTGAACTTGAAAAGTCGCCAACAGAAAAATTGGTTTGTTGTTATGTTGACGGCGAACTTCGCAACGGCAAAATTGACAGCCGTGGCAAGAAAAGCAAGTTTTGGATTTGCAACGAAAAAAATATGCAAGCCTATCTTTTAAAATATAGCGACCAAAGAATAAGAACAGAAGAAGATGCAGGCCAGTTTTTAATGTGTGGGATTTTAGATCAACTCAAACTTCCATATGCTAAATATCTTGTCGCCGATTTTGAATGTGACGGCGTTAAGTATGATGCCATTATAAGTAAAAACTACAAAGAAAATGAAAACATTTTTGAAATGTCGGGATATGCTGTAAATCAAAAGTATAAAGACACCATGTATGACAACAACTTTGGCGAAAAAATAAATGACAAAAACAATGTTGAAGATTATGCTAAAATGATTCAATTTATGTATAAAAAGAACAACATTGACTTTGAACAACTTCGCACAAATATGCTTAAATATTGCCTTTTGCAATATGTTTACGACATGAGCGATTTGCACTATTACAATATTTCGTTTAGTTATGATAAGTCAATCGGGCACGATACATTTAGACTTAATCCATTTTATGATTGCGGAAATATTGGCTTTTTAAATTTTTCGGATAAAAAGATTAAACATAATGCCGAGCAATATGCTAAGTGTCGCGATAAAAACAGCAGAATGAAATTTATTAAAAACTTAATGCTTTCAAATATGCCTATGCTTGGAGTTAAAACTGACATTTCATATATTTACAAAACTGAAAGTCAGAGTTTTACTTGCAGACCAAACTGCGAAAAATGCAAAGGCGAAAGTATGATTAAACAGGCCGAGCGCGACCTTACAACTTTGCAAAACGAACTTGCCGACGAAATTGCCACAAATCCGCAACTTTTTGAATTTTATGAAAGTGTTAAAAAAGTGGATTTAGACTTGGCTGCAAAAAAGTATAATGAAATAAAGACAAACACGATCCCGGCATTTTGCATCGATATGGTTAAAGCAGTATCTTGCGAAACTTCGCGTATGCTTGACAAGATTGTAAAGACAAAACTTAGCAAAGAGAAAAAACTCACCGATACAAAAGCTGTTGAATCTAAACCTAAGGAGGCTGAAAATGATAAGCCTGTTTTATAAAGAATTCGAACTTGGCGTTTTGTCTTTTGACAATGACAGCAATGAGTTTGTTTATAACTCTAATATAGAAAATGAAAAGAAGGCCGATGAAAAATATTTTGGACTTGAACTTTACAATCTTTTCGGCAGCCAAAATCGCCGCAGCCAAAATCTGTTTTCACAGTTCTGCGAAATCGCCGGTTGTTTGAATCGTCCAGATATTATCCGCATGGCGGGGATTGAAAAAGGGGACAGCCTTTATCAAAAACTTGAAAAACTTTCAAAGTTAAAATTAAACGACGAAGACTATTTTATTCGCTTTAAAAAATAGGCGTTTAAGCGCTTGACAAATTGTTAAAAAATATTTATGATTTTAGTGTTAAATGTTTGACAGAAAAAGAGTATGCCTACCTGCGGCTTACAGTGAGACGAGACAGTGAAAATCGTCAGCGACTTGCGATAGGTTGAAGACAGTTTCTTTAGTTTGACCGATATTAAGTTCGTAAACTTAACAAAAGAGTGACCCATTCGGGTAAGTTAGGTGGCACCACGGAATTTTTCGTCCTAACGCAGATGATTGCGTTAGGATTTTTTAACGCTTTAAAAGGAGAAATTTATGATTACAAAAAATATTTACAGAAATTGCGACTGCGGAAGTTTAAGACTTGCTGACGCAGGAAGAGAAGTCGTTTTGGCTGGTTGGGTTAACAGCATTCGTGAACTTGGCGGGCTTACTTTTGTTACGCTTAGAGACCATTATGGAATTACACAACTTGTTGTTAAAGACTACGACCTTATGAAAAACGTAAACAAAGAGTGCACAATTTCAGCACACGGCATAGTTGTAGAACGCGAAAGCAAAAACCCTAAAATGCCTACTGGCGATATTGAAGTTGTAGTTGATAGAATAGTAGTTTTAGGAAAGTGCCAATCAACTCTTCCTTTTGAAATTTCTTCATCAAATTCAACAGGCGAAGCATTAAGACTTAAATATCGTTATCTCGACCTTAGAAATCAAGAAAATCACAACATAATCGTGCTTAGAAGCAAGATGCTTAACTTTGTAAGAAACAAAATGTATAACATGGGCTTTACAGAAGTTCAAACACCAATTCTTGCAAATTCAAGCCCAGAAGGCGCACGTGACTTTATCGTGCCAACAGTGAATGCTCCTGGCGAGTTTTTTGCTCTTCCACAAGCGCCACAACAATTTAAACAGCTTTTAATGGTTGCCGGATTTGATAGATATTTCCAAGTTGCTCCATGCTTCAGAAACGAACCAGCACGTGCAGACCGTTCACCTGGCGAATTTTATCAAGTTGACTTTGAAATGAGTTTTGCAACGCAAGAAGACGTTTTTGCTGTATGTGAAGAATTTATTTCTGACCTTTTCCGCACTCTTGCACCAGAGCGTAAAGTTTCAACTGTTCCACTTACTCGTATTCCTTACCGTGAAGCGATGGACAAGTATTGCTCGGATAAACCTGACCTTAGAAATCCGCTTATTGTGCACGACCTTACAAAGATTTTTGCTAATACCGAATTTAATGCTTTTAAAGGCAAAACAATCAAAGCAATAGCAACTGACGTTGGAGAAAAATCACGCAAGTGGTATGACGAAATAGGACAGGTTATTGTTGCTTATGAAGGCAAAGGCTGCGCTTGGGTTAAATATCATGACGGCGAATTCAGCGGAAGTATTGTAAAATTCTTAAACGACGAAGATAAAGCAAACATTATTAAAGAATTCAATCTTAAAGGCGGAGAAAGCATTTTCATCGTTGCAGACAGCGAAGAAATGGCGCCAAAACTTGCAAACGTTTTGAGAAACGAACTTGGCAATCGCCTTAACCTTATCGACAAAAACGCTATTGCTATGTGCTGGATTGTTGACTTCCCATTCTTTGAAAAGAACAAAGAAACAGGCAAAATTGACTTTGGGCACAACCCATTCAGTATGCCACAAGCAACCTTAGAAGAACTCAGCACAAAAAATCCATATGACATTTTGGCTTATCAATATGACATGGTTATCAATGGACACGAATGTTTGAGTGGTGCAGTTAGAAACCACGACCAAGACGTCATGCTTAAAGTGTTTGATATGGTTGGATACAACGAAGAAGTCGTTAAACAAAAATTCGGCGCACTCTATTCAGCATTCTCATATGGCGCTCCACCTCACGCTGGCTGCGCATTTGGTTTTGACTCACTTTTGATGATTGTCGCGAATAAAGAACTTATGCGCGAAATTATTGCGTTCCCACTCAGCAACAACGCAAGAGACCTTATGATGAACGCTCCAAGCAAGATCGACGACAAATTCTTAAGAGAAGTTGGAATTCAACTCATCGACAAAGGAGATAAATAATGAAAAGAACAGAACTTAAAACCCTTCAAAAAAACTTTGCAGATTATGACGGCAAAACTGTTACTGTTTGCGGTTGGGCAAGAACCGTTCGTGATTCGAAAAACATCGGATTTATCGAACTTAACGACGGATCTTTCAAAAGCGTGCAAATCGTGCTAGAAAGAAGCAAACTTGCAAACTATGACGAACTTGTTAAACAAAATGTTGGCGCTTCATTTGAAATTGTGGGAAAAGTTATTGTGACCCCACAAGCAAAACAACCTTTTGAAATAAACGCTGACAAGGCGGAGGTTTTAGGAACATCTGCAACAGATTATCCTCTTCAAAAAAAGGGACATTCTATTGAGTTTTTAAGAAGTATTCCTTTTATTCGCGCAAGGGGAAACCTTTTTAATGCTGTTTTTAAAATTCGTTCAACTGCCGCTTATGCAATTCATAAATACTTTAATGAACGCAATTTTGTTTACGTTCACACTCCAATTATAACAGGCAGCGATTGCGAAGGCGCAGGCGAAATGTTTCAAGTTACAACACTCGATCTTGATCGCATAGCAAAAGACGGAAAAGTTGACTATTCAAAAGACTTTTTCGGCAAAAAGGCATCGCTTACTGTTTCGGGGCAATTAAACGAAGAATGCCTTACTCACGCTTTTGGCAAAACTTACACATTTGGCCCAACTTTCCGTGCAGAAAAGTCAAACACAACTCGCCACGCTGCTGAGTTTTGGATGATGGAACCTGAAATGTGCTTCTGCGAACTTGACGAGCTGATGGACAACGAAGAAGAAATGGTTAAATACGTAATTTCTTATGTTATGGAAAACTGCCATGACGAAATGGAATTTTTAAACCGTTTTGTTGACACAGGACTTATCGAAAGACTTAAAAACGTTGTTGAAAACGATTTTGTTAGACTTGATTACACCGAAGCAATCAGCATTTTAGAAAATGTTAAAGACAGATTTGTTTTCCCAGTAAATTGGGGTGTTGACCTTCAATCAGAACACGAAAGATATTTAACAGAAGAAGTGTTCAAAAAACCAGTATTTCTTACTAACTATCCAAAGGATATCAAAGCCTTTTATATGCGCTTAAACGACGATAAAAAGACTGTTGCAGCGGTTGACCTTCTTGTTCCTGGCATCGGCGAACTTATCGGCGGAAGCCAAAGAGAAGAAAGACTTGATGTGCTTAAAAGCAGAATGACTGAAATGGGCTTGAAAGAAGAAGATTATAAATGGTATCTTGACACACGTCGCTATGGCACAAACAAACATTCTGGTTATGGCCTTGGCTTTGAAAGAATGGTTATGTATCTTACAGGCATTCAAAACATTCGTGACGTTGAAATATTCCCAAGAACTGTGGGCAACTTAGAAGGATAAAATTTGGAAGAAAAAACAGAAGAAATCATTCCTCTTGAAGGTGGTTTTTGGGTATTTTTTGGCCAAGTCATCAAAAAAAGCAAATGGCTCTTTTTTATGGGCGTGTTTGTTTCTCTTATGTGGATGGTAACCGCCATTTTTACCAACACACTTCAACTGAGCGAACTTACTTATTTTAATGTGCTCGTTTCTATTATGCTGTTTTGCGATATATTTTCCTTTGCAACGGCGCAAGCGTTTATTATTATGCTAAGCCAAAAAAAGGACAAATACAAACAAGCACTTAATTTTTGCAGTTTTATAAACATAGGAATCATGCTGGTTGTGGCTGTGTTTTTGTTTGCAGCTAAGGATTTCATATTGTTGAATCTTTTCAAACTGGATTCGCCAGGCGATTCGTTGTTTTATTATTTAATGATAGGCTTTATCATTTTTAGGTGCATCACAAGATATTATGAAACGACTATGCGCGGGGCAGGACTTACAAAACAAATTATGATTTCAACCCTTATCACTTTTTTAGCCATGATGAGCGGTTGGGCAATTTTGATTTTAACGGACGGCTTTGCGCTTACTTATATTCCAATAATATTTTATGTTTCGCAAGCACTTTCGTTTGCTTATACGGCATTTGCTATAAAACGCGAAAAGGGTGTAAATATCTTTAATATCTTTAGTCTTGAAAAGCCAACAAAAGAAGATTTTAAAATGGTTTTTGAAAAACTTGCATTTGAAGTTTTTTGGCAAATCGGATATACAGTTTGCACTATGTTTATGCTAAAACTAAATGTAAAGATTTACGATAGTTATATGTATTTTGAAAATGCGCTGGATATATTCAATGTTGTTTATTTTGCATTCATGTATATCACAAGCGTTCAGGTGGCGATTGCTATTGGCGAAGAAAGAACAGAAGATGCCTTTAAAATCAGCAAATATAGTGTATACATAAGTATGATTACTTGGGTGGGGTATTTTGTTCTTGCAGGTATAGTATGTTATCCAATATTGCTTGGCGTCAATCCAGAACTGTTTGAAATAAGTTTGCAAACATATTTCATTTATACTGCGGTTTATTTTTTTAGATTTATTGCTTGGTGTATGTCATCATATTGCATTTCAATGAGCGGTCGCAATTTGGCGCAAATCATAATTCAGTGTTTTTCAGTGACATATTATTTCGCATTGTATTTCACAGCACAATATCTGCCGAACAATGTGTTCTTTGTTTATGGATTGCTGATTTTAGAAGTTGCAGCGGTTTTAATTACAGAAACTATTTTATTTTTTAGAAAAGGTTGGCTTAGGCCTAAACAAATCAAAAAAGAAAAGCAGGAATAATCCTGCTTTTTTATTTTTTTGTTGGTTTATTCTCCAACCACTGGGTCGTGGTGTGATGACGTTGCCTGTTTATGGCGTGCTTCTTCTGTGGCTGAGCGTTCTTCTAAAGCGCGGCTTAATGCAGCTTCGCGTTCTTTACGATCAATTTCTTCCTTAGCTTTGTTGTAAAGGGCGGTGTCGTCTGCTGAAAGAGAGTAAAAGGCAAGACCATCAAACAAGCATTTGTTTTTAATCAAATATGAGTTGATGTTTTCAATCCTAGGATTGATATATTTTTTTACTAAGATTTGTCTTTTTTCGTTAATTTTTTCTTTGTCTGAAATTTTAAGTTTGTTGTTTGAAAGCTTTTTAATAGAATAAGGTTCAACTAAATCGTCGATGATTCTTTCATAAGCTTTTCTAATATTTTCGTCTCTTAAAAATGCGGCAGGAATGCTATTGAGTAATTTTTTGGCATATTTTCTGTCACCCCTTGTGCATTCAAGATAGTTATCTAAAAGAGATTGCACTGCGGTGTATGTTAAGTCGTGAACGTTACGAAAACTGTAATTTTCTACTTCTTTTTCAGGATTAGAAAAAGAAATTTTAGCTTTTTTAACGCCTAATTTTATATTGTGTCCGTTGTTGTATTTATAGATTTTCATAACGAAAGGGTTAATAAAACCTTTCATTCTAATCTTAACTTTATAATCATTATCAAATTTTCTTGAGCCGTCACTAGCAGTGTCGCCTTCTTCTTTCCAAGTTTTGTAGGTGTATTTCATACGTTTTCTCCTATAAAAATAGTATAACACTAAACCTGTTCACTGTCAATAGTGGAAAATTTTAAGCGATTGAGATAAGATTGCACGGTTGACCTGTCTAAAACATATTGCAGCGAGCCTGTAGCGGTTGAAACGACTTGTCCGCCAAGATGTGAGAAAGTTTTGTTTGAAATAAAATTTGAGCGTTTGATATTAAAATATATTTTTTCATAATTTGAAATTTTGTCAAGATTAAATAGAAAGAGTAGAGTTTCTAAAATAAGGCGAGTGTTTTTTACAGACTCGTCAAACTGAATTTCGCACAGATATAATTTTTCTTCCATTAAAAGAGTAAAAAAGCCGCATACTGAGCCGTGGCGATAAATTAAAACAGTTATAAAATTGTCATTATTTACATTGGAAACAAAGTTATCTTTCCAAAGTTTTTCGTCACCAGGTTGTAAAATGATGCCTTCTGAAGGCAGGTTGTTTTTTATGATTTGAAAACAAGCGACAAGTTCTTTTTGAGATATAGACTTAATTGTGACAAAATTAAAATTACTAGTTTTGTTCATAAAATTATCTTATCATAAAAAATAAAAAAGTCAAAGGAGAAAAGTTTGCAAAAATGGTTGACAATTAAATAGCAGAGTGTTAATATTACTTACGCAAACAGTTTTTCTCCCTCCCTAACTGTTGCAAAGCATAATTGCGAAAAAGCCCGAAGGCTTTTCGCAAAACCCAAGCTTTTAATTATGCCTCCTTAGCTCAGCGGTGGGTGCGAGGCTGAACGACATGTCCGTAAGGACTGGCGTATGGAGCGAAGCGGAATTAAACCGATAAAGGTTGACAGCCGAGTGCTCCGAAATACAATTTAATATGCCTCCTTAGCTCAGCGGTGGAGCACTCGGCTGTTAACCGATAGGTCGTAGGTTCGAATCCTACAGGGGGCGCCAACAAACCACGAATTATCGTGGTTTTTTTGTTGCGAGGAAAGGATTCGAACCTACGGTTCGCCCGCTACGCGGCGGGGCACGCTGAACGCTTAGCCCGTGCTCGTGCGCAATGCTGACACAGCAGCCTTGCTTATTCATTCGCACCCTACAGGGGGCGCCACGGATTATGTCGAATTTATCTCGACGAAAAAGAGACGAATTTGGCATTTTTCTTACCTTTTTGAGGGGAAATAGGGGAGAATTACCTATTTTACCCCGAAAATGACCGAGTTAGAGTGTCTCGATTTGCCGAGACATTAACGACAAACCACCTATGTAGGTAGGACGCTTATATACTGAATATGTAGGATTTGAATATGGATTGACCGAGCAGAAGAGAATCTGTTCGGTCTTTTTTTTGTAAACTGATGTCCGTAAGTGCAAACACCCATTGTTTTACAAATGTTTCAAAATATGTTTTACTATAAACGTCAAAATGGGATAGGTGTAAAGAGTAGCGGATGCGACAAGAAAATACTTTCAAAATCAGGCTTATAAAATTACTTGAAATACTACGCCAACATTCGGATGAAGATAATTATTTGTTGACAACCGAAATAATTGAAAGGCTCGCGGTAATAGGAATTGTTTGCGACCGAAGAACGCTATATAAGGACGTAGAACTTCTAAACGAGTCCGGTTATGAAGTGTTGTGCGAGAAAGCTCCGGGGAAGCCGAATGGCTATTGTATTGCCGATCGCAGTTTTAACGTATCGGAACTTCGCATTCTTAAACGATGAAAGCGCGAAAATAATAATAGCGTGAATTCCGAAGCGGCCGCTATTGATTTTTATCACGAAAAGTGCTATAATAATTATGTCGTCTGGAATAGTGACTGTAAGTATTATGTTAAAGGAGTTGTAAGTATTATGCTTAGAAAGAAATTATCTACAATTGTTTGTGCGGTGCTTTTAGTGATAACGTGCATTGGATTGGTTGCTTGCGGAAATAACGACAGAGAAGAAACTTTGAAGCCGCTTCACGACAGCTCAAAATGGTTTACCGAAGAAGAACTGTCGGCAAAAGGACTTACGGGGTTACCTGTGCCGACCGGATTGTCCGGGGAAATAAAATCAAGCGACGCTTGGTATAATGACGGATATTCGTTTTCGCAAATTTGCCCGGACGAAGCAACGTTCAATGAGAATGCGGAGACATATTTTTCGTATTTTAAAACTCATTATGACGGAATGTTCGGCAAGCCGCGAAGCGAAAAATTCAGCATGAGTACAAATGAAAACTGGTATATCATAGAACAAAAGAGCGCTTTGTCTGATTATTTCGATGACAACCCGAGCAAATTGTATAAGTTTTATTACATCAGAGACAATACTTTGTATAATGAATATTTTAAAGAAGGTTCAGTATGGTTCTTTGAAATACGCTATGAATTCGATACCGATGTCGGCGGATACAAATTCAAGCTGTTTATTGAAAATGCTGATTCTACTCATAACGGGATTTATAAGAACTATTACAAAAAGAGATGAGTTATTGCAAACATTGCCTTGCCGATGGAGCTTTTTGCGATTGCAAACGCAATACATAGTTAAAAGATAAGTTTGCAAAGCAACAATCAGCCAACAACTGAAAAAAGATTTGCCCAACAGTGTTTTTCTGGACGGTGACTGGTGTTGGGATGCCGATCCGTTTCAGGTAACAGAAGAAACAAAGGATATGGTCATGCGCAATATCTGTTATCTGTTGAACAGCTTTCTTCGTTGTACCACTTACGATAACATTATTTTTTGCTGGGTCATGCATGAACAATGCATTATTGATAGTATAATTAATGAGTTAGACACAAGCGCTTGCAGAGTCATAAAAATATCCTTGATAATGGACGAAGTAAATCTGAGGAATCGGTTGTCATCCGATATTGCCCGCGGAATCCGCACTTCCGATGTCATTGACAGAAGTGTCGGAAGGATTCGTATGTATCGGTTACTTGATACCGTAAAAATTGATACGAGCAATAAGACTGTTCGTGAAATTGCAGATGAAATTCTGAAACTTTAATAATCATTAGAAAAAAATACTTATCGTCCAACAAACCTTTGAAAATTACCGCCAAAACTACTTATCGTCCGACACACTATCGAAAATTGGTTCAAAAACGAGATTTTGTCGTACACACACAACAAACCACGAATTCTCGTGGTTTTTTATTGCTATATTTTCTGAGCTGATGAAGATTTAGGGAAGAGATGTTACCAATTTATGCAAAGTTTTTTGATTGTTGTCAAAAATTAAATCGTGAACGCGGTTTTGGTGGCATTGCTGGGAATCTTTGCCGTGAGTGGAGCGATGAAAGGCGGGCTGAAAACTATTTTTTCGCTGCTTAGTTTTGTTATTGCCTGCGCTGTCAGTTTTGCGTTTTATTCGCATCTGGCGACCACCTTATTTAACGCCAATTTTCTAAACGCACCACTTGTTAATGGTGTGAATGATATTTTGTCTGGACTTAGCAAAAGTCTCACTCAGCAAGTTTTTGGTTCGACAGGTGAGATGATTGATTTTTTAAGGCAGACCGATTTGCCTTATTACGGCAAGAGCATGCTGATATCGTTGCTTTCAAATATAAGCGTTGACGGAGAATTTACCATCTCAAAAGTTGTTGCGACGCCGCTTTATAAAATTTCACTTGAAGTGATTAGTTTTGCGTTGATTTTTATTGTTAGTTTTGTTTTGCTTAAAATTTTGCAGCACTATTTACTGAAAATCACCAATTTTTCGTTTATTCGAGTCACAGACAAGGTGCTGGGATTTATTATCGGCACGGGATTTGGAGTGATTGTGTATTTTGTTTTGGTTTATTTTTTAGTTCAACTCAGTCACGTATTTTTATCCGATTGGATAATAAAAAAAATCAACGAAGGTTATTTATCGTCGATTTTCTATAAAAAGATTACAGGCTGATTTGTTCGTCAAGAACATCTTCAATTTGGCTGTTGTCACGATTGGTTTCGTCAGTTTTGCTTTTGATTACGGCCGTTGCGATGCTCATTGCGATAATAGAAGCAAGTGCAAGCCCAAGCAAGCACCACAGCAAAATTTTAATGAGTTTTCTTTTTTTGTTTTCTTCCATTTATTGCATTATAACACTTTTGGCCGAGAAATGCAAAAAATTTTCCTAGAGTGATGCGTTCCAAAATTATTGAGCCGATAAAAGTAAAGACGGCATAGCTTCTAAATTGCCCATAATTGATAGCAAGATTTACTAAAAAGAAAAGAACACCGCACAGAATTGTCGATATAAAAAGGAATATTTGTTTTGCGATTTTGCTTGAATCAAAAAGTTTTGTCAAAATTGTGCCGCATTCATAAATTACGCCGCCCGCAAGCCCGGTTAGGAAAAGACATAAAAACACGATTGGTTGTGAAAGGGTGGAATAAAGCATTATTTAAAGATCCTTTTCATAAGCGGAACTTTTTCGGCTTTGCTTGTAAATTTGAGATTTGATATTCGTCCCGCGATTGAAACTTCCTTGCCATCAAGATCGAGTTTTTTAACTTCAAGTTCGCTGCCGCTGATTATGATTGTTTCGCTGCCTTGTTCTACAACGGCTTGACTTTGTGTTGATGAAACAACTTTCGTTGCTCCGGTTATAGTCAAATAATTATTATTGTCGATGGTTATTGAATTCATATTATCCTCCAAAAATATGTATATTTTTTTGCCAAATTTATTATGCAAATAAAATGATTTTATGCTATATTATTTTAAAGGAATAAAAAATATGGAAAAATTCGAAATAAAAATCAAAAAAAATCAAAAAATTCGTGATTTTTTATTAAATTATGGTTTTTCTAAACCAATTACTAATCAAATTATTAAAAATAAAGATATCAAATTTGACGGTAAAAGATTGTGCGAAAATGATATGGTTTTTGCTGGACAAACTGTTGTTGTTTTTGCGCCAGAAAAACCAAGCGCTAGATTTAGCGTAATCTTTGAAGACGAAAACGTGATTGTGTTAGATAAAGGCTGTGACATTGAAGTTCAGGGCAAAGATAGCCTTGAAAGTGCCATTCCTGGAAGCATTGCTGTGCACAGATTAGACAGAAACACCACCGGCGTGATGATTATGGCTAAGAATGAAGAGGCAGCTGAAGCGCTGAAACAGGCGTTTAAGGACAAAACTGTGCAAAAAACATATGTTTGTGAGGTTTTTGGCAGGCCAAATTTTAAGGGCGAAGTGCAAAAGGCATATCTTGTTAAGGATGCCAACCGAAGTGAAGTTAAGATTTATCCAAACTTCGTTCAAAAGTCTGTTTTGATTGAAACTAAGTTTAAAACTGTCAAAGTTGGAGAGCAAACTTCGCTTGTGACCGCCGAACTTTTGACGGGAAGAACCCATCAAATTCGTGCGCAACTTGCCTATCTTGGATTTCCAATAATTGGCGACGGAAAGTATGGAAAGAACGAAATTAACAGAAAATTTAAAGAAAAATATCAAAAATTGCACTGTTTTTCGTTAAAAATTAAAAAAATAAATAAAAAATTTGAATATTTGCAAAATAAAGAATTTATTTCTAAGCCAGAATGGGCAAAAAAATATATTTAAGATTTATTATTTATATATTAAATTTATTTGATAAATTGCATCGAAAAGTGTTAAAATAATCTTGTGAAAATGCAAATGAAAAAAATATTCAGTTTAATGTTTGGGTTTGTTTCTGCTATAGCTATGGCAGCGGCTTTTTGTTTTGCCGGATGTGCAAACCTTTTTTCTTTTAACGGAAAGTTTACTAAAGAAGAGCGACTTGTTTTAGACGTTGGACAAGAGTTGTTGCCTAGCGATATTTTTTCGTCAAGCAAGAATGTAGAGTTTGTTGCTGCGGACGAGAACATTTTGCTTAAAAATGACACGGGAACTTTCACTGCACAAAAAAGCGGAAAAACTTCGCTTGTTGCAAAATCTGGAAATTTGATTATCGACACACTTGACGTTTATGTAAAATATGACTTCCAAGTTCCAACAAACTTGAATGTGACAAACGATGGATTGATTAGTTGGGACGAGAGCGCAGTTACGATTGACGGAAGAGTTGTTAAACCTACATACAAAGTTGTAATCAATGGCGAAGAATACGATTCGCCAAAAAATGAATATCAACTTTTGCAGAGCGGTGAGTTTACAGTTAAAGTTAAGGCAAACGCAACGGCGCTTATAAACGGCTCGGCATATTCAAGCGAAATCAGTTTTAAATTTGACATGACAAACGCGGCAACTGATGTTAAGTTTGTCAGTGAAGAAGTGTTTGGCTCAAACAAGGGCACACTTTCCTGGGCGGGCGAAAGCGAAGGCGTTTTGACAATCGACAGCATTCAACAAAAAGTTTCGGGAAATTCAAAAGTTTTAGACTTTGCTGGTTATCAAGAAAAAAGTGCGATTGGGGCTAAACTTTATTTGCAAGGCGCAAATGGCGACAGCAAAACATTCACAAAAACCATCACAAAACTTTACACACAAGATATGTCTGTCAAAAACAGTGAACTTTCGTGGATTGAATCAAGTTCAATTAAATACACGCTTATAAAAGCAGAAAACAAAATTGACGGCTCAACAAAAATAATTAAAACGGGCGCGAACACGTCTGTTTTAGAAGGCGCAGACGAAGGTGTCTATTCGATTTATTATCAAGCAATCGCGCCAGAAGGCTTTGCAAACGGCAACGTGAAGAAATATGTTTACGATGTCGGCAAGGTGAGCAACGTTAAGGCAACTTATGTTCTTGACGGATCGACACTTAAAGTGAAGTTTTCTTCACAATCTGAATTTAATAAAAAATTTGTTGTAAAACAAAACTCACAAGTGTTTGAATTTGAATTTGTGGACGAAAAGATTGGCGGGGAATATGTTTTGAACCACGATTTTGAATTGTCGTCGGGCGTAAATATTTTTACAGTTCAAGCAATTCCAACTTTAAACGGCAAAGAATTCACCTTTGGCGGAACATCAACTAAATTTGCGATAAAGAGTGATGAAGATGTTTTGTTTAGCGCATACAATCTTAATGACATTACAAACCTTTCACACTCAACCGAAAACGGCGAGTCAATTTTGACTTTTGACAATGTAGAACACGCAAATAGTTATGAAGTAAAAATCAACAACATTAAAGTTGACAATATTAAAGTTGATAAAGGTGAAAATCAAACATCAATCAACATCGGCAAAATCGCAAAAGCGAAATATGGATTTACAAACACATTCAACATTCAACTTACTGCAACAAGAGCGTCCGCTCCAAATCAAATTGTAAGTCCAAGCCAAACATTAAAAACATTGACGATGCTTTCTGCTCCAGTTATTCCTGCCTTGGCAGGTGAGCAGACTTCGGGACTTACATATGCTTGGACAAAAGATGAAAATGCAGAATATATTTATGACCTTTATTTAACCGACTCTACTTTTGATTATTCTTCAACTCAGGCGTTCAGTGAAACAGTGCAAGATAGTCACACCAAGACCTTGCAAGCAGGCTATTATGTAATTAAAGTTCGCGCGCTTCCACTTGACGAAAACAACTTCTTGGCAAGCGAAGAAATAAGCGAAGACAGATTTTATGTAACCGAACAAATTGAAAGCACAATGATTAGACTTGACTATGATGAGTTGCTCAGCGGAATTTATTCGGGCTATATCGTAAAAATTAAAACCGTCGAATTTGGATATGAATACAAAATTCTTTTCGGTGACGAAGAGACAGTGCTTGGCAGTGTTTACAACACAAACTTTGAATCGGAAGAGTTGCAATACAACTTGCCAATTTCGGCAGAACTTGTCGGAACAAAACAAATCAAAGTTGTGGCAATCGCTCAAACTGACGCGTTGCAAAAAATTCATTCAAACGGCGCTTCAGTTTTAACAGTTGAAAAACTGGCAGCGCCAAGCGAATATCAAATTTCGCAAGACAACACAAAAATCACAGTGACAAACAGCGACTCTCGCTCAAAAGTTCAATTAACCAAAGATGGTCAAGAAATTTTGATGGGCGAAGAAGGGCAAAATGCAACCTATGACATAACCGAATTTGATGGCGAATTTGTCATCAAAGCGCGTCAAATGGGTTATGACGAATTTGAAGGATACACACAAAACGGCACAACAAAAATTGCAAGCGATTTTACAGATTTTGTTTTGCATCGCTCGCAAGCGCCTTTCAATCTTGCATACAATGCTGGAATTGTTAGTTTTGAACACAACGATGAAGTAGAAACATACAAAGTTTCACTTACTGTTAGATCAATCAATTCTTCGTTGACAAAAGAATTTGAAACAACCGAAAAGACTTTCAACCTTGAAGAAAAAGTAGCGGATATGCGCCGAGAAGATCGCGAATTTGACAGCTGCTTTGCTCAAAAATCAGAACTTATCATTTCACTTTACGCATATGTTTCAAAAGAGATGGGCGGAAAATATTATTTGCCATCACGAAACGCTACTGTTAAAAACGACATCACATCATCATCGCTTATCGTTTCAAAACTTGACCCTGTCGAACTTGACTTCGACGACGCAAGAGAGGTTATTATTTGGGACGGTGACGAGTCAATCGAGCCAGTATATGAAGTATATCTCGGCGACGAATTGCAAAAGACTGTCACAACCAAATCAGCAAGCGGAAAGTTTGAATTCAGCGTTGCAGGATATGATTTCCTTTCAGCTGGCGATTATAAATTTTATGTTATCGCATCAAGCAACAACACTCTTGCTTCGGACAAATCTAAAAATATAATCTTCCACAAACTTTCACAAGTTGAAAAATTAAATGTTTATTCAAAAGATTCAACCTATCGTGCCAACTTCGCTTTTGCTGGTGGGGACGACGGATATGTTGAAGACGTTGTTGTAAACGGCGACAGTATCGGACAGCTTCCGGATTTTGCGCTTAATGCCGACGAAGTATCAATCGTGATTAAAGGCAAAAGTTATGCCGAACAAAACGGCGACAAAATCTTCTTTGTTTCAAGTGACGCGTCAATCTTTACAATTAGACAACTTTTAACCGATGGATATGAAGCAAACGTTACAATTTCAAACAAAACAATTTCATGGCAAGACTATGCATCGGCAAACGCTAGTGTTTGGGTGTATGCTCAGCCAAAAGAAAATGTGAAATACGAAATTGAAGTTGTTTCGGCAAACGGACAAAAACAAATCATTTCAAACATTGCACAAAACAAACTTGATTTAAGCAATCAAAAGTTGCTCAATTTAATCAGCGGCACATATACCTTTAACCTTTATGCTTACATTTCAGAATATCAAATTGAAGTGGGTGGCAGCGGATATTATGGAAAAGTGTTGCTGCAAGAAAATGTTGCTCTCAAAAAATTAAACAGCGTTTCAAATCCTTCGATAAACATTGACTATTCAAATGTTTCGATTGAACAAGAACTTAGCAAACTTGTCAACCTTTCATGGAATTTTGAAAACACTGCAACAAGCGACGTTTCATTTGAAATTTATGTAAACAATGTTTTAAAAACAACTATTGCTCAAAAAAGCTATTCATTAAGTCAATCAGCGTTTGACAGTGACGAAAACACCATTTCAATTATTGCAGTTTCTGCCACCGACGTTGCATCAGACAAAACTGAAATCAAACTTTATAGATATTTTGAACCTCAAATTTCTATCAGCGACCGCGGCGTGCTTACGATTGTTGATAAAACATTGCCACCAGTATCAAACGGCTATATCATTGAAATCACAATGAACAACGATGCGGGAGAGAGCGAAACAAACTTCTATTATACAACCGAACGTGTTTACGACCTTACTAAAGACGGACAAGGAATAAACGGAAGAAGCGGACAATTTAGAATTAGAGTTATTCAAAAATCTCTTTGCGGAAGTGTGAATGCAGTTCCTTCATCGGCGGCAGAAGCACAAGGCAAAGTGCTGTCAGCGCCAACAATAATTCAAGATGCCTCAGGCTTTACAATTACATCGGGCGACAGCGAAGTAACATATTATGTAAAATGCGAAGCCAAAAACTTTGAACAACAAGTTGATGGCAGCCATTTCAACTTTCCAGATGATTGGGAAAGCGGCGAATACAAACTTGTTGTTTATGCTCAAAAATCCGGGGCAATTGATTCATGGAAGGGCACAGAAATCACAGTGGTTATTGACCGAATTGAAAACATCTCGCAAATCAATTTTGCAAGAGAGGCCGACTATCTGGACTATGTGCTTTCATGGCCAGAAATAAACAACGCCACCGCATATGAAATTGAAATTTTCAAAGGCGGCGAAAAGATAGGATATTTCGGAAAAATCACAGGCGCAACACAAACAATGCTTTCTGACGTGCGTAGTGCTGCTCCAAACTTTACATCGGGCGAATATGTGCTTTCATTCAGAAGCCTTACAAACTATGCAACAACAGCAAAAACAAATTCTGTGCCTTTCTACTTTAATGTTTCAGTCGCAGAAAATACTGTTCAAAACATTGCGATTGGCGAGACAGGAAAACTTGTTTTTACATCAAACCAATTAGGCGAAGGCTATTACATCGCGCTGGAAGAAACAGGCACAGGAAATAAATCGGGCGAATTTGTTGAAGATTCAACACTTACCGAATATGTTATTCCAACCTTTACTGGCAAGTTGAAAGTTTCGATTATTCAAGTTATAACAAAAGTTGAAAACCAAGTTGTTACTTCACAAAACGGAGCGTTTATCAACTCAGCCGCAGTGACAGAACTCATTTCAAAACTTCAAAATATCACAAGCATGACAAAAGACGAACTCACCGGCAAAATCATCTTGAATGTTGCGGTTGAAGACCAAGAAACAAACCGCAGATTCATTGTTTCGCACGGTGGAGTTGAAAAGAATTTAAACGTCATCAAAAATGGTGCCGCTTATGAATTCTTGGCGATAGATATGGTCAACTTGTTTGATAATGTCGAAGAAGGCGAATTTGAGTTCAGCATTATCACAACTATTGAAAAATATGCACGAAGCGACGAGCTTAAAGACACAATTATTTATAGAAACCACAATAATTCATCTGTTGCAGTAAAGCAAGACGAAATAAACGATTACTTGCTTTTGAGTGGAGAGCAAGTTGAAAAAATTGCAGGAGGGTCACAAACCGTTAAAGCAACAGCAATTCACATCACAGCAAACGACAAAAAATATCTTGTCAAGGCAGAGGATAATTTTGGATATTGGATTGAAGATTCAAATGCAGGAACAAAAAATCCAAGATATTTCTCAAAAACTGAAGTAACTGGCGCAAACATTAAAAGCACAAGATGCTGTGCGGTAAACATCTCAGAAGTTTTAGATGTATTTAATGCGGGGCAAATAAATGTTCGAATTGGATATGTTTCTCTCGACAACGAAACATTTACAGTAAACAATTTCAGTGAAGTATACAAATATAAAAAACTTGCCCAAATTACCGCCCTTGAAATTGATCACGGAAACTTTAGATGGGCAGATACTGGTGAAGAAAACACCGGTTACGTATTGTTGTTTGACGGAGCTACTCAACACAAAACCGCAACTATCAGCGCGTCAAACGCAAGATATTATCTTGGCGAAAAAGTTGATATGAGCGAAGAATTTACCGCAGGCATCAAGGTTGTCTCTTCTCAACTTATGGTTTTACCTTCAAAGATTACAAAATATAAACATGAAGGCGTTGATGCTAAAATTAAACAACTTGAACAGATTTCAAACAATGTTTCTCTGATAGATGGAGTGCTTAAACTTGATTTCAACAGCTCGTCTTCGACTGTAGAAAAACATGCCAGCATTGAAAGTATGTTGGCGGGAAGTTCAAACACAACCGATTTCCCATCGATCTCCGAATTTGCTAGACAATTCATTGCAAAAACATTTACTGTTCCATTTAGCTTCTCGCTGCAAAATATTAAAAATGTTAAGTTTAACCTTAAATTCGTTAAAGTAGGCGGGACACAAAGTTATTGCACATCAACAAACGCGCTTAACTTTTTGTCTTCACTTTCTGACGAAACTCTTCAAAAAATATCAGAAATCTTTACAGATAAGCAAATCACTGACGAACGTTTGATTGCAAACTTAAACAGCGTTTACAATATGCTTACAAACAAAGATTACTTTACCGGTATTGCTTCATCAACGCTTTTGTTTAACGAAATCGGAAGCGACGAAATTGGCGAATACAACGTGTTCCCAGCAAAGAAAATTCCTGCTGGCGAATACAACATTTTTATTCAACAACAAGGCTCTGCTGAAAACAACACAATTAGTTCTGTTTTCAAAGAAGTTAAGTCAAATGTTCAAATAGTTCCTTCTCCTTTAACAAGGGTTGATTCCGAAGCAGTTGACGGCGGTGTTTCAAACGTTTATTATGCAAAATTTGTTCCACTTGAAGGCTTTGACAGTTATACAGTGGCACTTAGAGACAAAGTCACAAACGACGTAATTGAATACAAAGTAACAAAAACAACCGATGGTTGGGCTCGCAGCACATTCAGCGGAGCAAACAAAGATTTGAAAGTAGAAAATTCATTTGTTTGGATTCCTATGAACGGCGTTGAAGGCGTTATTTATGACGAAAACGTGACAAACATTTATGGCGAAAATATTTCACTTACGCCGATTAAAAATGTGGCCGATCCTAACAATCCAATTGCCATATCTGGCGGCAGCAAGATTGCAGGGAAAGACGGCAACATTACCATAGACGGAACAAACTATGCTTATACAATCGCAAATGGTGTTGCGACAATAGGCGGAGTTGAAGCAAAAGACGACGAAATCGTGCTTGGCGAAATCTGTTATAAAGTAAACATTGTCGGCCTTGCAGGTCATGATTTCACCGTGGATATTTACGCAAATGGAGACAGCGTCTACATCAATGGTAAGAGCGAAACCATCAGCGTAACGTTCTTAAAATTTAATTTCAACACATTAAAACTCGAAGATGGTGAGTTTGTTTGGGAAAACTTTAAAGTTAATTCAACAACCTATCCATCTACAGTCGTTACTGCAAAAAAAGATGCGGGAGTGACTCAAAGCATTGAAGTTAAAGCAGCAACTGGAGCAAAAGCAACGTTTACTCCTGAAAGCGAAGGAGCATACGATTACTTTAAGTTCTTTACAAAAGGTGTTGCTCAAAACTTTGAAATAAAGGTTGATAGTGAAATCTATCAAATCAACAATCTTTATAAACTTAAAAGGCCAGACCTGAAAGTCATAAACGGACAACTTTCAATTGTGGATAACACTGCAGCAGCTGACAAACGCTTAGAAAAAGATTTCATTCTTTCAAATGATGTAAGTTTGAAAAAGGAAGCGGACGAATTTAAAACTTTTAACATTTCTGTTATAAAAAATCCATCAAGCGGAAAGTTTACAGTGAATTGGCAAACAGGCATTAACGAACTTAAATCTCCAAGCAATGATACTGTAGACCATGAATATGAATATCGTCTCACAGAAAAAACCGCAAAAATATTTAACGCAGCAGTGAGCGGCGACAGTTTCGAAAACGATAAGTTCTCAGCAACCTATGAAGATGCAGGCACAAACAACGCATATTATTTGGTTTCAATTCAAGGTCTTGAAAACGACGGAACAGTGCTGTTGCAATCAAAACAGGCTAACGTTCACGCGGCAAAACTTACTTTTGAAGGCGACGAGCCTAACGTTTTTGTGAATGACGAAGGAAATATCGAATGGGCAACGTCATCTCAAAGCGTTCACGAAGATAGATTACCACAACAAGTAGGAGAAGGTAAGCTTGAAGTTATTTATGAAGTAACAGTTCGCTATTACTATGCAACTAGCGAAGACTGGAGATACAACGTTCAAAAAACACTTTATACTTCTTCAAATGTGCTTGACGCAAAACATATTGTGAACCCAATTGATGGGGTAGAATTTAAATATCAAGTTTTAGTTCGCGCAAATGTTTACAAATTGATTTATGCAGTAGGCGATATACAAACCATTGAAGGCAAATATTACAACAAAATTGAAAGCACAACTTACGAGGCTTCGCAGGCATGCATACTAGACAGCGAACTTCTGATAAGCAAAGGAGACTATCAAATCAACGAAGGCGCAAACGATGAAACGTGGTTGATTTCACGAACAGCAATTCCATTAAAGGATTCATTTACTATAATTACACATGAGAAAGATGGCGAAAATAATGAAAATGCAGGGCTTATCACATGGAAATCTGCCTATAATAGTAACAATAAAAAAGAATACGATGCAAATACAGCTTTCAGAATTTATGCTATTGAAAGTTCAAATAAAACTTTGATTGATGGCGAAGTTGAAATTGTAAATTCTGGATCGGCCGACGCATACTACATTTTTAGAGTTACTCCGGGTCAACTTATAGCTGGCAAAAAATACAACTTTGAATTGATCGTAAATCAAAAATCCACAAAGAATGAGAGTGGTGAAATTACTTCAAAAGCAAAACTCTCATCGCTTTCATCACTTCTTCACACTTCTGAAGATATCCAAGTTCTACCAACAATTACGGCAAGTGATTATGAAATTTTGAAGACTAAAGAAAATAATTCAATTAATTTTGAGGACTTCTTCACTAAATACAAAACAGCATATGGACAAGGCAAATTTGCAATTAAACTTACAGACGCCTACAACGCCGTGGATTTCATCACTCATACGATAACTTCAAAGGAAGAAGTTCCAAGTGAAGCCGTGTTTAAGGCAGTCGCAATTCCAAGAGATAAAAATTGGTATTTGCGATCTGACGAAGAACTTGCAATCGAACTTAGTCAAGCAGAATGGGCAAACGATGACATGCTTTACTATGATGAACAGGCACAAAGATTTGATTGGATTTATCAAACAGAATTTGCAAACAAAATCAGCAATGAAAGCGGCGCAGAAATCTATTTAAGCGAAATGGAAAACAGCCAAGAAATCATTTATCAATTTGGCGTTTTACAGGGCAGAGAGATTGTTCCGCTTAATGCAGAAACAAAGCAAGGATTTATTGCAAACGGAGAAGTATGGATAAATTACACTGACAGCAACAACGAAGTCGTTCCGGCATATGTTGTTAGCGCAGCGGTAAACATTCAAAATGGAAAAGCCGTTCCAAGATTTGACGATACAGTTGACTTTAATGTTTACGACAGCGAAAAGACGGTTATCGGAACACTTAAAGGTAAAGAATATTCTCTTCTTGAAACCGCCTTTGCAGTTAAAGCTCAAAACCCGACAAACGGGACAGAAGAATATTACTATCTTCCAATCTCAGTGCTAAACTATGACGGAAACAGATTTACAGCATCACAAAATTGCCCTTACTATGTGGATAAAGAATGCTCGCAAAAACCAGTTGTTGCATATGACACTGAAGTGCTGATCTCAGCTTACAACGTAGACAGAGAATATCAATACATTGGCGTGACAAACAACAACTATTTGCTTAAAACAACCGACGTTTTGCATTATTTAAGACAAAAGGCAAAAGCCGAAAACGATGTTGATTCTTACGACTTGTCAAATGCAACATTTAAAATTAGTCTTACAACGACATATTCATATAAAGAAGGCAGCACAACTTATGACATAACCGACACTCGCGAATACAACAATGTTCCAATCGGTGAAATAGTTAAAACTGATTATCACGGAATTGCAGTTGACAGCGAAAACGGAATCAGAGTAACCAGTTTTGAGTTGCCAGTTGTTGGCAAGATTACAAAATTTAAGATTGAAGCGAGAAAAAATGAAAACAATTTAGTATCATCTCCACTTCAAAAGATTTTGAAAGATGCTTCAAAATACGAAGTTGAAACAGCGGACACAACCACCAAGGAATACAACTTTAATTTGTTTGACTTTGGTGAGGGAACATCTTCAAGCCCTTACATAATCAAAAATAACACCCACTTTGCAAATATAAATTACAGATTTACTCGTCCTGAATATTTGCAAAAATACACACAAACGAAAATAATCGTTAAAACCTATCGTGGGCAAAAAACTACGACGACCCAAAAAGGAAAGATTACCGAAACCGACACGCAATATTTCTTCAAACAAAACACTAGCGAAATAAGTGTTGCGACCGACGGATTTGCCATTGCTCAAACTTTTAACGGAGTTTATGACGGAGGCAACAACAAGATTTCGGCAAGCATTATTAGCGTCACAGCGTTAGAAGAAAGAGTTACAGCAAAAGTTCCTTCCGGCGATTCATACTCGGCAGTTGAGTTCACGAAAGGTGCGGGCGTGTTTAAAGAAATTGGTCAAGACGCGCAGATTAAGAATTTAAAACTTGCGTTCAACTTGGCTGTTGATGCAAACTTATCACAAAACATTGGTGCTGATGCCGCTTTAGTTGGAGGGCTTGTGTTTAAAAACCTTGGCATTGTTGACGGCATTACTGTCACATCGTCAAGCGTTTCGTTTGCAAGTGCATTAAAACCAAGCGGAACACTAGCTGTTGCACCGGTTGTTGGAGAAAATAAAGCAACGGCAAGAAACCTTGTTACCGAAGCAGATGTTGACATCACTAATAATATAACAGGTGTTTCGCAAAATTTCTTCTATGGAGGGCTTGTAGGTTTCAATAATTACAAAAAAGCTACTATCCGATTTGTAAAAAGTAAAAATGCAACAGGCGCGACAAGTGGGCATATCAATATCACATTTAGAAACAACACAAACGGCGCTGTCGGCGCAGCGGGAGTTGTTATCTGTGCGGAAGATTCACTTGTAGATATGGCTTTAAACACAAAAGACATTACAATAACAGCAAATGGTGCAAGCGCCTATGTTGGCGGAGTTGTTTTGCTTGGAACAAGCGCTCAACTTTTCTCGTGCGTCAATACTGCAGCAATCAAAAGCAGTTCAGCAGCGTATGCAGGTGGCATAGCAAATTCGTTCTTCAACAGCAGCGTTGATACTATTGTTGGGCTTGGAACGGTCAATGGCAAGATTGACAAATTGTTTGCAGCAAAGATGACATTCGCATCGAGTTCTACAAGCCCAATTGCTTATACTTATTCAAGTTACAGTCCATCGGGAAGTTTTACTTTAAGGAAAATAACCAAAGATCAAAACATAACTTGCAAGAACAACAATAAATTCCAAATTCAAGTAAAATTTGCGTCTACGACGAATTTCAGTGCAGATATCGTTTATATTGGATAATATGAAATTAAAAACGTGATAAAGTTTTAAAAGAGAAAGAAATTGAATAAACATAATTTTATGAAAAAAATATTTATTATGCTGTTTTGCGGATTAAGTATTTTGACACTCTCTGGGTGTCAAAATTCTTCTAGCGCAACAATTTCTTCTCCTTCAAATCTGCATATGCAAGTTGTTGCGGGAAGCAACTTTGTAAGTCAAAACTTTGCTTTCCCAACTGGCGCTAAAGCTTTGATCAAAAATGGGGAAGAACAAGAAAAAGTTGAAACATATATTTCACAACTTGAAAACGAATTGCGCGTTAAAGTTTGGAATAAAATGTATTTAAACTATTTTTCAATTTACTCATCAAAGCCAGACAACAACTATGTTATCGGCGGCAGTCAAGTTGACTTTAAACAAGCGAAATACAATTCAAAAACCGACCGTATAGAATTTTCGTTTAATTTTAATTCTTACGCAGCGTGGAATTATTATCACCCTAAAACCGGAGATGAAGATGCAGTAAAACAAGACAATTTGTTTTTAAACATCGACGAAAGCAAAGGTGAATTTCCATTCTCGCAGAAAGTTGGTGGCAAGAGTGTTGGACAAATGTATGTCGAAATAATCGACGGAGTGCTTACAAACAATTTTTCACAAGAAAAAATTGATACGCTTGACGAAATAACTTTCAGTTATGATTACGTGACAACACACAAACGCATACATTCAAATGCCGACGAAAAAATAAATGACGGAAGATATTATCACCACATCTGGTCTCTTAAACACAGCCAGCTTGGACAAGGAAAATCTGTCGAAATCAAAACAGTGAGTGCTGTTCGCGGGTGGTGGTATTTAATCGCTCTTGGCAGTGCACTTGCGGCGGTTGGAATAGGCAGTTTGACAATTTTTATTTCAACAAAAATTAAATCAAAAAAATCTAACAAAAAAGAGGCATAATTTGCTTCTTTTTTATTAAAACAACCAAGAAAAAAGATAAAATTATTATTGAATTTAAATTAAATTGTGATATACTATAGCGTTAAAAGGAAATAATACAAAAATGACAAACGAAAAAATCAGAAATGTTGCAATTATTGCTCACGTCGACCACGGCAAGACTTCACTTGTTAATGAAATGCTAAAACAAGGCAATGTTTTCAGAGAAAATCAAGTGGTTGAAGACAGAGTTATGGACTCAAACGCACTTGAAAGAGAAAGAGGAATTACAATTTTGGCGAAAAACACCTCTTGCATTTATAATGGAACAAAAATAAATATCATCGACACTCCAGGCCACGCCGACTTTGGTGGAGAAGTTGAAAGAGTGTTAAAAATGGTTGACGGTGTTCTTTTGTTGGTTGACGCCTATGAAGGACCTATGCCACAAACTAGATTTGTGCTTCAAAAAGCGCTCGACTTAAATTTAAAAGTTGTTGTAGTTATCAACAAAATGGACAAGCCAGATGCCCGTCCAAAAGAAGTTGTCGACGAAGTTTTGGAACTGTTTTTAGAACTCGATGCAAACGAAGAACAACTTAACTCGGCGTTTGTATTTTGCTCGGCAAGAAAGGGAATCGCATCTTTGTCTCCTGACATGAACGACAGCTCAGATTTGACTCCACTTTTCAAAACAATTCTCGAAAAAATTCCAGCACCACAAGGGGACGAAAAAGCACCTTTGCAAATGCTTATTTCGTCAGCCGAACACAATGACTATGTGGGCAAACTTGCAGTTGGAAAAATCACAAGCGGAAGAGTTTTTGAAGGGCAAAACATCGTTGTTTGCAATTTCTTTGAACCAGAAAAGAAACACAAAGCAAAAATTGTTTCACTTTTTGTTTTTGAAGGGCTTAAACGTGTGCCAGTTAAAGAAGCAGCAGTGGGCGAAATCGTTTGCGTTGCAGGACTTGATCAAGTAAGTATCGGCGACACAATTTGCGGCGAAGAAAGAGTTGAGCCTATCGAATTTGTTAAAATTGCAGAACCAAGCATCGAAATGACTTTCATGGTCAACAATTCTCCTTTTGCAGGAACAGAAGGAAAATTTGTTACAAGCAGACATTTGAGAGACAGATTGTATAAAGAAGCAGTTAAAGACCTTTCACTTAAAGTAAACGACGGCGCAACAGCAGATTGCTTTGTTGTTCGAGGCAGAGGTGAAATGCACCTTTCAATTTTGATTGAAAATATGCGTCGTGACGGTTATGAATTTCAAGTATCAATGCCAAAGGTTTTGATTAAAGATATTGACGGCGTTAAAAGTGAACCTATTGACAGACTTTTCCTTGATGTCCCAGAAGATTGCGTGGGAACAGTTATGAACAAGATGGGCGTAAGAAAGGGCGAACTTGTGCAAATGACTCCACACGGCAACCGCATGAAAATGGAATTTTTAATCCCATCGCGTGGACTTTTTGGATTTAAGAGCGAACTTCTCACTGACACTCGTGGGGAAGGAATTATCAACTCAATTTTTGACAGTTATCAACCATACAAGGGCGAAATTCAACGTCGTGAAGTTGGTTCGCTTATTGCTCACGAAGCCGGCGAAGCAATCGTTTATGGGCTTTTCAATGCACAAGAACGTGGAGATTTGTT
Organism: Clostridiales bacterium; assembly: GCA_003522085.1. GTDB lineage: Bacteria > Bacillota > Clostridia > Christensenellales > UBA1242 > Caccovivens. Next base: position 44,314 of record DPGI01000009.1, on the reverse strand, counting down.
TATCACTCCTGGCACGAAAGTTTATGCAGGAATGGTTGTGGGCGAAAACCCTAAAGGTGGAGACATCGTTGTAAACGTTTGCAAGAAAAAACACCTTTCAAACTGTCGTTCATCAGGAGCAGACGAAGCACTTAGACTTACACCTCCAAAAATTTTGAGCCTTGAAGATGCAATCGAATTTATTGCTGACGATGAATTGTTGGAAATTACACCAAAAAATGTTAGAATAAGAAAAACTATTCTCGACCATACATTGAGACTTCGCGAAAAAGGAAAACAACTTCGCGGAGAAATTTAGGAGGGGGCATGGCAAAAAAACAGCGACCAAAACAAAAAGTTGAAAAAAAGCAGGAAGAAAATGCGCCAGTTGAAATTTTGCAAAAAAGAGACAACGATCAACGCATAAGCAACAAAAACAACGAAGTTCCTGCAAATATGAGCGGACGCAGACTGATGAAGCAACAGATGAAGCGCACTATGTGGTTTATCTGCGTTTATGCTGTTATCGCGCTTATAATTTCGGCTGTTTTAATCGTTTATACAAACATTCCACAATGGCTTAACATGCTTGTTATAGTGGTTATCGCCGGAGTGTTTTACTTGCTCTTTCTGTGGATATGTGCTATCATTGACAAAAAGAAAGCGGAAAAGCAGCAGCAAAATCCAAAGGATGATCCATTTTCTGAATAAAGGAGAAAAATTATGCCTGATTACAAAATAATGCCGCACAACATCGATGCCGAACAAGCCGTGCTTGGATGTTTGCTTATTGATTCAATGTGCCAAACTGAAATCATGACTTTGATTAAGGTTGATGATTTTTATACAGATGCACACAAAGCCATTTTTGCCGCAATGCTTAAAATTTTTAAGAAAAACACGCCAATCGATTTTGTTACATTAACCGAAGAACTAGAACGAGAAGGTAAAATGGACGCCGTTGGTGGAATCGACTACATAAACTTTTTGACAAATGTTGTTCCATCTGCTGCAAACTATAAATACTATGTTGAAATTGTAAAATCAAATTCTGTAAGAAGAATGCTTATTAAAAGCGGTCAAAATATTATTGAACGCGCATATTCAGAAGAAGGCAAAGAAGAAGTTTTGGCCTTTGCCGAATCAGAAGTGTATGGAATTTCTGAAAAAGAAGAAGTGTCACAACTTGAACATGTAGGCGGTGCAGTAAAAGCGGTTATCGACAAATTTGACCGCATTGCAAAAGATCCAAATTCTATTCGCGGAATTCCTACTGGATATCGTGACCTTGATAATATTACAAACGGCTTGCAAAACTCGGACCTTATTTTGCTTGCTGCTCGTCCTAGTGTTGGTAAAACAAGTTTTGCTATGAACCTTGTTACTAACATCGCTGTTAAGGAAGGGAAAACAGTTGCAGTCTTCTCGCTTGAAATGCCTGCCGAACAACTTATGCAAAGAGCGGCTTGCTCACTTGCAAAAATTCCTATGCAAAACGCACTCAACGGAAAAATGACAACTGAAGAGTGGAAAAGATTTTGGACGGCTACAAAACAACTTGAAAACAGCAAATTGTTTGTAGATGACTCAAGCTTGACAACTCCTGCTGCGCTTTTGTCAAAGTGCCGCAGACTTAAAGCCAAAGAAGGCAAACTCGATTTCATTATGATCGACTATCTTCAACTTATGTCATCGGATAGCAATAGAAAAAACGAAAATAGGCAAAGCGAGGTTTCTGATATTTCAAGAAATCTTAAAATCGCTGCAAAAGAACTTAACGTTCCAATCATCGTGCTGTCGCAGTTGTCTCGTGATATTGAAAAACGTGAAGGCCACAAACCTCAACTTTCTGACCTTAGAGATTCAGGTGCTATCGAACAAGATGCCGACATTGTTATGTTTTTGCATAACCCTGAAAGATACAACGACATCGCTTCAGAAGATGAACCTGGCGTTGTAGAGCTTATTTTGGCAAAGCACAGAAACGGTCAAATCGGAACTATTAAACTTCGCTGGATCGGCGAATACACAACATTTGTTGGAATGGAAGAAAAAGTTAAATATGCTAAGCCTAAAACTGTTGAAGAAATTCCACCAGAAGACAATCTTCAAGAACTTGATGAAGACTTAGACGGACTTATGTAAGGAGTCAAAAAAAATGGATTACAAAAAACTGGCGCAGTTGTTATATCCAAATGCAAAAGACGCGGCGGAAATTGAAAAAAGATATCCACCAAGATCTTTACAGCCAGGGGCGGAGGTGACTAGATTCGCACCAAGCCCAACGGGCTATTTGCATATTGGCCATTTTTTCAACGCGCTTATTGATTATCAAATAGCAAAGGGCAGCAACGGAGTTTTCTATTTTAGATGTGAAGACACCGATAAAAAAAGAGAAGTAAAAGGCGCAGATAAAATTGCGCTTGAAATGCTTAAACTTTTAAAGGTTTATCCAAATGAAGGCTGGTTGCTTGACGGCGAAAAAGGAGAATATGGGCCATATAAACAAAGCGAGCGTCTTGAAATTTATCACGCTTTCGCTAAAAAACTTGTTTCCGAAGGGAAGGCTTTCCCATGCTTCTGCACAAAAACAGAAGGCAAAGCCGATGTTCTTGAACAACGCGCCGCTCGATTTGATAAAAACGCTACAAACGAAGAATATGACCCATGCAGAAATTTAACATATGATGAAATTGCAGAAAAAATTGCTGCTGGGCAAAAATTTGCGCTTCGTCTTAAAACAAACGGCAAAGACGGCGACAGAGTTCAATTTTCTGACGTTAAAAAAGGCGAAATTGAAATGCAAGCAAACGCAAAAGACGTTGTGCTTGTCAAAGAAGACGGAATTCCACCATACACATTTGCTCACCCAATTGATGACTATTTAATGAAAACAACTTTAGTTGTCAGAGGGGAAGAGTGGCTTCCACAAACGCCTGTTCATCTTGAAATTTTTGATGCGCTTGGCTTTACTCCCCCAAAATATTTTCATGCTCCGCTCATTTCAAAACTGAATGCTGATGGCGGAAGGGAAAAACTTTCAAAAAGTAAACATCCAGAAGCAGATATGCGTTTCTTTATAAAAAACGGATATCCAGTTGATTCGATTAAAGAATATGTTTTAAACTTAATCAATTCAGGATTTGAACAATGGCGCAACGCGCACCCAGATGTTGACCTTGACGAATTTAAGTTTAGTGGCAGTGAAATCACCGCAATCATGCCAATATTTGATGAAATTAAATTAAACGATATATCAAAAAATGTTATCGCGCGCTTAAACGCTTCGCAAGTTTATGACCAAGTGTTTGAATGGGCAAAATCTTACAGCCCAGACTTTGCAAAACTTCTTGCAGAAAAACCACAATTTTGCACAAACGTTTTCAACATTGACAGAGAAGGCCCAAAACCTAGAAAAGATATTTATAATTGGTCGATGATTGAAAATTATTTTGGATATATGTTCCATCGTCCTGAAATTGATCGCGAAATTATTGACAATGAAGCAAACTTTAAGGAATTTATTTTAGCTTATTTGCATGCTTTCAGCCTTAGTGAAACAAAAGAAGAATGGTTTGATTTAGTTAAGCAGATCGCGCAAAAAGAAGGCTATGCAACTGACAACAAGTTGTATAAGGCTCAGCCGGAACTTTTCAAAGGCAACACTGCTAAAGTTTGCGAATATATCCGCATTGCACTTACGGGCAAAAAAGACGCGCCAGATTTGTATACACTTATGACAATTCTTGGTGAAGACGAAGTGAAGGCAAGATTAAGAGCAGCTTTAAAATAATCGTTTCGAAAAAAAATTTAAAGTAAATAAAAAATCAAACAAAATAATGGCAATAAAAAACTCTCTAAATTTTAGAGAGTTTTATTTTTTACGCTTGAACAACTGGCGCTGTAATCATTGGTCCGATTGCTGAGTTTGTTGTAAGATTTGCAATAAGTGCTGAAATTTGTGAAATAAGTGCACGGCAAATTGGAGTTTGTTTGAAATAATCTTCAGGTTTTGCAAGTTCGTCATAATATTTTTTATCAATCAAAACTTCTGCACTCATTTCCACATAAAGTTTGAAAAGTCTTTCAGGATTTGACATTGCACTGCGTGCCACTGTTACTTTTGCAACTTCATCGTTTAAAAGTTTTACTGTCACTTCATCAGTGATTTGAATGTTTACAGATTCTCCATTTTTTGGTGGTTCAACTCTTTCAAATTCGGCGCGATCAAGCATAGGTTTGATGTTCATGTTTTTAATTACTTTTTCCATTTTAGTTTCTCCTCTGTTAGTAATATTAACATATTACTTAAAAATTTGCAAATTTTATGATATAATTACACAAAAAAGGAGCGAAAAATGAAAATTGTTGTGCAAAGAGTTTGCCATGCAAGCGTAAAAGTTAAAGACAAAATTATTTCCGAAATTGGTCAAGGTTTTTTGGCGTTAGTTGGGATTGAAGTGCAGGATACCGAAAAAGATATCATCAAAAAAGCAGACAAACTTTGCGCACTAAGAATTTTTAGCGATGAAAACGACAAAACAAATCTTTCGCTCAAAGATGTTGGCGGCGAGATTTTGGCTGTTTCGCAATTTACGCTTTGCGGTGATGCGTCGCACAGCAACCGACCAAATTTTGTTAATGCTATGAAGCCAGACGAAGCCAGAGAACTTTTCAAGTTGTTTGTAGAGCGAATTTCAAGCAACGGCATTGCTGTTAAAACGGGCATTTTCAGAGAGCATATGCATGTTGAACTAATTAACGACGGACCTTTTACAATTATTCTTTAACCTGCTGCAAACTTCATGAAATTATTTTACATTTCGACAAAAGATTGCTAGAATAGACAATATGAAAAGAAAGACTATTCTAGCTTTTATTATTCCGACGATATTTGTTTGCCTTGCGGCAGTCGTTCTTTGTGCTGTGTTTATTCCAAAAGATAACAAGGAAAACATGACTCTCGCTGCGGACGACGTGACTATCGTTTGTGGAGAAAGCAAAGAGATAAATTATTATTGTTCTGATGAAAACGCGGAGATTAGTTTTGAATCCTACAATGAAAAGATTATATCGATCGCAGGCAATGTGATGACCGCGAATAAAGTTGGCTCAACTTCAATCAGAGTTAAAGCAAAAAGCGCGAATGCCGCTGTTTATTCTTCGTTTAAGGTTACAGTAAAAGAAGACACTTCAAAACCTCTGACATCTTTGCCAAGCGAGATAACGTTGTATTTGATTGATAAAAATTTTAACGATGCTAAGGCGGACGGTTTTATTAGAGAAATTACATTTGTTAGAAACAGGGCTATCGCAAGCATCACAACTTGCAAACAAGTTAAAATCAGTGGGAATACCATTACTGCAAGCAAACTTGGCAGCGGAGAGATTGTTTTTAAAGCGCCAGAAGGCGAAAGTGGAAATCAAATTGTGAAAGTTAATGTGCTTGCCGTTGAGGCAAGGCTTGCAGGCGTGCCTTCAACAATCACAATGAATCCAAACGACAAAGTTAAAATTGATTATCAAATTTTGCCAAGTTATTACACGGGTGATGCCGTTGTCAACTTCACATCTGACGGAAACTGTGTGAATCTAGAAGATGGCTGCATAAATGCAAAATCTAGTGGCGAAGGAAGCATAAGCGTCAGTCTTGGCGACCAAACCTATACGATAGGTGTTCAAGTTGTGACTCAAATTAAGTTTGTTCTCACTGCTGTTGATAATTGCACTATTGACGGCAACAATATTTATGTTTCTTCAAACGCTGAGGCTTGTTTTATGCTCGAACTTTACACGCTCGACGATCGCAACATTGCGTTCAGCAGTGTTGAAATCAGCACTGATGGCGTAAAAATAGAAAGAGAAGTCAACAATGTCAACTTCTCTTCTGCAAATGGTGGTGTGATTGTTATTTATTCGCCAACTCTTCTTAGTTATGTTTATTTTTACGTGCACGTTTGCTAGGGATTTTTTCTTCTAAAAGTTTCATGACCTTATCGCATTCTTCTGGGGTTTCAAATCCGTTTTTATCCATGATGATTGTTGAATATTTGTCAACTGCGATTGTTATGTAGTTTTTATCGACACGATATTTTAACATGTCAGAAAAATTCTTTTTTAATTCTTCTTCCAAACTTCCGTCGCTGGCTTTTGCGATTATTTGTGATTCGGTTATTTCAAATGTATAAGTTGTCACTGGTGGCAACTTTTTATTTTTCACCACACAAATAATTTGAACTGTAAAAATGTAAACGGGGATAAGCGCAGCGCCGATTGATGCACACAAAATGCTGCTGAACACAATTTTTCCGTCCTGAATATCAAATGCCAAAATAACCAGCGTGACAGCGCAGATTGCGACTATCCATAAGTTTTTCAATATTGATATATTTTGCAGTTTAAACAGTTGTTTTCGTGATAATTTAGTGGTATTTGATGCGATATGCATATTTTTTCTCCTTAAAAGAGATTATACATTATTTTTTGTTAAATTCAACACAAATTTCGCTTGTTTTTCATAAAAGAATACGAAAAGGGGCTAAAATGAAAAACAAAGTAAAAATCATTGATAAAAAAAGCGTTGTTGTTTCACCTGAGTGCCAATTCGGCGAGAATGTTGTTGTGCATGAAAATGTTGTGCTGGTTGGCGAGTGCAAGTTGGGCGACGGGGTTGAAATTTTTGGAAGCACAAGAATAGAAAATTGTGAAATAGGTGCTGGCACAAAGATTGTTGCAAGTATGCTTGAAAAAAGTGTAATTGGCGCAAACAACAATATAGGTCCGTTTTCAAGAATCAGGCCAAAAACAAAAACTGGAGACGGCGTGCGAATTGGAAACTTTGTGGAAATCAAAAATTCAAGCATCGGAAACGGAAGCAAGATTGCTCATCTTGCATATGTAGGAGATGCCGATGTGGGCGCGGGCGTGAACATTGGCTGCGGCGCTATTTTTGTTAATTATAACGGCAAAACAAAAAGCCGTATACGTGTTAAAGACGGGGCGTTTATTGGAAGCAATTGCAATTTAATTGCTCCGCTTACGATAGGAGAAAACTCATATATTTGCGCTGGAACGACGGTGACGGAATCCACCGAAAAAGAAGATTTTGTAATCGGCAGAGTCAAGCCGACCGTCAAATCGAAAAGAGCAAAAAAATATTTAAAGAGGGATTAGCATGGGAATATTTTTTGGAACAGACGGTGTCCGCGGAGTTGTAAACAACGACCTTACTGAAGATTTAGCACAGATGGTTGGGAATGCGCTGGCGCGCAAAAAGAAAAACGCAAAAATTATTGTTGGCAGAGATACGCGCGTTAGCGGTAGTTTTATCGTGTCGGCTTTTTCGGTTGGAGCGCTGAAAGGCGGAGCGAATGTCATTGATGTGGGCATAATCCCGACGGCGGGCATTTCATATTTAGTCAAAAACAAAAAAGCGGATTATGGCGTTGTTATTTCTGCGTCGCACAATCCTAAAGAATACAACGGCATAAAAGTGTTTGACAGTGACGGGCGAAAACTGAGCGAAAAGGAAGAGACGCAATTAGAGCGATATTTCTGTTGTCCGCTTGTGCAAAGTTCGATTAAAGTTGGAAGATACAAATTTGTTCCAAGTCTTGCCAATCAATATGAACGCTTTTTGTCTAGTTGCACAAATGTTCGTTTTGACGACTTAAAAATCGTGCTGGATTGTGCAAACGGCGCAGCATATAAAATTGCACCAAAAGTTTTTAAAAATTTGGGAGCCGAAGTTGTAAAAATAAACTGTCTATCTTCCGGCAAAAAGATAAACGAAAACTGCGGTGCGACCAATGTTGCCGCTCTTCAAAAAAAGGTTTTAGATTGCAAGGCTGATGTTGGTTTTGCTTTTGATGGAGATTCTGACCGCGTCATAGCCGTTGATGAAAATGGCAGCGTACTTGACGGAGACATGCTGATTTACATTTTGGCAAAATCGCTTAGCAAAAAGGGAAAGTTGAACTCAAATACTGTTGTTGGAACAAGCCACACAAATACGGGTTTGCTTATCGCGCTCAACAGGCAAAAAATAAATTTGATTCGAACGGACATTGGCGACAAATATGTAATCGAAGCGATGGAAAAAATGAACCTGTCGCTTGGCGGAGAACAGTCGGGGCATATCATATTGCGCTCGCTGCTGCCAACTGGCGATGGCATTTTGTCGGCAATTAAAATTTGCGAAACGCTTAAAGAAAGCGGTGGAAAAATTTCACAACTGTTTGACGCAAAACTTCTTCATCAATTAAACAAAAATATAGTTGTTGCTGATAAACTCAAAATTTTAAACAGCGAAATGCTTTCGCAAAAAATCTCACAAATTCTTTCAGATATCGCGCCGGCGGGCAGGGTGCTTGTGCGCGCAAGCGGAACAGAACCCAAGATCAGAATTATGGTTGAACATCAAGACGAAAAAGTTGCTTTAAAATATATGAAAGAAATTGAAAACATTATTTTAAGTATATAAACCAAAAAACCTAACATAGCGTTAGGTTTTTGGTTGTTTTGTTAGTTGTCGAAGCTGTCAATAATCGCTTGAAAAATTGCGATGTGATTGCGCTCGTCGGCGATAATCTTTTTAAACATTTCTTTTAAACTTTGATTGTCTACGTGTTCGATTGCATATTCATAGTCGCTTATTGCTCTTTGTTCGGCGCGAATGTTTTCATACATAATTTGTGGAAGCGAAGTTGAAAAGTTGACATTGTTTGCGCTCCAAATGCTGCCTTCATATGTGTAATTCGGCTTGCCGCCAAACGACACTATCGCGTTTGAAAGCGCGTCAAGGTGGGTCATTTCAACAACTCCGATTTTTTCCATTTCGTTGGCGATGTCGGGGTTGGTTGGATAAAGCGCCCAATCTTGATAAAGATAAGTTGCAAGCGCCGTCATTTCACTTTGCGCAGAATATGCCAATTCTTTTAAAATTTGAACTGTTCGCGAAGACGGAGTTATGTCGACCAGTTGTGGAAAGGGAATGTTCGCGCTTGTTGGAAGATTTATAAAATTATTGTTTTGATTTTCGGTGTTTTCCATTTTATACCTCTCTTAATCTGCATTCGTTGTAAAGATTTCGAGTCGTGCGCTCGTGCGACGAAAGCGTGGCGTTTATTATAAGAAGCTGACGGTCAATCGACGGAACAGAAACTTGACGCATAAGCGAAAGAAGGTTGTTGTTAAGGTCAAGCGTAAAGTCCGCAACCTGTTTAAGTGCGGCACAATAGTTTTCGTCAAGCGTCAGTCTGTCGCTCCTGAGCGGCGGAACAGGATTTCCAGAAAGATTGCTGTAAATGTTGCCCATCGTAGAGCGCATGATTATCGCTTGGCTTTCAAGGTTTTGCAAGGTTTGTTCGTCAGCATCTGAAATTGTTCGCAAATCGCGATAGGCTTTTGCAAGCAAATCAAGGTCAAAATAAATGTCACGGCTAAGCCTTACCGCGGGATTTGGCATGGGTGGCGGTGGCGGAGGCAAAGGTGGCCGCTGATTTTGTGGTGGGTTTGGTGGTGGAATAAATGGCTGTTGATTTTGCCGCTCTTGAAAAACGTTTACGATTTTGTTTAAAATAGTTGGGCGTTTTTGTTGCACCTTTACTGCTTGCGGACGTGGGGCAAGTCGGCTGTCGCGGCCTAAATATGTAGAATGGTCGGCGTTGTTTAACGCGATTACTTCTTCGCCGGTTATGCTGTCGCGGCTGAGTTTAAGTGCGCTTGATAGATAATCTTGTTGCATAAAAAATGTCACTCCTTTTATCAGCATTTTATATGCCGCGAAGTGACATTGAGTGAATAAAAAAAACACCTTTTGGGTGTTTAACGTGGTAGCGGCAACTGGGATCGAACCAGTGACCTTACGGGTATGAACCGTACGCTCTAGCCAGCTGAGCTATGCCGCCATGGGATTGATGCGTGTTAATTATATCTTTTTTTTGACATGTTTGTCAATAGATTTTAAGCATTTTGCTTGTAAATTGTCCACATTTTTGCTAAAATATATGTGTTTAAAGGAGTATAAAATGATTTTAGAAAAATTAAAACAAGCAAATATTGATTCTATTAAAAACCACGACACAACCGCACGTGCGCTTTACAGTGTTCTTCTCAACAAAATTAAACTTGAAGAAATAAACAAGCGCCAAGCAGGTCAAGAACTTAAAGACGGCGACGTTGCTGCTATTTTGCAAAAAGCATCAAAGGAACTTTACGAAGAAAGGGACAACTATGTTAAAGCCGGCAACAGTGAAATGGCTGCTACGATTGAAAAACAGATTGCACTTGTTGAAGGATATCTTCCAAAAATGCTTTCAGCTGATGAAATCAAAAACATTATTGCAGGACTTGAAGACAAGTCGATTCCAAACGTTATGAAACACTTTAAAACCAACTATCAAGGCGCTTGCGATATGCGCATGGTAAACGAAATTTTAAGAGGAATGTAATGAAAATTTTTGCCATAGGCGATTTGCACCTTTCTGTCAACAATCCAAAACCTATGGATATTTTTGGACCTCAATGGGAAGGTTACGTCGATAAAATTTTTAGCGACTGGCGTGAAAAGGTTGGGGAAGAAGATCTTGTTCTTTTGCCTGGCGATTTTTCTTGGGCGATGAAGCTTGAAGATGCTAAAGCGGATTTTGAAATGCTTAAAAAACTTCCTGGCACAAAAATTATGATTCGTGGCAATCATGATTATTGGTGGCCTTCAATTTCCAATTTAAGAAAGGCGCTTCCTGAAAAGTTTTATGCTATTCAAAACGACGCGATGAAATTTGGCGACGTGATCATTTGCGGGACTAGGGGTTGGACTGTTTCAGAGCCAAACGCGCAAGCCAGCGAAGATGACGAACGCATTTACAAACGCGAAGTTATCAGACTGGAACTAACTTTGCAGGCTGCAAAAAATCTGCAAACAAATGGCGAAAAAATTGTCTGCATGATGCACTATCCGCCTTGCAATTTTCACAGAGAAGAAAGTGACTTTACAAAACTGATCGAAACTTATGGCGTCAGCGCAGTAGTTTATGGACATTTGCATGGCTATAAAAAAGTTGTTCCATTTTTTAAAATGAACGACGTTGATTATTATCTTACTTCGTGTGACATGGTTGAAAACAAGCTTGTTGAAATCATGGTATAATTGTGATAATCACGGAAACAATTGACTTATAACAATATTTGTTGTAAAATGTAACAAAATTCGGAGAAAAAATGAAAACTTGGCTTAAAACAACTTTGGCTTCAGTGGGAATTTTGGGCAGCGCTATGTTTGCTCTCACTGGTTGCGGAGTTAAGACTGACATTAAAAATAATAGCAGTGATATTTTATTCAACGGCGGAATCGTAAGCGTGGTGGGTGACCATCTTGTTTTTTCGAATGGCTACAAATCTGACGATATTTCAACAATCGACAACTATAATGATTTTGCAAAAACAACATATCTTGCTGCTGTAAATTCATCAAACATTGCAGAAGGAAAATTCAAATCACCAGAAGGTGTTAAAAACCTTAAAAGTGAAGTTTTAGGATTTAAAAACGGCTATACTTTTGTGTATGGCAACAGCATTTATTATGCCGCACCAAACAAACACAAAACAAGTTCAAACGCACACCTCTTTAATTATGTTTCATATTTCAAATGCAATTTTGACGGAAGCGGAGAAAAAGAACTTTTCACTACAAAATCATACGACAGCGCAAAGGCAGTTGTTAGAGCGCTCAAATATGACGAAAAGGGATATTTGTTTGTTTATGACGGAACCGAACTTAATGTTGTAAATCTTGAAAACAGCAAAACAAGCCTTGTTTCTTCAAAAGCAACAAGTGTTGCAATCCCTAAAGAAGGCGAAGAGTGGAACGGAAAAGTTTTTTATACTGAAGACAAAGACAACACCGCAGGACAAGCCGGAAACGAAGTTTTCTCTTACAGCGTAAAAGACGGCAAAAGCACTGCTCTTAAAAATTCTATCAACAACACAGTGACATTTACTGGAAGAATTGAAAACAAAGTTTTCTATTCACTTAAAAATGAATCAATTTCAGTTACAAAAACAATGACTGCAAATTCAAACGATTATGACAGTTTGACTTTTGCAAGTGCCGCAAGAGAATATTACAGCAGCGAAATTTCAAACATTATTTCAGTAACTGGCAATGGCTCAACCGGATATGACACAATTTTGTTTACTTCATCACTTTCAGGCAGCAGCCAAGTTTTAGCAGACAATGGCAATGGTGGCGTGAGCGTTGTTCTTGCAAATTCTGAATATTCAAATGTTTGGTTTGCTCACAACGGCAATGTTTATTACTCAACTTCAAATGGAATCAGCAGCAAAAATATTGCAACAAACGAAGTTACAACCTATGTTGAAGGCATGAAATTTGTAGAGGATAAATTCGGATACGCATTTGCTGAAAGCGGAAACTTATCACATATTTACTTCTATGCACAAATAGTTTATCCTGAAGATGACAAAACAAAAGACGAAGATCGCGACACAAATTATTATCTTTTCCAAGTAGAGGTGACAGGAAATCACACGATCAGTTTGGTAGGACAAAAGAAGTAACAACATTTTTAGACACATATAGTCAAAACTCGAGACAATCGGCCTCGGGTTTTTATTTTATTTGTCGGCAATATGTGGTAAGTTAGGAGTGTTTCACGGAATTCGTTGAAAAATTGGTTATTTCCAAATTAAAGATAAAGGAGGCTAAAAAAATGGAGAAAACCGCTCAAAGCAAAGGAAAAATTAGAATCTATATCGCCGACAAAACTGAAGATAATCAATTAGTATCATATATTCGCGAAAATGAAAAATTTTCGTTGGTGGGCTCAAGCACCAATGGTGAAGATGTGCTTGAAAGCGTGCCGCTACTTAAACCAGACTTTCTTGTTATGGAAGTTATGCTCAGTGGAATCGACGGATTTGTCGTTCTTGAAAAACTTAAAGAAAGCATGGGCGAAAATATGCCAAAGGTTATTTTTGTTACAAACCTTTCACACACCGGTTTTGTGACCAAGGCTATGAATGAAGGGGCTAGTTATTTTATGGTTAAGCCCGTTAAGCCTGAAGTGCTGGCAGAACGCATCTTTGATTTGATGCAATCATCGTCGCAACAAGTGTCTACTATGAAAGTTAACAAACAACTTGACGAAAAGATTTCAAACATTTTTATTTCAATTGGTATTCCTGCGCACATCAAAGGCTATCAATTTTTAAGAGAAGCAGTTAAACTTGCTGTCGAAAAACCTGAAATTATTGGCTCGATTACAAAACAACTCTATCCAACAATCGCAGAGCGTTTTGAAACAAGTTCGTCAAAAGTTGAAAGGGGCATGCGCCATGCGATTGAAGTTGCGTGGAACAGGGGAAAGATTGAAAACATTAACTCACTTTTCGGTTTAAAGATTTACAACAGCAATGAAAAACCAACAAACGGCGAACTTATTGCGCTTATTGCCGACAAAATGATTATGGAAGGCTAAAAATATTTGACAATAATTTTTAAGAAAGATATAATTTAAGTATGACAATAGAACTTACAAAAAAAGAAAAATCTTTACTTTGGGTTTCAAGAGTATTCGGCCTTTTGCTGTCAATCGCGCTTGTGTGTTTCATCGTGCTTTATTATTTAAAGTCAATCAATGACACACTCTTCGTGCTTGGAACGCTTGGCTTCGGCTGCATAATCATGTTGCTTGCAGCAATCAATTTAAACATTAAATCATCAAGATTTTTCACTTTTTTCAGTTTTGCAATGGCGCTTTTGTTTGCAATAGGTTTTGCTGTGGCTCTTGCAATATTCTTTAAAAACGGTGATATTGTTTTATCAAAATAAAACTTAAAATTTAGAACAATTTAAAAATAAAGCTCTTAGAAATTTTCTAAGAGTTTTTTTGTTTAAAATTTTAAGTAGCCTTCGATTTTTTCAATCACTCCATAATTTGCGGAAGTTGTGTTTTGATATTTTATCGTTGTTTCGCTGTCCGACGTTTCGGTTGAATAGTAAGAGTTTGCGCTGAAAGTCAAAATTTGCTTGTCGGCAGAAAGTTGCAAAAAGATGCTGCTCCAACCTTGTCTTGTGCATTGAAACATAAATGAAAAGTTTTGCACGGCTTCGCTTTCGCCGATTGGAAATTCCTTTTCGCATATGTTGCCAGAAGTTGCAGCGCGCAGGGTGACTTTAATTGAGCGATAAAGTGAAAAGTTTGATGCCACTGAATCGGCAACTTTTATTCCGCTTGTTAGTCCCATGTTTGTCGCGGCATCTTGGCTTGATTTGTCATAAATAAGCACCGGAACAAGTTTGGGCTTAAGGGCAGAGAGTTGGCTGAGAGTTGTTGGAACATTGGCAATGCTTGTCTCGATTTGTTCGACTTTTGTTTGCAGCGCGCTCACGTCAACGCCACCGGCGCTTTCGTTTATCAGCGCCTTTAAGTTTGGAATGTCGATAGTGGCGGTGTGCCACACTTCTTTTTGTATTGCCGCAAGGGCATCTTCAAAATCATTTCTCATAAAAAAACTCCTTTTTAAAGGAGTCTAAAATGAAAAAGTTACTTTTTCAAGAGTTTGTGCCGTTTTTTCTTTGTTATGCCAAGCAAGATTAAAACAACACTCACAAGTGCGGTTATTGCCGTAAGCGAGATAATCAAAGCGCTGTTGACGCCGTCGGGTTTTACGTCTTCGGTTTTTACTTTGCCAATGATGACTTTTCCGTCTTGAACAAATTTGACTGCAACATAGTCGGTTTTGTTGCTGTAGCCTTCAAACAGCAAAACACGTTGACCTTTTTTGATTGAGCAAATTTCGCTGTCGTCAGTTATGTTTAAAACTGTTGAGTCGTTTAACATTTTTGCGTTGTATGAAAGCACAACGTCTTGCGCTGGCGCTTTTTCGCCAACAACATCGGCAGAAATGTAGCCGGTGGTGGCTACTTCGTTAAGTGTAAAACTTATGTAATAAAAACCGTTTGTTGTTTCTGAATCTTGAATTGTGAATTTGTCGTTGTAATGAACTTCGGCGATTTTTTCACTCGCATAGTCAGCATCGGCATAAACATATGCGCTGTCAGTCAGCAAATAAACTTCGCTGCCAACATTTGCCGACAGTGGAGAGACAATCATTAAAAGTGATAGTAATAATGCTTTCATAGTTTAATTATGTTGCAATCGCGCATTTTTGTCAAGAAAGATGACAATTTAATCGTCTAAAACTTTTGGTTTTATTGGGGCGGGGAGCTTAATAAAATAATTTGAGGCGATATGATTTTAACGATTAGAAAGCGGACATTGGTTGCAGTTATGGCGTGTATTATTTTGCTGGCAGGAATTTTGGTGTATTTTTGCACCAGACAAACTTTTTCGCCGGCGCTAAAATATTGCATAGTGATTGACGCGGGGCACGGCGGGATTGATGGCGGGGCGGTTGGAAAAATTACAAATGAGCGCGACATCAATCTTGAATATGCTCAGCAGTTGAAAGAGATTTGTCAGAGTTTAGGCATGAGGGTTGTTATGACGCGAACTGATGAAAACGGGCTTTACAATCCGCTTGCTGCAAACAAAAAACGTTCGGATATGGAAAAACGAAAAGAGATTATTGAAAACAGCGGCGCTGACCTTGTTGTAAGCGTGCATATGAATGCTTTTGCGCGCGGAAATTCTCGTGGTGCGCAGGCATTTTATGGGCTTGAAAATGGCCGCGGGAAGGCGCTTGCTGAAAAGGTGCAACAAAGTCTTCACAACAATATAAACTATGCGAAGGCGCTGCCAAAAGAAGGCGATTTTTACATTTTAAACTGCACAAAACTGCCCGGCGTGCTTGTCGAATTTGGATTTTTGTCGAATGTCGAAGAAGAAAAACTTTTGCTTAGCGAAACATATAAAAATCAAATGTGCAAAGCAGTCGCAAATGGTGTTTTGTCGTTTTATGAAATGAATTAGTTTGTGCTTTTTTGATTTTGTGTTATCATAGCCAAAAGGAGAAAGCAATGCTTATTTTAGTTTCTGGGCCTTCTGGCGTTGGGAAAAGCACAATCATAAATGAACTTTTAAAACGTCACGAAAACCTTAAAGTTATGACAACTTATACAACACGTGAGGCACGTGAAATGGTTGACGGCGCATACTATCATGTTTCAAAAGAAGAATTTGAAAAAATGATTAAAGAAAACAAACTCTTTGAGTATGAAAATGTGCACGCTGACATTTTTTATGGAACTCCATTTGCTTCGCTTGAAAAAGTTACCGAAGGGGAATTTGATTACATAAAAGATATGGACGTTCATGGAACTAAAAAAATTAAAGAATATTTAAATGGCAAGGCGCGTGTTGTTTCAATTTTTTTGGACAGCCCAGACAACAAACTTCGCCAAAGATTGCAAGGTCGCGGAGAGAGCGCCGAGATGATTGAAAAAAGACTTTCCAGAGTTGAAATGGAAAGATCGCACAAGAAAAATTATGATTTTGTGCTTGAATGTGATGACATTTGCGAAACTACTAATCAGGTTGAAAATTTTATCGGGAAAGACACTTTCAAATAAACTGACAAAAGATTATTTTATTAGACAAAAACTCCTCAAAAGCGGTTAGGGGAGTTTTTTATTGTGCGATAAAATGTCTCAAAAGCGAGGCGAAAATGAAAGTTTTTGGAAAGATTAAATACGTTATTTTGTTTATTGTGGCTACTGCGCTTTTCTATGTATTATCGCACGCGTGCATAGCAGATGTAATTTTTCCATTTTCGTTTTCGCTGCTGTTTGCGCTTGTGTGGGCAAATCAAAAAATCTATGTTGTTGTGCCTGCGTTTTTGGCGGGTTCAATCGCAGCCGATTATTCGCTTGTTGGCATAGTTGGCGCGCTGTGCTGTGCTTTTTGTGCGGCAGTGCCATATTTGATTCATTATTTCTGCAAAAAGAATATGAAGATTTGGGAACTGGCGATTTATGCGTTTGTCAGTCAGGTCGGATATATTGTTTTCGGCGCCGTAGTAGGAGGGAACGCCGTTTATTTTGCGCTTATCAGCGCGGCGCTTGGAACTATTTTCATGCTTGGCTACACAAAACTTTTCGAGTCGCTTTTTATGCGTGGGGTTGCTTTTAGGCTATCGGCGATAGAACTCATCAGCGGCGGGGTTATCTTGCTGTCGCTGGCTTCGGGGCTGTTGCCACTTGAAGTTGGAGATTTTTCGTTTTTAAAAATGTTTGTCGCGTTTATGCTGCTGACAATCACTTATTGCTCAAAAAATTACTATTCGGTTTTTGTTGCGGCGCTTTTTGGACTTGGAACGCTACTGCATTCGTTTAATCCAGTGTTTGTTGCGCCTTTTATTTTGTGGGCGCTTGCAATTTCGCCGTTTAAAACCCATCGCAAATATTTTTCTGCGGTAGTGCTTGTGCTGTGTGAACTTTTGATTGGTTTTTATTTCAAACTTTATTATTCATTTTCTTGGATTTCAATCTTGCCGTCAGCAATAAGTGCCGTTGTGTTTATGGCAATTCCTGACAAAATTTACTTTTCGTTTAAAGCGCTGTTTGACCTTAAAAGCGACCGCGCTCTTGTTAAAAATGTCGTGAATCAAAATCGCGAAATATTGCGCAGAAGGCTGCTTTCACTGTCTGACGTTTTTGGAGAGATGTGCAGAGTTTTTCGCGGGTTGATTCAACAAAATCTTTCGCAGCAAGACGTTAAGGCGCTGCTTCGTGACGAAATCATTTGCAAAAACTGCGACACGTGTCCGGATAAGGCCAGATGCCATCGAAACAGGCAACAAGAAATCTCACGCGTGCTTGACGAACTTGTCGATATTGCGTTTACAAAGGGAAAGATTACGCTGCTTGATATTCCGTCATATTTGTCTGCAAACTGCGGGCGTATAAATGGCATTATAAGTTCGTGCAATTTACTGGCGCGCCAATACAAATCTTACAGCGGAATGTTGGCGAATATTGACAATTCAAAACTGCTTATCGCTGACCAGTTGCAAGGTATTTCTTCGGTGATGAAAAACCTGTCAATCGAAGTTGACAGCGATATAGCCTTTGATTCAAAGAGAGAGGAGCGTGTCATTGAAGAACTTTTGTTTAACGATATTGTCTGCACTGATGCAGTGGTGTATGAAAAAGATATGCACACATTTGAAGTTGGGCTGATTGTGCGAAACAGCGACAGCGACAACTTAAAAATTCCTGACATTGTAAGCAAAGTGTGCAAATGCAAGATGGGGATTTTTGACAGGTTTTCAGGTTCACAACCTGGCTTTACAACGCTTTCGTTGCGCTCAGCACCAAAGTTTGATTGCGTGTTTGCCCTTTCTTCGGCAACTAAAACAGGCAGTCCCGCAAGCGGCGATTCGCATTCAGTAATGAGACTTAATGGCGACAAATTCATGTTTGCTGTTTGCGATGGCATGGGCAGTGGAAATCAAGCCAAAAGCACTTGCGAAACTTCGATGAGCCTTATTGAAAATTTTTACAAGGCGGGTTTCAGCAGCGAGCTTGTGCTTTCGTCGGTCAATAAACTTTTAGCGATGCAAAAGACAGATGTTTTTTCAGCACTTGATGTGTGCGTGCTCGACCTAAAAAATGGACTTGGAGATTTTATCAAAATGGGCAGTCCAAGCGGCTTTATAATTTCAAGCCAGGAATGCAAAATTGTTTCGGCGGGTGCGCTTCCGCTTGGCATTGTTGATGTCGCTCAGCCTGTCACCCAAAAACTTGTCATAAGCGACGGAGATACGATTTTGCTGTTTACAGATGGAGTGGCGGATTCGTTTAGCGACGATCAAAAAATTTCAGATTTCTTAAAAGACAACTATTCAACCAATCCACAAGTGATTGCCGACAGACTGCTAGACCAAGCGCTTGCCAACAACAATGGTCGTGCGCTTGACGATATGACTATTCTTGCAGTAAAGGTTTTTAACAACAATTAAAAAATTATTTCAAAAGAAATTTTAGTTTTTTATTGATTTTGAATACAAATTTGTGTATAATTTATGCTCATAGGAGCTAATTATGCAAAACGTATTAGATTTTATCACTCAAAACAATTTAATTAAACCAGGCGAACGAATTGGCGTGGGGGTCAGCGGCGGAAGCGACTCAATGGCTCTTGTGCATTTTTTACACTCAGTCAGCGACCAGCTTGACATCGAAGTTGTTGCAATTTGTGTCGACCATGGTATTAGAGAAGAGTCAAGAGACGAAGCAAATTTTGTTGTAGCAAAATGCAAAGAGATGGGGGTGCGCGCTTATAAATTTAGAATCGACGCTCCAAAACTTGCAAAAGAACGCAACATCAGTTTGGAAACCGCCGCACGTGATGGACGATATGGCGTTTTTGAAAGTTTATTTAAAAAGGACGTTGTGGACAAGATTGCGCTTGCTCATCACCTAAGCGACCAAGCTGAAACAATTCTTATGCACATATTCAGAGGCTCGGGTGTTTCTGGTGCTAGAGGTATGGACGCCGTTCGCGACAAAAAATATATTCGCCCTTTACTTACAACATCAAAAGAAGAAATTTTGGACTATGTAAATTTCAACAATATCGACTATGTTGACGATTCATCAAACAACGACAATTCATATTCACGCAACTACTTAAGAAATGTAATTCTGCCACAAATTACTCAAAAATGGCCTGGCGCAGTAAAGGCTATTGCAAATTTTGGAAAGGCTATAAAAGAAGACGACGATTACATCAACTCACAAATTTATGCAGATGCAATCATCTATGAAGAAAAAGAAGCAAAAATTCCACTTTCTTACTTCATGTATCCGTCTCCAATCATTGCAAGAATGATTATCAAGGCGCTTAAAAATATTGGAGTTGTTTGCGACTTTGAAAAAAAACACATCGACGCAATTAAAGAACTTGCAAAATCGGACAACGGCAAAAGAGTTTCGCTTCCATTTGATGTGGTTGCAATCAAAGATTATGACTATCTCACTCTTGCAAACAGAAAAAAAGAAATTCCACGCTTTGAAGCCGAACTTAGATGCGGCGAAGTTGATGTTCCAGAAGTTGGAAAACTTGTTGTTAAAAGAGTTAAAGACTTCGAACCAAGAGAAAATGTTTTATTCTTTGATTATCGCAAAGTTCCTAAAACAGCAGTTTGGAGATTTAGACGTGACGGCGACGTGTTTACAAAATTTGGCGGAGGCACTAAAAAACTCAAATCTTTCTTGATTGACAAAAAAGTGCCACAACGCAAACGCGACACGCTTCCTGTTCTTGCTGATGACAACGAAGTTTATGTTATTGCAGGCGTAGAAATTTCTGATAAAGTGAAAATTGAAAATGTTCCAACCGCTTATTCAGTTGAAGTTGTTGCAAAATAACAATGTTTAAATAAAATTTTATAGTCAAAAATTTGGCTATGAGAAAAGAAGAGAATTTAGGTCAAAAAAGAGATTTGTTTTCGCGAGAATACAAATCTTTTTTATCGCAATGTAAAACAGAACGAGAATGTATAAAGTTTTTTAGTGCTCAGCTTGAGCAGCATGGATTTAAACGGCTGAATGATTTTATCGCGTGCAACACTCCCTTGAAAGAAGGGGACAAGGTTTATGCTGTCAATATGAATAAAGCACTTGTTGCTTTCAAAATCGGAAGAGCACCGATGCAGGAAGGGCTGAATATAATCGCTGCGCACATCGACAGCCCACGACTGGATTTAAAAAGCAAGCCGGTTTATTCTGACGGCGGATTTTGTATTTTTGATACACATTATTATGGTGGAATTAAAAAATATCAATGGACGGCAACGCCACTTGCGCTTCATGGCCTGGTTTGCAAAAAAGACGGAACAAAAATCGACTGGGTGGTGGGAGAGAGTGAAAAAGATCCGCTTTTTGTGGTGACTGATTTGTTGCCGCATTTAGACGACAAAAAGCCGCCGACTATGACGGGCGAGCAGTTAAACCTTATCGTTTCTAAAAAAGAAAAAGACGAAAGTCCGAAGGAGACCATTGACGATTTACTTTGTGATTTTGGTTTTCAAAGTGAAGACCTTATGTCTGCGGAAATCGAAGCGGTCCCTGCGGGCAAGGCTCGCGACTTTGGGCTTGATCGAAGCATGATAATAGGCTATGGACACGACGATAGAAGTTGCGCCTATCCAAGTATTCAAGCAATCATTTCGGCGGGCTCGCTGGAGCGCACTGCTGCGGTGCTGTTGGTAGATAAAGAAGAAATTGGCTCGACAGGTGCAACCGGAATGAAAAGTAAATTTTTCGAAAACATGGTTGCCGAAGTGATGAATCTGGCAGGAGAATATAAAGAATTGCATTTTAAGCGCGCGCTAAATAAAAGCAATGTGATTTCGTGCGATGTCACCGCGGCATATGACCCAAACTGGCCTGAGCCTTCAAATAAAAACACGGAGGCATATTTATCGCGCGGGGTCGCCTTTTGCAAATTCACAGGTGCGGGCGGGAAGGACGGTTCAAACGACGCCAATCCAGAATATATCGCCAGACTTAGAAAGCTTTTAGATGACGGCGGGGTCACTTATCAATTCACCGAAATGGGCAAAGTCGACAAAGGCGGCGGAGGCACGATTGCCAAGTTTTTGGCCGAATATGGCATGGAAGTCATTGACGCGGGGTTGGCAGTGCTGTCGATGCATGCTCCTTGGGAGGTTGTTTCAAAGTTTGACCTATATGAAAGTTTTAGATGTTATAAACTCTTTTTAGAAAACATGAAAAAATAGCGGGAAGTCCGCTATTTTTTATTATGATTTTCTTATTTTTATTTGCTTCTTATTTGCCTTATTTCTTTTTAAAATCTTTGCCATTTATAAGATAATCAATCGAAACGTTAAAAAACTTGCTCATGGCATTCAGCATTGCAAAGCATGGTTCGCGCTTGCCATTTTCATAATATGAAAGAGCCTCGCGTGAGATGTTTAATTTCATAGCCACGTATTGTTGGTTGTATTTTTTCTTTTTTCTTACTTCTCTTAATCCTATCATATTATGTCGAAACTTATCCTTTTGCTTGACTTAATGGTAACATTTTGCTAACATAATTTATGTAACAGTGTGTTACTTATAAACTATTGAGGTGAAAAATGTTAAATTTAGACGATGAACTTACTTTTTGTGATAAAAAGTGCAAGGGCTATGATATGCTTAAAGACGCCATTGAGATGCTTGCACAAAAGGGAGGTAAGGCGCCACTTTATAAAGAAGTTTTCCCGCAAATTGGAGAAAAATACAACATGTCTGCCGCATCTGTGGAAAGAGATATCAGATATTTACTCAAAAAGGCAAAGTGCGACATGTCAAGCAAAAAATATATTAAAAGTGTAGCCAATAAGATATTAAAATAACTTTACAATTTGTTATTTTTGTAGTAATATTGTCATATAAAATATAATTACAAGGAGGCCGTTATGGTTTGGTGGGCAATATTACTCATTGCATTAGGCGCAGTTATCGTTTTAGGCGCAGTTGGAATCGTTGCATGGTGGATTTCAACATACAATAAATTTGTTAAAATGAAAAACGACGTGGAAGAAGCATATTCAACTATGGATGTTTATATGAAAAAAAGATATGACTTGATTCCAAATCTTGTTGAAACAGTAAAGGGCTATGCTAAACACGAAAAAGAAGCACTTGAAAGCGTTATGAAGGCAAGATATTCATGTATGAGCGCAAACACTCAAGAAGAAAAGGCACAAAGCGAAAACTGGCTTGCAGGAACATTAAAAACATTATTTTCTGTTGCTGAAAACTATCCAGAACTTAAAGCCAACGCAAACTATATTTCAATGATGAATTCTCTTCAAACAATCGAAGCAGAAATCGCATCTTCAAGAAAATATTATAACGGCGCAGTTAAAGTTTATAACACAAAACGAGAGGTGTTTCCTGCAAACATTGTTGCAAGACATTATAATTTTGAAAAGAAAGTTCTTTTTGAAATTGACAATGTTGAAGAAAGGAAGGCTCCAAAGGTTGAGTTTTAATGAAAAAATTATCTAAAATTTTAGGGGTCAGTGTTTTTTTGCTGACCCTTTTGTATACTCTGCTTTTTATATTTTTAGATTATAAGGCACATGGCGAAATAACATACACATTCTTTGTCGCTATGCTTTGTTTATGCGGCGTATACTTTTTAGGAATTTTGATTTTTTATCTTTGCAACCATAAAAAAAGAGACATTATCGAGGTTGTCGAATTTGAGTCGCCCGATGGCTTGACGCCAGCAGATGTCGGATACATTATCGATGCGAATGTTGATGATAAGGATATAAGTGCATTGTTGGTGTTTTGGGCGGGAAAAAAATATTTGTCTATCGAAGACAAGGGCGAAGATGCTTTGATTAAAAAACTCAAAGACAGTGATGACTCAATGAAAAGTTATGAAAAAACACTTTTCAATGCTATTTTTTCAGCAGGCGAAGAAGTATTGGTTTCAAATCTGCCTGATATTTTAAAAAATCAAGCACCAACAGCATCTAGAGAAATTCAACTTGAAAATGATGAAAAATATTTCAACATTCCTGCGCGCGACCTTTCAAAATCAATTATGACCAGCAGTTCGTTTTTACTTGGAATTTTGACTTTCTTTTTTACAAGTTCAAACAGTGCAAGTGAATATTGGTTTATTCCGCTCTTAATTCTTATCGGGTTAAGCGCAAATTTTTCGTCAATAGCAAACAAGATGTATGTTCAAAACAGAAAGCAAGCATTCGGTCAATATTTTGGCGGAATCGTCGTCTTTTTGTTGATTGCGGTATGGAACATCTTTTTGTGCGAGCCAATCATGGAAATTTACATTTTGTTGGGGGTGGCATCGTTTGTCTGTCTGTTTAGCTATATTCTTTGTCCACTAATGGAAATGCGAAACAAAGAAGGCAGAAAGATGCTTGGCAGAATTTTAGGACTTAAAAAATATATTGAGCTTGCTGAAAAAGATAAAATGGATGTGCTCGTGAAGGAAGATCCAAAGCTGTTTTACAAAGTTTTGCCTTATGCATATGTTTTAAATGTAAGTGATGAATGGATTGAAAAACTGAATTTTGTCAAAGAAATCAACAAAACCCAAAAAACGAAAAACGTAGTTGCAACAGTTGCCGTCGCAAGTATAGTTATGAACAAAACGACTAAAAGTGTTAAAGGGCTTATGAAAGGTTCGGTGATTGCAGTTTTATTTTTGAATGCTATTGCCAATGCGAAATCGGGGAATATCAGAAAATTGAAAAAATAGAGGCAAAAACCTCTATTTTTATTTGATTTTTTAAAAAAACGCTTGATTTAAGATTGTTAATTATGTATAATAATTAGGCGTGGAGGATTGGCTGAGCGGTTTAAAGCGGCGGTCTTGAAAACCGTTGACGTTAACAGCGTCCGCAGGTTCGAATCCTGTGTCCTCCGCCAACGAGAACTGTACGCACTCTCGTGAAAATGAGAAATGCGTGCAGTTTTTCTTTTTACATGAATGTTTTGGAATTTCTTTCAAATATAATATAATTAAAAAAAGGAGAAAAATGTTAGGAGCAATAATAGGTGATCTTGCTGGTTCAATTTATGAATTTGATCAGTTGACACAACATAGTAAAGTAAAAATTAAAAGTATTATTGAGGACAATTCTTTTTTTAGTGATGATACAATTTTAACAGTTGCAATAGCTGATGCAATTATAAATAACAAAACTTATGAGACAACATTAAAAGAATATGCAATAAAATATGGCAATAAAATCCCACAAAATATACAATATTTTAAAACAATGTTTTCACCAGGTTTTACTGAATGGGCAAAGGGCAATTATCAAGGACAAAGTTCTGGTAATGGTGCAATGATGAGAGTTTCTCCCGTTGGATATCTTTTTAATACAGAAGAAGATGTTATTAAAAATTCATATTTAGCAACTACCCCCTCACATAATAGTAAAGATGCAATAAATGCAGCACAAATAATTGCTTTAATAATCTTTTATGCACGAAATGGTATGACAAAACAAGATATCATTAATAAACTAAATTTAAAAATAGTAAAACCAAACTTAAATGAATTCAACTATACTTGCTCTGATACCATTGACTTGTGTTTATATTCATTTTTTAATTCAAATAGTTTTGAGGATAGTATAAGATTGGCAATATCGTTTGGCGGCGATACTGATACAAATGCATGTATTGTTGGAAGTATGGCAGAGGCAATGTTTGGAATAAGCAAAGAATTAAAAGAGAAAGCATTAGCAAAGCTTCCAACTGAATTTGTTGAAATATTAAACAAATGTTATAAAAAGTTTAATGGGTGTGTACAAAAATTTTAGCACCCCGCCAACGGGAACTGCATTCTGATTTGCAGTTCTTTTATTATTTCACAAAAAGCCGATTTTAAGCGTCTATAGTTTTATTCTTTTTTTCATTTTTGTCAATTGGCGTTGCTTTTTTTCAGCACTCTCTGTTTCGCCTTCTGTGCTTGCTGTTTTAAGGGCTGCAAGTTCCTTTTCTCTTTTGATTTTTTTCTTTTCGTCGCTATATTCAAAAATCATGCTCATGAGTTCATAGCAATCGCGGAAAAGAATTATTACGCAAGGAATGACAACTAAAAGAACAATTCCAGTAGTTGAGTTTACAAACTTAAAAAACTTAACAATGCCTTTTCCGTCGTCAACATGTTTTCCAATAACATAATCTTGATAAATCACGTTATAGTCTGCCGATGCATTGTTTTTGCCTTGTGTCCTAAACCACAGATCGCCGTTTGCGTCGGTTTCAATTTTAATAATTTCGTGAAAAACTATTCTGTTTTTACGTGGATTCGATGTTGGTTTCTCGCCGTTTGCGATTGTTGATGGGCGAGGGTGGTCGGGATCAACATAGTCGAAAAAAGCAATGTAGTCGCCAACAGCAAGTTCGTTTGCCGCGGTTTGCTTAATAAATGCTTTGTCGCCAACCTCAAAGCCGGCATCACGCATACTTCCTGAAACAACTGTTATCATAATGACTTTTAGGTCATTTTTTTATTTATTAAAGAATTTGTCACCGAGTGAATATCGGTTTGTAATTTTCGCGGCTGATGATAAAATAAAAGCAGGAGGATTTTGTGTTATGAAAATCGATGTTCAAAAAATCACATCTCAGCAAGACGGACTTGAATTGGAAGTCGCTGTCGTTAAACCACAGTCGCCGGCTGTTGGCGTAGTGGTGTTTTCACACGGTATGGCCGAACACAAAGAAAGATACTTTGACTTTATAAAATATTTGTCGCAGCATGGGTTTGCCTGCGTAATTCATGATCACCGCGGGCACGGGCAAAGCGTAAAGAGCGAAAGTGATTTAGGATATTTTTACACTCAAAACATCAATTTCATTGTCGACGATTTGCACCAAGTGGTGGGGTTTGCAAAAAGTCTTTTCCCAAATTTGCCAATAATGCTTTTCAGCCACAGTATGGGAACGCTTGTTTCGCGTTGCTATTTAAAAAAGTATGACGGCGAAATCGATAAACTTGTGCTTTGCGGGCCGCCTACTGAAAACAAGATGGCGGGGCTTGCGATTTACATTGCACATCTTTCGCAATTATTCCACGGCAAAAAACACGCAAATAAGATGCTAAATAAACTTACATTTGGTTCTTACAACAAAGGGCTTGAAGCGGAAAACGCTTGGATTTGCGCCAACGAAGAAACAGTTAAAAAATATAACGAAGACAAACTTTGCGGCTTTATTTTCACGACAAACGGATTTATCAATCTTTTCAAATTGATGAAGCAGGCGTTTAATAAAAAGGGCTGGAGTGTGGCCCACGCTGATTTGCCAATATATGTGATTGCAGGCGAAGAAGACCCTGTTATTCAAAATCAAAAAGCCTTTGACGGCCTTGTCAAATTTTTGCGCGACAGGGGATACAACGACATCAATTCAAAACTCTATGCCGGCATGCGCCATGAACTTCTAAACGAAATCGATAACGCAAAAGTCTATTCCGACGTTTTAAAATTTTTAGTTAAATAAAAGTAAAAACCACAAAATTTTATCGCAACAGTTGTAAAAAATTTAATGTTTTAACGATTTGTGATATACTAAATCTTGGAGAGATTATATGAAAGATAAGTTTTCTACAAAAGAATATTTTGAAAAGTTGGACAAATACTGGCGGGCGGCAAATTATTTGTCGGCGGCACAACTTTATTTGTTAAATAATCCGCTTATGCGTGACCATGAACTTTGCATGGACGACATTAAGAAAAAATTGGTTGGGCACTGGGGAACCGTTCCTGGACAAAACTTTATTTATGCCCACTGCGACCGCGTGATAACAAAATACAATCAAGACATGATTTTTATTTCTGGCCCAGGACATGGCGGAAATTTCTTAACAGCCAACAGTTATTTGGAAGGCGTTTATTCGGAAGTTTATCCAAACATCGCTCAAAATAAGGACGGAATGGCAAGGCTTTGCAAGCAATTTTCTTTTCCGGGCGGAATAGGTTCACACTGCGTGCCAGAAACGCCGGGCTCAATTCATGAAGGCGGCGAACTTGGTTATTCACTTGCTCATGCTTTTGGCGCTGTGCTTGATAATCCAAATTTAATTGCCGTGACAGTCGTTGGCGACGGCGAAGCTGAAACGGGTCCTCTTGCGACATCATGGTTTGGCTGCAAATTTATAAATCCAAAAACAGACGGCGTCGTTTTGCCAGTTTTGCATCTTAACGGATTTAAAATTTCAAACCCAACAATATTATCGCGTTTAAGTGACAAAGAGCTGCAAGGATTGTTTGATGGCTATGGTTACAAGCCTTATTTTGTCGAGGGTGACGAGCCGATGAAGATGCATTTTGCAATGGCGAAAGCGATGGACGCTTGCATGAGCGATATTTCCGCCTTAAAACGGGCGAAAGACAATTCGACGATAAAATATCCAATGATTATTTTGCGCGCGCCAAAAGGCTGGACAGGGCCTAAATTCGTTGACGGCAAACAAGTCGAAGGAACGTTCCGTGCACATCAAGTTCCTTTGCAAATTAACGATGAGGGCGATTTAAAAATGCTGAAAAGCTGGCTTGAAAGTTATCAGCCGGACAAACTTTTTGATAGCGACTACAAACTTAAAGCAGAAATTGCTGAAATATTGCCAAAAGGAGACAAGCGCATGACGGCATCACCATATGCAAATGGTGGCGTTTTGCTTAAAGAGTTAAAGACTCCGTCAATTGATAAATACGCCGTTAAATTTAAAGGGCACGGCACAGTCAAAGCTCAAGATATGCTGGAGTTAGGCGGCTATATTCGAGATTTGTTTGTGCTTAACAAGGAAAATAAAAACTACCGTATTTTCAGCCCAGACGAAGCAATGAGCAATCGTCTTTATAAAGCATTTGAAGTAGAAAATCGTGCTTTTGACGCAAAAATATTAAAAAATGACGAAAAATTATCAAATAATGGCCGAATACATGACGCTTTTCTTTCTGAGCACCTTTGTGAAGGAATGTTGGAAGGATATTTGCTGACTGGAAGACATGGAATGTTTGACAGCTACGAAGCATTTATTCGCGTTGTCGACAGCATGGTTGCGCAACATGCAAAATGGCTTAAAGTATGCAATGAAATTGAATGGCGTAAACCTATCGCTTCTTTAAATTTGATTTTGACAAGTAATGTTTGGCAGCAAGACCACAACGGTTTCACTCACCAAGACCCAGGATTTTTGGATCACGTTGTCAGCAAAAAAGCGGGAATTGTTCGCGTATATTTGCCTGCTGATGCAAATTGCTTGCTTTCATGCTATGACCATTGCGCTAAAAGCAAGAATTATGTAAACACTATCGTTGCTTCAAAGCACCCAAGATGGCAGTGGCTTTCAATGAAAGAAGCAAAAGACCATTGCGCAAAGGGCGTAGGTGAATGGGAATGGGCCGGAATGAACGACACAAAGCATCCAGATCTTGTAATGGCGTCTTGCGGCGACACTGCGACGGTTGAATCGCTTGCAGCGGTATCGTTGCTTAAAAAACTTTTACCAAATCTCAATCTTCGATTTGTCAACGTTGTGGATTTAATGAAATTGGTTTCAAACAAGTCGCATCCACATGGATTGACGGATAGCGAATTTAACAGCATTTTCACGTTGAATAAGCCTATAATTTTCAATTTCCACGGCTATCCAACACTAGTTCATCAACTCACATACAATCGTAAAAATCGAAACATTCACGTTTCGGGCTATCAAGAAGAAGGAACAATCACCACATCTTTTGATATGTGCGCGTTAAACAAAACGGACCGATATAATTTGATTTTAAAAGCGATTAAATATCTTGACTTGCCAAAAGAAAAAGAACAAGAGATATCGCGTTTTGCTAAATCAAAATTAAAGGAAAACAGCGAATATATCAGAAAATATGGCGTAGATATGCCTGAAATTACCGATTGGAATTGGAATAAATAAAACTCGCGTTTTTGCGAGTTTTTTTGACGGCTGGCACAGGTCTGTTTACTTGACAAATCAAGGCAAATAAGTTATGATTACATTGTTTATGTTGGCAAAGGTATGCAGAGGTGGCGGAATGGCAGACGCGCAGGTTTCAGGTACCTGTGGTGGCAACACCATGTGGGTTCAACTCCCATCCTCTGCACCAAGTGCACTGGACTTGAAATCTGATAACTTTTCAGACGAAAAGTTCGGCTAAAACACTCAACTTATAGTCGTTTTCGACTTGGTTGGGTGTTTTATTTTTTAGACTGGAATGTGGTCTGTAATCATTGTAATAGTTCATATATTCCTTAACTGATTCTTGCAATTCTTCAAAATACTCGTAACTATGATGATTTATTTCTTCTCTCTTAAAATTTGAGAAAAATGATTCTACTACGGCATTGTCGTATGGATTGGCTTTGCTAGAAAATGATTGTTTTACTTTTAAGGATTTGAGTAAATCCCTATATTCATGACTTGTATAATTTGTTCCTTGATCGCTGTGAAAACATAAGTCAGTTGGGCGATTTCTTATTTCGAAGGCATCTTTAAAAGTGTTGATAGATAAATTATTATTGTTTTGACTGGATAATCTATATGCGATAACTTTTCTTGAAAACAAGTCTAAAATTATACACAGATAAAATTTATTATTTTTAATAAAAATCGCAGTAATATCTCCAACCCAAAACTTGTTTGGTGCAGTTTGTTCAAATTGTCTTTTAAGATAATTTCTACAATATGTGAGTTTGCTTTGAGTTTTTTCAAATGTTCGCTTTTTGCATTGTTTACTTTTTATGTTCATTTGTTTCATTAAATTTGAAACTTTACTCTTTGTAGTTTTTATTCCTAATGATGATAGTTTTGCAGTGATTTTTGGAGCACCAAACCTTTGACCTGATTCATTAAAAATTTTAAGAATTTCACCTTTTAGATATTCATCTCGAATTTGATTTTGTGTAATCTTAACTCTACGAAGATGATAGTTGTAAAATGTGCCAGTGGGCAAATTCAAAACCCGACACATTTCTTTCACTGTAAATTTATCCATTAGTTTTTCAATTGCTTCTTCTTTTTGTTTTCTTGGAGAGTCGGCAAAACAATGAGATAGTTTTATGATTTCAAGTTCTCTAGATACTTTTTCAAACTGTTTCTGCAAATCTTCATACTGTTTGTATGTAAAAATCTTTTCATCTTTGTGAACTTTTATGGAATATAACTTCAACCAATCATACAGGCAAGTTTTTGGTACATTATACTTTTCTTTAATTTCCTTGTAACTTGTCCCATTTTTATATTCATTTATAATTGTAATTTTAAAACTTGTATTATATACTTTCATTTTTGTTTTCCTTTTGTATTTGCAATGATATAATATATGTGATAAATAATAGTGTTAAGGAGGTAAAATATTATATGATAGATAAAACGAAAATAATAAATGAACTTAATGTTTTGGCAAAACAGGGGGTTGATTTGTGGTTAAGTGTTTATAAATTAGATGAAAAAGGATTGAGATTCTTAGAATCTTTAAAAGTAGATATTTCCAAGTTGCCAAGTTTTGAAATTGATTATGAAAATTGGTATACAAAATGTTACAGATTAATTGCAAATGTAGCACCTCATCGATTAAATGATTTCGTTAGCTTATATAAAACAGCACATAAAGGGAAATTTACATTGGAAAATTACAGCATATCGGATGCTTTATTGGGATATACTCTTTCGCAAGGCGAGAAAGTAATCGCAGAACAAACAAGCATAGCTCGTAAAGTAAAGATGCAATCTGACATTGTTAGATCATTAGAGCCTCTTATAAATGATTATTTCTATAATCTTGAATTGGAATTAGAAGCTAATATTTTTAAATCTGAATTAGATTCGGCTAATGAATTATTAAAAAAGAAATTTTTGAGACCATCAGGGGTCGTTGCTGGTGTAGTATTGGAAAAGCATTTGAAAAATATTTGTGATAAACATGGTATAAATATAACAAAAAAGGAACCAGGAATATCTGATTTTAATGACAAACTTAAAGAAGAGAAAGTTATTGATACTCCCACATGGCGAAAAATACAATTAATGGGCGATTTAAGAAATTTGTGCGCACATAATAAAGGAGTTGATCCCACTCAGCAACAAGTTAAAGAACTATTAGATGGAACTAAGAATATTATTTCAACTGTATTTTAATTTTGCAATCAAATATACATGTAAAAATCAAAAAAGTCGCAAAATCAAAGAAAAATAATCAAAAAAAGACTTTTGGTTGTACACACACAAAAGATGAAATTGGAGAAATTGTATATAAGGGGTTAAAATGGCAGACCGATTCAATTTGTAGATTATTGATGGCTTCTTGTAGAACCGTTAAGGAGAACCATAAATGAACGAGATAGGAACGATTAAGCTAGAAACTGAAAGACTTGTTTTAAGAAGATTGGGAAAAAATGATGCGAAAGAACTTTTTGAAGGAATTATGAATCAAGAAGAATTTCTTTATTACACAAATAAAAAACCAATATCTTTGGAAGAAGAAAAAGCATCGCTAGAAAACATCGAAGAAAAATATCAGAATAAAAACTATTACAACTGGTTAATTACCCTTAAAGACACTAAACAAATTATAGGAGCAGTAAACTTTAATGTAAATTTAAAAAATGATAGCGTTATGTTTAATTACGCAATAGATAATCGATTTACAAAAAAAGGATATATGACAGAAGCCTTAATGTGCGTTAAAAATTTTGCTTTTAATGAAATGAAAGTAAATCGTTTTGAGGGCGGTTGTGTAGTAAAAAATATTGCCTCAAAGCGAGTTATGGAAAAATGTGGGCTTAAGCAAGAAGGTATTTTAAAAAGCTATGTGAAGCTTTCTGATGGCTATCACGACATGATTATGTTTGCAGAAATAAATAACAAATTTTAACTTCTCAAAATTAAAAATGCTGTCGCAAAATCAAAGGGAAATAATCAAAAAAAGACTTTTGGTTGTACACACAAAAATATTTTAGGGGCGTGCGACACTATAAATTGATTGAAATAATTGCCAGTTCAAATAAATCATTTGTTTAAGTATAGATTGACGTTTTCGTAATAATTAAACGATTACATTAATTTTGCAAATATGCTTTTAAAATAATAATTTATAAAAAATAACGAAAAAATCATAAAAAAATTAAAAAAATAATGAAATTTAAGCATTTTTTCACTATATTTTTGCAAAGGAATAAATATTTATGGAAAAATTAAACTGTAACAATGATTTAAAAACATATTTACAAAGTGGAGTTTTAACACAACCTTTTTTAGATGCGGAATATGTTAAAGGCCGAATAGATTATGATATGTCTCAAAAACAAAGCAAGGGAAGAGAAATTTCACAACTTGCAAGTTTAATGGGCTGGATTAGTTCACGCGTTCAATATGCGCGGGGAGAAAAGGAATTTATAGCAAAAAATCAGTTTCAACGCTCTGCAAAAGAAATTTGGGAGAGTGGCAAAACGGTGGGCTGCACCGATTATGCGCTTTTGTTTGCTGTTTTTGCTAGGCAACTGGGCGTTCCTACCACATATTTACATACAGCGTCGATTAAATGGGTGAAAGACTTTCAAGAAAATGGCGCAATTGATACGTGCCGCGGGCATTCGTTTTGTGAATGCTTTTATAATGGTGAGTGGATATTGGTTGACCCGACCGCTGGAAAGGCTGTTGGCAAATATGATGTTGAAAAAATTACAACACCTTATTTAATTGGCGGCGACAACGAATTTTTGCCTTATTATCGTGGGCTAGATTTAGGAGAAAGACAAAGCATAAGACAGCATAACGATAAAATGAAAAATATTTTTAAATGCACCAAAACAAACGATTATTGGTCTGAAAAATAGGGAAGAATAAATGCAACAAAAAAATCACGAGTGATCGTGATTTTTTAATAATTTGCATATTTTTATTGATTTTTTAATAATTTTTGCGATTTTTTATTAAATTTTTAGCAATTTTAATAAATTATTTATTTTTTAACGTGTTTCTATAATCAATTCCCATTGCAGATTTCATTTTTTCAAGAGTGGCATTTGCGACTTTGTTGGCTTCGTCTGAACCTTTGAAAAGAATCTCATAAACTGCTTGCGGATCTTTTTCAAGTTCTTTTCGTCTTTCGCGGATTGGTTTAAGCAATTCTTGCAAGATGTTGTTTAAGAAAAGTTTAATTTTTACGTCCCCAAGACCACCGCGAATGTAATGTGCTTTAAGTTCGTCAAGATTGTTGTATTCTGGAAGGTATTTTTCAAAGCTATCTTCCTTTACAAATGCGTCTAAGTATTCAAAAACAGTGTTTCCTTCAACTTTTCCTGGGTCTGAAACATGGATATGGTCGGGATCGGTATACATCGACATGATTTTTTGCTTGATAATTTCAGGTTCGTCTGACAAAAAGATACAATTTCCAAGTGATTTGCTCATTTTGTTCTTGCCGTCTGTGCCTACAAGACGCGCTTGATTTTTATTTTTTGGAACAACGGCCTTTGGCATGACTAAAACTTCGCTGTAGGTAGTATTGAAAGAGCGAACAATTTCGCGTGCTTGTTCAATCATAGGGTTTTGATCTTCGCCAACGGGCACGATTGTGGTGTTAAAAGCGACAATATCGGCTGTTTGGCTTACTGGATAGGTTAAAAAGCCCACTGGAACACTTTCTTCAAATCCGCGAAGTTTAATTTCTGTTTTTACAGTAGGATTTCGCTTTAAACGAGCAAGTGTGACAAGGTTTAAGAAATAAAAAGTCATTTCAGTCAGCGCTGGAACTTCAGACTGAATAAAAATAGTGCATTTTTTAGGATCTAATCCACATGCTAAATAGTCTAATGCGACGTTTAATATGTTGTCTTTGACTTTTTGAACGTTTCCGGCGTTGTCGGTAAGGGCTTGAGCGTCAGCAATCATTACATACATTTTGTCGAAATTGCCTTCGTTTTGAAGTGCAATTCTTGAGGCTATTGAACCGATGTAATGACCGATGTGAAGCTTGCCTGTCGGACGATCAGCGGTTAAAATTATGTCTTTCATTTTTGTTTTCCTTTTTCCTAAAATTATCACAAAAAAATACAAAAGTCAATAATATAAGGAAAATAACAAAAAATAGCAAAAAAATCTTTAAAAAATACGCATTTTTTGTAAATTATGGGAATTTTTCACCCGAAAATCACAGGAATTTTAGAAAACATAATAAAAATAAGAAAAATAAAAATAATAAAAAACAAGGTCGAATTATTTGGTTTTATAGCCTTATTTGTGGTATAATTAACTATAAGTTAATTGGAGTTTTATCCAGCGATTGGGACAAAATAAACAAAGGTTAACCGAACAAATCAAAGGAGTCAAAATCATGACGAAATCTAAAAAAATCTCAAACTTGTTTTTAGCCTTAGCCTTCTCATGCTTTACTTGCGGAACAGCAGTTGTGGCAGCAGTGCCTTGTATTTCTGCTGCAAACAATAATGCATCGATTCAGAAAACAACGGCTGCCGTCACAGGACTTACAAGCGTGACTCGCAATGGAAAAACATTCTACCAAATTTCGAACGCAGATCAGTTCGCTTCGGTTGCATATCAAGTTTCTGTGCAAGGAAATAGCGAATGGGCTAATGCAAACTATGAGCTCACACAAGACATCAATCTTGGCGGTAAGGTTTGGACTTCAATCGGAACGAATGCTAACCCATATAAGGGATTTTTTAATGGTAATGGTTTCACGGTGACTGGATCAGTTTCAACACGCGAAGGTGCGGTTGATGAATATTGTGGTTTGTTTGGTTATGTTAATGGTGCAAGCATTTATGATTTGGTGCTTGGAGATTTTAACTATGTCAATGCAGCAACACCTGAAAAAAGCGGGCGTTTAGTTGGTTATGCTGCAGGCACAACCACACTTGTTGATATTTATGATATGAGCTATGTTACAACAAACGATCCTGCTCAAAGAGGAAGCAAAACGATAGGAACTTTTGCTGGAGGAAAATATTTCATCGGAGATACATTTGTTGGAACGAATGGCGTAATTTGGAAAGGTGGGGTTAGTTATGATCCAGACCATGGCGCAACTAATTCAACGAATGTTCCTGTAAGGCCTCAATTTGACTGGGCAAGTGGCAGCCCAACACTAATGGGGTATTCCGTGATGGCCATTCCTGACAGCAATGCAAAAATACATAGAAAAGGCGATTCAACTCAACTTTCTAATTACAGAATTTTGCTTAACGAAAGCGGAAATCTTGCTTCAGATTATGTTTATTCGAATAGATATTTAGGCGGATTTGCTGTTGAAGACATTAAAGCAGATAGTGCTTGGGCAACTAATCCTAATAATGGATATCCAATCGTAGATCCTGTTTTAGGAAAGAAATTGGTTGGTTGGAAGAGCGGATCTGAAACCAGCAATTACAAAGATGTTAAATCTTGGTTTACTGCAAATGCTAAAAAGAATCTTTACGTTGAACCTCAATGGAAAGATTTAACTTATAACCTTAACGTAGTTAGAAAAAGCGGAAGCGCTGAGACAAGCGTTATCAGCGTTAACAACCTTTCATACAACACACCTTGGTCAACTGTTGTTTCAAAGATAACAAGGGGCGGTTATGACCTTACAAAATTGTATGACGCTTATGTAAATGGCGGCAATTCAACTGAAAACAAAACATATTACAGCGCAACACTTTCTTTTGACGAAAGCTGGAACAAAACAAAAAATGAAACTTTCCACTTTGGAAACGTTTTAAATCACTGGGATGTTAATGGAAGCTCAAACGTTTCGGTAAAACTTTACTCAGAATGGGTTGGAACGCCTACAAACACAACAGTTAAATTCCAACACACCGGCGACACATGCCAAAACTTTAATTTGCAAGTTAACAATCTCAAAATTAAATACAAAAACGGAGCGCCTGCTTCAGCGCCAGCGCTTGTAATTAGTGCCAAGTCGGGTGCAGAAGGAGAATATACTTTCAAGGCGATTGCCGATCAAGCGCTTACAATGACATTTAAATTGAAAAGTGGCTATAAAGTTGCATCAGTAAAGGCTTCGCCAAACGGAACCGCTACATTTACTACGGGGCCTGATGGCACAGTTAGCGTTGAAATTTCTGGTCTTCTTTCATCAGCAGACGTTATCACTATAGAAGTTGTGAGAGAAGAAACAAAAATCACAGTTAATGCTGGCAGCAATATTGCAATCAGCCTTTCAGGAAATGGCTCTTGCACAAAACTTGCTAATGGAGTAATCACTACTAGAATAGATGAAACATTTAATATAGTTGCTACACTGGCAGCAGGATATGAATTAGACGCGTATTCAAAGAGTGGTTGGGATGCTCTTGGAACTCCATCAACTGCCTCAACGGGCGTTACTACATTCCCGGTTACTATAACTAATTACTCAACAACAAACACATTCACAATTACAGCAAAAGAAAAACAATTTACAGTAAATCTTACATTTGATTATCCTGCATATGCAGGTGTTAAACCCGCCGAAGTAACCTTTACGGCAGGTTCTGATACTCTTAAAACAAATGCTGACGGCGGAAAGAATTTTACATTAGTTGATGTTGCAACGTTGAGTGCTCCAGCAAACGAATATTACAGCGCGGGAGCAGCAACAATCACCACACAAACGGGTGGAAATGCAACACTTACAGGCAGTGCTGGGAATTACACACTTTCAAACATTTCTAGTCGACACGTAATCAACATTAAAATTACATATACAAAAGTTCAATACAGCGCATCGTTTACGGCTTCTTCTGGAAGATCTGGATCTAACTGGGTGGCAGTTAAAGATGTAAATAGTGAGGCAGTAGAAAATACAGATACAGTTATCAAGTTCACACCAAGAAACTACTACTATAAAGACACCATTACTTTAACTTATAATATAGTAAGTCAATATTATGAATTTGTTGGCTGGTATTATAAAAATGGCGATCTAATTTCAACAAGCAACAATGCTGCAATTGCGGCTCCTGCTTCAAACCTTGAAATTTATGGCGTAGTTAAAGGCAAGACAACATCAGCTTCAGTTGTCAACGGAACTATCTTGGCAAACTATGATGGAACTACAAACTATCATAAAGCCTCGGGCAACGTCAACACTGGTGCTAAAAATCTTTCTTTCACATACACAAGCCCTGTCGATACAAATGGTGCTTTCACTGTAACGGCAGTTGATGGCTATTACTTATACAAAGGAATCGTTCATAAGTCTGGCTGGGCGGGGCTTAACGGAACTGCTCTTGCAGGCACAGCAGGAACCGACTATGTTTTGTTTGATGTAAATAATCAAACTACAGATTCTAGAAATGGTTATGGACAACTCCCTGCAAACGTTAGAGATTTTATTTTCAATAATCCTGGCTCAGTTATCGAATTTATCGGCGCTCAAAAGGCCGTTAACTTAGTCTTTGCTCCTGGTGCTGGTGCAAGCGGAACAAGCATCAATCAAACTTATTATTATGGCGGAGAGAAAGACACAATCCCAAGCAACTCATTTGCTAAAACTGGTTATACTCCTTCGGGCTGGGAATTCTCAATCAACGGAACAACTTATACTCGTAAAGATCCTGCAACAAAAATGTCTTTTGGCGGAGAAATTTTAAGTGTTGTAAAGGCTAGTAGCTATGAAACGCTCAACATTATCAGAACATACACAGCAAATACTTACACAATCACTCTTGATCAAAATGGTGCAACTACAAATGGAACAACAAATGTAAATGCAACATTTGATTCAATTTATACAGGTTCAACAGCCTTTGCAATTACAAATCCTGTTAAAATTGGTCATACTTTCCTTGGCTGGACAACTGAAAAAAATGGAACACTTATTGCTATTAACACTGCTGGCGAATTAGTGGCAAACGTCGAAGGGTTTAGTGATGGAGATGGTGCTTGGACACATGTTGGAGATGCTACACTTTATGCTAAATGGACATCACAACAATTCAGTGTTTCATTTGATGCAAACGGCGGAGGCGTAGAAAAATCTAAACTCACTTTCACATATGATGAAAAAATGACCGCTTTGGAAACAAATACTCCAACAAGAACTGGCTTCAGCTTTGCTGGTTGGTATTATATTGTTGGTAATACTGTAAAAGCAGTAAATTCCGACACTATATTTAACAAAACTAATTTCACAAGCGGAGATTTCTCAACTGCCGGTGGAGATAGCAAAGTTACACTTTATGCTAAATGGACATTTGATTTTACACTTAATATAAACAACGTTACAGTTGACTATGGAACAACCATTACGGATCAATTTGGAATCAGCGTAGATTTCAATTCAGCAAACTATCCAATCAACAGTACAACGCAATCTGTTGGAAATTTGATTGGTGTATCTTCATACAAGTGGGCGCCAGCAACCGCGGGCGACACAATTTATGCTTCAGCATTGAAAGATGCAGCAGTTCACAACCTTAAATACTCTCTCACGCTTGTAGATACTTCTTCAACGCAAGATCTTTTGAGAGCAACGGTTACTAAAGAGAAAAATGTTGTTTATACAATCAAGGCTGTTAACTTGACTGCTTTTGTAAACAATGTTTCTCTTCAAGAAGAAGCTATTGCTAAAAATATTCAACAACTTGCAAAATCCACTCTTCCAGTTTTGAAACTCGTAGACGGCGATGGATATATAGCAGGTGTTGGTGCAAATGTTGATGCAGCTTTAACTTGGGCTAACCTTAAAAATTATGTAACAAGCCTTGTTCGTGACTCGGTTACTGAAGAGCAAGCTTGGTTCTATGTTGTGACAAAGCCTATGATGGCGTATAGATTTATGGCACTTTCAAATGAAACAATTTCAGGGGCTAAATTCTATAACAACACAGACCTTAAAAACATGACTTTTGCAACATTTAAAACAAGATATAATGCTGCTGCAAGTCTTGGAATTACAGTTGGCTTAAACAATGACTACTTTGAATATTCAATGCAAAAATACAATGGTTCGGAGACTCTTAACAACGGACTTGCTGGCAATGTCAACATTTCAACCGTAGTTAATGGCGCTGTTAAAACCATTCCAGTTGCTGTAACATCAAATCCTAACAACGCATCATGTGGCACTCACACTTATACATTTACTTTTGATGTGACAAGCGTGGCAGGATTTAATGCTGCAAACTATACAAATATTACTTTGGTTTCAGGAAACGTTTATCAATTAAACATTTCAGCAACCGAAATCGTTAACAACAAAATCGCAAAAACAATCATTTACAAAAATCCAGTTGTATTTACTATGACTGAAAAGGCTGCTATCACAAGAAATGAAGCGTATGAATTTACACTTACTTCAGGCTCACACACAGCAGTTGTAAAAACAACAAGTGGGGCAGTAGGATATTATAGATTTGCTGAAAGCACTCTTGTTGTAAATTCAATCACTCCTGCTCTTGGCGCAAACGAATTTGCTTATGTTGACGGTGAATTCGAAATCATGGCAGTTCCAAGCAGAATCGAATTCTCATCACATACACTTACCGCAACAAGTGACAGATCGGGAATTAAAAGCACACTTATTACTTCACCTGCTGACAATCCTCTTGCAGATGCACAAAAATACTACATTACAATCGGAACTGTTACAGTTGGAAGTGATACTTACACAATTACTTCAGGCAAAGATGTTTATTACAACAATGCCGGAAAATTTGTTTTCCAAATTGTTAATAACGGCTCATTAAACCCAACTATTTACGCCGCTGCAGGAAGTTATAAATTCTCAGTTTCTATGGCAAGCGTAAACCCAGCAGCAAACAGACACCTTATCGAAGTTGTTGCTTGGTCAGAAGGTTATGATTATGCCGCTTTGCTTACAGGCAAAACAGAATTTGCTAGTGGCTCTTATGCAACCACATTATCTGCAGAAGTTAGTGCAGATGCAACACTCACATACAGCGCTATCTATTCAGAAGCTGCTTATGTTTCTATCGAATCAAAACCAGAGGCAAGTTTCAACACTGGAAATTACTTTGTAAACTTTGCCGATGCTACTTTCACTCTTCCAACATCTTCAGCTAACAATGCTTATATTTTGAAGAATTGGACAAGTGACCAAGGTGCAACAGTTGCAGCAAACGGAAAAGTAACCCTTACTGCTAAGCCTACAATTAAACTTACTGCAAACTATACTCTCGCTCTTCCAGCGGCAACAGTTAGCGCAGTAACAGGCCCAGCAAAAGGGAATATCACATTTGCTTCTATTGCATCAAGCAACCTTGCTATTTCTAATAAAGATAATTCTATTATTTATTCTTATACTTGGTATAAGAAGAACGGCAGCACCTATACTGTAGTTACTGACCTTCCAAACAGCGAACTTTCAAACGGAACTTATGCTGTTAAAGTTAAGGCTGCAAAATCTGGTTATACTGCTGTTGAAACAGGTTATATTGATTTCACAGTTACTTTCTCTAAACTTGACTTGAATATCAGTGCCGCTCCAGACAGCGTAACTTACAATAACACCGACTTTGCTAAATCGGGATATGTAATCACTGTTTCAGGCGGAATTAACGGAACATATTCTGTTGAAAATCTCTTAGCTGAAAACAGCAAAGCTGACAAAGACAGAATCTTTACTGTTAGCCTTACAAGAAATGGCACTGCTGTTACAGAAATGAAAGCAGTTGGCACATACAAACTTACTATCGCTTTGTTTAAAAGTGCAAACAACGACAATGCAAACTATGCTAAGTATCTTTACAATGCAGTTTCAAAAGAATTTACATTCACAATCAATGCTGCACAAATTGCTTACACAGATTTCTATAACGATACAGTTAAGTTTACAAAAGCATTTAGAGCAAGTGATCCAGCTCTTACAAAAGAATTTAGTTTAAACAACGAAACAGTCGTTGTAACTTATAAGAGAACTGCAGGCGAAAGCGTAGGAAAATACGACCTTGTTTCGGCAAGCCTTTCAAATCCTAACTACGTTTTAGTTGCCGCAGACGGAACAGTTACTTCAAGCGTAACTCTTCCAGCTGAAAACAAACGCTTTGAAATCACTCCTATCGAAAACTTAAAAATTACTGCTAAGGCTACCGTTAGTGGCGGACTTGTTTACAACAATACAGTTCCAACAATTTCTCCAGTTACTTACTCAAACGGAGCTTGGAAGTTTACCGTTACAAACGGAGTTAATACAGTTACTATAACTCTTTCTGATCTTAAAGAAGGGGGAACAACTGCAGTTCCTGCAGATTATGTTTCATCTGCTCTCAGCGGACTTGCATTCACATTTGTTGAAGAAGACGTTAAGAATGTTGGAACATACAACCTTAAAACATCTTGGTCTAGCACAAACTATCAAGGTGGTTTTGAGTTTGAAGGAACTGCTCCAACAATCACAATTTCAGCCGCTCAAATTGCTTATGATGCTTATTACAAAACATTCAGCAAAAACTACGGCGCTGAAAACACCACACTTACAAACACTCTTTCATTAAATGGTGAAAACGTTGTCGTTACATTTGAAAGAGAAAGTGGCGAAAAGGTTGGCAAATACAACCTTACAACCGCTACTGTTGGCAATTCAAACTATTTAATTGCTGACAAAGACGGTCTCTTTGTTGCAAACGCTTCATTGAAGGCTAACAACCAAGGCTATGAAATCAAAAAACTTTCAAGTCTTACTCTTCAATTCAGCCTTGCTTCAACATTCATTAAAACCTATGATGGCACAGTTCCAACCATTTCAGAAACCGCAGCTTGGAATGCTAAGTCTGGATACACCATCACAGTTGAAGGAAAAACTATCGCTCTCGGCTCATTCGTTGAAAAAGAGCTTTCAGCTCGTTCAATCACAGCCGATGAAACAACTCTTACCGGAGTTAAATTCGCATTAAACGCAACCGCAAATGCAGGCGAATACACAATCACAGTTTCTCTTGACTCTGCAAACCCAACTTATACTGCTGTTGAACTGACAAATGGAACAAAAGCAGTTAAGATTGAAAAGTTTAAGAAAACTATCGCTTTAAAAGAACTTACAATTATAAATAACAGCTTTAAGAAAGCATTTAGAGCCGCAGACCCATCACCAATTTCTGCAACAGCAAAATATGTTGGCGATGAAACAATTACAATCACATTTGAAAGAGACGGACAAGGTGAAGATGTTGGAACATATTCTCTTAAATTTAAAGCAGTAGACAATGCAAACTATGAAATTACAGTTCCATCAAACAAATGGTTTGAAATCACAGCTGTTAGCTCATCACAAATCACAGCAAACGCAAACGATGTAAGCATTACTTACAACAACCAAGTTCCTACTTTTGCAAAATCATTCAACTCTGTAACAGGAAACTTTGAGTTGGCTATTTCAAACGGGACAGGCGATGCAAACAAGGCAACTGTTGTTATCTCAAACATCAAAGAAAGCGTTGCGCCAGAACACGCATTGACAAACGACGAACTTCAAACAATTCTTAATGCGATTACATTTGAAATTGTTGGGGTAACAAAAGACGCTAAAACTTATAACATCAAAGCAACGCTCAATCACAAGAACTATCCAGCAGGAATTGCCATTGGAACAGTAACATTAACAATTAACAAAGCAACTATAGCATATGATGATTACAAAAAGTCATTTACAAAGGTGTATGGAGCAAGTGATCCAATACTTGAAAATACTGAAGCAACCGGTGTTAATGGCGAAACAGTAACAGTTACATTTACAAGAGCACATGGAACAGTTGAGACTGAAACAGTTGGAACTCACAACCTTGACTCGGCAACAACTGACAATACAAACTACACTCTTGCAGCGCTTCCTTCAGCAAACGCATTGTTCACAATCAATCCAAGAGAAGGCCTCACACTCAAGGCTACCATTTCTGGCTCAATCAGTCATATTTACGACAAGCAGAAGGCAGACCCAACAGTTACCTATTCATTTGATGAAAAAACCAATTCGTATAAACTTTTAGTTAAAGGCGAAAATGGTTTAAAGTGGGGAGAAGTAACACTTTCAAACTTCACTGAAACCGCAACAGGATACAACAAAGCAGTTACAGCATATGACGGAATGCTTAATGGTCTTTCATTCGCAATTTCTTGTGACGGCAATGTTGGAAACTACTCTATCACAGTAAGTGGAACAACAGTCGATTCTAAATCAACTCTTGCTTTTGCAAACAGCGCGGAAGTAGTTTCAGTTATTCCTCTCACAATCACTCTCAACAAATCAAACTTTAAAGTTGGCAAGACATACGGCGAAAGCGATGTATTGTCAAAAACTTTTGAAACATCTACAAACGAAACAATCGACATCACATTTACAAGAACAGAAGGCGAAGCAGTTGGCGATTATGCAATCTTGACCGTTGAGACATCAAACGGCAACTTCACTCCAACTCTTGCAACTGGCGACGATGCTCCTGTTTATACAATTAAAAAGGCGGGTTCACTTACCCTTACTTTTGAAATTTCAGGAAGCGTTTCAAGAGTTTACGATAAAACCGCTCCAACAGAAGTTAGAAAAACTTATGACGCAAGCAAAAAGACATATTCAATCTCTGTTTACAGTGGAACAACCCTTTGGAAAACATTCATCATTACAAATGTAAAAGAAAATGGAACAAAACCGGTTACACTTAATGAAAATACATTCAAAGGCGTTTCATTCAGCGTTGTTGATGCAAGTGGCAATGCAGCAGTTGCTGATGTTGGATCATACAACATCGTTGCGACAATCGATGGAACAAACGATACTTACACTGACGTAGCACTCACAGGTGGAAATGGCGCAGTTGTAATCACTCCATACGAAAAGAAAGTAGCGAAATCAGACATTACTA